>LRMT01000103.1 GCA_001725945.1 Cupriavidus sp. UYMMa02A | reverse complement strand
CCCACCCGCACCGCCACCGACGGCGCCGCCGATCAGGCACCGGTGCTGCCGCCGAGCGCGCCACCGACTGCCGCCCCGCCACGCCACCGAGGGCGCCGCCAAGAGCATTGTTCATATCGCCCGCGAATGCCGGCAGCGCGGACGCCGCCAGGGCGAGAGCCAGGGTCATATTGCGAACGGGATGGCGAGACATATCGTTTCCTTTCTTTGCCATGATGTGCCGCAAGTGTAGAGAACGAGCCCCAGCCTTGCTGTAACCACGTGTAAAGCCATGTAACCCCTGCTGAAACGTATGATTTGAGCGACAACGGGGGCTCGAGTGGCGATTTCAGCGCCTGCAAAAAAAGGGCAACCCGAAGGTTGCCCGCTCTATCAGTCCCGGCCGGTGCAGATCAGCAGCACTTGCCTTGCCCACCGCCGTAGCGTGCCTCCTGCCGCTCGCGGAAGAATTCCTCGTAGCTCATCGGTTCGCGGTCGGGGTGGGTGCTTTCCATGTGCGCCACATAGGTCTGGTAGTCGGGCAGGCCAACCATCAGCCGCAGCGACTGCCGAGGTAGCGGCCCATCGTTCCCAGTTGTTCCAGCATGGCGGGCTCCTTGTGCTTGTGCGTTATCAGGATTGTGCCGAGGCGGCGGCCGGCAGCGGCTCGAACGGCGTTTCGCTGTCGGTCGGGCGATTCACGGCACGTGCCTGCAGCGCGGTCTTGAAGCCGTAGACCACGATCGCCAGCACCACGAACATGAACAGCGCGCACAGGCCGGCATCCAGGTAGTCATTGAAGACGATGCGTTGCATCTGCTCCAGGCTCTTGGCCGGGGCCAGCACCTTGCCTTCGGCGATGGCCGCGCTGAACTTGCCGGCATGGGTCAGGAAGCTGACCTTCGGATCGGCGTCGAACAGCTTCTGCCAGCCGGCGGTCAGCGTGCAGATCAGCAGCCAGAAGGTCGGCAGCAGCGTCACCCACGCGTACTGACCGCGTTTCATCTTGACCAGCACGCACGTGGCCAGCACCAGCGCCACGGCGGCCAGCATCTGGTTGGAGATGCCAAAGAGCGGCCACAGCGTGTTGATGCCACCCAGCGGATCCACCACGCCCTGGTACAGGAAGTAGCCCCAGGCCGCCACGGTCAGCGCGGTGGCGATCAGGTTGGCCGGCAGCGAGTCGGTGCGCTTGAGCGACGGCACGAAGCTGCCCAGCAGGTCTTGCAGCATGAAACGGCCCGCGCGGGTGCCCGCATCGACGGCGGTCAGGATGAACAGCGCCTCGAACAGGATGGCGAAGTGGTACCAGAACGCCATCATGGCCTGGCCGCCCACCACCTGGTGCAGGATGTGGGCGATGCCCACGGCCAGCGTCGGTGCGCCGCCGGCGCGCGAGATGATGGTGTTCTCGCCGACGTCCTTGGCGGTCTGGATCAGCACGTCAGGCGTGATCACGAAGCCCCAAGTCGAGACGGCCTGCGCCACGGCTTCGGGCGAAGTGCCGATCACGGCGCTCGGGCTATTCATCGCGAAGTACACACCCGGCTCGATCACCGAGGCGGCCACCAGCGCCATGATGGCGACGAAGGACTCGGCCAGCATCGCGCCATAGCCGATGAAGCGCGCGTGCGATTCATTTTCCAGCAGCTTGGGCGTGGTGCCCGACGAGATCAGCGCGTGAAAGCCCGACACCGAGCCGCAGGCGATGGTGATGAAGAGGAACGGGAACAGGTTGCCCGACCACACTGGCCGCCGCCCTTGGCGAACTGCGTGAAGGCCGGCATCTTCAGTTCCGGCGCGACGATCAGGATGCCGATGGCCAGCGCGATGATGGTGCCGATCTTCAGGAAGGTCGACAGGTAGTCGCGCGGGGCCAGCAGCAGCCACACTGGCAGCACCGCGGCGATGAAGCCGTAGATGATCAGCATCCAGGTCAGCGCCTTGCCGTCGTAGGTGAACAGCGGCGCCAGCACGGCGCTTTCATGCACGTGCTGGCCGCCCAGAATGGCGAGCATCAGCAGCACGAAGCCGATCACCGACACCTCGCCGATGCGGCCCGGGCGGATGTAGCGCGTGTAGATGCCCATGAACAGCGCGATGGGGATGGTCACCGCCACGGTGAACGTGCCCCACGGCGAGCCGGCCAGCGCCTTCACCACGATCAGCGCCAGCACCGCCAGGATGATGATCATGATCATGAAGCAGCCGAACAGCGCGATCATGCCCGGCACCGTGCCCATCTCGGACTTGACCAGGTCGCCCAGCGAGCGGCGCGTCGCGGCGCGTGGAGATGAACAGGATCATGAAGTCCTGCACCGCGCCGGCGAACACCACGCCGGCCAGGATCCACAGCATGCCCGGCATATAACCCATCTGCGCGGCCAGCACGGGGCCGACCAGCGGGCCGGCGCCGGCAATGGCGGCGAAGTGGTGGCCGAACAGCACCGCCTTGTTGGTCGGCACGTAGTCCAGGCCGTCGTTGTGGCGCCAGGCCGGGGTCATGCGTTTCGGGTCGAGCTGCATCACCTTGTCGGCGATAAAACGGCTGTAGTAGCGGTAGGCGATCAGGTAGATGCAGAGCGCGGCGACCACGATCCACAGCGCACTGACGGCCTCGCCGCGCGCGAGCGCGACAGTGCCGAAGGCAAACGCGCCCAGGATGGCGACAGCCAGCCACACCAGGTGTTCTCCGATGCGATTCATAGTGAAGGTCTCCTCAGACCGGGGTATGGAAAGCCTGCATCGGCGAAGGACTGGTAACTGGCGGGGTCGGCGGCGGGCGCGCGCCTTGGGCGGGCAGCAGGCGCAATCCGGCGGTGATCGGGTCTCCTGGATCTGGCTGCTGCGCGCCCGGTTCGTGTCGTTTCCGGATCTCGTCTTGCAGGCAGGCGATGCACCAGCCGGGTAGGCGGTGCACCAACTGCGTGGACGCGCGCCGCATGTTGGGGCGGCTTGCGCGTCCGGCGTGTAGTATTGACACCCGCCATACCCCGCACAAGCGCGGAACTACGCAGCACTTCTGCGTAGTACTACGCAGATCGACGGTGACATGCCGCCTGCGCGGCATCGGTGTTTACCCCCGGCCCAGATGAAACTCCGTCAGAAGATCCTGTTGCTCGCCGTCGCGCCGCTCGCGGTGGCCATGCTCGGCATTGCGCTCGCCGTGCGTTTCCAGGCAACCCAACTGGCGCACCATGAGCGCGCGCTGGTCGAGGCGGCCTATCTCCAGAGCAAGGAAACCGAACTGCGCCACTACGTAGAACTGGCGCAAAGCGCGATCGCGCCAATGGTACGTTCGGGTCGCACCGATGCCGCGACGCGGCAGGCCGCCATGGACGCCCTGGCCCGGCTCGACTACGGGCCCGATGGCTATTTCTTCCTGTACGACATGCAGGGCCGCAACCTGATGCATCCGCGCCAGCCCGAACTGGTCGGCCAGGACCTGTGGACGCTGCGCGACCCGCAGGGCGCGCTCACCATCCAGCAACTGATCGCGGCGGCCAAGGCGGGCGGCGGCTCGGTCCGCTACCTGTGGAAAAAGCCGTCGTCGAAGCAGCTCGCGCCAAAGCTCGGCTACGTGGTGGCCGTGCCCGAATGGGGCTGGATGCTCGGCACCGGCATCTATCTGGATGACGTGGAAGGCACGTTGCGCCAGCTCGACGCGCGCGCCGAGACCGATATCCGCGAGACCATGGCGTGGATCGGCGCAATCGCCGCGGTCAGCATCCTGCTGGTGGCGGCCAGCGGCCTAGCGCTCAATATCAGAGAGCACCGCGAGGCCGATGCCAAGCTGCGCCAGCTTGCGCAGCGCGTGGTGCAGTCCCAGGAGGAAGAGCGTGCGCGGCTGTCGCGCGAGCTGCACGACGGCATCAGCCAGTTGCTGGTGTCGGCGAAGCTCGTGCTGGAGGCCGCCGTCAACCGGCTGCGCCTGGCGCCGGCAGAAGGCGCGGCCGTGGCGCCAGTGCTCGGCATGGCGCTGAACCGGCTCGATACGGTATTCAACGAGGTGCGGCGCGTGGCCCGCAACCTGCGCCCGGCGCTGCTCGACGACCTTGGCATCTTCGCCGCCTTGCAGCACCTTGCGCGCGAGATGCAGGGCGGCAGCCAGCTCGAGATCACCGTGGCCCAGAGCGGCACGCCGCGCGAACTGCCCGACGAACAGGCTACGGCGCTGTATAGGTTCGCGCAGGAAGCGCTGACCAATGTCGAGCGCCATGCGCGTGCGCGCAAGGTGGCGGTGTCCTTGTCGTTCGATCCGGATGCGACGCGCCTGAGGGTGCGCGACGACGGCAGGGGGTTTGACGTGGCCCGGATGCAGGTCGACCCGCAGCGCGGCATTGGCCTGCGCAACCTGCGCGAGCGCATTGCGGCGCTCGGCGGCAGTTCGGCATTGTCTCCGGCATCAGCGGCACCGAACTGGTGGCAACGCTCCCGGTTGCGGAGCCTGCAGCCCGTACCGCCGCCCTTCCCGCAGAATCTTCGCAGTCATGACCCAGATACCTGAACCGGCCGGACCGGCCGACATGGAGGATCGCCCGATCGAGGCGCCGCGCGCGTGCTGCTGATCGACGACCATGCGCTGGTGCGCGACGGTATGCGCATGCACCTGACGCTGCAGCCCGACCTGCGCGTGGTCGGAGAGGCCGATGGCGGCGAGGCGGCGCTGGCATGGCTGGATCGTGCCGGCGCGCGTGAACGTCCTGACCTTGTGATCACCGACATCGGCATGCGCGGCATGGGCGGCATCGCGCTGACCGCCGCGCTGCACGAGCAGTATCCGGAAATCGCCGTGCTGGTGGTCAGCATGCATGACAACCTCGAATATGCGCGCCAGGCGGTGCGCGCCGGTGCGCGCGGCTATGTGCTGAAGGATGCGCCCGCCGACGAACTGATGGCCGCGATCCAGGCGGTACTGGCCGGGCGTGTGTTCTACAGCGCCCGCATCGCGCGCGGCATGGCCGAACAGACGCCGTCCGCGGGTCCGCTGGACGCGCTGACACGGCGCGAGCGCGACATCCTCGGCTGCATCGGCCGCGGCATGGCGAACAAGGAGATCGCGGCGCAGCTGGGGGTGTCGGTGCGCACGGTGGAGACGCACCGGCTCAACCTCAAGCGCAAGCTGGGGATCGAGGGTCGGGCGGGGCTGGTGAAATATGCGGTGGAGGCGGTGGGGGATAGCGAAGGCGGATAAAAACGCCGTCTCTGGATGAGACGGGCGTGTCTTGCTAACGAGTTTCAAACTGCGATGTCTTTCTCCCCTCTCCTTTGGGAGAGGGGCGGGGGAGAGGGCTGGCGTCTCCACGAAGTGAGACTCCATCATGCTTGCC
>LRMT01000102.1 GCA_001725945.1 Cupriavidus sp. UYMMa02A | reverse complement strand
TCCAGGCCGACGCGGCGCGCGAAGCCGGCATCTTCCACCACCTGATCACGCTGCCGACGTACCACACCGCCGCGCTGTCGACCGACAACCTGGCCAAGGAATACTTCGGCGACCAGGGCATGCTCGGCTACGTGGCTGGCGTGCAGCGCAAGGAAATCCGTCAGGGCATCGCCTGCGTCAAGCACCAGAACATGTCGGGCTCGGACATCGGCGACGACCACAAGGAGTACTTCAGCGGCGAAGCGGCACTGAAGGCGGCGGGTAAGGACAACACCATGAACCAGTTCTGATACCGGTCATACCCCAGGCAAAACGCAACCATGCGGGTTGCGTTTTTTTTAATCCAGCGAGATAGCTCGCGGGGTTCTCATCAACGACCTAGACGAGGATGGTGTAGCTGTAGGGTCACGCACAGCGCGGGGATTGGAAGACGTGGTCGTGCCGATCCATGACGTCGCGAGTACGGCGAAGGATCAAAGAAACTTAATTCTGATCTGCGCGACGTTTCATTCTTGAAACAACTTGGCCAGCACCTTCCTTTAGACAGGATTAAGTAAAAGAACGTGTTTCAGCACTCTTGTGTACCGCCGCTTCCACCTCTGTCATACCTTTCTCATGGGCGCCGGGCTTAATTCCTCCCGTTGTCGCCCCGGCGTCCCACCGCCCTCACGCTGTCCCCATATCTCTTTTGCAACGCCGCAAAAAGGGTGGTGCACTGTCGTAGGGGCCTCCCATACCCGACATCGCTATTCCCAGATGGCGTCCGCCGTCTGCAACGTCACTCACCCAAACGGGTGATGCGTCTATTGGTGCAGCATTGGACACCGCGTCAAAATCGGTATCCCATGGCGTTGTAAACATTCCGCAACGGTTAGCGCCCGGGGTTCGGCTCATGCCTTTGCTTGCATCGAAGAATTCGCAATGAATTCAAGGGACTACAGTTGCTGGCACAGGCATCGCGTACTTAGGTAGAGATGGACACCTCCGGACATCACATATGTCGTTCCGGACATCACGACGCCCTAATCCTGGTTGGCTGACACAAGCCGCGGCGCCCTTCCTGCCGGAAGAATAGGGACAAGGCGATTACACGCAATCGCGAGCAAGCGCACAAAGCTCTCCTTTTATAAGACGAGAGAGGGACACCGACATGCCGAAAAAAGTGCTGGCTGTATTCGGGACCCGCCCAGAGGCCATCAAGATGGCACCGTTGATTCAGCGTCTCAGGGAGTCCGCAAATTTCGACCTGCGAGTCTGCGTCACCGGGCAGCACCGGCAGATGCTCGACCAGGTACTTCGGCTCTTCGAGATCGTGCCGGACTTCGACCTGAACATCATCAGCCACGGACAGAGCCTGTCGGACATAACTACGCGTGTGCTTTCGGGCGTTCACGCGGTGCTGGATCGCTTCCTGCCGGATGCCATGCTGGTACACGGCGACACCACTACCACGCTGGCCGCCACGCTCGCCGCGTTCTATCGCAATGTGGCCATCGGACACGTCGAAGCGGGACTGCGGACCGGCAATCTTCACGCCCCCTGGCCCGAAGAGATGAACCGGCGCGTGACCGACGTGATGGCATCCTGGCATTTTGCGCCAACGCAGCAGGCCAGGGAAGCGCTGCTGCGCGAAGGCGTTGATCAGCGCAGCATCAGCCTGACGGGCAACACCGGCGTCGACGCCTGCTGCGGGTCAAGGCCCGGCTGGACGGCGATCCGTGGATGCGGGCCCAACTGAGCGCCCAGTATCCCTTCCTGAACGAGTCACGCAGGCTGGTGCTGGTGACCGGCCACCGGCGCGAGAACTTTGGTACGCCATTCGAGCGTCTTTTCACCGCACTGCGCGCGCTGGTGGACCGCAATCCGGATATCCAGATCGTCTACCCGGTGCATCTCAACCCGCGCGTGCGGGAGCCGGTGCAGGCGATCCTGAGCGGACACCCGAACGTCCACCTGATCGAACCCCAGGACTACCTGCTTCGTGTTCCTGATGTCGCGCGCCTACCTGATCGTCACCGATTCCGGCGGCATCCAGGAGGAGGCGCCGGCCCTGGGCAAGCCGGTCCTGGTTACGCGGGAAACCACTGAGCGGCCGGAAGCCGTGGCCGCCGGCACCGCGCGGCTGGTGGGCACCGACCCGGAACGCCTCATCGCAGCCGCGGAGCGGTTGCTGAATGACCCCGAGGAGTACGCCTGCATGTCGCGCGCCCACAACCCGTTCGGCGACGGTCGCGCCAGCGAACGCATTGTCATGGCTCTGCAGGGGGCGCACCCGGACATGTATGGGGAGTGCGGCGATGAGTCGGCCGACGCCGGCGTCGTCAGTTTGTAGCGCAGCAGCAAGCTAAACCAGCGGTTCAGCGCAAAAGTTCAACTTCTGTCTGGCCGCTCTATAAGCAGGAGCAATGGCAATGAGGCTCTCACGTATTGCAGCAGCGGCAACCGCGCTTGCTGTCGCGGGTGTCCTGGCATCGGCACCCGCCCATGCCGCCCTGACCGAGGACGCCGCTGCGGCCGCGGCCGAGACTCCGCTCTATCTCCCGGCGAGTCCGGCGGATCCCGGCGGGTTGCTGGGCTATGACCACAGCTTCCAGATCGACTTTGCGTACGAGGCGGAGAAGGGCAAGAGCAAGGCAACCCTCAAGGCCCTCAAGGATGAGTTGAAGGCGAAGACGCCCAAGAAGCTAAAGGCCGGAGCCAAGGTGAAGGCGGGCACATACACGCTCGCGCCGGCGCCTGGAGCCGAGCCGGACTGAGGGGCTCGGCATGCTCGCGTACGTCGATGCGCCGCAGCGTCTTGCACGCCGAGGCAACTTGTAGTCATCGCGCTGGGAGAAGACCGTGTTCTACCAATCCTATTCACTGCTGCGGCGAAGCAGCGTCCTGGCGCTCCAGCTATGCCTGGCACTGGTGCTCGCTTTGCCGGCAATCTCGCACGCCGCCACCAATCAGATCGCACTGCTGGTGCCGGACGGCTTCTCCCTTCCCGATCCGCGCGTGTCGGCCTGGCTCGACGGGGCCCAGGAAGAAGGCCTGAAGATGACCGTCATCACGGACACCCAGTTCCAGCAAGGCAGACCCCAGCGCAGTCTCGGCGTGATCCTGCCGGACCAGGTGCACGTGAAGGCCAGCGATGCGCTGATCGCGGCGCTGGAGACCTACACCAACCAGGGCGGCAAGCTGATGCTGGTCTACGACTTCGGCGCGCTGACCCCTACCGGCTTCTACGCGCCGCAGAAGAGCCGGCTCAGCAACCTTGCCGGCGTCGACTATGTGCTCTATGACCAGTTGCTCGGCAACATGATCGGCGTCGGGCCAATCACCGCGCTGGGCACCACGCTCAGGACGCTGCAGGTGCCGCCGGGCAAGTCGATGTTGTGGGACGCGAGCACGACGCCTCCCATCGAAGGCATCTCGGGCTACGTCTATGGCTTCCTGATCTATCCGAGCTTCGTCACGCAGGGCACCTATACCGGCTCCGCGCTGATCACGTCGCCCAACTTCGGGCTGGTGGCAGGGCTGCGCAACTTCGGCTCAGGCAGCGTGCTGTTCGTCAACCTGCCGCTCGCCTACCTGAAGGGACAGACCGACGGCATGCTGCTGCACGGCTTCCTGCGCTACTTCGGCGGCAACCTGATGAATATGGCGCGCCTTTCGGCGCAGCCCAAGGCGCGCGGCGGGCTGGTGCTGAACTGGCACTTCTGCGCCGGCGACCAGATCGCGCCCGCGGTGGAAATGAATACCTGGGGCACCTTCGACAATAGCAATAGCCCGTTCTCCATTTCCGTGACTGCGGGCCCTGACCAGATCAACTTCGGCGACGCCAAGGGCATCAACCTGTCGCAGAACACCGCGGCAAAGAATTTGATGCTGTCCCTGCAATCGAAGGGGCACAAGATCGGCAGTCATGGCGGATGGATCCACGACTACTGGGGTGCCAACGCCAGCGAGACCAACCAGTCCACCTTCGAACAGTACCTGGTGATGAACAAGCAGAGCGTGGAAGGCGTGACCGGACGCGCCGCGGTCGAGTACGCCGCGCCGGAAGGCAATACGCCGCAGTGGTCGGTCAACTGGCTCGAAGCCAACGGCAACACCGGCTACTACTTCCTGGGCAATACCGGGATGGCGCCGACGCGCAGCTATCGCAATGGCGTGCTGACGAACAACACCATCCGCGCCTTCCCGGTGATGCCGTTCGGCAAGTACGCGACGTTCGAAGAGTTCCAGGAATTCAACGTGCCCGCGGCCGACATCAACACCTGGTACAAGCAGCTGATCGATTTCGTGGCGAAGAACCGCACCAGCCGGCTGATCTACATGCACCCGGTGGGCGCTATCCAATACCCGAAGACGCTCAACGTCATCTTCAACAAGGCGGACAACGTAAAGGCAAGCGGACTGTTCAGCTGGTACACGATGGATACGCTGGCGCAGTTCAGCCAGCGGCGCCAGCAGACTACCTGGCAGGCCACCGATACCGGCAACGCATGGTCGTTCCAGGCCAGCCACCCGACCGATCTGACCGACATGGCGTGGGTGCTGCCGCGCACCGGCTATGCCCAGCCGGTGGTGACGCAGGGACTCGCCACGGTGACATGGGATTCCGCCAACTGGATCGTGACATCGCAAGGAGGCACCTCGCTGGCATTCGTCGCCGGCAAGCTGTAATGCGCAGGGGCTGGCTGGGGGAGCACGGCCAGCCTCCAAGATGAAAACATGGATGGAGGTCATTGAGCATGCGCCTGGCGTATCGCCTGTTCCTCTCACTGAGCGGGTTGCTGGTCTTCACCATGCCCGCGCCCGAAACGAGGCCACGGAAACTCCCGTGAGAGGAGAGGCCTTCGCCCGCGGATCCTTAGCCCCGGAAACCGCCCCCAAACCGCTGCCAAAATCGGCGAAGCTTGCTGCCGCCGAGCCCGGCCGCACCGCGATGGAAGTTGCGATAACAACGGCGGACACGCTGGAAGGCGATGGCCGGCCTGAGCCGGCACTGCGCCCACGCCCATGGCCCAAGCCTGCGCCGTTGACGGAGCCGGTGCACGAGGGCGCGAGGGCGATCGTGCCGCCGCTGACGGTCATGCTGTTGCTGATCGTCGGCCTGGTGATCTTCTATGCCGTGCGCCACTACCTGTTCACGCTGAACCGGCTGTTCGGCAGGCAACGCCACCCGTACCTGGACATCGATATCGCGGACTGGCCCACCCTGACCGTGCTGGTCGCGGCGCATAACGAAGAGGCGGTGATCGCCGGTTCGCTGACGTGCCTGCTGCACGCGGACTATCCCGCCGACCGGCTCACCATCATGCCCGTCAACGACCGCTCCTGCGACCGCACGCGCGAGATCATCGACGATTTCGTGCAGCGGTACCCGGGGCGCATCATCCCGTTCCACCGCACGGGCGGCAAGCCCGGCAAAGCCGCCGCGCTCAAGGATGCGAGCGCGGCCGTCGCCAGCGACATCATTGTCGTGTTCGACGCTGACTACCTGCACCGGTGAGCCTGCTCAAGCAACTGGTGGCCCCGTTCTTCGATCCCGAGGTTGGCGCAACCATGGGCCGCGTGGTGCCGATCAACCTGGGCAGCAACCTGCTGACGCGGCTGCTCGACCTGGAACGCTCCGGCGGCTACCAGGTGGACCAGCAGGCCCGCATGAACCTGAACCTGGTGCCGCAGTATGGCGGCACGGTGGGCGGCGTCAGGGTGCGGGCGCTGCGCAGCGTCGGCGGCTGGCACGACGATGTGCTCGCCGAAGACACCGACCTGACCTACCGGCTGCTGCTGGCCAACTGGAAGACGATCTACCAGAACTGGTCGGAATGCTATGAAGAGGTGCCCGAGACCTGGCCCGTGCGGGTGCGGCAGATCATGCGCTGGACCAAGGGCCACAACCAGGCGCTCTATCGCCACGGCTGGAAGATGGCAACGTGCCGCCACCACGGGCTGCTCGAGAAGATCGACGGCGTGGCGCTGCTCGGCATTTACATGATGGCGCCCCTGATGCTGTTCGGCTGGCTGCTGGCAATCCTGCTGTTCTATGCCGGCGGCCTGCCGCTGTTCGGTGAAGCGGTGATCCTGTTCGCGCTGATGTCGTACGGGGCGCTCGGGAACTTTGCCGCGTTCTTCGAGATCGCGGCCGCCATATACCTGGACGGCACCCGCGAACGCATCCGCCTGCTGCCACTGAACTACTTCGGCTTCCTGGTCAGCATCCTGTCCGTGTCGCGCGCCATCTTCATCCAGGTCGTCTTCGATCACCTGCTCCGCCGCGAGCTACGGTGGGACAAGACAACGCGTTATCGCCAGGGGGACTAAGCGTGTGGCCTTTGCTGCTAGGTACTCTCACCATGCTGGTCTTCGCGCTGCCGCTGCTGCCGTCAGTGTTTGAGTGGCGGCGCAGGCGCGACATCCGCCGGCTGGCGATCGATGGCGAACACACGCTGGACGTTGCGGCCGTGGCGGCGACTTTTCGGGCGATGGTCGAGCGGCGGGACGAGGGCTCCGGCCTGCGTCGCACGGCGCACGCGGTCCGTGACCTGGGGCCAGTCGTTCACGTGACGGGCACGTTCATACCGAAAGCGGCGGAGGCAATCATGGGCGTCTGCACGCGCACCGTTGTCACCAGCGGATCGCTGGTGCTTCCGGACAGCCATACGTTTTCCGCGGCCATCTACGGTCGGCGCGGTATCTCCACGGGCAGGCGCAATCGCATGCAGGTGCTGCTGTCTGAAGGCGAGATCCTGATGCGCGAGGGCAGCGAACTTCAGCGCTGGGCGCACGCGCGCAGCATCCACGTCGAGCCGCAGGGCCGCTTGCTCGGGCCGGCTTCAGCCCTGTACGCAATACGCCTTGAAGACGAGTGTGAGTTCACCTCGGTCAGCGCCGCGGTGATCAGGTTCGGGCCGCGTCACATTGGCGTGCCACCCGATATGGATGCCACCGCGCCGCCCGGGGGAGACTGGGCCCATGCCATCATCGCTCCGACCGAAGCCGCTGACGGCCGCTGGCTGGTAACGCACGATCTGACGTATCCCGCCAACACCCTGTACCGCGGCGACCTTGTCGTGCATGGCGACTTGTGGATCGGCACCGGGGCACGCATTATCGGCAGTGTCAAGGCAAGCGGCAGCATCTGGCTGGGCGCGCGGGTGCGCATCGACGGGGCGCTGATTGCCGCGGGCGCATGTCCGTGGCCCGCGAATGCGTCATCGCGGGGCCGGTGGCCGCCGAGCGCGAGATCGATCTCGGGGCGCGCTGCACGATCGGCGCGGTGGACAAGCGCACCACCTTGGTGGCGCCGGTGCTTCACGTGTGCGCCGGGACGGTGGTTTATGGCGCGGCATGCGCCCCGGAGGAAGGAAGGGTCGTGTCAGATGGTCAGGCGGCCAGCCCACGATGCCCCGGCACCCCATGAAGACATTGCTCGCTCTGCTCCTCGTGATTGCCACCTGCGTTCCCCAGCCGGGGGGCGCTGCCGAGCTTGTGCTGACCGATTACCAGCGTCACGACGGGGCGATCACGACCTACTTTAATGGCGACTCGAGCGATCCCTACTTTGCAGCAAAGGCACTGCTGGCCGCGCAGGACGCGGGCATGACCACCAGAACCGCCGCAACCAGTTGGATCGCATGGCTGCTTCCGCGCCAGCACGCCGACGGCCGCTTCGACCGCTACTGCATGAAGGACCAGCGCTTCATCTCGTGCCAGGAGGCCGACGCCGACGATGCGCTGATGGCGGTCTGGATGGAACTGCTGGTACGCTCGGCGCCACCCAAGGGTATGCGGTCGGCGTGGCAGGCCAGCTTCGACAAGGCCAGCCGGTACCTGGACACACTTCGCGACCCGAGTTCCGGCATCTACCTGATCTCGGCCAAGCTCCAAGTGGCCCTGCTGATGGATAACGTAGAAGTCTCAAGCGCCTTCAAGGCTGCCAGCGACTATCACCGGCGCCAAGGAGACGCCGTTGGCGCCGCCGGCTGGATGCGCAAGGCCGAACAGCTCGACAAGGACATCCTGCGCGCGTTCTGGCGCCCCAACAAAGGCTACCTGGTCAGCACCCAGCCACGCAGCCAGTCGGAGTTCTACCCGGACGCCGTGGCGCAGATCTTCCCCATCCTGGCCGATATCCGGCCCGACAGCCGGCCCCATGCGACGGCCTACTACTTGTGGATGAAGGAGAACCGCATGACCTGGCTGCAGATGTCCGAAGCCGATTTCCCTTGGGGCCTGGTGGCCCTGGTGGCCGACAAGATGGGGGACAAGGATGCGATTGCGTGCTGGCGCATGCGATCCATCCAGTTCCGGCATGGCAAACACTGGAATGTCCTGGAGGAGGCGCTGTACCTGGCATTCGAGGCACGCCTGACCCCGGAACAGGCGCTGGCACCGCCTCCGGCGGGCATACGGTGTCGCTGATTTGCCTCACCGTTCATGGATAAAGCGCCATCTCCAAGCTATTCATTATCGACTGCTCATAGCGAAGCAGTGTATGGTTCTACCGCAGCTTGCGGGCCGGAGGCTCCTGGCGGGACCTCCGTGCGACATCGACACGATCGACAGGATACGCATGGCGAAGCTCTCCGATACCAGACCCCACGGCGCCTATTTCCTGCCCCTTCTGGGCATGCTGGCACTGCTTGTCGCAACCGATGTCCGCGCCCAGGCAGAAGGCACGGCGCCCAGGACGTTTGTTCCCCTGCTCACGGGTTTCATTGAAGGGGGGCTCGGCCACGCCAACCTCACCGGTGACAATTCCAACTGGAACGACCAGTACTTGCGAGGCGGGGTCCACTTCAGCCCGAAGGACTACGTGACCGGCGAAATCAGCCATCAGAGCCACTTTGGAGACCAGGGCACATTCTTCGGCCTCGGCTACACGCGGACCTTCGACGAGAACTGGTACGGCTTCCTGAGCGCTGGCACCAGCGCGGGCGGCTTCTTCCTGCCCGAGTTCCGGGCCGACGGCTTGCTGTTCCGCAAACTGCTCGAAAAGAAAAACCTGGTCGCGAGCATTGGCTTCACCTACTACCGCGCCAAGGAGGTCTATACCGACAAGACCTTGCTGCTCGGCCTGACGTACTACTTCGACGCCCCCTGGATCGTCCAGCTTGGCGCGCGGCTGAACCGCAGCGATCCTGGCAATGTTCGCTCCAATCGCGGCATAGTCGCCGTTACCTACGGGCGCGACAAGGACCAGTTCATCACCCTGAAATACGACGGCGGCAGCGAAGCCTACCAGCTTACCGGCGAGCAGACCCTGCTGAGCGACTTCAGCAGTCATGAGGTCTCGCTGATCTGGCGAAAATGGATTACCAAGCGCTATGGCATAAACCTGCGCGCCATTTATTACGAAAACCCGTCCTACACGCGCAAGCAAGCAGAAATCGGGGTCTTCGCGGAGTTCTAGCAATGACGCACCCTACCGGACACACTGTAGCCACACGCGACCAGAGCGATGCTCTTGGCCTGACCATCCTGTGCCTGGCCAGGCATCGTTCGCTGGATCACCTGAGCCTGTCCATTCCCGCACTCGCGGGGATACTGCTGGTGCCGGCCGCGTTCAATGTGGCCGAATGGATGCTGCGGGACCCTATCAGCGGGATGTGGGCGGGGGTGCTGCGTTTCTGGATCGACAAGCTGGGCATCGATGGCGCCGTCACTGAACAATTGACGCGAGTGGCATGGTTCGACTTCAACCTGCCCTACACCAATGTCGTTGCGCCAGTGCCGGACGTGCTGACCTGGTGCGTGACGCTGATCGCGACGATCGCCGTCTGCCTGATGGCCCTCCGGATACGGGACCTGTACCTCCCGGTGCGGTACTTCCTGCTGTTCGCCGTGTTCATCCAGGCCACGGCACTGCTGTTCTTCGGGATGGCGCCGCAGAGCTTTCCGTACACGGCCAGCAGGTATGTGGACAACGGCGTGAAGACCTGCGCCAGCTTCTTGTTCCTGCTGCCCTGGGGGCATGCGCTGGTCTATTACATCTTTGACTTCTCGTGGCCGAAGAAGATATTCCTGACGCTGATCACGCTTGTGTTCGTGGTCATCGCGGTGCCGATGCAGCTGGCGTTGCACGTTTATCTGATGGTGTCCTGCTCATTGTTGATGATGCCGCTGCTGTCGTTTGTGTTCGGGCCTACGATGCTGGTGTTTGGGTGTATTGCGTTGTATGGGTGGGCGATGAGTTGGGAGCGGGTTGAGCGTGGCGCGTTGTAGACGTGCCGCGACGCTCTTGTTGTTCAAGCCTTCAGCCAACCCCTTAAGGCCATCGACCACCGCGATCAGGATGTCCTGGCAGCCTCGGTTCTGAGTTCATTGAAGACCTTGAGCCAGAACTTGGCGCCTTCGGTCTGCTCGACCCACAGGCCCAGCACATAACGCTGGCCGTCTGCCTGGATGTCCCTCCTTAACAATATCCGACCTCTCCTTCAGCACGAACACATCACTCACCCGCCCTGAGCCGATGCACGGCAATCCCCTCTATCGGGTCCAGCGGCTCGCGCCATGGGGCACGTTCCAGCGCACCTCGCGTGTCCTCGTACCCGGCCATCCAGCGACGCTCGATCCCGCAGGTGGAGAAGTCGATATCGCGGTGCATGTCGTTGCCGTTGAGTTGCGGCGCGTCGAG
Source organism: Cupriavidus sp. UYMMa02A (assembly GCA_001725945.1). Classification (GTDB taxonomy): domain Bacteria; phylum Pseudomonadota; class Gammaproteobacteria; order Burkholderiales; family Burkholderiaceae; genus Cupriavidus. The sequence continues at coordinate 9,637 of LRMT01000102.1, read as the reverse complement.
TTCGACCACGTGCATGGTCGTCCCGCATCCCCAGTCGAGCAATTCCTGCACGGCGGCCTGCTCGCGTTCGCCTTCTGGAATGTGCTTGCCCAGTTCGCGGATAACGTGCCGCAGGCGGTGGATCTGCCGCTGGCGCTCCAGATGGGACTCCGCCCGGCTGGAATACTGGATATCCCGCAGTCGGCTCATTACCTGCCAGATGGAATCGGGCTCCGGGCCGCTGGCAGGCCAAAGCTGCACGGCGAAGATCAGCGAGCTGTGGCGCGGGCGGTCATCGAGAATCGCTTCCAGCGGGGTGTTGGAATAGATGCCGCCATCCCAGTATGGCTCGCCCTCGATCAATACGGAGGGGAAGCCAGGAGGGAACGCGGCCGAGGCCATCACGTGATCGACGCTCAGCGGCGCGTCGCGGTTCGTGAAGTAGCGCATGCGTCCACTCCGAACACTGACCGTGCCGACTGTCAGCCTGGTCTGCCTGGCGTTCAGGTAGTCGAAGTCGACCAACGCGGCCAGGGTCGCGCGCAGCGGTGAAGTGGAGTAGAAGGCCGCCCTGGCAAGACCAACGGTGGCATGTACGCCCGGCCACCATGCATCGGGGCTTGGCGTGAAGAACGACTTAATGCCCTGCGTGGTGATATTCACTACCCGCAGCCAGTCTTCGAGTTGACGAAAGCTGCCGCTCCCCTGAGCGGCGACGCGATAGGCAACGCCGTCCCAGAACTGCTTGAGCCGGGAAAGCCGTTGCTCTGGCGGATTGCCGGCGATGATGGCCCCGTTGATCGCCCCGATCGAGGTGCCGATCACCCACTCCGGCTCGAGACCTGCCTCATGCAAGGCCTGATAGACACCCACCTGGTAGGCCCCAAGCGCGCCACCACCTTGCAGTACCAGCACGACCTGGCCCGGTAGGTCCGCGAGCGGCGCTTCCGCTTGCGCGGGGCCGGTGCCTGGTGAGTTCTCGTCCATTGCTCTTCCCCTCAATCATTGCGCACGCGTGCGAACTGTTCGCCAGTATCGCGCTGGCACGCCTGGGGGCATCCGGGGCCGACAACCGCCACTTCGGCTGGACCACAGCGTGCCTCGCCCCAGAGTGACTTTTAGTCCGGTGCCCGCAATTCCTGCAGCAGCGTCGGTACCAGCTCGGACACCGTGGGATGAATGTGCATCGCACGGCTGATGGTCGTATAGGGGCCTTGGCGTACATGACGTCGAGCAGCGAGTGAATCACCTCGTCGCCGGTGAGGCCCAAGATCGCCGCACCAAGGATCATCCGGGTGTCGGCGTCGACCACCACTTTCATGAAGCCCAGGCTCTCGCCTCTCTCCACGGCGCGCCCGACACGGCTCATCGGGCGAGTGCCGACCAGTACCTTGCGACCGGATTGCAGGGCTTCGCTCTCCGTCATGCCGGCGCGGCCGAGTGGCGGGTCGATGAACATGGCATAGGCCGCGATGCGATCCGACACCGTGCGCGGGTCGTTGTCGAGGAGGTTGGCAGCGACGATCTCATGGTCGTTGTACGACGTATGCGTGAAGGCGCCGCGGCCGTTGCAATCGCCAAGCGCCCAGATGCCAGAGACACTGGTGCGCAACTGTTCGTCGACCTTGATATAGCCGCGAGCGTCGGTCTCGACGCCTGCCTTGTCGAGCCCAAGATCGTCGGTGTTGGGCACGCGCCCGACCGCCAGCAGCAGGTGCGAGCCGTGGACTTCGGGCGCACCGGCCGCGCAATCCAGGCCGACAGCAATATGGTCGCCATTCCTTCGGGCGCTAAGGCAGTTGGCATTGAGCCGGATTTCGATGCCCTCGGCTTCCAGTATCTCCCGCACTGCCTGCGACACATCCTCATCTTCGCGCTGGATCAGGCGCGAACCTTTTTCGACGATGGTCACCCTGGCCCCAAAGCGCCGGTACATCTGGCCAAACTCGAGGCCGATGTAGCTGCCGCCAATGACGATCAGGTGCTCCGGCAGGAAATCCACGTCCATCATGCCCGCGTTGGTGAGGTACGGTACCTGATCCAGCCCGGGCATGGGCGGGACCAGGGCGCGGCCGCCGACGTCACGAAAATCTGCCCGGCTTCCAGCAGGTCGCCGTTGACGCGTACGCCGTGCGCGCTCTCGAAGCGGGCGTGGCCCTGATAGACCGTAGCGCTCTCCAGGCCGCGCATCCACTGTTCCACACCGTTGCTGGACCGGCCCGAGATTTCGTCCTTGCGTGCCTTCACGCGTTTCATGTCGACGGCGACCGGCCCACCGATCGTCACGCCGTACTCGGCAGCCCGCCGCGCCAGTTGGGCTGCGTACGCGCTTGCAATGAGGGTCTTGGTGGGAATGCAGCCGGTGTTCACGCAGGTGCCGCCAAAACGCGCGCGCTCGATGACGGCCAGTTTCATGCCCGCGCCAGCCAGCCGCGCGGCGAGTGCGGGGCCGGCTTGCCCGGTTCCGATGATGATCGCGTCGAATCCTTGAGCCATCATGATTCTCCTTGCCTTGTACCGTGCTGATCGCCATACACACTACAAGAACCGCCGCCGATCTTCGCGACCGACATGCGCGGCGTGAAGCCGGCCGCACGAAACCTGTTTTGCTTTGGTATTGCCCTGGACATCCCGGACGCACAAAGCACTAACAACTTTAGGTGAAATGGACCATGGGCAGGTCGCCTGATGAGTCCTTCGGCGCTTGGTCCTTACGTGACCTTCTGCTATACATTTGGACGGTGTCACGCGGGAGGTACCGATGCCGATCGTTTTCCGACCTGCAAGCGCTGACGACCTGGCACGTGCCGAAGAACTGGTTGCCGGTAGCATCAACGACCTGACCCTTCGCCACGGTTTCGGGTCGATCGCCACGTCGCGGCATCCGGATTTCCAGGCGTTCTGCCTTCGCGACGATCCGCGCGGCGTGTGGCTGGCCGAGGATGATGGCGAGATTGTCGGCTTTGCCCTGAGTTGGGTTTGCGGTCGGCTCTGGTTCCTGGCGGAACTGTTCGTTGCACCCGGCCGGCAGGGACTGGGCATCGGCAACGAACTGCTGGACCGCACCATGCAGCATGCGAGCCAGGCCGGTGCGACCGAAAAGAGCCTGATTACCTTCGCCTTCAACGTCGTGTCCCAGGGGCTGTATGTGCGGCACGGCCTGTTGCCGCGCGTGCTATCCATTGTGCCGCGCCGAGCGTGCGTCATTGGTACGCCATGCGCAGGGTCCGGCGCTTCGCGCGACGCCCGTCCAAACCACGGCTGCCGATCTTGAAATGCTGCGGCAGATCGATGTCGCCACCTTGGGTGTTTCGCGAGAGAAGCATCACCGGTACCTGCTCGCCGATCCCAGGATGGAAGGCGTTTTCCTCGAAGATGGAGGCGAGCGCGTCGGCTACGCGTACATTGCCGCGACGGGCCATGTAGGTCCGCTGGCAGTCCTGCACACGCATGCGATGCCCGGTGCATTCCGGGCGGCGCTGGCATTGGCAGTCGCAGGGGAAGCAAAGCAGATCTCCGTGTTCATTCCGGGGACGAGCGATGCACTAGCGATCGCGGCCAGCCAGGGCATGCGATTCGTGCTCCCAATGGTGCTGATGGGAACGCAGGACTGCGGTGACTGGACACGCTATCTCCCGCGAAACCCTGGCTTTATGTGACACCGTGGCTCAGACGTGCCCAAGCATCTGCCACCAGAGCGGGCCGACCACCAGCCAGACGACCATGTAGATGAGGCTCATCAGGAAGCCCGCCTTCCACCACTCTCCCTGGGTGACATAGCCGGCGCCATACATGACCGGACCGGAGCCGATGCCATACTGGGTCAGGCAGCCGTTGATATTGCTCAGGATGCCGAGCGCAACCGCCGCGGTGAACGGCGGAATGCCGGCGGCAACCATCAGCGCCATGGACAGGGGGAAGAGCGCGCTGATATGAGCCGTGGCGCTTGCGAAGAAGTAATGGATGTAGCAGTAGATGGCCGCCACCATCATGTACACGGCCAACCGGTGGAAGCCCTCGAGGTGGGCTCCGAATTCCTTGCCGAACCAGGAAACCATGCCGTATTCATTGAGCTTGGATGCCAGCATGATCAGCAGGCCGATCCAGATCATGGTGTCCCAGGCCGATTTCTCGTCCAGGGCGTCCTGCCAAGTCAGCACGCCGGTAATGAACAGCAGTGACACGCCGAGTGCGGCCGCCAGCGTCGCGCTGATCTTCAGGTCCTCGCCGAAAACCCATAGCACCAGCAAGCCGACAAAGATGGCCGCCATGATGATTTCCTTGGCGGAGATGGGTCCCAGGGCCGTGAGCTCTCGCTGCGCCAGGGCCGTCGCATCGGGGGTCTCGCGAATCTGCGGTGGGGTGATCCAGAGCATGGCTAACGGAATGATGGCAAGGCACAGCAAGCCGGGGATCGACGCTGCCACTGCCCAATCGAGCCAGCTGATCGAGACGCCTGGTCCGCCGCAAGTTTCACCGCGAGCGGATTGCCTGCCATCGCCGTGATGAACATGCCGGCGGTGATGATGTTCGCATGGAAGGCGCACAGAATGAGGTAGCGCCCTACCTTGCCGCGGGATTCGGGGTCATCCGCATGACTGCCCAGGACCTCAGATATTGCCCGGGTAATCGGCAGCATCACGCCGCCCGCGCGGGCAGTGATGCTGGGCATGGCAGGCGAAATAATGAGTTCCGTAAGGACTAGCCCATATCCCAGGCCGACGGTTCGCTTGCCCAGCAGACGCATGAACAGCAGCGCGATGCGACGCCCCAGTCCCGTCTTGATCACGCCGCGAGAGATGAAGAAGGCGAGCATGACCAGCCAGACGAGATCCGTGCCCGTGGACTTGGTGACGTCCGCAAACGACACAACGCCAACCAGCACGCCCACAGTGGACCCGATGATTGCCACCGCCGACATTGGCAACGGGGCCGTCATGATGCCCGCAATGGTGGCGACGAACACGGCAAACATGTGCCAGGCCTTCATCTCGAGACCGTCCGGCGGCGGCAGGAACCAGAGGACAATGCCAATACCCACCGGGACCAGATATTTCCAGAGGCTGCCGAGATGGCCGATTGGCGGCGTCGACGTTGATGGGCCTGCCGGCGATGAAGCCTTGGCGTGCAATCCAGCCATGATGAACCTCCTGCCGCAACTGCGGCGGTCCTGCCAATCCGGAGCGCGCGATATTGCCTTACCGTCCGTGGAGTACGCTGTCGGTCGCGTCCCTGACGATGCGCGCGCTACGCCGAAGGGCCTCGCGTTCGGCGGTATCGAGCTCCGGGTAGGCCAGCAGCCTGCGCCCGCGCCATTGACGACCATCGGTAGCGACACGCACACGTCGGGCACGCCTTCGACTTCGGCATGCACGGTGGCGACCGTAAGAATCAGATCGGTGTTATGCACGAGCGCCTGGCAGATCCGGCCAATCGCGCTGGCAATCCCGTAGTGGGTGGCGCCCTTTCCTTCCTTGATGAGCTTGGCAGCCTCGTGGACGGAGCGCAGGATCAGGTCGCGGCTGGCAGGCCCGAGTTCCTTGCCGCTTCTCGCCAGGAATGTTTCGAGAGGCATGCCCGAGACGGTCGCGCTGGACCACGCGATCAAGGCGGATTCACCGTGTTCGCCAAGAACGTGGGCGTGGATCCCCGGAGCTACGATGCCGAGCCGCTCGGATAGAAGGGACCGCAGGCGTCCTGTGTCGAGGGAAGTGCCGGTGCTGATCACCCGCTCCCGCGCGCAGTGCAGGCGATCAAGCACGACGCCCGCCAGCACATCGCACGGATTGGTGGCGATCACGTAGATCGCATCGGGCGCCAGAACTGCCGTCCGATCCACAATCTCGAGCGTGATCTCCGCATTGATCCGGGCCAGGTCCAGTCGCGTCTGTCCGGGTTTCACGCCAGCGCCAGCGGTGATCACGACAATGTCCGCGTCGCGCGCGTCCTCGTAATCGCCTGGATAGAAGCGGTTGTGCCCCCAGAATGCGGCCGCGTGAGCGAGGTCGAGCACCTGCCCTTCGGCCCGCGCCCGCGCGACATCGATGATGATGATTTCCGCACTGGGAATTGCCAGAGCAGTAAACAACGCCGCCGATCCGCCGACCAGTCCGGCACCAACGAGGACAATCTTGGGTTGCCGCATAGCGTGCCCTCTGCAGTGTGCACTGATAGATGATAGTGATCGGCAGTCAATTCCCCAAACCCTCTTCAAACCGGTCCAGCCTCACGGCGGTAGGCGGTGGTTGGGCGGTGTCACCGGGAATACCCGTATTGGAACAAGCAGCGCGTCGGTCATAATCATGATAATTATGATCATAAATAGGCTGAGCGATGTCCAAGGATGACGCGCCCAAATATCGGGCACCAGGCGCGTGAAGCGCTCCGACCAGGTAGTTGCCGACATCAAGCGCTGGATTGTCCAGACGCACCAGAAGGTGGGGGACAAGCTGCCGCAGGAGGCCGCGCTCATCGAGCAGATGGGCGTAGCCCGCGGGACCGTGCGCGAAGCGCTGGCCGCCTTGCAGGTGCAGGGCCTGGTCACCGTCAGCACCGGGCCCAATGGCGGCGCCACGCTGGCGCAGCTTCGTATGAACGCTGCCTGGAAGCCGTTTGCAACTTCCTCTACTTCCAGCCGGTGGACATTGCCACGCTGTACGCCCTGCGGCGCGCGGTCGAACCCGAGCTTGCCGCCAACGTGGCACTGCGCCTGACCGATGCGACCTGGCCGATCTCGATGCGCTGATCGGCCTGAGCCATCCGGCACACGGCGGCAGCACGGACTGGAACGAGCGGCGCGAAGCGGATCTGCTGTTCCACGATCGGCTGGCTGACGCGTGCAGCAGCCCCATGCTGGCGCTGTTCTGCCGCCTGCTCAACGACATCATTCGCCGCGTGATTGTCGTGCGCAATGCGCAGGAGAGCTTCGATCGCTTCGACGACGAAATCGTGCACAGCCACACGCAACTGATGGACGCGTTTCGCGCGCGCGATGCCGACCGTGCGCGCGCGCTCATGAAGGAGCACATGGAGCACGCCGAAGCGCTGGCCCTTGAGGCCGAATCACGCGTCGACCGGGGAAGCCTGATGATGAACCTGCCCGACTAAGCCACCTTCACGCGGGCTTCGCCCGCCGGCATCCACCGTCCGCCTCGCCGAACTCCCGCCTTGCACGGGGGGCGGGATCCCTTTTGCCCGAAATTATTGGAGTCCAATGTGAATACCCCGCAAGCACTGTGGCGCTGGAGCGCCGTCGACATCGCCGCCGCCGTGCGCAGCCGCGACATCTCCTGCCGCGAGGCCACGGCCAGCGTGCTGGCGCGCATCGAACAACTCAATCCGCGTATCAACGCGCTGGCAGAGGTGTTGGCTGATGAAGCGCTGGCGAGTGCCGATGCGGCTGACCAGCTGGTCGCGAGCGGCGCGCGGCTCGGCCCGCTGCATGGTGTGCCGGTCACCATCAAGATCAACGTTGACCAGGCAGGACACGCCACCACCAACGGCGTGATCCCGCTGAAAGACAATATCGCGCGCGAAGATGCCCCGGTGGTGGCGCACTGGCGCAATGCCGGCGCCATCATCGTGGGCCGCAGCAATACGGCCACTTATTCGTCGCGCTGGTTCACGGACAACGGCCTGCACGGCCGCACGCTCAACCCCTGGGATGCGGATATCACGCCCGGCGGCTCCAGCGGCGGCGCCGCAGCCGCGGTGGCTTGTGGCATGGGCGCGCTGGCCCATGGCAACGACATCGGCGGCTCGATTCGCTATCCGGCCTATGCCTGCGGCGTGCCCGGGCTGCGGCCAACGATCGGCCGCGTGCCCGCATACAACCCCAGCGCGAGTGCCGAGCGCGGCATCACGCCGCAACTGATGTCGGTGCAGGGCGCCATGGCCCGCAGCATTGCGGACCTGCGGCTCGGCTATCACGCCATGGCGCGCTACGATGCGCGCGACCCGGCGTGGGTGCCCGCGCCGCTGGAGTTCCCGCCGCCAGCGGGCCCCATCCGCGTGGCCCTGTTCAGGCACTGCCCGGGCATCCCCACGGATCCGGCAGTCAGCCAGGCCCTGGACAGTGCCGCGCAATGGTTGCAGCAAGCCGGCTACGCGGTGGAAGAAGCCACCCTGCCTGACTTCGTTGAAGCCGCAGCGCTATGGCGCACGCTGATCACGGACGACAGCCGCCGCAACATCATCGCAGGCGTGGAACACCACGGCGACGAAGCCATGCGGCGCAGCCAGCGCAACATGATCGACGGCATGGCGGAAACCAGCCGCGATGGCTTTCTCGATGCACTGGCGCGGCGCCAGACGCTGGCACGCAACTGGTCGGTCTTCTTGCAGGACTATCCGCTGGTGCTGATGCCGGTGTCGTGGCAGCGCCCCTGCGCGCAAGACGCGGACATCGGCACGCTCGAGCAAACGCACGCGCTGCTTGATGCCCAGAGCCCCTTGCTCGCGACCGCCATGCTCGGCATGCCCGGGCTTTCCGTCCCCACGGGCATGGCCGGCGGCGTCCCCGTCGGCGTGCAACTGATGGCCTGGCGCTTCAGGGAGGACCTGCTGCTGCAAGCAGGCCAGACCATCGAAGACGCCGCGCACTTCATTCCCTTCGCCACCCTGTAATCCCCGCAAACCAGCCAGGAGCATTCCATGAAGGATCACGACCCTCTCGACACCGTGCGCCTCTCGCGCAGGGCCTGTTGGCCGGCACCGCCGTCGCGCTGTGTACCGGCAACATGATCTCGCGCGCGGCATGGGGGCAGCCCGTCTCGCGCATCATCGTGCCGTTCCCTGCGGGCGGTCCCGCTGATTTCATGGGGCGCCTGCTGGCGGAGAAACTCAAGGACACGATGGGCCGCACCATCATCGTGGACAACCGCCCCGGCGCGGCACGCGCGTGGCGGCGGAAGTCCTGAAGAGCGCGCCCGCCGACGGCAATACCGTGCTGCTGGCCCCGGTGGACCCGATGTTCATCGGCCCGCTGATCTACAACAACATGCGCTTCAATCCCGCCACTGATTTCAAGGCGATTACCGACGTGGCCGGTGTTCAGTTCGGGCTGGCGGTGAATGCAGCGTCGCCGATCAAGACCCTGGCCGATTTTGTCCAGGCGGCCAGGACCCGGCCTGCCGAGCATTCGATCGGCATCAGCACGGTTGGTACGCTGCTCCACTTCCTGGCGACGGAGTTCGTCGCCCAGTCCCATACGGGCAGCACGCTGGTGCCGTACCGCGGGGGCGGCCCGCTTGTCACCGACCTGCTGGGCAACCAGATATCAGCCGGCATGGACGCAACCACCACCTTCGTGGAATACCACCGCGCCGGCAAACTCCGCGTGCTGGCGGTGGCGGGCGACAAGCGCGCCGATGCGCTGCCCAACGTGCCCACCTTCGCGGAATCCGGATTTCCGAACCTGGTGACTTCGTCGCGCTACCTGTTGTACGTGCGCACGGGCACCGCGCCCGAAGCGGCCGCGCAATGGTATGACGCCGTGCGCAAGATCCTGGCCATGGCCGATGTTCGGGAGAAGCTGGGGCGCACCGGGTACGACCTCCTTCAGGGCAGGCGCCGGAAGACGTGGCCAGGTATGCGAACGCCCTTGCCGCGCGCTGGACGCCGGTGATCAAGGCTTCGGGGTTCAGGGGGGATTGGAGAA
>LRMT01000101.1 GCA_001725945.1 Cupriavidus sp. UYMMa02A | reverse complement strand
GCGCGGCTGGCTGGCCGGCACGAGGCTGGCCGCGCGCGCGGCGGGATCCACGGCTTCCACGGTCATGCCTTCCTTGAGCCGGTCGGCGCCGTCCACCACCACGCGCTGGCCGGGCTCCAGGCCCTTGAGCACGGCGGTGCGCGCGCCGTCGCCGGGTCCCAGCGTGACCACCGCCACCTTGACCTTGCTGCTGTCGTCGACCACGTAGACGAAGGTGCCCTGCTGTCCGCGCTGGACCGCCGCGATCGGAATCACGGTGGCGTCCTTCAGCGTATCGACGCGCGTGCGCACATTGACGAACTGGTTCGGGAACAGCATGCCGTCGGTGTTCGGGAACACGGCCTTCATCTTGACCGTGCCGGTGGTGGTGTCGATCTGGTTGTCCGTAGTCAGCAGCGTGCCGTCGCCGAGCTGGTTGCGCATCTGGCGGTCCCAGGCCTGCACCTGCATCTTCTCGCCGGTATTGAGCTTTTTCAGCACGGCCGGCAGGTTGTCTTCGGGAATGGTGTAGAGCACGGCAATGGGCTGGATCTGCGTGATCAGCGCAATGCCGTTGGTGTCGGACGTGTTGACGATATTGCCCGGGTCGACCTGACGCAGGCCGATGCGGCCCGACACCGGCGCCACCACCTTGGTGTACCCGAGCTGCAGCCGCGCATTGTCGACATTGCCCTGGTCGGTCTTGACCACGCCTTCATACTGGCGCACGAGCGCATCCTGGGTATCGACCTGCTGGCTCGAGATCGAGTCCTGCTGCAGCAGCGTCCGGTAGCGCTTCTGGTCCAGGCGCGCGTTCTGCAGCAGCGCCTGGTCGCGTGCGAGCTGGCCCACGGCCTGGTCAAACGCGGCCTGGAACGGGCGCGGATCGATCTCGGCCAGCACGTCGCCGGCCTTGACCATCTGGCCTTCCTTGAACAGCACCTTGAGCAGCGGCCCCGACACCTGCGCGCGCACGGTGACGTTGGACACCGGCGTGACGTTGCCGAGGCCGTTCAGGACCACGTCCATGTCGCGCTGGGCGACCGTGGATACCACGACCGGCGAGCGCGGGGCGCCGGCGCGCCCGGGCCGCCACGGCCGG
>LRMT01000100.1 GCA_001725945.1 Cupriavidus sp. UYMMa02A | reverse complement strand
GAAATGGCAAAGGAAAAGTTCGAGCGGACCAAGCCGCACGTGAACGTTGGTACGATTGGTCACGTTGACCACGGCAAGACCACGCTGACCGCAGCGATTGCCACGGTGCTGGCAGCCAAGTTCGGCGGCGCCGCCAAGAAGTACGACGAAATCGACGCAGCGCCGGAAGAAAAGGCACGCGGTATTACCATCAATACCGCCCACGTCGAGTACGAAACGGCCAACCGCCACTACGCGCACGTTGACTGCCCGGGCCACGCTGACTATGTGAAGAACATGATCACGGGTGCCGCTCAGATGGACGGCGCGATCCTGGTTTGCTCGGCCGCTGACGGCCCGATGCCGCAAACGCGCGAGCACATCCTGCTGGCCCGCCAGGTTGGCGTGCCGTACATCATCGTGTTCCTGAACAAGTGCGACATGGTGGACGACGCTGAACTGCTCGAGCTGGTCGAGATGGAAGTTCGCGAGCTGCTCTCGAAGTACGAGTTCCCCGGCGACGACACCCCGATCATCAAGGGTTCGGCCAAGCTGGCGCTGGAAGGCGACAAGGGCGAGCTGGGCGAAGTGGCCATCATGAACCTGGCCGACGCACTGGACACCTACATCCCGACGCCGGAGCGTGCCGTTGACGGTACCTTCCTGATGCCGGTGGAAGACGTGTTCTCGATCTCGGGTCGCGGCACCGTGGTGACCGGCCGTATCGAGCGTGGCGTGGTCAAGGTCGGCGAAGAAATCGAAATCGTCGGTATCAAGCCGACGGTCAAGACCACCTGCACCGGCGTGGAAATGTTCCGCAAGCTGCTGGACCAGGGCCAGGCTGGCGACAACGTCGGTCTGCTGCTGCGCGGCACCAAGCGTGAAGACGTCGAGCGTGGCCAAGTGCTGTGCAAGCCGGGTTCGATCAAGCCGCACACCCACTTCACCGGCGAGGTGTACATCCTGTCGAAGGACGAAGGCGGCCGTCACACCCCGTTCTTCAACAACTACCGCCCGCAGTTCTACTTCCGTACCACCGACGTGACCGGCTCGATCGAGCTGCCGGCGGACAAGGAAATGGTGATGCCGGGTGACAACGTGTCGATCACCGTCAAGCTGATCGCCCCGATCGCCATGGAAGAAGG
>LRMT01000099.1 GCA_001725945.1 Cupriavidus sp. UYMMa02A | reverse complement strand
CAAACGCGCGGCAACATCGTGCGCTCGCTGCGAGACATGCGCGGCGCGCTTCTGCGTGGCCCATGCCGAGTGGGACCGCACCGTGAGCGGTGCCGCGGCGCGCTGCGGCTCGAAGGCAGCGGCGAGGTGCTGGCGCTCAATATCGGCGGCGCCGCGACGCGGCTGTCCCCCGAAATCCTGGAAAGCAACCTGGGCCCGCGCATCCGCGAACTGGCGCAGACGCTGCAGGCGCGGCTCTGGCAGGCCGGTGCTGCGCGGCAAGGATCGACACGTACGGCGCCGGCAACGTCCGGCGCGCGTGAAGCAAACTGAGCAGACACAGACAAGGAGACAAACGCATGCAAGTCAAAGACAAGACGATCGTCGTGACCGGTGCCGCCACGGGCATTGGCCGGGCGCTGGCGCTGGCATTTGCCCGGGCGCGCGCACGGTGTGGCCATCGCCGACCTCAACGCCGCGGGCGCCGCCACTGTAGCGGCCGAAGTGCAGGCGGCCGCGCCGGACTGCAAGGTGTTCGGGCAGGCTGTCGATGTTGCCGATGCCGCCGCGGTGCAGGCCCTGACGGACGAGGCGACGCGCCGCTTCGGCCGGGTCGATGTGTTCTGTTCGAACGCCGGCATCATCCTGCGCAAGGGGCTCGACGCGAGCGCCGAGGAGTGGCAGCGCATCTGGGACATCAACGTCATGGCGCACATCCATGCGGCCAAGGCGGTGCTGCCGCAGATGCTGGAGCGCGGCGACGGCTACTTCGTCAATACCGTGTCTGCCGCGGGCCTGCTTTCGCAGATCGGCTCGGCGCCGTATGCGGTGACCAAGCATGCGGCCATCGGCTTCGCGGAATGGCTGTCGATCACCTATGGCGACCGCGGCATCAAGGTGAGCTGCATCTGCCCGCAGGGCGTGCAGACCAATATGCTGTTTGGCGAGAAGGGCGAGCGCAAGGGTTTCCTGCAGGAGGGATCGGTCACGGCCGAGCACGTTGCCAATGCCACGCTCGAAGGCATGGCCGACGAACGCTTCCTGATCCTGCCGCACCCCGAGGTCCTGGAATACTATCAACGCAAGGGACAGGACTACGACCGTTGGCTGCGCGGCATGCGCCGCCTGCACGAGAAGGTCATGCAGGAGTTCGGCGGTATCGCCGTGTAGTCCCGGATTTTCCGACCAGAACAGCCGGCGCCCACGCAGGTGCTGGCCAGCCAGGAGACAACCGATGCGAGTCAGTTCCGTTGCGGCGGCGTTCGCCGCTGCCGCCGTGTTCAGTGCACCCGTCGCGCAGGCGCAGGCCTATCCGCACAAGCCGATCCGGATGGTGGTCGGATTTCCCAGTGGCGGCGCGCCCGACACGCTGGCGCGCATCGTCTCCGAAAAGATCTTACCCGCATGGGGGCAGCCGGTCGTGGTCGACAACAAGCCCGCGCGGCGGCAATATCGGCGCCGAGGCCGTGGCCCATGCGCCGGCCGACGGCTATACGCTGGCGATGGGCACCGTGGGCACGCACTCAATCAATGGCGCGCTCTACAGCAAGATGCCGTACGACATGGTCAAGGACTTCACGCCCGTGATCCTGGTCGCCACGACACCCAACGTGCTGGTCGTGCATCCGGATGTGCCGGCGAAGAACGTGGCCGAGCTGATCGCGCTGGCCAAGGCAAAGCCAGGTGGCCTGACGTTCGGCACGCCGGGCGTCGGCACGTCGCCGCACGTCGCGGGCGAGATGTTCAATGCCATGGCCGGCGTGAAAATCACCCATGTGCCGTACAAGGGCAGGGCGATGGCGATTCCGGACCTGCTCGGCGGCCATATCACGATGATGTTCGACAACCTGCCGTCGGCGCTGCCCGTGGTGAAGGAAGGCAAGCTGCGCGCGCTGGGTATCACCAGCGCCAAGCGCTCGCCGTCGGCGCCGGATATTCCCACGCTCGCGGAACAGGGTCTGCCGGGGTTCGAGGCGGACTCGTGGTTCGCGATCTTCGCGCCGGCCAATACGCCGAAAGACGTGGTGGCGAAGCTCAATGCGGAGCTCAACCGCATCTATGCGCTGCCGGACGTGCAGGCAAAGCTCAGGACGCTGGGGCTGGACCCGGTCCTCGGCACGCCCGAGCGGCTGGCGAACTTCCAGCGCGCGGAGATTGCCAAGTGGGCCAAGGTGGTGAAGGAGTCGGGCGCGAAGGCGGAGTGAGTCCACTCCAAACCTTGGCAAGTCGCACCGCCATACGGGCCGCGTCTTCCAAGACCGTCTGACCACCGAGGTCGAACAGCGGTGACCGATGAGCGCCGTCTATGGGCAAGAGGCCACTGCTACAACGTACAGGCAAAGCGCCACCAGCACTACCGTACTGAATCCGAGATGGATCGCCACCAGGGTGGCCAGCGGCGCCGCCACCACCGAAGCGCAGGCGTTGACGGCCCACGCCCAGGGCACCAGCGTTTTGTCGCGGGCCGCAACACCGCCAAGGCCGAGTGGGAAGGGCATTCCCATCAGGAAAGCCAGCGGTGCCATCAGCAGCACTAAGACGGCAATCCTGGCCGGATCGGAAAGCGGCATCAGCAGCCTCAGAAGAGGCGGCAGGGCCACCAGGTAGAGCAGCGAGGCCAGGCAGATCCCGGCAACGACCAGACCCACCGCGCGCCTGCAGTGGTTGCCTCGGCGCGACAGAAATCCGTGGCCCGTCATATAGGGTGCGTGTGCAGGCATGCGCTGCGAATACCGGCTGCCCAGGCCGGCAAATGAAAGGAAGGCACACAACACGACCGCGATTGCATAGAGCGGGTGGCTGAGAAACAGGATGAACTTCTGGATGAAGGCGATCTCGACGAACATGAAGGCGAAGCCAACTGCGAGGAAATACATCCCCAACCGCCAGCCGGACGGTGGCGCCGAAGCGGCGACACCGCCGGCAAGGGAAACGATCGGCAGCCGCCGGTTGTGGCGCCCCATCGCCCAGAGCGGCACGACGATCAACAGCAAGGCCGCACATGTGGCTTGCAGCAGCGTGGCGATCAGGACGGGGTAGCCCCATTCCAGCAAGGGCAGCCCGCCTTGCGCCTTCAAGGACAGCAGTTCCGGCAGCGAGCGCCATTTGAAGTAGTGGAAGAAGTAGGGCCTGTCGTCAGTGGCGGGCCGCACATCGAACTTGTAGCGCGCCAGGAAGCTGTCTCGATCGGGGCCCAGCAGCGCTTGCGCGGCGTCGAAGAAGTAAGGCTGGTCCAGCACGTTGTAGCGATTTGCCTCCGCTTCCCGCATGCCTGGGTAGTACTCGACGTCAAAGGAGCGGGCGTGGCAGAAGTCTCGTAAGGCGGCAATGTCTGTCGCATCGAACTCGCCATTTCTGACCACTAGGGTGGCGGTTTTCCAGCTCCGGATCAATGCGAGCCGGCGCCATGGCTGCTGCACCCCGGCGCCATCCATGGCCGCCACGGCCGTGGCGAGCAGCTTGGGAATATCGCGGGGCGGCAGCGTGACCCAGCGCGTGATCGCCAGCAGGCCACCCGGGCGCAGATGGCGCAGATAGTCCCGAAAGGCTTCCACGGTATAGAGATAGCTTTCGGAAAGCGCATAGAGGCCTGCCGACGAAGTGCTGAACGAATCCAGCAAGGCAACCTGGATAAGATCGTAGCGTTCGTCGCGGGCGGACAGGAAACCGCGCGCCTCGCTGGCAAAAACGCGCACCCCGGGCACGCTGTAGGGCTTGCCCGAGAAGGCGGCGAAGCGGTCTTGGACCAGCCCGATCACCTGCGGATTCAGCTCCACTGCGTCAATGGCGCTGGCCTGGTGATAGATCGCCTGCAAGACGTCGGCGCCAGCGCCACTGCCCAACACCAGCACTTTGGGGCGATCCAGCAGATGATAGGGAAGGGCAGAGGTCAGGTCGCCCAGATAGGCGAGCGGTTCGCGCCGCCCGTCATAGCGGTTGAGCGCGCTGAGCCCGTCACCATCGGTGAACACCGCCAGTTGGGGCGGCGGCTCCATGTTCGCGTTGAGGCTCAGGCCGGGGGCGTGCCGGAAAGGGATCGATGGGCTTTCGACCACCGTGACCAGGCCGAGGGGACTCGAGCGTTCGGCGACTACGCGCGCGTTCCTGATGCGCAGGGTCTGACTCAATTCCTTATACTCGGACGGCCGCAGCGCGATCCAGGAATCTGGCAGGCCGGCCGGCGCGACTGCCACTGCGATGAGCAGCACTGGCAGCCAGGGCCGATGCCAGCGGCATTCGAAGCTTGCCAGCGCGGCGGCTGCCATGCCGGTGCCGCCTACCAGCCGCAGCGCGTCGACCGGGCTCAACGCAAACAGCGCGACGATGATGGCAAGGCTACCCAGCCCGGCGCCCAGGATGTCGAAGCTGTAGATGCGGTGGACCTGCTCGTTGAAACGGGTGAAGCAGAGACAAACACTAACGGCGGCGCAAAAACGGAACGAACAGCAACAGGTAGACCAGCAGCAGGCGCAGAGGCTGCGCGGGATCCCACAGGATTTCCAGGGGATTGAAGGCCACGCGCTGGCCAAGCGCAAAGCACGCAATCGCGCAGATCCCAAACAGCAGTGCGCCGACAAGAAATGCCGCCCGGAAATGGCGGACCAGCGCGCGCTGAGCCAGCGCTACCAGCGCACCCGCTGCGCCGTAGCCCAGCAGCGCGACGCTGATCATCATGTAGGCGAAGTGGTGCCACTGAATGATGGAGAGCAGGCGCACCAGCAGGATCTCATAGCCGAGCGCTGCGGCCGACAGCAAGGCCAGGGCGAACAGGGGTGGACGGAGCATGATGGGCGGCGCCGGTCGACCGGGCGCTAATGCGGCGTTGCTCGCGTCGTGTCCACCGCCCAGCGGTACAAACCTGACCGGGAGGATCTGCCGCGTGGAGACGGTGCCGTCGCCCGACTTTTGGACCAGCAACAGGTACTGGGTCAGGAATTGCGCGCCCACGGGGATCACCATCCTGCCGCCAGGCTTCAGTTGCCGGATGAGCGGGGGCGGCACATGGCTGGCCGCGGCCGTGACAATGATGGCGTCATAGGGCGCATGGGTATCCCATCCGTAGTAGCCATCGCCTACCTTGCATTCCACCTGCTTGTAGGCCAGCCGTTGCAGGCGCTCGCACCCCTGCAAGCCCAACGGTTCGATGATCTCGATGGTGTACACCGCGCGCGCCAGCCCGGCAAGAATCGCCGCCTGGTAGCCCGAGCCGGTGCCGACTTCGAGCACGACATCTCCAGGCTTGACCATCATGAGGCCAGTCATTACCGCCACAATAAAGGGCTGAGAAATGGTCTGGCCATAGCCAATGGGAAGCGGCCGATTCTCATAGGCGTGCGACTTCTGGTCGTCCGGGACAAAGGCGTGGCGAGGCACTTGCTCCATCACCGACAGGACACGCCTGTCGATGACGGGTCTGTCCCTTTCGACGTTGGCCGTAGCAGCGATTGCGGCGATCTCGTGGACCATCTCTGCACGGCGCAGTTCAAACTCGTCGGCGGCGCCCGCTGTCGAGCAGAGCCAGGCCAGTACCACGCTGGCAATCGAGATTCGCGGAAAGAGCGTTGACGGCTTCAAAATGCCCCCAGTGACCGACCTTGCAATCATCCTAGACAGAATATTGGTCGACTGAAACCGGCCCCGGGGTTCGGTCCGGTTTGTGGCCCGCCCCAATCGCTCGAGCCGTGACGGTCATGCCAACGCGGACAGGAATCCGCCTCCCGGGTGGAGTGGTGGGGAGGGCACGCCGTTCGATTCGTCTCGATACAGAGGAATCCGCCCTGCATCCCATTCTAGATGCGAGCTAGGCGGACGGGGCCAAGGGGCCAAGAAACGTGATCTGATCCGGCAATACGCCTAGTCCCGCAGTCGGCCCCAGGCAAGAATTCACAATTCTCGTATAGCGAGTACCGGCTGCACTACCATTGGAATGAGCAGATGCGGCGGCTGCCCGCAACAATGACCTTCACGCCACGATCTTCCGCGCGATGGGAGAAAGAAATGGCAACCTACGAGTTCAAGGACAAGGACCTCCAGTTCCTGGCCCAGGGCGCCGACTCCTGTTTTCTGTCTCACGACACAGCTTTCGTTGAGTGCGCAGACAGCCATCCGGCGTTCCTGGTGACATGGCCTGAGAGTGGACCGACGACGATGAGCCTCAAGGTACAGATCCGGGCCAGTCAGTACGCCAATTACCTGACGGATCCATTCAGGGGACGCGAAGTCCTGCGCAAGGCAGTCGAAGATCGCCTTGCTCTGATCCATACCGTGAAGAGCGGGATCCTGATCGCCCCCGACATTTAGGGGCTTTGTCCGAACGGCGCCCGCGAAGCGAGCGACCAACATCGCACTGCATACCTCCCGCAAAAAACACCTACTACAGGTGCTCAGCGCTTCCGGCGTGCGTCCGAACCAGGTCAGCAACTCATGATCCGGTTCGGACCTGCAGGCATTTCCGGCCTGCACGATCACGCTTCATATAGGAAACACGATCGTTTCGCTGACCTACCTTCGCTTTGCTAACGCGTGTCTCAGTCAGAACTTAAATTATTGGGCAGGCGACGATCAGGTCAACCCGAATCCGGCGGCACGCCGTTTGGCATGTGTTGGGGCAATGATCTGCGGCACGTGCTTGCTTGGTCTAGCCCTCGTGACGGTCATCACGCCACGCAGCATTCAAGGAGCGCCTGGCCACTGGTTACCGGTGCGGTACAGGTGCGATGTCGGCACACGTAGCTGCCGGCCGGCCATCGACCGGGTGCGACCCTGGCCGACTGGAACGTCTTCGGCGAATGCCAGGACGCGTGCCGGAAGGTAAGCGCGGTGAACGCTTTTCACCAACGCGGTGGCAGCCGCCTTGTCGCCGGCAAAAATGATCCCAAGCGCGCCGCGCTGCGCGAAGTCCCTGGCGGCCAGGAGATGCACAAAGCCGGCGGGGGCTGCGGTGGCGGCAGCCCTATATCGCTGGAATTCTTGCTCGGCGAAGTCACGATAGCGATCCTGGCCGGTGAGTTCATGCAAGCGCAAAAAGGAGAACACGCTGGCTGAAATGCCCGACGCCACGCGCTGTCGTACGGCGCGCGAGGCCTGTGCACCAATTGCTCGCCATCGTGGGACGTGAAATACAGTCCGTCTTCCCAGAACTTATCGAGAATAAGCGCCACGAGGTCGGCTGCGCGATCAAGGTATCGCCTGTCGAAGCAGGATTCGTAGAGGTCAATGAGAGCGTTGGCCAGGAAGGCGTAGTCTTCCAGGAATCCTGGCACCTTGCTGTGCCGTCCTTCCAGTGCCGGTACACGCCGCCGTCCGGCATGGTGAGCTTGTCCTCGATAAAGCTGGCGGCACGCCTTGCTGCGGCGAGATGTGCGGGGTCGCCCGTCGCCTGGTAAGCCGCGCAGAGCCCCTGGATCATGAGAGCGTTCCAGCCGGTGAGAATGTTGTCGTCACGGCCGGGGCGCACGCGCTCGGCTCGTGCTGCCAACAGCCGCTCGCGCCAGCCTGCGAGTCGCGCCTCCTCCAGGGGGGGCAGCGTGACCGCACGGTGGAGCACCGATCTGCCTGGTGCAAAGTTCCCGCCGTCGGTCACGCCGTAGGCGCGACACGCCAGGGCCCCCTCGGATTCGCCAAGAACACCCTTCACCTCGGCCGGCGCCAGACATAAAGCGACCTTCCTCGCCTTCGCTGTCGGCATCTTCGCCAGCATAAAGCTGCCATCGGGGTGCGTCATGTCCCGCAGAATGTACGCGATAGTTCCCT
Organism: Cupriavidus sp. UYMMa02A; assembly: GCA_001725945.1. Classification (GTDB taxonomy): domain Bacteria; phylum Pseudomonadota; class Gammaproteobacteria; order Burkholderiales; family Burkholderiaceae; genus Cupriavidus. Next base: position 47,052 of record LRMT01000099.1, on the reverse strand, counting down.
CGAATACGTGGCGCCAGGCTTGCTTGCCCGTCAGGCGATAGGCGTCCGCGTACAGTGTGACGAGCTGGCCATTGTCGTAAAGCATCTTTTCGAAGTGGGGCACGGCCCAACGTTCATCGACACTGTAGCGGGCGAACCCACCGCCGAGCTGGTCATGGATGCCGCCGGCCGCCATGCAGTCGAGCGTGCGCTCCAGCGCTTCAAGCAGCGCGGGTTCACCAGTTCGTTGATAAATGCGCAGCACGAGGTCGTAGGCGCTTGGGTTGGGAAACTTGGGCGCTCCGCCCAACCCGCCGTGGATCGGATCCGTATTTCGCGCGAGGGCGAGGGCTGTCTGGGCGGGCAGGTCCTCGACTTGCGCGGCTTCACGGCTCAGGTCCGCGTCGTCCAGCTGCCGGAACCCCTGCTGAAACTGCTCGATGGTGTCGCGCAGTTCCTGGCGGCGATGCATCCAGGCTTCGCTCAGGCTCAGCAGCACACGCTCTAACCCAGGGCGGCCGTAGCGGTCATCCGGCGGAAAGTAGGTGCCACCGAAGAACGGCTCTCCTTGCGGTGTCAGGAACACCGTGAGCGGCCAGCCGCCGCCCTGTCCCATCATCTGGGGGACTTTCTGGTAAACCTCGTCGAGGTCGGGACGCTCCTGCCGGTCAACCTTGATGCTGATGAAACGCTCATTCATCAGGCCGGCGATCCGGGGATTCTCGAACGATTCGTGCGCCATGACGTGGCACCAATGGCATGTGGCGTAGCCGACGGAAAGCAGTACCGGCTTGTCCTCGTCGCGCGCGTGGCGAAACGCCTCTTCGCACCAGGGATACCAGTCGACCGGATTCTCCGCGTGTTGCTGGAGGTAGGGCGAAGTTTCTGTGGCGAGCCGGTTTCTCATCATGATCTCCAGCCTGGGCCGGTGGGGCAACTGTGGCGCAGAACAAGGCGTCCGGCAAGCCCCGGGCAAGGGCGCTGAGCGGGTATGCACGTCCGTGCACCCCCGCTCTTGATCGCGCCTGGCTACCACGGAATCGGCTGGCGATCGCGGAAGAAGCCACCGGTGGGGCCATCGTCGGGCAGCGTTGCCAGCCAGACCACGGTGTCGATGCCCTGCTCGGGCGAGCGCGGCGCATCGGGGCCGCCCAGGTCAGTGCGACACCAGCCGGGACACACCGAGTTGACCTTGACGCCGCTATCGGCCATTTCGGCGGCCAGGATGCGCGTGACGGCATTCAGCGCCGTTTTCGAGATTCGGTAGGCCGGCACGCCTCTGCCCATCTCCGCCAGCTGTCCCATGCCCGAAGCCAGATTGACCACCCGGCCGGCGCGGCTGGCGCGCAGCAGCGGCGCCAACGCCTGGGTGAGCCGCAGCACGCCGAACAGATTGGTTTCCAGGGTGCGGTGCAGGATCTCGAGCGGAAGTTCGAGCAGGCTGGTGCTGTAGTGATCGAGTGAAACACCAGCGTTGTTGACCAGCACATCCACGCGACCGAAGCGTTCGGTCAGCCAGCCGGCCAGCGCGGCCGCCGAGCCTTCCTCCGTGACGTCAAGGGGACGGCATGCAATCGGATGCCCCGCAAGCCGCTGCTCTGTCTCAAGCGCCGCGAGGTCCGTTGGCTGGCGCGCCGTGGCGACGACCAGATGGCCTTCAACTGTGGCCAGACGGCGCGTGGCTGCGCGGCCCAAGCCGCGGCTCGCGCCGGTGATGACGGTAATGGGTTGGTTGACCATGCCTGAGTCCTCCCCGCTGGCGCCGATAATCATCTATACACCGTTGACTGCGACCTTGTGTCAGCGGATTCGCCGGAACAAATGAGGACCGGATTGGTTCTAATTAGCAAATACTGGTGGCGACAATGCTCAGACTCAGCAAGCTGACTGACTATGGCACGGTGATCATGACGCACCTGGCGCGAAACCCGGGACGAATCTACAGTGCCTCCGAAGTCGCCGCCGCGATCGGCGTGACGGTACCGACGGCAAGCAAGATTCTGAAGTTGCTGGCAAGACACCACTTGCTGGAGTCATTGCGCGGCGCCAATGGCGGCTATCTGCTGGCGCGGCCGCCGGAACAGATCTCCATCGCACAGGTGATTGACGCCATGGAAGGCCCGGCCGGCATGACCGAGTGCAGTGTCGCTGCCGGCCTGTGTGCGCAGGAAGGCCTGTGCGCCATCCGCGCCAACTGGCAATCGATCAATCGAGTCATCTTTAGCGCACTGAATCGCGTGACGCTGGCAGATATGGCGCAACCGGTATTGCACCCGGTGGATATCGGCGCCTTGCACGCCCGGCGCACAAACGGGCCGCAAGCTGACATCTTGTGATTCAGGTGACAGTGACAAGCGAAGGCAGAACATGGCAACTCCGGCACGCAAGCTCGATGAACTGATCAGCCAAGGCTATAAGCATGGCTTCTACACGCCCGTGGAGACGGACACGGTGCCGTGCGGACTGAATGAGGACGTGATCCGCATGATCTCCGCCATCAAGGGCGAGCCGGAATTCATGCGGGAGTGGCGTCTCAAGGCCTTCCGCCACTGGCTGACGATGTCCGAGCCGCACTGGGCGACGGTCAAGCACCCGCCCATCGACTACCAGGCGATCGCCTACTATGCAGCGCCGCGCTCTCAGAAGGCCGGACCGAAGACGCTGGACGAGGTCGATCCCGAGTTGCTGCGCACCTACGAAAAGCTGGGCGTGCCGCTGCACGAGCGTGAACTGCTGGCCGGCGTGGCAGTGGACGCGGTATTCGACAGCGTCTCGGTGGCCACCACCTTCAAGCAGAAACTGGGCGAACTCGGTATCGTCTTCTGCTCGTTTTCCGAGGCGGTGCGGGAGCATCCGGCGCTGGTGCAGCAGTATCTCGGCTCGGTCGTACCCTATACCGACAACTTTTTCGCGACGCTCAACTCCGCCGTGTTCAGCGACGGCTCGTTCTGCTATATCCCGCCCGGGGTGCGCTGCCCGATGGAGCTGTCGACCTACTTCCGCATCAATGCCAGCAACACCGGCCAGTTCGAGCGCACCCTGATCATCGCCGACCAGGGCGCTTACGTCAGCTATCTGGAGGGCTGCACCGCGCCGATGCGCGACGAGAACCAGCTGCATGCCGCGGTGGTGGAGCTGATCGCGCTCGAAGGCGCACAGATCAAGTACTCGACCGTGCAGAACTGGTACCCGGGTGATAAGGAAGGCAAGGGCGGCATCTACAACTTCGTCACCAAGCGCGGTGACTGCCGCGGCGCGCGCTCGAAGATTTCGTGGACCCAGGTGGAGACCGGCTCCGCCATCACCTGGAAGTATCCGAGCGTGATCCTGCAGGGCGACGACTCGGTCGGCGAGTTCTATTCCGTCGCGCTGACCAACCACTACCAGCAGGCCGACACCGGGACCAAGATGACGCACCTCGGCAAAAACACCAGGAGCACCATCCTTTCCAAGGGCATCTCGGCCGGCCACGGCCAGAATGCCTACCGCGGGCTGGTGAAGATGGCCAGGAGCGCAATCGGCGCGCGCAACTACTCGCAGTGCGATTCGCTGCTGCTGGGCGACAAATGCGCCGCCCACACCTTCCCTTATATCGAGGTGAAGAACGCCACCGGCCAGGTCGAGCACGAAGCCTCCACCTCGCGCATCGGCGAGGACCAGTTGTTCTATTGCGAGAGCCGCGGGGTCAGCGCCGAGGATGCGGTTTCGATGATCGTGAACGGCTTTTGCAAGGAAGTATTCAAGGAGCTGCCGATGGAATTCGCGGTGGAAGCCCAGAAGCTGCTGGGCGTGAGCCTGGAAGGCAGCATCGGGTAAGCGTGGCGCGCACGGCGCGCGCCGCAGGCCGCATCGGATGAAAGAAGCCAGCCATGCTTGAGATTCGCAAGCTGCATGTCAGCGTAGACGACAAGCCCATCCTGCACGGCATCGACCTCGGCGTGAAGGCTGGCGAGGTGCACGCCATCATGGGCCCCAACGGTTCGGGCAAGAGCACCCTGGCCCACGTACTGGCCGGGCGCGACCGCTTTACCGTCACCGAGGGCGAAGTCCTCTATGACGGCACCAACCTGCTTGGCATGCCGCCGGAAGAGCGCGCCCGCGCGGGCATCTTCCTCGCCTTCCAGTATCCGGTTGAAATCCCCGGCGTCTCGAATATCTACTTGCTCAAGGCAGGGCTCAACGCGATCCGCAAGCACCGCGGCGAGGCGGAGCTGGACGCCATGGACTTTCTCGCGCTGGTCAAGGACAAGCTCCGCCTCATGGAGATGGACCAGGAGCTGCTTTACCGCTCGGTGAACGAGGGCTTCTCCGGCGGTGAGAAGAAGCGCAACGAGATCCTGCAGATGGCGGTGCTGGAGCCGCGGCTCGCCATTCTCGACGAGACTGACTCTGGCCTTGACATCGATGCGCTCAAGATCGTCGCCAGAGGCATCGAGGCCATGCGCAGCCCGCAACGCGCCATTGTGCTGGTCACGCACTACCAGCGCCTGCTCGACTACATCGTTCCGGATCAGGTTCACGTGCTGGCGCAAGGCCGCATCGCCAGGTCCGGCGGGCCCGAGCTGGCGCGCGAACTGGAGCGGCACGGCTATGCCGGGATGGAGTCTTCGACATGAGCGCAAGCGGTCTGGAGCACTATCTCGCCGAGTTCAACCGCGTCGAGGCCGCGCTTCCCGGCCGCCGCGTGGGCTGGCTCGCGCACGCGCGCCGGCAGGCGCTGGATCATTTCGCCCAGGCCGGGTTCCCCACGCTGCGCCAGGAGGACTGGAAATACACCAGCGTGGCCGCACTCGAGAAAAGCCGCTTTGCCGTGGCACTGCCCCAGGCCGGCGACGGCCTGGACGCTGCGGTGGCAGCGCAAATCGAGGCGCTCGCCTTGGCCGGCGCGCACCTGCTGGTATTCGTCAACGGCGCGCACCAGCCGCAATGGTCGCGCATCGGTGCTCTGCCTGTGGGCCTGGAGCTAGCCAGTCTCGCCGCCACGCTGGACCGCGCACCGGACTGTCTGGAGGGGTTGCTCACGCGTCGTGCAAGCGACTACCCGTCCGGTTTTGCGTCCGGCTTTGCCGCCCTGAACATGGCGTTCATGACCGACGGTGCCTATATCCGCGTGGCGGCCGGAACCGTCACCGTACAGCCGATCCACTTGCTGTTCCTCGCCACCGCCGGCGAGCTGGCCACCCATGCGCGCAACCTCGTGGTGGCGCAAGCCGCAGCCGAGTCTGCATCATCGAGCACCACGCGGGCCTGGATGGGCTGGGCTATTGCACGAATACCGTCACTGACATCGTTGCCGAGCGCGATGCGCAGGTCGAACATCACAAGCTGCAGCAGGAGAGCCTCAAGGCCTTCCATATCGCCGGCGTGAACCTGGACCAGCGGCAGGGTAGCCGCTTCGCGTCTAGTTCCTTCGCCTTGGGCAGCGCCCTCGCGCGTGTCGACATCGACGTCGGGCTGAATGCCGAGCATACCGAGTGTTCGCTGGACGGGCTGTATATGACCGCCGGGCGGCAGCATATCGACCACCACACCCGCGTCGACCACGCCAGCCCGCACAGCAAGAGTCGCGAGTTGTATAAAGGCGTGCTGGCAGGCGCCTCGCGCGCGTCTTCAACGGCAAGGTCGTGGTGCATGCCGATGCCCAGCACAGCGATGCCCACCAGTCCAACCGCAACCTGCTGCTGTCCGACCAGGCCGAGGTCGACACCAAGCCGCAACTGGAGATCTATGCCGACGACGTCAAATGCGGCCATGGCGCCACCGTAGGCCAACTCGATGCCGAGCAGATCTACTACCTGCGCTCGCGCGGGATGGACGATGCCGCGGCGCGTGCCCTGCTGACCTTTGCCTTCGCCGAAGAGGTCGTCAGCCGGCTCGGCTCTGCCCCGTTGCGCACGCGGCTGGAAACGCTCCTGCGCGGCCGGCTGCCGGCACCCGTGGAGGAGCTGCCATGAACACGGCAGCGCATGAACCGATGGCCGTGGAGCGCGCCTTGCCGGTCGCCAGCCTGGAGGTAGAGCGGCTGCGGCAGGATTTCCCGATCCTGCGCCAGACCGTCAACGGCAAGCCGCTGGTCTATCTGGACAACGCCGCCACCACCCAGAAGCCGCAAAGCGTGATCGATGCCGAAGCGCGCTACTATGGCGTGCTCAACGCCAACATCCACCGCGGCGTACACACCCTGAGCCAGCGCGCCACTGATGCCTACGAGGCCGCGCGCGACGCAGTGCGAGACCTGATCAACGCGGCGGGGCGCGAGGAAATCGTGTTTGTGCGCGGCACCACCGAGGCGATCAACCTGGTGGCGGCAAGCTTCGGCCAGCGCCTGCGTCCGGGCGACGAGATCCTGATCAGCGCGATGGAGCACCACTCCAATATCGTGCCGTGGCAACTGGTGTGCGAGCGCACGGGCGCCTTCCTGCAGGTGGCGCCGATCAACGATGCGGCGAGCTGATGCTGGAACAGTTCGCGCGATTGCTCGGCCCACGCACGAGGCTGGTCGCGTTGGCGCACCTCTCCACGCGCTCGGCACGGTCAACCCGGCGCGAGACATCATCGAGCTGGCGCATGCCCAGGACATCCCGGTGCTGATCGACGGCGCCCAGGCGGTGCCGCACCTCAAGGTCGACGTACAGGCCCTCGATTGCGATTTCTACGCGTTCTCCGGGCACAAGCTCTACGGCCCCACCGGCGTCGGCGTGCTCTACGGCAAGGCCGCGCTGCTCGATGCCATGCCGCCTTACCAGGGCGGCGGGGACATGATTCGCGAGGTCACGTTCCGCAAGACCACCTACAACGCGCTTCCCTACAAGTTCGAGGCCGGCACCCCCAATATCGCCGGCGTCATCGCCCTTGGCGCCGCCATCGGGTACGTGCGCGCGGTCGGCCTGGAAGCCATCGCCGCCCACGAACATGCGCTGCTCGCCTACGCCAGCGCACAGGCGGCGCGGATCGCCGGCCTGCGCATGATCGGCACGGCGGCAGACAAGGCGAGCATCCTCTCGTTCACCCTGGACGGGATCCATCCCCACGATGTCGGCACCATCCTCGATCAACACGGCGTGGCGGTCCGGGCCGGCCACCATTGCGCCATGCCCGTGATGGAGCGTTTCGGCGTGCCGGCCACGGTGCGCGCTTCCTTCGCGCTGTACAACACGCGTGAAGAAGTCGATGCACTGTTTGCTGCCGTGCGCGCGGCGCAGGAGGTATTCGCCTGATGTCTGACCTGCGCAACCTCTACCAGGAAGTGATCGTCGACCACAGCCGCTCGCCACGAAATTTCGGGCGGCTGGCGGCAGCGAACCGCAGCGCCGAGGGCTTCAACCCGCTGTGCGGCGACCGGCTGAGGCTGTACCTGAGAATCAGCGATGGGGTGATCGAGGACGCCAGCTTCGAGGGCTCGGGCTGCGCCATCTCCACCGCCTCTGCCTCGCTGATGACAGAAGCGCTCAAGGGCAAGACCGAGGCACAGGTGCGGGCCTTGTTCTCAGGCTTCCACGCGCTGGTCACCGGAGCGCCGGGGCAGGCCGAGGTGCCGATGGGAAAACTGGAGGTCCTGGCCGGCGTGCGCGAGTTCCCGGCACGCGTGAAGTGCGCCACCCTGGCCTGGCATACCATGCAAGCCGCTATGGAGAACAGCGGCAGGCCGGTCTCAACGGAGTAAAGCGATGAGCATTATCGATTGGCTGCGCAAGGCCGAGGAACACGAAGACAGGTTCGAGCCCGAGCCGGACAGCCTCGAGGGGCGGGTGATAGCGGCATTGCGCACCGTGTACGACCCCGAGATCCCGGTCAATATCTACGACCTTGGCCTGATCTACCAGCTATCTGTGGACGAAGCCAGCGGCAAGGTGGGCATCCGCATGACGCTGACTGCACCAGGCTGCCCGGTGGCGCAGACCTTCCCCGGTGTGGTGGAGGGCGCCGTGATGGAAGCCAGCGGGGTGGACGAAGTCGAGGTTGAACTGGTGTGGGACCCGCCTTGGTCGAGAGAACGAATGAGCGAGGCGGCACGCCTGGAACTGGGACTTCTCTGAGATGAGCGAGTGGATCGATGTCGCCAGGGCCGACGAGTTTGCGCCCGGCACTTGCCGCAGCGTCGATGTCGATGGCGTACAGGTCGCGGTATTCAATGTGGGTGGCAATTATTACGCCATCGAGGACCTCTGCTCGCACGAGGCCGAGCCGCTTTGCGGCGGCGACGTGGAGGGCCAGGAAGTCGTCTGTCCGCGCCACGGCTCGCACTTTTCCCTGCTGACGGGCGAGGCGCTGTGCCCGCCCGCCTACGAGCCGGTGGCGACCTTTCCGGTCCGGGTGGAGGACGGCAAGGTGCAGGTCAGGGACGAGCGCTGAGTGTTCACCGGGCGCTCACGAACAACCTGCCAGAGCGTCACCACTAGTCGATCAGCTTGCCCTGCGCATCAAAGAACGGATGCGCTGCCCCATAGTCTCCGATCGCTGCCGCATGCGTCACCAGTCCGTGCGCCGGATGCCACCAGTGCAGCAGGTAGCCCGGCGGCTCCATGCGAAAGCGCGAGGGCGCCTGCGGGTCCAGGTCCAGCGCCACCTGGTGCGCCGGCCCGGGCGCGGTGATCGCGACCGTGCCGCCGAAGCGGCGCGTGATGTGCCGATGCAGATGGCCGCACAGCACGCGTTCCACTTGCGGGTGGCGCCGCACGATGGCTTCGAGCGCGTCGGCGTTGGCCAGGCCCTGCTCGTCCATGTGGCCGATGCCGGTAAAGAACGGCGGATGGTGCAGCAACAGCAGGGTGGGGCGGGTCGGGTCGGCAGACAGCGCGGCTTCCAGCCACGGCAGCGCAGCGGGATCGACGCGCCCGCCGGGCTGGCCCGGCACCGTGCAGTCGAAGGCCACCAGCCGCAGCGGGCCCGCATCGATGCTGTAGTGCACCGGGTCTTCGCCGCTGCCGGTGGCGAACAGGTAGTCGTGATCGGCAAAGACGCGGCGTAACGCGCTGCGGCTGTCGTGGTTCCCCGGCAGCAGCCGCACGGGCATGGGTAGCCGCTGCAGGATCTGGCGCAGGAACTGGTATTCGCTGTCGGCGCCGAAGTCGACCAGGTCGCCGGTGACGATCACGGCGTCGGGCTGTTGCGGGGCAGCCAGCAGGGTGTCGATGCAGCGGTGCAGCGCGCCGGCGGTGTCAACCAGCCGGTACGACAGCCTGCCGCCGGCCTTGATGTGGAGGTCGGTGATGTGGGCGACCAGGTAGGGGGCGGTGTTCATGCTGCCAGGGCTTCGGGAAGGGTGATGAGGTGGCCGGTGTCGATGCGCAGGCCGACGCGGTCTCCGGCGTGCCAGTTGTCGCGGCGCGTGGTGTCGACGATGAGCGGCGCGGCGGCGCCGACTTCCACCAGCAGGCGTGTGCAGTTGCCCAGGAACAGGGCCGTGACCACGCTACCGTGCAGATGGGCATTGTCCGAATCCACCAGCGCCACGTCTTCGGGGCGGAACATCAGGTCGCGCGCGGCACCGGCGCGGATTCGTGCGTCCGGGGCACGACGCCGCCAGGCACGCGCCAGGCGCCATTCTCGGCAGCGGCAGGCAGGCGGTTCATGGTGCCGATGAAATCCGCCACGAAGGCATTGGCCGGCGCGCGGTAGATCTCCTGCGGCGTGCCCGTCTGCGCGATGCGGCCCTTGTCCATCACGATGATGCGGTCGCCCAGCGCCATGGCCTCGGCCTGGTCATGCGTGACATAGACGGCGGTGATGCCCAGGCTGCGCAGCAACTGGTTGATATCGGCACGCAGCGTCGCGCAGCTTGGCGTCGAGCGCGGTCAGCGGCTCGTCCAGCAGCAGCACGCGCGGCTGCACGGCAATGGCGCGTGCGAGCGCCACGCGCTGGCGCTGGCCGCCCGAGAGCTGGTCCACGCGGCGGTCGGCGAAGGGTTCGAGATGCATCATCGCGAGCATGTCGTCGACCGCCGGCAGCGCGTGGAGGCGTCCACGCGCCGCACGCGCAGCCCATAGCCGATGTTCTCGGAGACGGTCATATTGGGGAACAGCGCGTAGCTCTGGAATACCATGCCCACGCCGCGCTGCTCGATCGGCAGCGTGGTCACGCAGGTATCGCCGAACCAGACTTCGCCGCCCGCATCGGGATACTCCAGCCCGGCGATGATACGCAGCGTGGTGGTCTTGCCGCAGCCGGACGGGCCTAGCAGCACCACCGTTTCCGCGGCGCCGATGTCGAGATCCAGCGGCTGCAGCGCCAGCGTGCCGTCGGCAAACGTCTTGCCGCAATTGCGCAGCCTGATGGTGGTCGGTTCATGCATGACGGGTCTCGGTATGAGGGTTGGCCGGCGTGGCGGCAACAGCAGGGGCGTGCGCGGCTTCGGGGATGTACTTGCGGGAACGCGCGCCCAGCGCGCTGAGCGCTTGCATCAGCACCAGCAGCGGAATGATCATGACGAAGAAGACGATGGTGTAGGCCGAGCCGATCTCCAGCCGCATCGAGGCATAGCTGTCGGCCAGGCCCACGGGCAAGGTCTGCGTGGTGGGCGTGTGCAGCATCCAGGTCAGGTTGAATTCCCCCACCGACAGCGTGACCACCATGAGCGCGCCGGCCAGGATGCCCTGGCGGCAATTGGGCAGCACCACGGTAAAGAAGCGCTGCAGGCGGCTGGCGCCAAGGCTGGCCGCCGCGTCTTCGAGCGTGCGGATATCGATGGCGCAAAGGATGGCCAGCACCGAACGCACCATGAAGGGCAGGGTGAACAGCACATGACCGATCAGGATAAACAGCCAGCTCGTGCGCAGGGCGTGCCAGGTGCCGTAGAGCAGGATCAGGCCAAGCGCGGTCGCGAGGCCCGGAACCGCCACCGGCAGCATCAGCAGTTCCTCGATCAGCCGGGTGACGCGGTTGCGCCGCAGCGCCATGTAGTATGCGGCCGGCACGCCCAGCACCAGCGTGCAGGCAAGGCAGACCAGCGCGATCAGCAGCGACAGGAAGATGGTATTGCGATAGAGCGACCAGACTTCCGCGAGCCAGCGCGTGGTCAGGCCGCTCTCCAGCCCGATGAAGATATTGTTGGTCAGACCGGCCAGCACGGAGAGCACGACCGGCACGGTCATGAAGGCGCAGACCGCCAGCGTGAGCGCCAGTTGCAGCCAGTAGCCGGGGCGGCGATGGGTTGGGGTCATGGGTTGGCTCCTGGTATGGACACTAAGCGGTCGCGGCCACGCGTCGCCGGAGAACCAGCGCGCGACCGCCAGCAAGGCCCAGGTGACGGTGCCGAGCAGGATGGACAGCGCGGCGGCCATGCCGAAGTTGGCGTAGTTGGTGAACTCGTTGTAGATGGTGAGCGGCAGCACGTCGAGTTGCGTGGCCAGCGTGAAGGCGGTACCGAACGCACCCATGCTGGTGGCAAAGCAGATCGCGCCGCTGGAGATCATGGCCGGCATCATCGCGGGCAGCATCACGTCGCGCACCACGCGCCAGGGACTGGCGCCCAGCGAGCGGGCCGCTTCTTCCAGCGAGGCGTCGAGCTTCTCCACGGCCGCCATCACGGTCAGGATCACGCGCGGGATCGAAAAGTACAGGTAGCCGACGAACAGCCCGGCCAGGCCGTAGGCAAAGGTCCAGCGTTCGCCGGCGAGCTTGTCGCCGACCATGGCCAGCAGGCCGTTGCGACCGCCGAGCATGATGACCATGAAGCCGATCACCACGCCGGGAAACGCCAGCGGAAAAGTCAGCATGGCCACCAGCACGGACTTGCCAGGCACCGCGTTGCGCTGCAGGAAGGTGCCGGCAATGCCGGCAATCACGAGCGTGACCAGTGTCACGGCGGCCGACAGCAGCACGGTGACCACCAGGCTGTGCAGGTAGCGCGGGCTGGAGACCACGGTCCAGTACACGCCCGCGCCTTGCTCGCCGTTGATGCTGACCGCCAGGAGCCGCGCCATCGGCAAGCAGAAGAAGGCCAGGAAGACCACCAGTGCCGGCAAGGCGAACAGGAAGAGGGAGGGGGATCGGTTTGTCATGGCAGTGACGGGGTGATGGGGCGGTGGGCGATGCCTTGGATGAGCCGGTTTGGGTGAGCCGCCCGGTTGTCTCCACGCTTGTGGGGAGACAACCATCAGGCGGGAGACACCATCGCCAGTCGTCAGCGCACCTGTCAGCGCACCTCCTTCAGATACTGCTCGCTGAACGCCTTCTGCACGTCGGCCATCTTTCCGAAGTCCACCGCCTTGGCCCGTGCGTATTCGGTGGCCGGCAGGAAACGCGCCTGTACTTCCTTGGGCACCACGCCGGCGCGCACCGGCCGCAGGTAGGCGTTGGCCCACAGCGCCTGGCCGGCGTCGGACAGCACGAAGTCGAGCACCTTGCGGCCTTCGGCCTCATGCGGCGCCTTGTTGACCAGGCTCATCACGTAGGGAACCACCACCGAGCCCTCCTTGGGGATCACGAAGGCAACGTTGGCGTGGTCCTTGTAGCGGGCACGATAGGCGTTGAAGTCGTAATCGAGCAGGATAGGGATTTCACCGGACAGCACGCGCGCGTAAGCGGTCTGCTTGGGCACGATCGGCTGGTTCTTCTGCAGGTCCTTGAAATACTTGAAGGCCGGGCCGAAGTTGTCGAGCGTGCCGCCCATGGCCTGGTTGACCGCTACTGCGCCCACGTACCGACGAAGGCGCTGGCGGGATCGAGATAGCCGACCAGGCCCTTGTACTCGGGCTTGAGCAGGTCGGCCCATGACTGCGGCACCGGCTTGCCGCGCAGCGCGTCGACATTGACCATGAAGCCCAGCGTGCCGGAATGGATGGCGAACCAGTTGCCTTGCGGGTCTTTCAGGCCGTCGGGAATGTCGTTCCAGTGGGCGGGCTTGTAGGCGGCGGTCACGCCGTCCTTTTTGGCCTGGATGCCGAAGGTCACGCCGTAGTAGACCACGTCGCGACCGGGCTGGCCTTCTCGGCGACCAGCTGCGCCAGCGACTGGCCGGAGTTCTTGTTGTCCAGCGGCACGGTAACGCCGGTCTTTTCCTTGATGGCGCGGATCTGTGCCGCCCAGTCGGCCCATTCGGGCGGGCAGTTGTAGCAGATCGCGGTCTGGGCGGCCACGCCCTGGCTGAACGCGGCGGCGCCAAGCGCCAGGGCCATCCAGCGCAGCGGGCGGCGCCAGGAAGGAATAAGTTGCATGGGAGGCTCCTTGGTTGAGGACAGGGGTGGGGAATGCAGCATGCACAGGGGGTCACGCGGGGTACGTTGACGGCGGAGCGGCCACGGTGCCGTTGACGCGCAGTGCGTGCGGCAGCAGCGTGACGCGCGGCAGCGCGCCGAGCTCGTCCGCCATCGTGCAGCCGGGCAAGCAGCCGGCCGACGGCGCCGGCGCCGATCTCCGCATTGGGTTGCACGACGGTGGCCAGCGGCGGTTCGACCACGTTGCCCAGCGCGATACCGTCATAGCCCAGCACGGAGACGTCGCGCGGCACGCTCAGGCCGAGGCGCCTGAGGTCGGAGATCACGCCGATGGCCAGCAGGTCATTGGTGCAGAAAAGGGCGGTGGGCGCATCGTTTGCCCGGACCAGCGCGCGGATTTGTTCGGCATGGCTGGCAGTGTGCGATGGCAGGCAGAGTGGCGCGGCCGGCGTCAGCCCGTGCGCGCGCATGGCGTCCTGATAGCCGGCAAAGCGCTGGCGCGCGCGGTCCGAGGCGACGAAGGCTCCCGACACCACGACGATGCGGCGATGCCCGGCGGCGATCAGGGCCTCCACGCCGGCGCAGGCGCTGCGCCGGTTGTCCACCGATACTGAATGACGCCGGCTGCGCGGTCCGGCCTGGTTGTACGCCAGCACGTAGGGCACACCCTCGCTGTCGAGTTGATCCAGCACCGTGCTGCGCGCCGCGTCGGCCACGGTCAGCACCATGCCGTCCACGCGATGGCGCAGCAGGTATTCCACACGCTCGCGTTCGCGCGCCGGATCGTAGCCGCTGGTGACCAGCATCAGCGAATAGCCGTCCGCCAGCGCCGCTTCCTCGATGCCGTGCCAGCATTCGGCGAACACCGCGTTTTCCAGCGTCGGCAGCATCACGCCGATCATGCGGGTCTGCTGGGCGCGCAGCTTGCTGCCCAGCAGGTTGGGGCGAAAGCTCAGCCGGCGCGCGCCTCGCGCACACGTTGTGCCGTGCTGTCGCGCACGAGGTGCGGGCTGCTGAATACGCGCGATGCGGTGGCGAGCGACACCCGCGCGGCCTGCGCCACGTCGATCAGGGTGGCGCCACCGGTCATGTCAGGCCTGCCTGCGGCTGGATCTTTGCGATTCACGCTTGCGGCTCAGGATGAAACGTTTTCATTGAAGGCGGAAAAAAGCGGGCGTCAAGACATTCCATCGCTGCACTGCCGCAGAACCCGGCTGGCGGACGGTTGCCTGCACCCTGTCTGGACGGCATTTTGAGTGGCGTGGATGACAGGGGGATGACATCTCGGAGCAAGGGCGCCGCCGGGCTCGCGTCCCGACTTCCTGCGTCAGGAAGATCTATCGCAGGCAACCGCGCCTTGCGCGGCTAGCAGGTGAGGTGCAGGACTGCGTTGGTGCCGCCGGGGTGCTTCTTCAGCGTCGCAATGGCCTTGGCGGTGGGCGCAATGACCAGTTTCACGTGGCGATCCTTGGCCTCCTGCTTCACCTCGTCCATGACCGGCAATGCACCGCCGCCGGTGCCGATCACCAGCCGACTGCAGTTCCAGGGAATGTCTTCCCTGATCGACAGCGGCGTATGCCCGAAGGCCTCGCGGAATGGCTTGGATGGCCCCTTCTTGCGCTTGCGGACCTTGCCTTGGTCGATGACCACGTCATGCTCGTACGTCACGCCATCAATGCAGATGGAGCCGAAAGAGAATGCCTCGAAGCGCATACGCACCTCCACAGCGGCCATGCCGCGCGACGGACCGGCACCATGATTGTAGTTCGCCAGAACCCACCGGATACCGCCACTCTGCCAAATGCCGCCAGTCGGATTTGCACCTGGCATCATCATCGCCAAGAATCATTAATGTCGCGCCCCGACTGTTTGCAGCGCCACAGACCTGTGTTGATTGCCGGAGACTGAAATGCTGGAACGAAAACGGTCTTACAAGGGATTCCACGTTGCGCTGTTCGCGCCGGAGGCGATTGAGCAGGGCACGCCAAACGGGCGCGTCCAGATCTCCGCGCGCGATGACGACATGGGCATTCGCTTTACGCCGGACTGGCCCCAGCCGCCAGCAACGCTGCAGGAGGCAGAGGACTGGCTATTTGCCTACGCTGCCGGGATCATCGATTGCGAGCTGGCTGGCGGCTTCGGCATTGATCTCAGGCACGAGTGAGTCAGCTACGCGACGACAGGCTAGTCGGTCGGGGCATATCCTGCGCCTGGCGTGAATGGAGGTGTTCGTGGCGACTCTGACATGCCGTGCAGCGTATGGCGGTTGGGTACGCCTGCAAGCGGGAAAAAGGAATGGCCTGCTGGCAGTCGATACAGACGCCATACTGGCCGCTTCTCATCCTTGACCTGGCTGCATCAATGTCGGCCAGTTGCATGCGATAGTGCCCCAGCATCGCGTCGCCCTGGCGCTGCACGGTCTTTTCGTCCGCCAGTTCACCTTCATCAAGGTGTTCACGTTGCGTCGGCGGCACGACAGGCGAATCGCCGGTGCCAGCGACGGCACGGATACGCGACTCCTCAGCATCCATTTGTGCCGCCAACGTCGCCAGCTCTTCCTTTGTCAAATCTTCCATGGTTGGCCTTCCGAATAACATTCAGATCGCACGCAGGCAGACCATCCATTTGCCGGCATAGCAACTACCACGTGGCTCATGCCCGAACTACCCATGTGTCATTGCCATGCCGGCGCCGCAGTCATGACTGCCTAATGGTGCCTGCCAGCCAGCGCGACGATAGCGCCTGTGGTTGCCGCGATCGCGGCCACGGTACCCATGCTTTGCCACGGATGCTCATGGACGTAGCGATCGGTCGTTGTCGCCCACCCGGAGACTTTGTTGCGGCTCTCTTCGCGCAGCGCAACGAGGCGGTCCTGCAGCGCGCGCTGCCGGGCTTTGAGTGCGTGGCGCTCAAGGCTGGCCCCTACGCCGGTTTCGGCTTTGACATCACGAAGAAGCGCCTGCACGTCGGCCATCAGCGCATCGACGTCGCGGGCCAATGCGTCCTTGTGCATGGAAAGATCGGATTGGATGTCGTTCATCTTGCCCTCCTGTTAGCGAAATCAGCGCGGTGCGTCGCGCAGCACGAATGGCACTGTGACAAATATAGGCAGCGGCGAGAGAACCGTTGGAACAAGCGCGACGGAAGTACCGGCCCATTTATGCCGCGAAAGCCTCTTGATGTCCTGGAAGGTCCCACGTTATCGCTGCCTCGCGGCGAATGCCGGTCCGGGGAACCATGAGAAGTGGCCTGCTTCGACAAGTCCATGCGCTTCAATGGTGGCAGAATGGTTTGTGCCCGCCCGCCCTCCGCCCTCACTGGTTTGAAGGAAAGGTCACTGCCACGCGAGGTTGACGACATTGTGCTGACCCTTACAGATGTCTCCAAGACCTATAACGCGCCCGACCGCGCACGGTTCTCCGCGGAGTCAGTCTTGCGCTGGAGGCCGGCGAATATGTCGCCGTCATGGGTGAATCGGGCGTGGGCAAGTCAACGCTGCTGCACCTGATCGCCGGTCTGGATCGGCCCGACAGTGGCCACATCGAGTTCGACGGACAGGATCTGAGCAAGCTGGACGACGATGCCGCAACCTTGCTGAGGCGTCGCAAGCTGGGGTTCGTGTTCCAGGCCTTCCACGTGCTGCCGAATTTGAGCGCGGCGCAGAACGTGGCGCTGCCGCTGCTGTTGAACGGCCTCGAGCGAAAAAGGGCGTCGGCGCGCGTTGCCGAGATGCTCGCCGCGGTTGGGCTTGAGGGGCGCGAGGACAGTTTGCCGCGCGAGCTTTCCGGCGGGGAGTTGCAGCGGGTGGCGATTGCGCGGGCCTGGTACACCGACCCATGCTGCTGCTCGCGGATGAGCCGACCGGCAACCTTGATCACGAGACGGCCGCGCGGGTGCTGAGCCTGCTGCGCGAACTGGTCAATGCCAACGGCACGGCCGCGATGATCGTCACGCACTCGGCACTGGCGACGGCGACCGCGGATCGCGTCCTGCAATTGACACCAGGCGGATTGACGCCGCTGGGGGCACAGCCGCCGACAAGCGCGGTCGCCTGAGCCATGCGAACGCCGCGCTCACTCGGCCTCGCACTGCTCCTCGGCGAATTGCGCGCCCATCCCGGACGTGCCATCGTAGGCATCCTCGCCGTGGCCATCGGTGTGGCAATGGGCTATGGCGTGCATCTGGTCAATCACGCCGCGCTGGCGGAGTTTTCCCAGGCGGTGCGCTCCTTGATGGGGAATGCTGATCTGGAGATCCGCGGGCCGCGCACGGGCTTCGATGAATCGCTCTATCCGCGCATCGCGCGCCTGCCGGAGGTGGCGGCGGCCAGCCCGGTGGTGGAGGTCGATGCTGGGGTGCCAGGGCGCACCGGTGCGCTGAAGCTGTTTGGCATCGATGTGTTCCGGGCGGCGTCCGTGGCACCCAATCTGATCGGGCAGCCGGCAGAAGAGCGCGCGGGCAAGCTCGACGTTCTCGATCCCGACGCCGTGTTCCTTTCGCCAGCGGCGCTGAGCTGGCTCGATCTCAAGCCCGGGGATCCGCTCACCGTGCAAGTCGGGCTCACCGCGCTTACGCTGCGTATTGGCGGCACGCTGCCGGCTGCGGGCGAGGGCCTGCGACTGGGCGTGATGGATATCGGTGCGGCGCAGTGGCGCCTCGGCCGGCTTGGCCTGCTGCAGCGGATCGACGTCAAGCTCAGGCCGGGAGTGGACCCGGACAACTTTGCGCAAGGTCTGGCCGCGCTGCTGCCGCCGGGTGTGGTGGCGGGTTCGCCGCAGGACAACGTGCGCCGTACTTCCAACCTGTCGCGCGCCTATCGGGTGAACCTGAACGTGCTTGCTCTGGTGGCGCTGTTCACGGGCGCTTTCTTGGTGTTCACGATGCAGGCTGTATCGGTGCTGCGGCGGCGCTCGCAACTTGCGCTGCTGCGCGCCTTGGGGATGACGCGCGCTGGTTTGCTGCGCTTGCTGCTGGCGGAAGGCGCGGCTCAAGGCACGCTCGGCGCGATGCTCGGCCTGGCGCTTGGCTTCGTCCTTGCCGCCGCGGTGCTCGGGTACGCAGGCGGCGATCTGGGCGGTGGCTACTTTGAAGGTGTAAAGCCCAAGGTCCGCATCGACGCGCTGGCAGCGCTGATCTTCTTCGTACTCGGCCTGTCGGCGGCCGTGCTCGGCAGTCTCGCACCGGCATGGGAGGCCGCCCGCGCGCGGCCGGCGCAGCGCTCAAGGCGGGCGATGAGGAGACGCCGCTCAAGCGGCTACGTTCGCCGTGGACCGGGCTCGCTGCGATGGCAGCCGGGCTTGGGTTGACGCCACTGCGGCCGGTGGCGGATCTGCCGGTCTTCGGTTATGCGGCGATCGCCCTGCTATTGGTGGGCGCCATCCTGCTGATGCCGCGGCTGGCGCATCTTGTGTTCGGCTTGCTGCCCGCTTCGCGACAGGCTGTGCCGCAGCTTGGCCTGACCCAGCTCGCCGGCGCACCGGGCCGCGCGTCGATCGCCCTGGCCGGCATCGTCGCCAGCTTCAGCCTGATGGCCGCGATGGCGATCATGGTGTCGAGCTTCCGCATCTCTGTGGACGACTGGCTGCACCATGTCCTGCCGGCTGACCTTTATCTGCGTGCTTCGTCAAGCGGCGATAGCGCGTATTTCTCGCCTGACGACCAGGCGGCCATCGCCAGCGTCCGTGGCGTTGCGCGTGCCGAGTTTCTGCGTTCGAGCCAGATCCTGCTTGATCCACAGCGTCCCCCCGTAACGGTCATTGCCAGGCCGATCGATCCGCGCAATCCGAGCGCACGGTTGCCGCTGACGGCTGCGCCGGTCGCGGCGCAGCGGGTGATCCGCCGCCGGTATGGGTCAGCGAGGCGATGGTCGATCTCTATGGCTTTCATCCGGGGCAACGTATCACGCTGCCACTGCAGGGCCGGCCCGTCGCCTTCCTGGTAGGCGGCGTGTGGCGCGATTACGCACGGCAGTACGGTACGGTGGTGATCAGTCAGGACGATTATCGGCGGCTCACGGACGAGCGGCGTGTCACTGACGTCGCCTGTGGCTGGAGCAGGGCACCGGCCCGGCGCAGGTCAAGGAGAGGCTGCGCCAGCGCGTCGCCGGCGGCGAACACCTTACCTTCGCCGAGCCCGGCGAGATCCGCACCATCACCCTGAAAATCTTCGATCGCAGCTTCGCAGTGACCTACCTGCTCGAGGGCATAGCGGTCGTGATCGGCCTGTTCGGCATCGGCGCCAGTTTCAGTGCGCAGGCCCTGGCGCGCGCGCGCGAATTCGGCATGCTGCGGCATCTCGGCTTCATGCGTTGGCAGATCGGCGCGATGCTGGCGCTGGAGGGCGCGCTGCTCGCGCTGCTCGGCGTCGTAGCCGGCCTTGCGCTGGGATGGGTCATCGCCGTGATCCTGGTTCACGTTGTCAACCCGCAGTCGTTCCACTGGACCATGAACCTGCATGTGCTTGGGCATTCCTGGCCCAGGTGGCGAGCGCGGTGGTGGCGGCGGCCTCGCTGGCTGCGTTGGCGAGCGGGCGGCAGGCGATGTCACGAAGTGTTGTGCGCGCGGTGCAGGAGGATTGGTGAAGCGGCGCTCATTCCTGCTGTTGTTGCCGGGCTCCGGCGTGGCGGGCGCGGTGCTGGGCGCAGCGCCCGCTTATCCGGCAGTCGACCCAGGCCGACCCCTGGCCTTCCCGCGCGACCACGGCGCGCACCCCGACTATCGTACCGAATGGTGGTATGCCACCGGCTGGCTGCAGGCGCAGGCAGGAGCGCCGCTAGGCTTCCAGGTTACGTTTTTCCGCTCGCGCCCGCAGTTCGACCAGGCCAACCCAAGCCGCTTCGCGCCGCGGCAACTGTTGTTCGCCCATGTCGCGCTGAGCGATCCCGTGGCCGGCAAGCTCCAACACGACCAGCGCGCGGTGCGCAGCGGCTTTGGCCTTGCGCTTGCCGATACAGCCGACACCGACGTGTACATCGACGACTGGTCGCTGCGCCGAGAGAGGACGGGGCGCTACCGAGCCAGAATTCCCGCGCGGGACTCACGCTCGATCTGGCTATGGAGCCAACCCAGCCGTTGCTTCTACAAGGCGAACGGGGTTACAGCCGCAAGGGCCCTCTGGCGGCCCAGGCGAGCTATTACTACAGCCAGCCGGGGCTCAAGATAAGCGGCACCTTGAAGCGGAGCAGCCAGCAGGAAACCGTGCACGGCACCGCGTGGCTGGATCACGAATGGTCGTCGACCTTGCTGGCCGACCAGGCCGTCGGCTGGGACTGGCTCGGCCTCAACCTGGAAGACGGCGGCGCGTTGATGGCGTTCCAGATCCGGGACAAGGCGGGGCGCAGGTCTTGGGGAGGCGGCACGCTGCGCGGTGGCGACGGCCGCGTGCAGGTACTGGCTCCCGAAGAGGTCAACTTCATGCCGCTGCGCCGTTGGCGCTCGCCTCGTACCGGCACCAGCTATCCGGTTGCCATGCAGTTGAACGCAGGCGATCTCACACTCGAACTGGCACCGCTGATGGATGATCAGGAACTTGATAGCCGCGCGAGCACCGGCGCGGTCTATTGGGAGGGCGCGGTAACTGCATTGCGGAGAGGCAAGGTGGTCGGAAGGGGTTACCTTGAACTGACCGGGTACTTCCAGCGCCTCAATTTTTGACGAGAGGCACAGTCCCGGGCAAATGAGGCAGCCGGTCGAAGCGCCGCCGGCTGCGATCACGCGCGAGGTTAAGCGTTGATCTTCGTCCTTCTGTCTCCCGAGGGCGGAAACACGCGCCAGCAGCCGTCATCATGCCGAAAGAAGAACAGCGCGCGCATACCGGCCGGTTGGGCGGTCTCGACGCATACATAGCGTCGTCGGCCCGAGAAAGTACGGCTGAACGCAATGACATGGACCGACGTCGTGGGGCCGGGCGCGAGCCATTTTTCGACCTGGAAACGCAACGATTGACCGTACGTGCTCGTCACTTCTCACTCCATCACTTCTTGTTTGCTGCGGCAGTCCACAAAGTCCAACAATTGTCCGTACCGAGGACGAAGGCCATCGTTTCTGCCGCCGCACTGCAATGTATTTCTTGGCTCTTTCCGCATCGCAGGCGAATCTTAAGAAAGCACTTTAAGTCTAGGCCACAACCTGCTGCATCTAGGTTTCGTTTGCCGAAATAACAACAGCGGCAGAGCAGACAATGATTTGCATCGAACCGCCTAAAGTCGTTCATGCTGATGCGTTGCAGTATGTCCGACCCGCGACGAAATCGCGTTCGTAGCAATCGAGAAACGGCCGAGATTGGCTGGTGGTTGACCCCTCCAACGCCTCGCATTCGTCGCTGCTTTTTGCGTCATCCTCTTATTGAGCGTCGACGCATACAAGGTACAGTCAACAGCACTTCATGCATTCGCAAGAAGCTCACCCCTGCTCGCCCCAAGGCTTGGCAGCCTCCGTCTATCCCGCGCTGTTCACGCCGCTTGGTTCGTCGATGGAAGGCTGGGTACAGGCATTGGGTGCGGCGGTCTTGCTGGCGTGGCAGGGGAAACTGTTTGCGAGGTGAGGCAATTCCTTGTGACCAGGTGCCCAAGCACCGACCATCCGCGTAGGTGCGCACGGCGTATGCTATGTGGAAGGCTTTTGTCTTGAAAACAGGCTGGGGTATGTAGGGTATTCATTGCCACCCGTCATCTGTTATCAGGGGGACATATGCGCGTACTGGTCATTGGAGCCACGGGGCTCCTTGGAAAGGAAATTATGGCCTTATTGTCGGAAGAGCATGACCTGATAGGGGTAAGTCGTAACTCTTCGCCGATCTCGGTGGACATCTCCGACAAGCAGTCGATCCTGGCGATGTACAAGCAAGTGGGCACGGTTGACGCCGTGGTCTGCGTAGGAGGCGCCGCGAAATTCGCCCCACTGGACGCCCTGACTGACGAAGATTTTGCGTTCAGCCTAGCCAATAAGCTGATGGGGCAGGTCAATCTTGTCCGGTATGGGGTTCCGTACATCTCACAGGGCGGGTCGGTGACGCTCACCAGTGGCACTCTCGCGCAGCATCCAATGCTTGGTGGTGCAGCGGTGAGCACCGTGAACGCCGGCATTGAGGCTTTCGGGCGGGCAGCAGCGTTGGAATTGCAAGGCAAGATTCGCGTGAATATTGTCAGCCCCGGATGGGTGTGGGAGACGCTCGAAGCAATGGGGCGCGACCCGGCCAAGGGCGTTCGGGCAGCGGTGGTCGCACAGGTTTACCAGAAATGTATTCTGGAAGACATTTCCGGACTGGTGGTGTCGGTCACCCACTGAAGCGCGTTGTCCGCGCGCCGCTCCAGGCTGCGTAGGTCAGTTGCACGCTCGTCGCTCGTGGAGGGAGGAGAGAGCCATGACTATGCCAAAGTTTTCGATAGCACCGCTGGAGCAACGACTCGCCGCTGGCCAGGACAGCGTTCTGCTCAGAGTCACCCTTGCGCTGGCGTACCAGCAACAAGGAGAGTTGGCTACTGCCGTTCCTCATTTGGTCAAGGCCACCGAACTGGACCCGCACTATTCGGGCGCTGGCGGGCCCTCGGAGTTCTTTATGTGGAACTCGGCCAAGACGCGAAGGCGCGTGTGGCATTTCAGAAGGGAATCGAAGCAGCGAGAAGTCATGGCGACAAACAAGTTGAAAAGGAAATGATTGTGCGTCTTCGACGTTTGGACCGGAAATCAGGCGCTGCTGGTGGTCAGTCAGGGGAGGCCAAGTCGTAGTCTCAAAAGAGTTTGTTCGGCGCTTCGGACCAAGAACGCACTACATGTGCCGCCAACTCGAATGAAGAGTTAGAAGGTGGTGCTGCAGAGTGCAATGGCGAAGCAGGTTGGTTGGCTAGCTAAGTCGTGGACTGGTATCATCCGGAATCTGCCGCGCGGAAGAAAAGCCTTGGCCGGGAGGGACAAGCGTCAAAAGGCTGGCGGGTGGGTCAAACGTGTGCCCGTTCGATAAAGTCGTCGATTCACAGCAACGGCGCGCCATTCGCAACGAGTGGGGACCTGGGCTACAAGAGGTCGAACCTCGCCTCAGACTGCCACTTGCATGCGGGCCAAATGGCTCAGCACCGAGCACCTCGCGGCGTTGCTTCGCATTAGCCAAGACTCTTTTTATGCAAGCTCGGCTGCCCTTGAGAAACACGTTGCGCATTGCGGTGCTGGCCTATTGCCTGGTACTGGCGTGGTTATATGTGCGCCAAGACCACTTCATCTACTTTCCAATAACGTCCGAGCCATCACTGTGGCGGGAGAAGGCCGCGCATGCGGGGGCACAGATAATTCCAGGCGTGAACGCGATTGTGGTGGAGCCTTCAGTTGTTGACGCGTCGACGAAAACAGCAGTCTTCTTTCATGGAAACGACGGCGATGCCTTTGGGCGGCTCAGCCTAGCCAGGGTATTCAACAAACGTGGGTACCGCCTCGTGCTGGCAGAGTATCCGGGGTATGGCCCCAACCCGGGAATGCCATCACAGGCCTCCATTGTTCCCGCTGCAATGGCTTTGATGCGCGAGATTTCCAAGCGTTGGCCTGGTCGCGTGACGGTGGTCGGCGAATCTTTGGGCAGTGGCGTGGCGGCGCAGGTTGCTGCTGCCGTGCCTGAGAGCGTAGACAAGCTAGTGCTCATCACTCCATTCACCAGTCTGCGAGAGACAGCGGCTCAACAAATGTGGTTTGTTCCAGTCAGCCTGCTATTGAAGTCTCCCTTTGACTCCAGCGCCGCGCTTAAGAATTATCACGGGCTTTCCTCCGTGCTGGTGGCAGGTCAAGACGAGTTGGTTGGCTCTCAAGCAGGAATAACACTTTACAAGCAGCTCGCCACCCTGGGGCCGTCCAGCCTGCTAGTGTTGCCACAGGCGACCCACAACACCTGGATGTCTGGCCTTACGGAGCAGAACTGGGACCAACTGCTACGCGTCGCGCCTCGATAAGACGTTACCTGGCGGGATCCGCCAGAACGAGCGCATGACGTGTTCAGGAGGGTGGCCGGTGCGGCGTGTCTATCGCCTCGTCCAGGCTGCACATTGGACCCGAAACGCATCACGGGCCCTGGCGCGCCAGACGGCGCCATTGTCCCGGCGTCATCCCCATGGTGTCGGTGAACACCCGTCGGAACGCTGCCACGGATCGATATCCTACTGAGTCGGCCACAGCCTCGGTAGTCATCGTCGGCTTCTTCAGTTCGTGCGCGGCCAGGCTCATCCGGATATTGGTCAGGAATTCGATGGCTGACGCCCCAGCTTGTCCTGAAAGTGCCGCATGAAGGTGGCGCGTGACATGCTACACAAGTCGGCCAGCTCTGGCAGGTTCCAGGGTCGCGCCGGATCGGCGAACATGGCGGAAATGGCTGGAGCCAGTCGGGGATGGCCGGCAAGGGCCAACAATCCTGCAGGGGCCTGATCGGATTCGCTTGCTGCGCGCAGTACCAGTGTGAATAGCGCCGAGGTAAGCGCGTTGAGCACGGCGCATCCGCCAAGTTTGTCGCTGGTGGACTCCACGCGCATCAGGGTCAGTAGATTGGCAAGGTGGTTCGAAGCAGAGCCGATGGCTTCTTCACTATTGCCGTCCATGGCCCGTACCACTAGATTTGTGGGCAGGTAATTGTGAAGTAGCCGATCATAGGGCCGCTCGATGAAAAATCGCCCGCACAAGAGGTCCAGATGCTCGCCCTGGCCATCATTCTGGCTGAGCATCCAGCCCGCAGAACCTTGGCGATTGTAGGTAACACCTGGCGCATGTCCGCTGCCATCGTGCAACACGTGCGCCGACCCGTGAGGCAACAGCACGATATCACCCCCTACCAGTTCCATGGTCGTCCCCGTCTCCGGACTCTCGATAATGGCCCGGCCCTTGAGCACGACGTGGTAGGGAATCTCGTTCGCCTCGGACTGAGGCCAGGCCACACGCCATGGTGCACCGTAAGCACAGCGGACCTCCAGCCGGCCGGTAACGGTGATCATTTGCAGGAGCTGGCTTAGCCAATCGACTTGGGACATAGGACCTCGGGAACTTGAATCGCTCAAGCATCATATTGCGATTGCAACACCATATACATGCGCTCTAGTCGCGAGGTGGAATATTGATTCCCTTTTGAACGGCTGGGCGCGCGAGGCCGCGATCGAGCCATGCCTGCACATGAAGAAAGCGGTCGAAGCCGACGAGCTCACGCGCTTCATAGAAGCCGATCAGATTACGCACCCAGCCGAGCAGCGAAATATCGGCGATGCTGTAGTCAGCGCCCATCACCCAGTCGCGGCCCGCGAGCCGTTCGTCGAGGACACCGAGCAGCCGAGCTGATTCGGTTGCGTAGCGGTCGCGAGGGCGCTTGTCTTCATAAGCTTTGCCGGCAAATTTGTTGAAGAAGCCGACCTGGCCGAACATCGGCCCGACACCGCCCATCTGCCACATCAGCCACTGGATCGTTTCGTAGCGCGTGTTGGGATCGGTGGAGAGAAACTGCCCCGTCTTGTCTGCGAGGTAGATCAGGATCGCTCCCGATTCGAACAACGCCAGCGGCCGGCTGCCCGGCCCGTCGGGATCGTAGATCGCCGGAATCTTGCCGTTGGGATTGAGTGCGAGGAAGGCCGGATCGTGGTTTTCGTTCGCCATGATGTCGATGCGGTGAGGCTCATAGGCAAGGCCTGTCTCCTCCAGCATGATGCCGACCTTCACTCCGTTGGGCGTCGGTAAGGAAAAGAGTTGCAGCCGATCGGGGTACTTCACCTGCCAGCGCGCAAAAATCGGGTGATCGAGTGTCACTATTTCTCTCGTGGATTTGTCGTGTCGGGTCATACGAAAAGCATGGATGGATTTCCAAGACTCTTTGCTGAGGCACCGGGTTTTCGTATGGCGTCGCATCAACCCTTTAAGCGGCCTCGGAGAGGGTCGATGCGACGACATGGCGTTCAGATCAAGCCAGCCGGCGTAACGGCGGGAAAGTCCTTCTCAGGATCGAACACGTTATTGAAAAAGTTCGTCAGGGAGTACATGGCCACCAGCGCGACAATCTCCATGAGGTTCGCATCCGTGTAGCCGGCATCGCGTACGGCATTCAGATCGGCGTCACTGATGTTGCCGCGGGTCTCAACGACTTTGCGCGCGAACTGGACAGCGGCGTCGCGCTTCGGGTCGCTGGCATGCCCCTTCCGAGCGAGAATGATTTCATCGGCCGGCAGCTTGGCCATGTGCTCGGCCGTAAAGCTATGAACTGTCAGGCAATAATTGCAGCCATTCACTTCGGAGACAGCGAGGCCGATGCTGTCACGCGTCTTCACGTCGAGCGCCTTGCTCAAGGAGCCGAGCAGGGTGGCCCATGAGTTGAACGCGATCGGGCTCTGCGCGAAGGTCGCCATCATATTTGGGGTGAACCCGATGCTCTTGGTGATCGCATCGAGGGTCGGTTTCGAATCGGCCGGCACCTGTTCCGGCTTTAGAGCAGCAGTTCTTGGCATCGTAGTCTCTGTAAGTTACTGGTTTCACTGATTGGGGAAGTCCATGTGGGAACCATCCCTCGGCTTACTTCGTGCCCAAGTCTTGGTTCGAAGCTGGTCGGGCCTTCAAGTGGGAGTTACCTTGTACTTGCCTCTCACTGGCAGCCGCTTAGTCGTTCGGCTGATCACTGTCGCGGCGACGCGCCTACACCAAATCCAACACATCGGCCACCGGACGGCGCGGCTTCTGCGGCCAGTTTCCCGGGCGCTCTGTCCCTACGGACAACAGCATGACGGGCACTTCGTGCTCGCCCAGGCCGAACTGGTGGTGCACCGCTTCGGCATCGAAACCGATCATCGGCGTCGAACCCAAGCCTAGCGAGCGGGCCGCGTAAATCATCGCTGCCGCGCCGAAGGTGCCGGAGCGTACTGCCTCGTCGCGCTGGCGCTGGGGATAGTCCATATACAGATTGCGAGCAGGAATTTCCCATTCCGGCACCATCTCTGCAGGCATGACGCCCGCCTCCACCAGCGGCGCCAGGCGATCTGGTATTACGCTCGAATCGGCCAACTGACCGCAAACGATGAAGGTAACGGCTGCGTCGGTGATCGCGGGCTGGTTCCAGGCGATCGGACTCAGCCGAGCTTTGGCCTCGGCAGTGCGTACGGCGATGAAGCGCCAGTTCTGCAAGTGGAAGGATGTCGGCGCGCTGGTACCGATCCGGACCAGTTCGCGGATTTGGTCGTCGCTCAAGGTGGCGGCAGGGTCGTAGTACTTGGCGGCGTTGCGGCTCAGGATACATTCGATGACGGCATTGGTTTGGGGGGTTACTCTGCTCATGGTCTGACCTGTCAGGTGGTGAAGAGCCTTCACTGTAGTTCTGTCAGGTGCCTATTTCGAGACTGTATTGGCTCAATAAGATGCTCGAAAGGATCAAAACGATGAAGCAATCCTCCCTGCGGTCCTGTCGTGGCACGGCCGGCGCATGTCACGTCGTCGAGATCGAGATTCCGATGCTGTATGGGCTTGCGCGGGTAGTGGCTGGCTGCGGGCCGAGGGCGACACCCTGCATCAGCGCGGCATCTTCTATGCGCCCGATTTCCTCATCAATGCCGGCGGCATCGCAAGTTGCGCCCGGGAATACCTCGGCGGCGTCGACGATTCAGCCCTTCACGACGAAGTCGCTGGTATCTGCGATCGGGTGCTCGGACTGGCGCAACGCATAGAGTCGACGGGCGCCTGCACGCGCGGCGGTGAAGTGGGCGCACGAGGTGTTGTCGCACGGCATCGGCATCGCCAGGTGTGGGGGAGTCCCCGCCCTTTAGGCGGAAGAGGACGTCAAATACCGAGTCAGGGTGACCGCTCAGTTCGGCTCGCACGCCAGCAGCGGAGAATGTTCAGCGCTCGATGCCGACGCCAGCCTGAAGGGGGCGTGCCGGCGCATCGGCAACCTCGATCACGATTGAGAAACCAGTTCCCGCGCGCATCCTGCGCAAAAGCTGCAGTAACAGGAAGGGCGGTTCTGCAATTGAGCGCGGCATTCGTCCTTATATCTGAACTTGCGTGCCAATCTCAATCACTCGGTTGGGCGGAATATTGAAATACTCTGCAGGGCTGCCAGCATTTCTGCTCATCGTCGCAAACAGGTGTTCGCGCCATAACGCCATGCCACTGAGAGTACTGGCGACCGGAATGATGGTCTCTCGGCTCAGGAAGAACGAGGTTTCCATCAAGTCGAAGTCGCGACCCGATATCCGGCCAACGGTGGCTAGTGCCTTGGGGACATCCGGTTGATCCATGAAGCCGAAGCGCAGCACGATCCGGTAGCAGTCCTGTCCGAGTGGTTCGACGGTGGTGCACTCGCTGGTCGGTACCCATGGCACTTCCTTCATCTTTACCGTGAGGAACAAGACTCGCTCATGCAGGACCCGGTTGTGGTTGAGGTTGTGCATCAAGGCGTGCGGCACCACCTCTGGTGTTGCGGTGAGGAATACTGCCGTGCCGGGTACGCGGGGCGGCGGATCATGGAACAACGATTGCAGGAACGGCTCAAGCGGCAGATCGGAGCTGCGGAGGCGCTCAAGAAGCAATGCGCGGCCACGCAACCAGGTCATCATTACCATGAACATGGCCGCGCCGAGCGTAAGCGGGAACCATCCGCCTTCGGCGATTTTCAGCAGGCTGGAGGACAGCAGCGCCGCATCCACCACCAGGAAAAAGCCAGTCGAGAACAAGCTTAGCAGCAGGTTGTAGCCCCAGCCGTAGTGGATGACGAAGAAGGTCAGTATCGTGGTGGTCAGCATGGTACCTGTGACGGCAACCCCATATGCCGAGGCCAGCTTCGACGACGAGCCGAAACCAAGGACCGCGGCCAGGACTACCAGAAGCAGGATCGCATTGAGGCCCGGGAGGTAAATTTGCCCGATGGCTTTTGCCGATGTCTGCACCACGTTCATGCGAGGCAAGTAGCCCAGTTGAATTCCCTGCTTGGTCAGGGAGTAGGCGCCGGAAATAGTGGCCTGCGAGGCGATCACCGTTGCCGCGGTCGCGAGCCCGACCATCAGGTATAGAGCCCAGGAGGGGTACAGCAGAAAGAAGGGATTTTCGAGCGCTTTCTCATTGACTATCAGTAGCGCGCCCTGGCCCAAGTAATTCAGCGCCAAAGCGGGGAAAGTCAGGCCGAACCACGCCAGCCGGATCGGACCACTGCCAAAGTGCCCCATGTCGGCATATAGCGCTTCGGCTCCCGTGAAGGCGAGCAGCACGGCACCCAGCACAACAAACGAGGCAAAGCCATGCTGGGTCAGGAAGCGGAGCGCATTTAGCGGGTTCAGTGCCGCCAAAATGCCGGGATGCTGGAGGATGCCGTAAATACCAGCTGCCGCCAGGGCAACGAACCAAAGCACCATGATCGGCCCGAAGAACGCTCCTATCGTCGCCGTGCCGTGGCGCTGGACCAGGAACAGCGCAAACAGCACGCCGACCGCGATTGGCAGCACATAAGGCTTGAAGGCGGTGGTGCCAATCTCGAGGCCTTCGACCGCGGAGAGTACTGAAATCGCCGGCGCAGTACTGCGTCTCCATAGAACAGCGCGGCGCCGAACAAGCCCACGATCAAGATCGGTGCCAGCGACCGGCCCTGCTTCTTGACGGATGAAGAAGCGAGCGCGAGCAGCGCCATGATGCCGCCTTCGCCCTTGTTGCTCGCCCGCATGATCAATATCACGTATTTGAGCGAAACAACCACCATCAAGCCCCAGAAGATCGCCGAGATGCCGCCAACGATATTGGCGGGCGTCAGCGGGATCCCATGAGCCGGACTAAAAGTCTCCTTGGCAGCATAGAGCGGGCTGGTGCCAATGTCTCCATAGACGACACCCAATGCGGCAAGTGTCAAGGCTGCAACGGATTGCTGCGGGTGCGAAACCCCAGTGTCTTCGCCGTTCATCACATAAGCATCCACGGTGGTTTTTACTGTTAGCGTGCACGCCAGCGAAGCTGTGTACCCGATTGACGCGTCGGTAATACAAGAATGCAGGCCGTCCTGTCGCCCCTGCCGCCCGTTACCTGAATGCAGTATAGGTGCCCCCTTCACGTCAACCGATGCTTCGCGGCAGCAGGAGCGGTAGTGAAGGCCTGCGCGCTCGATCAGTACCGACATGCGGCGAGCGCGCAGAGGGCCTGAAACAACATGGTCTCCACTCGCAGCCGCGCCGGGGTAGCTTCCTGATGTGCCACCGTGGCCCAGTGCTTCTGCGATCAGCACCGGAATCCAGGTCGGTGTGCGCGCTGTTCTCTGGCCGCAAGGTGCCTACCTGGCGACTGACACATTGAAATGAGGTGATCGGTACAGTACTCTGGACGGCGGAGCAATTTGGTGATGCCGCGTCGCAGCTTCGGCGACCAAAATTATGGCGTGGGAGGTATTTTCTGCGCAGACGTCCAACAAGAACAGTGGGGGGTTAGGCCGTGAACCAATTGACTATCCGCACACGCATGCTGGTGAGCTTTGGCATCATCCTGCTAGTCATGGCGCTGATGGGGGGCGTGGCACACAACCGTCTATCAGCCATTGATCGCAATGTTGGCGTCATGAAAACAGATGCCCTCCCTGCCTTCGCTATAGCACGGCGCTGCTTGCAACATGGAATGAACTCCACATACTAAGTTGGCAGACCCTGACCGCGGGCAGCGAGGCCGAGCGCCGCCGCTACTTTGATCAGCGCCAGGAAGCCAGACAACGCCTGGATGTGCAAGAGCGTGACTATGAGACGACCATCTTCCGCGATGAAGACCGTAAGCGCTTTGACGCCTACAAGGAGGTCCGCGCCAATTACGACCGCGCTGCCGGTCTCTTCGGCAAGCCCGCTGCGTCGCCGGGCGTTGTAGCGGCCGATGCCATCGTGCGGGGCCCTCTACACACGCATTGGACGGAAGGCATCAAGGCGCTGCAAGCGGTGGTCTACGACAACGACAGCACGGCCGAAAAGGCTGCGGTCAATATTGTTGGCTCAGTTGGGCTGGCCAGGCGCACGATCGAAGTATCCCTGCTCGTGGCGGCACTGGTGGCGACGGCCAGCGGCTACCTTCTGATGCGCGCCCTCACGGTGCCGATGCAGTCCATCGTCAAGCTGCTGTCCGAACTCCGTGGCGGAGACCTGCGGACGCGCATGGCGTTGCGCCGCAAGGACGAGTTCCGGGCGGTGGAGGAAGGTTTCAATCAGGTGACCGGCGAGCTCACTTCGCTGGTGGGCCAGGCACAGCGTACCGCCGTCCAGGTCACCACCTCGGTCAATGAGATCGCCGCGACCGCGCGCCAGCAGCAGGCCACCGCGACCGAAACAGCGGCCACCACCACGCAGATCGGCGCCACCTCGCGCGAGATTTCCGCCACCGCCCGTGACCTGGTCCGCACGATCAACGAGGTCTCGAACGCGGCCGAGCAGACCGCCGGGCTGGCGGACACAGGCCAAGTCGGCCTGTCGCGCATGGAAGCGACCATGCAGCACGTGATGGAGGCGGCCAGCTCGGTCAACGCCAAGCTCGCCACGCTCAACGAGAAGGCCGGCAATATCAACCAGGTCGTCACCACGATCGCCAAGGTCGCGGACCAGACCAACCTGCTGTCGCTCAATGCCGCCATCGAGGCCGAAAAAGCCGGCGAATACGGGCGCGGTTTCTCCGTGGTCGCCACCGAGATCCGCCGCCTGGCCGACCAGACCGCGGTCGCCACCTACGACATCGAACAGATGGTGCGCGAGATCCAGTCCGCCGTGGCCGCCGGCGTAATGGGCATGGACAAGTTCTCGGAAGAGGTGCGCCGCGGCATGTCCGACGTGACGCAGGTGGGCGACCAGCTTTCGCAGATCATCGGGCAGGTGCAGTCGCTTGCGCCGCGTGTGCAGATGGTCAATGAAGGCATGCAAGCACAGGCCGGCGGCGCCGAGCAGATCAACCAGGCGCTGATGCAGTTGTCGGAGGCGGCGCAGCAGTCCGCGGAATCGCTACGCCAGTCAAGCCAGGCCATCGACGAACTTACCCTGGTGGCCAACGAACTGCGCGGCGGCGTCTCGCGCTTCAAGGTCTGATTCGTGTTGATGAAAGGCCGGCATAGATTCACTTCGCCCTCTGCCCGGTCGCGTGGCAGCAGCATGGCCATGCTGGCTCTGCGCGGCGGCTCGCCCGGCGACGTCCTACCGCCACGGGCTGACACAGTGACGTATCGGGCATTCCGGCGCTGCCCAAAACAGTAGTGGTGACAATCTGCGAAGCTGCTGGTCGAGATTCTCAGTGTGGGCGAGCGCCCGAGGGGGGCTATCGAACGGATTTTTCAGTCCTTCCTACAGCGGCGTGCAACGAAGCGGTGAGTATGAAATTGAGCACAAAATTACCAATTAGCGAAACCCTTGGAAACGCAAATCATCAGTGCTTGGGGGAGGTTTTTATGGAAAAATCAAGAAACTCCTGCTTGGGCAGCTTTGATAGCTTAAACTGTATAAATCCATATCCCAACGCTGTATGGCAAGCATTGCAACCGTTTGCTGCCTCCGAGAAACGGTGATTAAATTGTTGTATGTCTTGTTTTTCGATAGCGTTAGCCAGTGGCGCGAGATAAGTTTGTTCATTAGCTTTTAGCATTGACGCGTGCTGCGGTCTGGTTATCTCTCCAACTTCCTGCGCCTCAAGCAGCTCCTTGAGCTGATACTGCGCCAATCCCCAATTTCCACCGTTTGCTGCCCAATAGATATTGGTGAAACGATAAGCCATCTCATGCATCACGGTTCCAAGCCCTGGCTGAATAGATGCAAGGGTCTTAACTCGATTCTCAAGCGACCCCTGTTCGATGCTTTTTTAGATTCTCCCATTGTCTGTGCTGCCGACCAAGTTCCAAGGCCGAGGAATAGGAGAGCGACTAGTCCGCGCAGCATAATTTTCCCTCCCACGGGTACTCGACTCGATCTTGATTTAGGGCCGTGCCATTGAGTCGGCGACATTAACGCCACTGTACAATAGATCATACGGACGAAAAGACAAGACCGAACCCAGCAGATGTCCACGGCCTGTGCAGAGAGATCCTTGCGAGATACGTCGGAGGTTAGCCTAGTCACGAGCAGCTGAGCATCTTCAAGGCCGTCGCGTAATCAATTGGGGTAGAGATCGCGGATGGGCGGGGGATACTCGAACACCAACACCGCCTCCAGTCTCCCGATGGCATCAATCCTGAACACTTCGATGAGGACACGTTGTCCGTTTGGATCCATGCCACTGACGTGATAAAACGAATGCCCCTTCCACTCGATCAGACCGACTTCGAGCGTTGATTCGATACCGAACCTGCGCGCCAGGTACTGTAGACGCGAGTCGAAAGCCAGATCATCGAGGTAGCCCATATCGCTCGGTGGAGACCAAAATTGCTTCTGACCCCAAATCATGAGGGGCCACCATGCACCCGAGACAATTGGATCAATCAACCGTGGCTATTGCCATCTCTATCGATTCTTGGCGCCAGATCGAAGTGAATTCTTCAGGTCTGAGGTAAGTCGAATCAATTTCAGATTTCTGGTTTGGAAAACCGTACGTTATCCAGCTAATCCCAGCTTCCTGCACGGTAGCAAACATGGGCATCATATCGATCAGACATGCCCTTTCGGCGCTGGTCTGGTCGTCCACCATAGCAGACGGGACCTCACGCCTTTTCACCTGAATGTCATCGTTTTGGTGGGGCAGGTATGTACTCCACACTGACATCCGTGGTTTCGGTGATGGCATGCTGTTCTGCCAAACGGTCCCAAATACGTTCCGCCTCAGCATCGAAGCATGGCCAGCCGGAGAGCAAGTATCGCCGGCGCTCGAGGTGGTGCCGACCCCTGTGATGGCATCAAAGGATCGGATGGCGGTGCTCACTTGACCGGCCTGGGTCTCAATACAGTATCCGACAAAATAGCGTTCACCGCCCGAGGTCTCGCGGACACGCCAACGTTCAAGCGTGACCTGTGCGTGAACACCGAGAGGCACAATGGATTTCACCACGAGAGCTCAGTCATGAATGCAAATAGCGACCAGCGCATGCTGCGCAGACGCCAACATGAGAGCCGCAACCGCGCGCCCGGCTTCGATGCCGGTTCCGTGGATTTCGCTATCGTCGTCGCCATTAGCCTAGGCTGGAACATATCGCATGCGCACACCGGGTCCGCAGGTGAGGGCTTTGTTTACACGCTCCGCACAGAAATCTTAGCGGCTCGCTAAATGCTGTTCAATATGGCTCAAGACCCCATGTCTGCGGCCAACCGACATAGCTTGGGGCTGATCGGATGTTGATGCAACCGAGTTCGGCAATTGCGGACATATATGCGCACATGGCTGCCCCAAGGCTGTGCTCATCCCGGTGGGGCGGTTTGGATTGCCCCTTCACATAGCGTGGTTTTCTCCATGATGAAAACCTTCTCGAGGACATTGCCGGGATACGCCAACGTCGCCTATGCTTCCCATGCGGCAGTTACAAACTGCACGCGATATGACAAAAAGAAGAATGGGAAAGTCCCTGGAGCGGGGTGCTGTGCATCGACGCGGTCCCCGCAAGGGGCGTTGGTGCGGTCATGGGGTGAGACTATCGCACACGGGCGGTTGACGGCTCGTGGGGGCTTGATCATTCGGTGACTATCCATGGCAGATGCTTTCCTGTTCAGCAAGCCTTTCACGTTTCTGGCCTGCCCGGGCATGTCGGAAGTCAGGTCGGGCGTCGACGCGTTGGAGCCTCCCGGGCCATATGTTCTGGGTCGAGAACGAGGACCTTATCCGCCGGGATTACGTTCCTGACTTCCTCGCCCAGAGCCGCGCTGCGCTGGAGACGGCGCTGCCGGGCGGGGTAACGCTGATCGACGGGTTGGCTGACGAGATCCGCCGCAATGTCGATCTGCTCCCAGCCCTTCAACGTCTGGATACCGAAGCTGCCGCCGCGGCGCACTCGTACTGCTATTGGCGCTACGCTGCAGATGTGCTCGGGCGGTCCGAGGGTATTCCGCGCAGTGCGATAGAAAGGCAATTTGACCGGGCGGTCGCGCCTCGTGACGGTGCGCACAAGCTGCAATGGATGTGCCCATGCTGCGATGGACAGGCACACTACCAGGTCGACGGCTTGCTGGCCACGCAGCGGGCGGCGCGACAGGGCGGCTTTTCTATCGAATGTCCCCATTGCGGTCATCAGGAGCGGCTGTACGCGGGATTCCTGCATGCTGGGCGGCTGGAATGCGGCTGCGCTGTGTGCAGGAGTGTTGTCCAGACGCTGGCGGCGCAGTTGGCCAGGCCCGCACGCAAACTATCGGAGAACCTGGAGGCCTATGCGTGGCGGCATGCCGTTGAGGCCGCCGCGGAAATCCGTGAAATCAAGGAGGCAGCAACGCAGAGGCTGGCGCGCGGCGACAGGCCGTCAGAGAATGCGGTGGCTTTTGCATTGGTGGTCCAGTCGAGCGAGAATCGTCCGGTGCCAGAGCTTCTGGCCCAGGTAGATCCGACACTTGAAGGCAGGCTCGCCAAGAATCCAAGAGCCTGGGCGCTCTTGTGCGAGTTGTTGCAGGAAGGTGCGCTTGACTGCGAATGCCTGATCTACGATCAGGACGGATGCCAGCGCGCGGCGCTTGAAATCTCTGTGCTGGACGACGACCGGGAGGCCGGCGCAGCAATCGCGCAGGATGATCTCGCGTGCTTGCTAAAGGGTTACGAGCCATCGGATCGCGACAGCTTCGTCAACTGGCTGAAAGCACTGAAGCGCTTGCGGCTTTGCACCGCAAGGTCCAGCGCAGCCGTTGACATCAGCTGGGAGCCGAACCTGGCTCATTGCCGTATCATCTCTGCCCGGCGCCCTTCGGAACAGGAGGTGCCCTACGTCTATGCCAGTGGCTCGCAACTGGTCGTCGCACGGCGCGCTCGCCGACCGAAGCGGCCGGTGTACCTGGATGCCGAACTGGAGGCCATGAAGTTGTTGAAATCCCTCGGCTACATTGTTCTCAGCCCTGAAGATATCCGCTGGCAACACGACCGGCTGGAAGACCTGCTCTGATCAATGGCAACTTCGTCGCTTGTTCGCCCTTCTGGCCCATCGCTTTCAGGTACTCGACGTGCTGTCCTTCCTGCAGCGACTTGAACCCGCAGCTTTCGATGGACGAGAAGTGCTGTCACGCATTCTGCGTCAACTCGGTTCGAGGTTGCGCGCATGTCGGATACTTTGAACCACGCACAGGTAGCGGAGTAAACACATTCCGTCACAACGAAATCTAAGGTCGAGCAGAATCTGACCTCCCCAATGAAGACCCATGGCAATGACAGGTCCCGCCGGTACCTTACGCCAGATTCCCCCTGGCATCTGGATGCTGGGATTCGTCAGCCTGCTGATGGATGTCTCTTCGGAGATGATCCACAGCCTGCTACCCGTCTTCATGGTCACCTCGCTCGGCGCCAGTGCGCTCGCGGTCGGGCTGATAGAAGGCGTGGCGGAAGCGACCGCCCTGATCGTGAAAATCTTTTCCGGTGCTCTGAGTGATTATCTCGGGAAGCGCAAGGGACTGGCAGTATTTGGCTATGGGCTCGGCGCACTGTCGAAACCATTCTTTGCGCTCGCCCCGAGCGTTGGCACAGTGCTGGGCGCGCGCTCGCCGACCGCATTGGCAAGGGTATTCGCGGTGCACCACGCGATGCACTCGTCGCTGACATTGCTCCGCAGCATCTGCGCGGCGCTGCGTTTGGACTGCGGCAGTCCCTGGACACGGTCGGTGCTTTCCTTGGTCCTTTGATTGGCATCGGCCTGATGTACCTGTGGGAGAACGACTTCAGGGCCGTCTTCTGGGCGGCAGTCGTTCCCGGCATTTGTCGGTCGCTTTACTTGTGTTCGGTGTGCAAGAGCCTGAAGGACACGAAGGTGAAAAGCGAGTGAATCCCATCCGGCGGGCGAACCTCTCTCGGCTACGTCCGGCCTATTGGACGATCGTTGCCGTAGGTTCGGCGCTTACGCTGGCACGATTCAGCGAAGCATTCCTGGTCTTGCGAGTTCAGCAGGTCGGCTTGCCGCTTTTCCTGGCACCCGTGGTTCTGGTGGCGATGAACATTGTGTATTCCGTTGCGGCCTATCCGTTTGGAAAGCTGTCGGACAGCTACAGTCATTCCACGCTGATTTTGTGGGGGCTGGTGGTTCTGATAGCGGCCGACATGGTGCTTGCCATGGGCTTGCACTGGGCGCTCGCGCTGTGCGGAGTTGCGCTCTGGGGCCTGCATATGGGAATGACACAGGGACTTCTTGCCACCATGGTCGCTGACGCCGCGCCGTCAGACCTCAGAGGTACGGCGTTCGGTGTCTTCAATCTTGCAAGTGGCTTGGCACTGCTAGTTGCCAGCGCGCTCGCTGGCTGGTTGTGGGACAGATTCGGCGCCGCATTTGCATTCTATGGTGGAGCGTTGATCAGCGGCGCAACCATCTGCCTGGTTTTCGCCGCACGATTCGCCCAGCGACAGTGAGGGGCAGTTGGCAGCACGAAGACTTGTCCCCGTTCATATTCTGACGCTCCAACGGCCCCGCAAGAACGCCGTGGAACGAGCTCGAACGACATCACTCTAAAGATTTAGCACTGTTTGAAGGAACTTCATCATGCATAAGATCCTGACAGTTTGCGACATTGCCGCCGCTCCCCAAGCAATCGCTGCGCGGGCTGGCGCAGTGACGATGTCGCCAGCAAATCCGCCCGTGGTCAGGTATTTAGACTCGACATCCCGCATCGTCCCCGTTGTGCAGAGCCTGTTCTGTTCACTGTGCCTGCTGGCCACAGCGGCACTGGCGGCCCCGCCTTCTTCAGTGACTCAGGCCGAAACCGAGCACCTCTTGGCTTTCGTGGCTAAATCAGGCTGCAAATTCAATCGCAATGGCAGCTGGTATTCAGGCAAGGAGCAGCCGGACACCTCCAAAGGAAATACAACTACCTGGCCGAACGCGGTGCGGTCACTTCCACCGAGGCATTCATCGATCTCGGCGCCAGCCGCAGCAGTGTCAGCGGCAAGCCTTATTGGGTGCGCTGCGCGTCGGCGGAGCCTGTTCCAAGCGCCGAGTGGCTCACGAGCGAATTGACCAAATACAGGAAGATGCGGGGGAAATAGCCGAAGTGGAAGGCCAGCCATTCATTCCTTGAAGACCGCAAGCAGGAGGCGGCGGGATGCGATGACTCACACTTTCTTCCAGCTTCCCCCTTTGTCACCGAACACAAGACGAGGCCAAGTAGGCCCATGAACGGCACTGCCCCGATGACGCACAGCACCATGGCTCCGGTTCCGATGCGGCCGTGTATCTGCATACGCCGGCACACTCACGCATCAAACCCCATGAACCGCGTGAAGCGATCGACGGGTTCACGCACCATATCGAGACGGTTGACGGTTGACTCTCCGTCGGGGAAGCCGAGGCTCATTCCACACACGACCTGGAAACCGTTGGGGAAATCGAGGTGTCTAGAGATGATGTCCTGATAGCGCACGAAGGACACCTGAGGACACGTGGCGAGGCCGACGGCGCTGGCGGCAATCATGATCGTCTGGATAAATAGCCCATAGTCCAGCCAGCTGAATTTGGTAAGGGACGGATCGATCGCAAAAATCAAGCCGACGGGCGCGCCGAAGAAATCGAAGTTTCTGGCCGTTACCTTGGCTCGTTGCTGCAGATCCTGCTTGGATATGCCCAGCGCGCCGTAGTACACCGATCCGAACGCCTCCTGACGAAGTCGCATCGCTTCGGGAAGCGGGTCGGGGATATGTCGCAATGGAGGATGTCGATCCTCGCTATGCGCCTGTGCCAACGCTTCGCTCAGCGCAGCCTTCTCCTGCCCGGCCAGCGCGTAGACATGCCAGGGCTGGATATTGGAATTGCTCGGCGCAAATCTCGCCACATCGAGGATGTCCTCGACCATGCGTTTCGGTACGGGATCAGGTCTGAAATATCTCACGGCTCGACGGGCGCGAATGATGCCATCGACGATGGATGCAGTCGGATGAGTGTCTCGGGTAATTGTCATGAGCAGAGAACGAGCAAGGAGGCTTCCTCATGATGGCATAGGGTTCAGGAAGCGCAGGTGAAACCTATGCAAGTGCAAATTGCACCCGCTGCAAATCATCGGCCGTTCAATTACCGGCATGTGCCGGCCGCGCACGGCCCCATGCCATCACGAACAGGGCCATGGCGGCGACGAATGCCGGCGCGGCCATCAGCGTAAAGATGTAGATCATGCTGTAGCCTGCCGCGAGCAGCGTGCCGCCGCCCATGGCACCGAGAATGCCGCCGAAACGCCCTACGCCGAGCATCCAGGCCACGCCAGTCGCGCGGCTATGGGTGGGATAGAACAGTGCAGCCAGTGCGAGCATCGACATCTGCGCGCCGGTCATGCAACGCCCGCCACAAAAGTCAGAACCGCGAGCGACCCGGTACTGGCTGTTCCCTGTCCCATCGCACAGACCGCGACGCCGAGAAGAAGGAACGCCATCGCAACGGTTCGGCACGGATTCCAGCGATCCATCAGCCAGCCGAAGATCAGCGCGCCAAGGACGCCACCCGCAGGAAACAGCGCGGTAACGAGTGCTGCCTCGCGCAGCGTGAATCCTGCCTCGCGGATCAGCGTGGGCATCCAGCTCGTGAGTGTGTAATAGACAAGCAAACCCATGAAGTAGGCCAGCCACAGCGTCAGCGTGCCGGACCGGTACGGCCTGGCGAGCATCGCGCCGATCGGTGTGCGTTGCTTGTCCCCCTGGTTTTCCGAAATCGTAAAGCATGACGTCGCGATAGCGGGGTCATCGGCAATCCGGCGTAGTACATGTCGAATCCGCTCGATCGGCCAGTCCCTGATCACCATGAAGCGAATCGATTCCGGTAACCTGATCAGGCCGATTGCCAACATGACCGGTACACCGCCGCCGACCACGAAGACCGATCGCCATCCGAAGTCAGGAATCAATGCGGCCGCGGCAAGTCCGCCTGCGGAGGCACCCAGCGTAAAGCCACAGAACATGATGTTCAGTAGCAATGCGCGTCGTTTCGCCGGCACGTATTCCGATAGCAGCGTTGTCGCGTTGGGCAATGCTGCCCCCAGACCGATGCCGGTCAGAAAGCGGAACACGGTCAGTTGCCAGATGTCCGTCGCGGCCGCGCATGCCGCGGTCCAAAGGCCGAAGAAGAAAACCGAGCCGATCAAGACCTTGCGCCGGCCTATCTTGTCGGCGATCGGGCCTGCCAGCAGCGCACCGAGCGCCAGGCCGACTAGCGCCGCACTGAGCACCAGCCCCAATGCGCTAACGGGAATGGACCATTCCCTGGCGACGGCAGGGGCGACAAAGCCGATTGCTGCCGTATCGAAGCCGTCCGCCGCGACGATCAGAAAGCAGATGAACAGGATCAGCCATTGATATGGCGAAAAAGGATGTTCATCAATGAACTGCTGGACATCGATGACGCTCGATGTCGCATTCTTGCAAGTACTCATGGCAACTCCTGTGGATGACTCTTCATCGAGCCTCTCGGCGAACAGATGGTCGATGCATTGCCGGCATCTGTTGGAC
This sequence comes from Cupriavidus sp. UYMMa02A, assembly GCA_001725945.1. Lineage (GTDB taxonomy): Bacteria > Pseudomonadota > Gammaproteobacteria > Burkholderiales > Burkholderiaceae > Cupriavidus. The sequence continues at coordinate 6,409 of LRMT01000099.1, read as the reverse complement.
GATTAGCGACATCGCGGCGGAGCATAGGTTTGCCGATGACAAGCGACAACAGGGTCAACCCCAATAGGGAAGGCCTTTCGAAGTTCTGATTTTTGTCAGTGGAATTTATTGTTCAAAGTGAAGGAAATCCTGCGTGAAACGATCGATATCTGGCCTTCTTTCCTCGCATAAGCGCTAATTTATTCATGCAGGTTCGACATGAACGAGTCATTGAAATCTATGCATATGGATATTGCACGGTGGAATCTGCATCACACATGGCGCCTCTTGCACGTCATGCAATCTCATCTTGAACGCTTGTCGCTTCCGCTATTGCGTACTGCATGGCATCGTGCCGGCAGGCCATACGCCGCTGCGCGAGGCACATCGATCGGCATCGCTGGCGATGCGAGCCGCCCCTAAACCGAGACCATGAGGACCATATGTCAAACACCGATGCATCCAATCACAAGGAGCAATTGATCGCTCGCTGCATTCCGTTTCTTGAAGAGGTCAAGGACATGACCACCGGAAACGAAGTCGAGCAATGGCTGAACACGAAATACGGTCCTGGAAGCGCGTTGTATAAGGATCTCGCCCGTCTGATCCGAATCGGTGTCGAAGAGGAGGGCTGGGCCGCGAATACGGAAATCGCGGGTCATAAGTACCGGCGATCGCGCCTTGTCGATCCGTCGGAGGCGACCTTCGGCTTCAGCATTACCGCTGTCTATATGGACAGCTCCGGTAATGATCAGCACAACCCGGAAGATGCTTTCCGCGGCGACTATCATTCCCATCCCTATGGTGAGTTCAACCTGGTGGTGGCGCTCAATGAAGGGGCGGCGCTGGCGGGCCCGAACGGCTGGTGCTACGGCGGATGGACTGCCCCCGCACCTGGCAGTCATCATTATCCCGAGGCCAAGGGGGGCGCTATCATCGCGCTCTTCTTCCTCCCCGCAGGCAGGATCGCCTATAACGTGAAGGCGCCGGACGCCACTGACTGGGGGGATGTAGGGCGGCTCGCCTTCATCGGCGCGCCGCTTGCGCAGCAAACAGGACTAGGTTCGTACCTGGCTCGCCACATCGGCAATTTGCTTGCGCAGCCATTGCAAGGCCGGATCTTCGTCATTGCGGCCGTGCCAGACCGCCCGTACCGAGGCCGTTGGCGTGGGGTAGGGCAACAGATGAATGCGTAACTCATCACCGCGCTCGAACTCGCGGCCCAACGGCGAAGGTACGAGCGCGATCATGTCGCTGTGGCGAATAAGGGAGGGTATGGCCAGCGAATGCGCCACAGCGACGCGGATACGCGGCACAGTTGCCGAACCCGCAAACGCGTCTTCCAACGCCTGCCGGTCAAACATTTCCGATTGCCGCGCAAGGCCACGTTCGACGATAAAGCCGCTGACCGCGCCTTCTTCCTGTCCGCCGAGCGATACGGCAACCAGTGGATAATTCAGCAGGTCTTCATGGGTGAGCGGACGGTCGCCGATCGGATGATCACGGTGCGCGACCAGTACCTCGGTTTGCTTCCATACCAGCATCGATTGGAACCTCGGAGGCACTTCCGCAAAGATGCCAATGGCGATATCGATACGGCCGATGTCGATCTGCCCAGCCAGATCGAGTCTTGTCGACGGGCGCACCACAAGGTCCACCATCGACGCTTCCGCGCGCAGGCGCTGGCTCAGCCGGCTGAGCAGAAGCAATGTGATGTAGTCGTTGGCGGCCACCACGAATTCCCGGCGTGCGCTGGCCGGATCGAAAGGTTCATCCCCCAGCGCGGTCTGGATTTGCCGCAATGCGTTCCGGACGGGCGCAGCCATCGCCACCGCGCGTGCGGTCGGCTCCATGCCCTTGGCGGTGCGGACGAAGAGGTCGTCCTGGAGCACATCGCGAAGGCGGCCGAGCGCGTGGCTGATGGCAGATTGACTGAGATGCAGGCGCTTGCCAGCGGCCAGCAGATTGCGATCTTCGAAAACTGCATCGAAGACACGTAACAGGTTGAGGTCGATTCTTGCGAGATTCATGATTTCCGTCCAAACGGGGCTTGGCCTCACGAGCCTTTCAGGCAACAGCCACCAATAGCTCGATCATTACATGAGCCGCTGCCAGCTGGTACTGTTGCGACGCGTAGCCGGGTGCAGACGCTCCCAGACTCCGCAGGCGACGGTGAACAAAACAATCTGGCAGGGCCTGCGACGCGTCATGGACTTCGCCGCCGGCCCGTTCCGCCTTGCCTTAGGCGCACCTATTTGAGCGCGCCCACGGTGAAGCCGGCCACGAAGCGGTCGAGGAACAGGTTATAGAGCAACGCCACCGGCACGCTGACGATCAGGCACGCACCCATCAGCGAGCCCCAGAAGTAGACGTCGCCGCGCACGAGGAAGGTCGGCACGCCCACGCTGACGGTGTACTGCGAAGAGCTGGTGATGAAGGTGAGCGCATAGACGAACTCCTGCATCACCAGCGTCATCGTGAAGATGACCACGGTCAGGATGCCCGCGGAGGACAGCGGCACCACCACCTTGAGGAAGGCGCCGAAGCGGCTCAGGCCATCCATCATCGCCGCCTCTTCGATGTCGCGCGGGACGGCCTTGAAGAATCCCATCATCAGCCAGGTGCAGAACGGCACGGTGAAGCTGGGATATACCAGCACCAGCGACCATAGCGAGTCCTGCAGCCCGAGCGCGCCGACAATGCGCGAGAACGGAATGAACAGGATCGTGGGCGGAATCAGATAGGTCAGGAAGATGGCGATCGCCAGTTGCCGGCCGTGTCTGCCGGACAGGCGCGCCAGGCTGTAGCCGGCCGGCACTGCCAGCAGCAGCGTGATCAGCACCACCAGTACGCCCACCAGCAGTGTATTGAGCAGCCAGCGCGGGTACTGGGTGTCGTGGAACAGCACGCGCAGGTTTTCCAGCGTGGGCGGCTGGTTGAACAGGAAGGGATTATTGGCGGTGTTGATCAGGTCGTGCACGTCCTTGAAGGTGGTCACCAGCATCCAGTAGAACGGGAACGCGCAGAACGCGGCAAAGGCGGCCAGCGTCACGAAGGCAAGCGCGCGTGCGCCGCGCGCGCGCCAGTGCGGCCCGAACCGACTGGCCGGCGCGCGGCCGGCGGCGCTTGCGGTGGCCATGTCAGGTCACCTCGGCGCGGTGGGCCACGGTCAGCAGCAGGACCACCACGGCCACCAGCAGCGGGAACAGGAACAGCGAGATGGCGGCGCCCCCGGCCAGGTCGCGCCCTGGATGCCGGTGAAGAAGGCCAGGCTCGCGAGCACCTGGGTGGTGTCATAGGGCCGCCCCGCGTGAGCACGTAGATGATGATCATGTCGGTCAGCGTGAAGACGATGCCGAACAGCAGCGCCACCAGCATCACGGGCATCAGCAGCGGCAGGTCAATGTGGAACAGGCGCCGCCAGAAGCCGGCGCCATCCATGGCGGCGGCGTCGTGCAGGTCTTGCGGGATGCCCTGCATGCCGGCCAGGATGATCACTGTGGCCAGCGGCAGCAGACGCCAGACGTCGACCAGGATCACCGATGCCATGGCCAGCCCGGGCTGCCCCAGCCATACCGGCCAGACCCCGGGGCCGAACGCCCCAAGCGCCCGCATGGTCCAGTTGACGATGCTGTAGACCGGGTCGAAGATCCACAGCCAGCCGATCGCGCCCAGCGAGATCGGCGCCACCCACGGCAGCAGGATCAGCAGCCGCACCAGCCATTTGCCGGGAAAGTCATGCGCCAGCGCCAGCGTCAGCATATTGGCCAGGACCACCACCAGCGCCTGCGATACCAGCGTAAAGACCAGCGCGTTGCGCAGCGAGCGCCAGAATGTCGCACTGTCGAAAACGCGGCGGAAATTCTCCAGCCCTGCGAAGTGCAGGGTCTGGCTGCCGACACTGGCGTCGGACAGGCTGTACCAGATCGACAGCAGGAACGGGAAACCTAGCAGCAGCGCAATGTAGAGCAGCGCAGGCGCAAGCATCAGCGCTCCCAGCCAGCGCTCTTCGCGCTGAGCGCGGAACGTGTCTTCATGGCCGAGTGCCAGCGTGGCGGGCTGTCGGGCGTTCATGGCGCAGCAGAGTCCAGGCTCGCGCCGGAGCTGGCATCGAAGCGGCGCAGATCCGCGCGCCGCACCGCGAAGGGATGGCGTGTGCCGGCCTGCAGGGTCAGGTTCACCGTGCAGGGGATCCGCGAGATCACCTTCACCGGCGGCTGCGGCGGCTCCAGCAGCCCGTACACCAGGCGGTCGGAGCCCAGGTTTTCGATGCGGACGATGTTTAGCGGGTAGTCCTGCAGCGGCTCGGCCACCGCAAAGACCTCGCGCGGCAGGAAATGCTCGGGCCGGAAGCCGATTTCCACCTTGCCGGCGGCAACCAGGTTCATCGGCGGCGAGCCGATGAACGTGGCGACGAAGCGGTCGGCCGGCCATTGGTAGACCGCGGCCGGCGTGCCGAGCTGATGCATGTGCCCGTGGTCGAGCACGGCGATGCGGTCGCCCAGCGCAAGGGCCTCGATCTGGTCATGGGTCACGTAGATGGTGGTGGTGGCCAGGCTGCGCTGGATTTGCTGCAGTTCCTCGCGCGCGAGGTGCGCAGCTTGGCGTCGAGGTTCGAGAGCGGCTCATCCAGCAGGAAGGCCACCGGGTCGCGCACCACGGCCCGGGCCAGCGCCACGCGCTGCCGCTCGCCTCCGGACAGCTGGCGCGGCTTGCGGGCGAGCAGGTGGTCGATACCAAACAGCGTGGCCGCCCACCTGACCTTTTCATCCACTGCATTGCGGGGCATGTGCCTGGCCTCAAGCGGGAAGGCGATATTGGCGGCCACTGTGAGGTGCGGGTAAAGGGCATAGCTCTGGAACACCATTGCCATGTTGTGCGCGCGCGGCGGCAGGCCGGTAACGACGCTGCCGTCCACCAGCACGTCACCGGAGGTGGGCGTCTCCAGCCCGGCGATCATGCGCAGCAGGGTGGTCTTGCCGGAGCCGGACGGGCCCAGCAGCACCAGGAACTCGCCTTCGCGCACGGCCAGGTCGATGTCGTCGACAGCGTTGCTGCCATCAAAGCGCTTGGTGAGCGAGCGGGTTTCAACCGTAGCCATGGTGCGTTGGCGCAGCGGCGGTGCCCGCGTTCATACCAGCCCCCGGGATCGCCATTTGGCAAAGATCTGCCTGCAGGCGGCTTCGGCATCGCGGATGGCGTTCTCCGGCGTGGCATCGCCGGTCGCCGCCCTGGCGAACATGGTGTTGAGCACCCAGGTGTTGAAGATCTCGTCGATGGCAGCGTTGGCATAGCCGGATAGCCGACATTGGTGGCCTGCTCCATCAACGTGCCCAGTACCCGGTATTTGTCGCGCGGCTTGGCCTTGGCGTCGTCGTTGATCAGCGCCTTCAGGTCCGGCACGGTGCTGGTGAAGCACGGAAAATTGTAGAACTCGCTGGCCACGAAGCCCTTGCGGAAGTTGTCGATATAGTCCGCCAGGAATTGCTTCGCGCCCGCGATGTTCTCGGCGAATTTCCAGATCACGTAGCAGTCCATCACGTGTTCCAGGCAGATGCGCTTTGACGGCCCGCGCAGGGCCTGGGTCAGCCATATGTCGGGCGTGACGGGCAGGTTCTTGTTTTCGCCCTCACGTGTGATGGAGATGGCGTTCAGGCACAGCGAGAGCTTGCCCGCCAGCATGGCCCGGTTGTTCGATGAGGGGTCCCAGGCCAGCACCTCCGGCGTCATGGCGTCGTGATACAGCGCGCGCACGAACTTGACCGCTTCCAGCGTATTGCGCGAATTCAGCACCAGGCTGCCGCGCTCGTCCTGCACCGAGCCGCCATAGGCATAGAGGATGGTGCGCATGGCCATGGCGGTGTCCAGCTCGGCGGACAGACCGATGCCGACCGGAATGTCCTTCGACTGCTTGATGCGGCGCCCGGCCGCCAGCACGTCGTCCCAGCTGTCCGGTGCCTTCAGGCCGGCTTCGTCCCAGAGGTCCTTGCGGTAGTTGACTGGGTCGGGCACGAAACTGTCGGAGAAGGCGAAATACTTGCGCGTCTTGGGGTTGAGCGTGCTGCGGATCGCCAGCTCTACCGGCTTGCCATGTTTGCGCTGGCATTCCTCGTAGATCTCGCGGTGGTCGATCACCTGCTCCTCGTACACCGGCGGCGGCGACAGGAACATGAAGAGGTCGTGCCCTTTCTGAGCCGAGACCTCGGCCGCCGCGCGCGTGGCCAGCGCCGGAATGCCGACATGGTCGACGATGACCTCGGTATCGTGGCGCTGTCCCCATTCCTTGACATAGGTGCCGTCGAACCAGGTGTCGTAGCCCGGCACGAAGTGGTTCCACTGGAGGATCTTCAGGGTCCGCCGGGCGGCGGCGTGCACGGGCCGGGGCCGGGCCAGCGGTGCGAGCTCGACGGCCAGGGCCGCCGCTGCCGCC
>LRMT01000098.1 GCA_001725945.1 Cupriavidus sp. UYMMa02A | reverse complement strand
CGCGGCCGGCGCTGCGACGGCCGCTACGGGTGTTGCACTGCCGCGCTCCGCGCCATAGGTCTTGACAAGGTAGTCGACGATGGCCGGCATGTCTCGTCGCGCAGCGGCGCGCCGAGGCTCTTCATCTTCTTGACGGTGGCGTCCCAGTAGGCGCGCGGTGACGTCTGTGGCTGGGTCTCTACGTACTGCGCCGAATGACAGGTCATGCAGTTTGCTGCACGAGCCGGTAGCCGGGCAGATCGCTCGGGCGATAGGCGGCCGTCTCTGCCGGCAAGGTGATCTCGAGCGCCATGGCTGGCACCGCGAAGGCGGCAAGTGTGGCGGCAATCAAAGTCTTCATGTTCATGGTGTCGCCCCTCAGACCGCAGTGACGCGTGTGGTCTCGACCACGTTGCGCATATAGCCGGGCGGGTTCCACAGCGCCTCCATTGGCTGGCTCTGGCCGATACGGTTCACGGCACGCACGCGCAGGTCGAGGTTGCCGCGGCGCGGCGGGCGCAGTATAGCCGTCCATTCGCGGAACGAGTAGCGGCCGAGGTCCTGCCCGAGTTTTGCCGATTGCCATGTCCGGCCGCCATCGGCGGAGAAGCCGACTTCGGCAATACCGTAGCCGCCGTCGAAAGCGATGCCACGCACCACCGTCTCGCGGCCCGTCGGAACCTTTGCGCCGTCTGTCAGGCTCGTGATGAACGAACGCACCGTGAATCGGCCGATCGGCGTGGTGCTCGCAGGCGCCGTACCGGGCGCCACGCAGGCGCATGGGTTCGCCGGGATGCGGTAGGCGGATGCCATCCAGAAGCCATCGAAGACCTTGTCCACCACCTGGATGTCCGACAGGTGCTTGACCCAGTACGTGCCGTAGTGCCCGGGCACCACCAGCCGCAGCGGATAGCCGTTGAGCATCGGCAGGTCCGCACCGTTCATCGCCCAGGCCAGCATGACTTCGCCGTCGAGCGCGTGATCGATGTTCAGCGCCTTGACGAAGTCCGGGCTGCCTTCAAGGGGCGGCTTGTCCATGCCATTGAAGGCCACCTGTACCGCGCCCGGCTGCACGCCGGCCTTTTCCAACACTTTCTTCAGCGGTACGCCGGTCCAGCGCGCATTGCCCATTGCACCGTTGGCGAGCTGGCCGCCGTTGACACGCGGATCGAAGAAGCCGCGGCTGTTGCCCGAGCACTGGTTCACCGCCACGATCTCGACCGGATCGGCAAGGCTCTTCAGCTCCGCCAGCGACAACTCCAGCGGCGCCTTCACGTGGCCGCCAATACGCAGGCGGTAGGCCTGCGGATCGACCGATGTCGGAATTCCGCTCCAGTGGTAGCGCACAAAGAACGCGTCATTGGGCGTGAGGATGCCCTCGTTGAAGACGCTGAATGGCGTCTCGAGCTGCGGCGGGCGGCTGGTCAGCAGGATCAGCGGACGCTTCTGCGGGAACGTGACGAGTTCGCGCTCACCGTTGGCGAAAGGCAAGGTGACCTTGCCTGGCGTGCCGGCAGCTAGCGCATCGAACGCGGTGGCGCCCAGCGTGGCATGGGCCATCAGCGCGCCGGCGCCCTGCAGGAAACGGCGCGGCCCGGGGCTCGACGGTGGCGGGGCTGGTGGGGCGAATCCATTGTCTGCTCCTGTTGTTCTGGATCTGTAGTCCACTGTAGAACCCATTTCACAAAGTGGAAGAAACGCATGCCTCCGCGTGAAAGGGGTGCGTGGAACGTGGGCCGTCGGATTGTCGCCAGCGAGCAGTGGCGCCGTACAACGCGTTATTTTGGTAAGGGTTATCGGCGAACGGATGAATGGTCCGGGCCGGACCACCTTGGCCTTTGTGGCGGCGGGTGGATGCCTTCAAAAGAAGAAACGAAATCGCCACAATTGGTGCTTCTTGCCTGCAATTGCCAGAAGGAATCTTGGGAAGACGAGGCACGATTGCTCTACGTCGCGATGACGCGGGCGACGCGACAACTGGTGATGACATGCGGGGAAAGCTCAAGGTTTGCGGGAAAGCTGAGAGAGGCGATCGCCCGGCTGCCCTGACGGGGACGGCACGGCGGAAATGCCTGCCCCGGCAGCTACAATGCGCCCTACCCTCGTGCCATGACAGCATCCATGCCAAACCCGAACCGGGCCTATCTGCTCGGCCCGCTGCTGCAGGGAGTTTCCCGCTCGTTCTATCTGACGCTGCGCATCCTGCCGGCGGGAATGCGCGACCCCGTCGGTCTGGCCTACCTGCTCGCGCGGGCGGCGGACACCATTGCGGATACCGCGCTGATTCCGCCCGCCGAGCGCCTCGACCTGCTGCTGTCGCTGCGCAACTGCATCAACGGCGGCAGTGATCCCGCACGGCTCTCGGACCGGCTGTTGCGGGAAGTCGCTGGCCATCAGACACACACCAAGGAAAAGACCCTGCTGGAATCGCTCCGGCCCGCGTTCGATATCCTGGCGCAACTCGATGACACCGACCGCGACGCCGTGCGCGGCATCGTGACGACACTGACCGAAGGCATGGAGTTCGACCTGCGCACGTTCCCGGACGAGCGCTCGGGAGAGCTTGGCGTATTGCAGGACCTGGCGGACCTTGACCGCTACACCTACCTTGTCGCCGGCTGCGTCGGGGAGTTCTGGACCGCAATGACCTACGCCCACCTGCCCGGCGTACTCAGGCAGGACCCCGCCATCATGGAGCGCCGGGGCATCCGCTTCGGCAAGGCGTTGCAGATGGTCAACGTGCTGCGCGACTGCGGCAGCGATCTGCGTATCGGCCGTTGCTATCTGCCGTTGGAACTGCTCAATCGCCACGCATGCCAACCGCGCGAGCTGCTGGAACCGGAGAATTCGCGGCGTATGCGCCCGGTCCTGTTCGAACTCGTGCGCCTCGCGCTTGACCACTTCCGCGAAGCCGTGGCCTACACGCTTGCGATTCCGCGCACTGCCGTGCGGCTGCGGCTGGCCTGCCTGTGGCCGATCCTGATCGGGCTTGAGACCTTGTTGCTGCTGGTCCGTAACGAGGCGTGGCTCGACCCGGACAAGGTTTCGAAGATCGGACGCAAAAGGGTCTATCGCATCCTCGGCGGCAGCGTGTTGCTGGTCATGTCTGACGGGATGCTGCGCCGCTGGATGGAAGGTGAGATCGCGCGGATCGAGACGATCCTGCCGCCATAGCGACGCGCGCCGGCCAGCTGCCGTCGGCGATCCGCGCACTGACGATTTCCGTCAGCAAGTCATGCACCGCAGACGCCGCCACGGACAGCGGCATCGTGGCCGAGCGGCACAGGAAGACCGGCCGCGACATGGCAGGCTCGGCAATGCGAGAGGCGGATAGCAGGCCCTTGCGCAGCTCCGCGCAGACCGACGCATAAGAAAGCACCGTGCAACCGACGCCAGCAGCGGCCAGCGCAATCAGCTCGGGGATGGCATTCACCTCCGCCAGTACCTGCAGCTCGACCTCGCTGGCACGCAGGTGACTGTCGATCAGAGCGCGCAGGCCATGCTCGCCGGCGGGCAGGATCATCGGGTAACGGCTTAGCTCGTGCAGGCGAACGGCACTTGCCGGCAGGAAGTCGCGCCGCCGGCTGCCACCAAACCTGCCGGGCTCCGCGACGAGCACGAGATCTTCGTCGACCAGATGGTCAAACAGGAGTCCCGGGTCGGCATTCGCGCGGAAAGTCAGGCCGATATCGATATGGCCGGTCAGCAGATGGTTCGGGATGTATCCCGTGCTCAGCTCTATCACCTGCAGCCGCACCTTGGGCCAGCGCCGGATGGTCTCCTGCACCAGCGGCACAGTCAGAATCTTGGCCATCGACTGCGGCAGCCCGATGGCGACGCGGCCTTCCGGGTCGGTGACGAGGTCGCGCACGTCTTCGCACGCCAGATCGAGACGTTTCAGGATATCGCGCGCGTGGCTCTCGAAGCACTGGCCGGCGGCCGTGATCGACACGCCCCGGTGGCTGCGCGTGAACAAGTCCACGCCGAGCGCCTCTTCGATCTGCCTGATCTGCAGGCTCAGCGCGGGCTGGGCGATATGCAGCGTCTCGGCCGCGCGCGAGATCGAGCCCGCTGCCGCCACCGCAAGAAAGCTGCGCAACCCGCGCACGTCAACCGGTACTCCCATCGCCGCCCTCCCCGATCCAGGCTCCCGGCGCGCTGCCGGCTATAACGCCTCATGATACCTGGCATCCAAAAGATATCTTGGACATATACCCGACAGCGGCAGATAGTGGCACATGCCCCGCGCAATGCACGCGGAATCCGGCACAGACCTCTATTGGAGACGACATGGGAATCAGTCGCCGCAACCTTCTTGCAGGCGCCGGCGCGCGCTGTTCGCGCGGCCGCTGCTGGCAAACCAATGGCCCACGCGGCCGGTGAGGCTCGTCGTGCCGTTCGCGGCGGGCGGTCCCGGCGACTTCGTCGCACGGCAGATCGCCATGCCGCTGTCGCAGAAGCTCGGTCAGCCGGTCGTGGTGGAAAACAAGCCCGGCGCCGGCGGCAATCTCGGCACGCAGAGCGTGCTCGACGCGAGCCCCGATGGCTACACCATCCTGCTGAACACAGTCGGCATGCACGCGGTCAACCCGTTGATGTTCCCGGACCTGCGCTTCCGGCCGCAGCGGGACCTGCTGGCGCTTGGCGTGGTTGCCACCGTTCCGAACGTCCTGGTGGTGCATCCGACCAAGCTCGGTGTCGGCAGCCTGGCGGATCTCGTCCGGCTTGGCAGGCAGAAGCCCGACAACCTCAGCTATGCGACCTATGGCGCCGCAGCTCACCGCATATCTATGGGGCGCTGCTGCTCAAGGCCGCGAATTCACGGCAGTCACCGTTCCCTACAAGGGCAGCGCGCCGGCCAGCAGCGATGTGATGGCGGGCAACGTCGACTTCCTGTTCGACAGCATGACCACCTGCCTTGGCCAGATCCAGGGCGGCAAGCTCAAGGCACTGGCCATCACCTCGGCGACGCGTTCGCCGCTGCTGCCCGACGTGCCGACGCTGGCCGAAGCCGGCTATCCGTCGGTGGGCCTCAAGTTCTGGCTCTCGCTACAAGTCTCTGCCCGAACGCCGCCCGCCATCGTCGGATTGCTGCGCGAAGCCGTGGCCGAATCCGCGCGCAATGCCGCGTACGGCAATGCGCTGGTCGCGCGCGGGGCTGAGCCGTTCCATCTCGCGCCGGGCGAGGTACAGGACTTCGTCAACCGCGATGCGGCGCGCTGGACCGCGCTGGCGCGGTCGATCGACATCAAGCCGGAATAGACCCGGCGAGACAGTGACTGGCTGGCAGATCGACTTCAAACGGATGGACACATGATTGGATTGCAGGGAATTCGGGTGCTCGACCTGAGCAAGGTGCTGGCCGGACCGCTGTGCGGCCAGTACCTGGGCGAGCTTGGTGCCGAGGTCATCAAGGTCGAGCCCGTCGGACGCGGCGACGACACGCGCGCGTGGCTGCCGCAGGACCGGGGCCAGTCGGCCACCTTCCTCGCCGTCAACCACAACAAGCGCAGCATCGCGGTCGACCTGAAGACGGCGGAGGGCCGGAAGATCGTCCACACGCTGGCGGCGCGGTCCGACGTCGTCCTGCAGGGATTCGGCAGTGGCGCGGCCGCCCGGCTTGGCGTCGACTACGAAACACTGTCGGCGCTGAACCCGGCGCTGATCTACTGCGAGATCTCCGGCTACGGAAGGACCGGGCCGCTCGGACAGGAACCCGGCTACGACGTCATGCTGCAGGCCTTCAGCGGCATGATCAGCACGATGGGAGAGCCCGGCGGCAAGCACGCCCGCGCGAGCTTTTCCCCTGTGGATCTCGGCACCGGCATGCATGCGTTCAGCGGCATTCTGGCCGCGCTGATCGAGCGCCAGAAGACCGGCCGCGGCATGCAGCTCGAGGTCTCGCTGCTCGACACCGCGATGGGATTCATGGGCTACCTCGCGCAGAACTACTGGAGCAGCGGCAAGGTGCCGCGCCCGATGGGCACCGCGCATCCAGCCATGGCGCCATACCAGGTGTTCGAGGCCGCGGACGGTCCGGTCATGATCGGCATCGGCAACGATGCGCAGTGGCGGCGCTTCTGCCCTGTCGCGGGACTGCAGGCCTATGTCGAGGATCCGCGTTTCGCCACCAATGCCGACCGCGTCGAACATTTCGACGCGGTCGTCGCGCTGGTCCAGACGCGCATTGCGAGCCAACCGGTTGCATTCTGGCTGGATGCGCTGCGCACCGCCGGGGTCGCCTGCGCGCCGATCCACACCCTCGACCAGGCGCTCGCGCATCCGCAACTGGCGGCGCGCGGACTGGTTGTCGAGTCGCAGCATCCGGTGCTCGGCACGGTCAGGAACATGGGCCTGCCGATCCGCTTCCAGGGTGAGAACCGGACTGCGCACCGCGCGCCTCCGTTGCTGGGGGAGCACACCGAGGAGGTGCTGCGCCAGGCCGGCTACGGAGAGGAAGCCATCGCCGCGCTCAGGTCGAGCGGCGTAGTGGCAAGCGCCGTCCACACCGAATCGAACACGCCATCGCCGCACCAACGCGTGGCGGCATGACATCAGGAAACAACATGACAGCCGTTACCTACGAAGTCCGCGACCAAGTCGCCGAGATCTTGCTGGACAGCCCTCCGGTCAACGCGCTGAACGAAGGCATGATCGACGCGCTGCTCGACGCGTTGCGCCGTGCGGCGAACGATGATGCCGTGCGAGCGGTCATTCTCGGCAGCGCCGTGCCGCGGCGCTTCTGCGCTGGGCTGCAGCTCGATGCACTACACGGCGCAACGCCGTCGCGCGCGTATCAGCTGGTCGACAAGCTTTACAACGGTTTGAGCGATGCGCAGTTCCAGCTGGGCAAGCCGTCCATTGCGGCGGTTGGCGGAACCGCACGCGGCGGCGGCATGACGCTGGCAATCCACTGCGACATGATCATCGCCGCCGATACCGCCACCTTTGGCTATCCGGAGGTCGACGTCGGCGTACGCCCGCGATCCACTACACGCACTTGCCGCGCATCGTCGGCCGCCATCGCGCCTTCGATCTGCTGTTCACGGGCCGCTCATTCGGCGCCGACGAAGCCATGTCGCTCGGGCTGGTCAATCGCGTCGTCCCCGAGGCTGACGTCATGCGCGAAGCGCGCGCCCTGGCGCAAACGTTCTGCGAGAAATCACCGGTCGTGATGCGGATGGGACGCACCGCATTCCTGCGCGCCAACGACGGCGACTATCGGCGCGGCATCGCCACGGCAGTGGAATCGTTCGGCAATGTCTTTGCGACCGACGATGCCAGGGAGGGCATTGCCGCGTTCGTGGAGAAACGCAAACCGTATTGGCAAGGCTGACGACGGGCTAACGGTTTGGTGCCCACGCACGACCCGGGCGCTGCCCTATATCCGCGGCGGCAAACTGCGCGCGCTTGCCATGAGGGCCGCGAAACGCATGCCGAGCCTTGACGAACGGCGCTCGCGACAAGGCTGCGAACGCCGAGCCGGCGCAGAAACGACAAGGGGTCACAGGCTTTCACCTGTAACCCCTTGTTCTAATTGGTGCCGGCTGCAGGACTCGAACCCGCCACCTGATGATTACAAATCAACTGCTCTACCTGATGAGCTAAGCCGGCATATCTGATGCAGACCGCGATTCTACTGCATCACGGTCCGCTTTGGTAAGTCACCTGTGACTTACTTCACCACCTTCAGCGACGGCTTCTTGCCGCCGATACGTGGCACGGGCGGCGGGGTTTCGTCATCGTCCGGTGCGCCTGTTCGGGGCTGGCGGAGACTTCGGATTCCACCGGGGCCAGCTTGGGCGGGGGGTTGTTTTCGCGCTCGGTTGCGGCCAGCGTTTCCGGCACGCTGCGCTCGACCGGGAATGCCATGCCCTGGCCGTTCTCGCGCGCGTAGATGGCGAGCACGTTTTCCACGGGCACGTCGATCTTGCGCGAGATGCCGCCGAAGCGAGCGCTGAACGTGATCCACTCATTGCCCATGTCCAGGCCGCTGGTGGCGTCGAAGCTGACGTTGAGCACGATCTCGTTGTTCTTGACGAACTCGCGCGGCACGCTGGTATTCGCGTCGACAAAGACGGCGACGTACGGCGTGAAGCCGTTGTCCGTGCACCATTCGTAGATGGCGCGAATCAGATAGGGCTTGGTGGAGGTTTCAGGCATGGTGATTCTTCATGGCGCCGGTGGTGGGCCCGATGCAAGCATCGGGCCTGCCAGGCTTAGCGGCGCATCACCTTTTCTGACGGGGTGAGCGCTTCGATATAGGCCGGACGGCTGAAGATGCGCTCGGCGTACTTGAGCAGAGGCGCGGCGTTCTTCGACAGCTCGATACCGTAGTGGTCGAGGCGCCACAGCAGCGGAGCAATGGCCACGTCGAGCATCGAGAACTCTTCGCCAAGCATGTACTTGTTCTTGACGAAGATCGGCGCGAGCTGGGTCAGGCGGTCGCGGATCGCGGCACGGGCGCGCTCGTGGTTCTTCTCGGCAGCCTTGCCCTTTTCGTTCTCCAGCACGTAGACGTGGGTGAACAGTTCCTTTTCGAAGTTGAACAGGAACAGGCGGGCGCGGGCGCGCTGCACCGGATCGGCCGGCATCAGCTGCGGGTGCGGGAAGCGCTCGTCGATGTACTCGTTGATGATATTCGACTCATACAGGATGAGGTCGCGCTCGACCAGGATAGCACCTGGCCGTAGGGGTTCATCACCGAAATATCTTCGGGCTTGTTGAACAGGTCAACGTCGCGGATCTCGAAGTCCATGCCCTTTTCGAACAGGACAAGGCGGCAACGTGGGAAAACGGGCAAGTCGTACCCGAATACAACACCATCATGGTTGGATTCCTTGGGCTTAGCCGATGCGGGGTCGGACGGTAAGGTCTGACATTCTGCCAAAGTCGGGCACCGAAAAGCAAATAAGTTAAATATGATCCACTTTAAGGCTGCCGATTTGGGCAATTTCAATGAAAAAAGGGCCAGAGCGGTGCTGCGACAGCAACTTCCGCTCTGGCCCTGTCCTTCATGCCGGGCCGGCTGGGACGTTACTTCACGTCCTTCCAGAAGGCGGCATTCAGGCGCCAGGCAAAGATCGTGAACATGCCCAGGAACAGCAGCACCCACACGCCCAGGCGCTTGCGGTGGTTCTGCGCGGGTTCGGCCATCCAGTCCAGGAAGCCGACCAGGTCGGCGGCAGCCTGGTCGTAGTCTACCTTGCTCAACTTGCCGGGGCTCAGTTGCTCGAAGCCGGCAAACTTGTGGACCTTCTCGCCATGTTCTTCCACTTCGGCGAACTTGGCAGTGCGCTGCCCTTGCAGTTCCCACAGCACGTGCGGCATGCCGACGCTGGGGAACACCAGGTTGTTCCAGCCGGTTGCGCGGCTGTCGTCGCGGTAGAAGGTGCGCAGGTAGGTGTAGAGCCAGTCGTTGCCGCGCGCGCGGGCGATCACCGACAGGTCAGGCGGCTGCGCGCCGAAGAAGGCCTTGGCTTCCTTCGGCTGCATGGCGATGTTCATGGTCTCGCCAACCTTGTCCGCGGAGAACAGCAGGTTCTCGCGGATCTGGTCATCGGTCAGGCCGATGTCCTTGAGCCGGTTGTAGCGCATCAACGATGCGCCGTGGCAGTTCAGGCAGTAGTTGACGAACAGCTTGGCGCCACGCTGCAGCGACGACAGGTCTGCGGTGTTCACCGGTGCCGGCTCCAGGGGATAGCCCCCTTCGCTGGCCATGACGGGCGCGGCGGCAAAGCAGGCACCTGCCAGCGCAATGATGGAAAGCAGCTTTTTCATCGTGTGTCCTTGTCCTCTTGTCGGGGTTCGCGCGTTCGTTCAGTGCGGATGGAACGTGACGCGCTCCGGTACCGGCTTGAACTCGCCGGCACGGCTCCACAGCGGCATGGTCAGGAAGAAGGCGAAGTACAGCAGCGTGCCGAGCTGCGACACCTTTTCACCAACCGGCGACGGCGGTTGCACACCGAGGTAGCCGAGAACGATGAACACCACCACGAAGACGGTCAGGATGGTCTTGTGGAAGGCGGGACGATAACGGATGGACTTCACCGGCGAGCAGTCGAGCCACGGCAGGAAGAACAGGATCACGACCGAGCCGCCCATCACCAGCACACCCCAGAACTTGGCGTCGATGAAGTAGAAGCCGACCGCCAGGATCACGGCGATGGCGACTGCAGCGGCCTTGATGCGCGCGTCCTTGCTGCGCACGAACAGCATGCCCAGCACCAGCGCGAAGAACACCCACAGGATCGGCAGGAAGTTCGACGTGGTCGCACGCAGCATCGAGTAGAACGGCGTGAAGTACCACACCGGCGCGATGTGCGGCGGAGTCTTGAGCGGGTCAGCCGGGAAGAAGTTGTTGGCTTCCAGGAAATAGCCGCCCACTTCCGGGAAGAAGAAGATCACGGCCGAGAAGATCATCAGGAAGCCGGCCACACCCAGCGTGTCGTGGACCGAGTAGTACGGGTGGAACGGAATGCCATCCAGCGGGATACCGTTTTCGTCCTTCTTGGCCTTGATCTCGACGCCGTCCGGGTTGTTGGAACCCACTTCGTGCAGCGCGATGATGTGCGCGACCACCAGCGCCAGCAGCACCAGCGGCACCGCGATGACGTGGAACGAGAAGAAGCGGTTCAGCGTGGCATCGCTCACCACGTAGTCGCCGCGGATGAACAGCGACAGGTCCTGGCCGATCACGGGGATGGCCGAGAACAGGTTCACGATCACCTGGGCACCCCAGTACGACATCTGGCCCCATGGCAGCAGGTAGCCCATGAAGGCTTCGGCCATCAGGCACAGGAAGATCAGGCAGCCGAAGATCCAGACTAGCTCACGCGGCTTGCGGTACGAACCGTACAGCAGCCCGCGGAACATGTGCAGGTACACCACGACGAAGAACGCCGAGGCGCCGGTCGAGTGCATGTAGCGCACCAGCCAGCCCCAGGGCACTTCGCGCATGATGTATTCCACGCTGGCGAAGGCCACGGGAATGCCGGCGGCGTTGAGCGTGCCGTCCGGCTTGTAGTTCATCACCAGGAAGATGCCGGTGACGATCTGGATCACCAGCACCAGCAGCGCGAGCGAACCGAAGAAATACCAGAAGTTGAAATTCTTCGGCGCGTAGTACTTGGAGAGATGGTCCTCCCACAGTTGCGTGGCGGGGAAGCGGGCGTCGATCCAGCCCAGCAGACCGGTTGTCTTGACTTGCTTTTCGGCCGCCATGATCAAGCTTCTCCTTTCTCATCCTTGCCGATCACGATCTTGGTGTCGGTCAGGAACTGGTATGGGGGGACATCGAGATTCTGCGGCGCCGGCTTGTTCTTGAAGACGCGGCCGGCCAGGTCGAAGGTGGAGCCGTGGCAGGGGCAGAGAAAACCGGGATCCGTGCCGAGCTGAGGATTGGAGCCGGCAACGAAGGGGCCCGAAGGCGAGCAGCCAAGGTGGGAGCAGATGCCCACGACGACCAGGAGGTCCTTGTGTTCCGCGCGGGAGCGGGTTTCGTTCTTGCAGTACTCCGGCGTCTTCATGGTGAATGGAACGTCGGAGTTGGGATCGGCAACTTCACCGTCGGTCTTCTTGAGCGAGGCCAGCATCTCGTCTGTGCGGCGCAGGATCCAGACCGGCTTGCCGCGCCATTCGACTGTCATCATCTCGCCGGGCTTGAGGGCGCCGATATCGGCTTCCACTGGCGCGCCGGCCGCTTTGGCCTTCTCGGATGGTGCAAAGGTACTGACGAAAGGAACCGCTACTGCTACGCCTCCGACGCCGCCAGCGACGGATGTCGCGATCAACCAATTGCGGCGACCTTTATCCACGCTCTTCACGTCTTGCTGGTCACTCATTCCAAACCCCAGGGGAAGTCAATTTAGATTTTGCGTCAACCATAAATTGTACATGAGGCACCTCCGCGCAAGATAGGCGAAAAACCCAATGGGAATGTACGATTATCGGTCGAACGCGCTGATAGCCGCGTGGAAGCTTGATTTCCGCGCATTGATGCGGCAGGCTTCTGGACTTGAAGGCGTTCATTGCTTGCAAAAAGAAGGAGAAAGCCCCATGAGCATGATGTCGGAGTTCAAGACCTTCGCAATGCGCGGCAACGTGATCGACCTTGCGGTCGGTGTGATCATTGGCGCGGCATTCGGGAAAATCGTGGATTCGGTGGTCAATGACCTGATCATGCCTGTGATCGGGCGAATCGTTGGGAAGCTGGATTTCTCCAATATGTTCGTCACGCTGGCGGAGCCCCCCCCGGGTACGCCAATGACGCTTGACGCGTTGAAAAAAGCCGGCGTGCCCGTGTTTGCTTACGGGAATTTCCTGACTATCGTTGTCAACTTCCTGATTCTGGCCTTCATCATTTTCCTGATGGTGCGGGCATTCAACAGGATGCGCGCCGAAGAACCGGCAGCCCCCGCGGAGGCGCCGCCGACGCCCGAAGATATCGTCCTGCTGCGTGAAATCCGCGACAGCCTGAAAACCCGCCAGGCCTGATCGGGCAAGACCAAGATTCTGACAAGACAACGGCCCCGATGGGGGCCGTTTCTATTGATATGCGTCAAACAGGATTCGGAATATCGATGAACGTGTGAGTCAGGCCGAAGCGCTGCGCGACATGGTCGCCGAGCGAGCGAATGCCGTAGCGCTCCGTCGCATGATGCCCGGCAGCGAGATAGGCCACGCCGCTCTCGCGCGCGAGGTGTGTGGTCTGCTCGGAGACTTCGCCACTCAGATAGGCATCGACCCCCGCCGCGACAGCGGCATCGAAGTATCCCTGCGCACCGCCGGTGCACCATCCTACTGTGCGGATCATCTGGTCGGGCTCGCCGATGGCGAGCGGCTCGCGCCCCAGCACGCCGCCCACGTGCGCGGCGAGCGCCTGCAGCGGCATGGGCGACGGCAGCGTGCCGGTCCAGCCGAGCTCGTCGTCGCTGAAGCGGCCGGTCGGCGTGAAGCCCAGGTGGAGCGCAAGCTGCGCGTTGTTGCCGAACTCCGGGTGATTGTCGAGCGGCAGATGATAGGCGAACAGGTTGACGTCAGCACCGAGCAGCCGCTTGAGGCGGGCGTGCTTCTGGCCGACCACGCGCGCATCCTCGTTTTTCCAGAAGTAGCCGTGATGGACGAGAATGGCCTGCGCGCCGGCTTCGATAGCCGCCTCGACCAGAGCCAGGCTGGCCGTCACCCCCGTCACGATGTGTGTGATCTCGGCGTTGCCTTGCACTTGGAGGCCATTGGGACAATAGTCCTTGTAGCGGGAAACCTGCAACAGGTCATTCAAGTACAATTCCAGCTCTTTAGTCTTCATTTTTGCTCAAACTCCAATATGTTGCGGCGCTTTTGGCTGTTCTTTGCCCAGGCTGTCACCGTCGTGCTGGCAGTCTGGTTCGTCGTCGCCACGCTCAAGCCCGAGTGGCTTCAGAGGGGGCGCGTCGCGGTGCAGTCGGGGTCGCCCATCGTGGCGCTGAAGGAGGTCGTGCCCAATGTGGCCGGCGCTGCCGCGCAGGGGTCGTACAGCGAAGCTGCCCGGCAAGCCATGCCTGCCGTGGTGAATATCTTTACCAGCAAGAACGGCTCCCGGCGCTCGCCCAATCCGCAGGCCGAGGATCCGTGGTTCCGCTTCTTCTTCGGCGACCGCCTGCCGGAGCGCCAGGAACCGGTGTCCAGCCTGGGCTCGGGCGCATTGTCAGTGCCGAGGGTTACATTCTAACCAACCACCACGTGGTGGACGGCGCCGATGAAATCGAGGTCGCGCTGACCGATGGCCGCAAGGCCAACGCCAAGGTCGTGGGCTCGGACCCCGAGACTGACCTGGCGGTGCTGAAGATCTCGCTGAAGGAGCTGCCTGCCATCACGCTCGGCCGACTGGAGAATGTCCAGGTCGGCGACGTAGTCTTGGCGATCGGCAACCCGTTCGGCGTCGGCCAGACCGTGACGATGGGTATCGTCTCGGCATTGGGCCGCAGCCACCTCGGCATCAACACGTTCGAGAACTTCATCCAGACGGATGCGGCCATCAACCCGGGCAATTCGGGCGGCGCGCTGGTGGATGCGCAGGGCAACCTGCTCGGCATCAACACCGCGATCTATTCGCGCTCGGGCGGCTCACTCGGCATCGGCTTCGCGATCCCGGTATCAACGGCCAAGCAGGTGATGGAATCGATCATCTCGACCGGCAGCGTGACGCGTGGCTGGATCGGCGTGGAGCCGCAGGACATGACGCCCGAAATCGCCGAGTCGTTCGGGCTCGACGCCAAGGAAGGCGCGCTGATCGCGGCGGTGGTGCAAGGCGGTCCAGCTGACAAGGCCGGCGTGAAGCCTGGCGACGTGCTGACTTCGGTCGATGGCCAACCCATCACCGATACGACGGCGCTGCTCAATGCCATCGCCCAGCTCAAGCCCGGCGTGGACATCAAGATGAAGGTCATTCGCCGCGGCAAGCCTGCCGATCTGACGGTGACCATCGGCAAACGGCCCCCGCCGCCGCGGCGCGCGATGCCGCTCGATGAAGAGGAGCAGTAGATCCAGCTGGTTCCTGATAAGACCACCGAAAGACCCCGCCCAGCATGGCGGGGTTTTTGTTGCCCTGCTCGAGCCCCCTCTTCCGGAACAATTGAAACAGCGGGGCGTTGGCTCGACAGTAATTCGCACAGCCTTCCCGAGACGCGAGTGAGATGGCTCTGGGTCACGCGACGCGCGCAGAGGGCCGACTCTGTCCGCAAGCCTCCGCGGCTCCAGAACTAGTACCGAGGATGGTCGCCAAACATCGCTGTAGCCCCGGCAACCCACCACTGACCGCCACCAGGGCAGGACGGATGCGAAGCTGATGCTCGACACATGCGCAGATGTCCCGTCCTCGAACACGACGCAGTCGCAGTCGCAGTCGCAGTCGCAGTCGCATGAGGATGCGGACAAAACAACGCCGGCACCCTTTCGGATGCCGGCGTTTTTATCAAGCCAATCTACAGCGGGCTCACGCCCGCTTCAGATTAGAACTTGTGGCGGATACCAACGGTGGCGCCGAATTGGCTGTCACCCTTACCGCTCGAGTCAACACTGACCTTGTTGAAGCCTTGAACGCCCAGGTTCGAGTTGTCGCGGTTGTAGGCGTAGGCCAGGCTCAGGTAAGCGTCGGTGCGCTTCGACAGAGCGTAGTCAGCCGTAGCCACGAACAGCCACGGATCAGCCTTGGCACCACGGAAGTCCTGGTAGTAAGCCGCACCGGTCAGCGAGAACGCCGGCGTGACCTGGTAGCCAGCGCCCAGCCAGTACAGGTTCGACGACGCCTTCGCGCCGCTGATTGCCTGGAGGTTGGTGTTCGACAGGAACGGAATCGCGCCCAGGTCAACACCCTTGGCCCAACGATAGCCAGCGAACAGCTTGGCCGGACCGAAGGCGTACGTACCAGCCAGCGAAGCGCGGCGCAGCGTAGCATCCGGGTTGGCGGAGATGCCTTGGTTGGTTTCGTCATACACGGCGCCGACAGCGAACGGGCCAGCAGCGTAGCTCAGGCCGACACTGTACTCACGGCCGATCTTCCAGGTACCCGGAACTTCACCGTTGTTGCCGGTAACCACGACGGGGCCAACCGAGGTCACTGCGCCGCCAGTGTTCCAACCAAAGCTGTACAGGGCATTCACGGTCAGGCCACCGAACGTACCGATGTACTTGAGCGAGTTATCGGCACGGCTCGAGAAGGCGCCGTCCTGAGCGGTGATCGAGTAGTTCGAAGCAATGGCCATCGGGTCGAACTGCAGACCGAAGTCATAGAACGGGGTCTGGTGACGACCCAGGGTCAGCTGACCGTACTGGCTGCCGACACCAACGTAGGCTTGACGACCGAACAGGCGGTTGTCGTTGCCCATCGTGCCGGTATCCACGTTGAAACCGCTTTCCAGCACGAACAGACCCTTCAGCCACCGCCCAGGTCTTCCACGCCACGCAGGCCCCAACGGCTGCCCGACTGGCCACCCGAGATCAGGCGGGTCACGCTATGACCAGCGCTCGCGCCTTGACCTGCCGGCTGCTTGTTCTGATATTCGATACCAGCGTCAACCACACCGTACAGGGTCACGCTCGATTGGGCATACGCGCCGCCAGCGGCCAAAGCGGCGACTGCAGCAGCAAACAGTTTCATCTTCATATCGACACTTTCCTTGTCAACTGATTGGGAAATCTTGGTTGCCCAAGTGCTTGGGCGACGCATTTAGTCTCACGTCTGCTGCGTATTATGGGCCAGCGTCCCCGGCCGTCAGAAGGCTTTTTCGGCGTAAACCGCGTATACGGCCGTTTTTTGTTGTGACTGAACAACAGAAATGGGGAACGAATTCCCCATTTTGGTGCAAAACAATGTCTTCCACTTTTGCCACGGCCTCAATCGGCCTGAGTTTCCCCTGCAGTATCGGTACTGGGTTCGGGCCTGCCGACGAAGCGAGCCATGAGCAGCCCGAGTTCATACAGCGCGATCAGGGGCAAAGCCAGAAGTAGCTGGGAAAGCACGTCTGGCGGCGTGACCACGGCCGCAATGATGAAGGCTCCAACGATCACATAGGGACGGACCTGCTTGAGCTTTTCAAGCTCCACAACGCCAAAGCGCACCAGGACAATCACCACCACCGGCACTTCGAAGGTGATGCCGAAGGCGAGGAACATGGTCATGGCGAAGCTCAGGTACTTGTCGATATCCGTCGACATGTCCGCGCCCAGCGGCGCGTTGTAGTGCGCCATGAAATGGAAGACGGTAGGGAAGACAAGGAAGTACGCAAATGCCACGCCGCACAGGAACAGCACATAGCTGCTGCTGACGAGCGGCACGATCAACCGCTTCTCATGCTGGTACAGGCCCGGCGCAACGAATTGCCAGACCTGGTACAGCACCCACGGCAGCGCAATCAGGAACGCGACCAGCAGCGTGACCTTCATCGGCACGAAGAAGGAGCCCGTCACATCGGTCACGATCATCTTGCCGCCCTTGGGCAGCGATTCCATCAGCGGACGCGCGAACAGGTTGAAGATGACCGGCGCCCAGTACACCAGCCCCACAAACACCAGGATGATGCCGGCCACCGCCTTGACCAGGCGCTCGCGCAGCTCGATCAGGTGGGAAATGAAGGTTTCCTGCTGCGATTCGTCTTGGGGATCGTTGGACCGGTTGTCGCTCATGGCGTGGACCGCTCAGCCGCGGCGGCTGGCAATTGAAATTCGGTGGCACCGCTTGCGCGGCAGGCATCGCGAGGGCACGGGCGGCAAGCGTATCGCTGCCCGGCCATGCTCATTCGAAGAAGGAACGGGTGCGGCCGGAGACCGGGCGGTGGCGCTTGACGCGCGCGGCACCGGACTGCGCCCACACGCGGACATTGTTCTGGCGCTTGAACCAGAGCGGCCGTGCCCCCTGCTTGACGCGCCAGCTCTTGCGGCCGTTGTGCTGCTTGTGGGCGGAGTGCCAGCTCGGCACGATGCCCGAAGCGCCTGCGCCCGAATCGCCAGGCGCTTCGGCACCCCCCAGCGCTTCGTTCAGCGCCTGCGTCTGCTCGCTGACTTCCTTGTGGATGGTGCGCTCGACGTCGCGCGCGGCATCCTCGAATTCCGTGCGCATCTTGCGCAGTTCTTCGAGTTCCACCTCGCGGCTCACTTCAGCCTTGACGTCATTGATATAACGCTGCGCACGCCCGACCAGCGCGCCCACCGTGCGCGCCACGCGGGGCAGGCGCTCCGGGCCGATCACGATCAGCGCCACGGCGCCGATCAGCGCCAGCTTTGAAATGCCAAGGTCAATCATGCGGGCGTCAGGCGGACAACAGCCAGGGCGAGAATCATCGGGCGAGCAACCACTTGGTGGGGGGATTGGACGGAAAGAATAAAAGCGGCAGCACCACGCTTATTGCTGACGGCTCTTTTCCTTGGCTTCCACGTCAATGGTTGTGGAGTCGCGCAGTTCCTTGGTGTCTGCCGCCTTGTCGTCGCCCTCTTTCATGCCGTCCTTGAAGCCCTTGACCGCGCCGCCCAGGTCCTGGCCGATATTGCGCAGCTCTTGGTGCCGAAAACGAGCATGACGATCACCAGAACGATCAGCCAATGCCAGATGCTAAACGAACCCATTTCTTGCTCCTGATGAAGCCACGGGCGATACCTGTTGCCGCCCGGACCCGTTGTTCCGTCCGAATTTGGCCGTGCCGGGCGACGGTTGCCGGCGCAGCGTCCGGCCCGCGCACGCGGTCCGGCTCCTCATGCCTTGTCTGCCCGCTCAGGGCAGCGCCACCTTCCACTGGTTGCGCGGCGCTCAGGGCAGCGCCACCTTCCACTGGTTGCGCGGCCCACCGAGCACATGCACGTGCAGATGGTAGACCTCCTGGCCGCCGTCCGGACCGGTGTTGATCACCGTCCGGAAGCCGTTGCCACAGCCTGCCGCGCGCGCCAGTTCTGGCACCTTCAGCATCATTCTAGCAAGCACCTCCCCTTCGGCCGGTCCGCATTCCACCAGCGAATCGACATGTGACTTGGGGATCAGCAGGAAGTGTACGGGGGCCTTCGGGTGGATATCGTGGAAGGCCACCATGTCGTCGTCTTCATAGACTTTCTGCGACGGGATCTGGCCAGCCACAATCTTGCAGAAGATGCAATTATCCTGGGAATTCATGAAATTTTCGTTGCGATGTCGAGCGCACACAACGGCGCCGCAATATCCGGTCCTAGAAGGACTGCTCCGGGTACATCGGCTTGCTGTCGTTCAGGTAAATCCAGCCCTTGACGATACGATACAGCATCCAGAACGACAGAACTGCCCACACCCCGAAGGCCAGCGGAATCAGCACCACGCTGGCGAAGAACACGCCGCCAAGGGCCGCCCAGGCCACCGACCACCAGAACGAGCGTATCTGCCAGGCAAAGTGCGATGCGTACAGCGTGCCGCGCGCATCATCGCGCTTGACGTAGTCGACGATGATGGCGATCAGCGCCGTCACGCCGCCCGTCAGCCAGAAAATGGCATACAGCGCATAGAGGATGTGCATCAGCTTGCGCAGGCTTCCCAGCCGTTCGCTGTCGCTGATAGTGACCTGCCCGGTGTAGTCGTTCGCCATGCTTGCCCTCCCGATTCAGTAACCGCCTTGCCGGCCGGGCCGCGGCGTCAGCCGGATTCCCGCGGCTCGCCTTTTCCTCGATGCCGGAGAGCCCTTCACGCGCGCCAGTTCGTTGACGACATCCGCCGGCGTCAGGCCGAAGTTGGCCAGCAGCACCATGGTATGAAACCACAGGTCCGCGACCTCGTAGACGATCTTGTCTGCGTCCGCGCCGGTCTTGCCGGCTGCGCGCGCGTCCTTGGCCGCCATCACGGTCTCGGTGGCTTCCTCGCCGATCTTCTTGAGGATGGCGTCGTCGCCCTTGCGGAACAGGCGCGCCACATACGACTTTTCGGGATCGCCGCCGTTTTCGGGCTTGCGCGATTCCAGTACCGCGGCCAGGCGCGCCAGCACATCGGCACCGGCGGATCGGGATTCGGTCATGGTTTGGCCGTGTAGATTTGGGAAGGATCCTTGAGCACCGGCTCGACGGTCTGCCAGTCGCCAGTCTCGGCGTCACCTTCGAATTTCTGGAAGAAGCAGGAATGCCGGCCGGTATGGCACGCAATATTGTCGACCTGCGTGACCTTGAGCAGCACCACGTCTTCGTCGCAGTCCAGGCGCATCTCGTGCACCTTCTGCACATGGCCCGACTCCTCGCCCTTGTGCCAGAGGCGCTTGCGCGACCGCGACCAGAACACGGCCTCGCCAAGCTCTGCGGTCTTCTGCAGCGCATCGCGGTTCATGAACGCGAACATCAGCACGTCATTGGTGCCGACTTCCTGCACGATTACCGGCACCAGCCCGTTATCGTCCCACTTGACCTTGTTGAGCCACTTCTTTGCCATGATCAGATCCGCACGGGGATGCCCTCACGGGCCATGAATGCCTTTGCCTCGCCAACCGTATGCTGGCCGTAGTGGAAGATGCTGGCGGCGAGCACCGCATCCGCGTGGCCGAGCTTGATGCCGTCGGCCAGGTCTTGCAAGCCGCCGACGCCGCCCGAGGCGATCACCGGCACCGGCACCGCGTCGCTGACCGCGCGCGTGAGCTCCAGGTCGAAACCGCTCTTGGTGCGTCGCGATCCATGCTGGTCAGCAGGATTTCGCCGGCGCCGCGCGCGGCCATTTCCTTGGCCCACGCTACCGCGTCCAGCCCCGTCGCCTTGCGCCCGCCGTGCGTAAAGACTTCCCACCGCGGCGGCTCGCCCGGCGCCGAGCAGCGCTTGGCGTCGATGGCGACCACGATGCACTGCGAGCCGTACTTGCCGGTGGCGTCGGACACCAGTTGCGGATTGGCGATGGCCGACGAATTGACGCTGATCTTGTCGGCGCCGGCGTTGAGCAGGCGACGCACGTCTTCCACGGCGCGCACGCCGCCGCCGACGGTCAGCGGGATGAGACCTGCGAAGCCACCGCCTCGATGATGTGCAGCATCAGGTCGCGTCCGTCGCTGGTCGCGGTGATGTCGAGAAAAGTGATTTCATCGGCGCCCTGCTCGTCATAACGGCGCGCAATTTCGACCGGATCGCCAGCGTCGCGCAGTTCGACGAAGTTGACGCCCTTGACCACCCGCCCGTTCGTCACATCGAGGCAGGGAATGATACGTTTGGCTAGCATGAGATTCCTTGTCCGCCGCGAGACCGGTTGCGGCCCGGCGGCGGCTGCGCCCCGAAGGGCGCGTTGGCTTATTCCCCGATCGTCAGCTTGTCCGCGCGCGCCTGCGCGTCGGTAAAGTTCAGGTCGCCGGAGTAGATGGCGCGGCCGCAGATAACGCCTTCCACGCCGTCGCGCTCGACCGCGCACAGGTTGTCGATATCGGCCAGGTTGGACAGGCCGCCGCTGGCAATCACCGGGATCGACATTGACTGCGCCAGCTTGACGGTGGCATCGATATTGATTCCCTGCAGCATGCCGTCGCGCCCGATGTCCGTATAGATGATGGCCTCCACGCCGTAGTCTTCGTACTTGCGTGCCAGGTCCGCCACCTCATGGCCGGTCAGCTTGCTCCAGCCGTCGGTCGCCACCTTGCCATCCCTGGCATCGAGGCCGACGATGATGTGGCCGCCGAACGCCGAGCACGCATCCTTCAGGAAACCCGGATTCTTCACCGCGGCGGTGCCGATGATGACGTACGACAGGCCGTCGTCCAGCCACCGTTCGATGGTGTTCAGGTCGCGGATGCCGCCGCCAAGCTGCACCGGGATCTCGTCGCCGACTTCAGCGATGATGGCCTTGATGGCGGCTTCGTTGCGGGGCTTGCCGACAAATGCGCCGTTGAGATCGACCAGGTGCAGGCGGCGTGCCCCCTGATTGACCCAATGGCGTGCCATGGCGGCGGGATCTTCGGAAAAGACGGTGGCCTGGTCCATGTCGCCTTGTTTGAGGCGTACACACTGACCGTCCTTCAGGTCGATGGCCGGAATGAGCAACATAATCGTGACGAGCGTGGTTGAGTGAGTGAGATAGAGCCAGGCCGGCCAGCGGCCGGTCAGTCCGGGTCAATAGGCAAGCATTCCTGGATGGCGTTGACTGGCTCGGATCGGATCTTCAGGGATTCCAGTGCACGAAGTTCCGGTAAAGCTGCAGCCCCATGGCTGCGCTCTTTTCGGGGTGGAACTGCGTGGCAAAAATATTATCGCGTGCTACGGCGCTGGTAAACACGGCGCCATACTCCGTTTCGCCGGCGATATGGGCCGGGTCCTGCGCATGCACGAAGTAGCTGTGCACGAAGTAAAACCAGCTTTCGTCCGGAATGCCATCCCACAACGGATGGGACCTGGCCTGCCTGACGCGATTCCAGCCCATCTGCGGCACCTTGAACCGTGACCCGTCCGGCTGGGTCATTCCTTCCAGCTCGAAGCGGATGACTTCGCCGGGCATCAGCCCGAGGCAAGGCGTCTTGTCGGTGCCTGGCCTGGCTTCCCTGCTGTGCTCGAAC
Organism: Cupriavidus sp. UYMMa02A; assembly: GCA_001725945.1. Lineage (GTDB taxonomy): Bacteria > Pseudomonadota > Gammaproteobacteria > Burkholderiales > Burkholderiaceae > Cupriavidus. Next base: position 36,850 of record LRMT01000098.1, on the reverse strand, counting down.
AGCATCTGTTCGCCAACGCACACACCGAACATCGGCTTGCTGGCCGCCGCCTCGCGCACCGCCTCCTGCAGCCCCGAAGCGACCAGCGCCGACATGCAGTCAGGCATGGCGCCCTGCCCTGGCAACACCACGCGGTCGGCGCTCCGGATACCTTCCGGGGCATCCACCACGCGCACATCCGCCTCCGGAGCCGCGGCCCGCAGGGCCTGCGCCACCGAGCGCAGATTGCCCATGCCGTAATCCACAATTGCTATGGTAGTCATGATTTCAAAACAGGCAATAATGTCTTCAGCCCGTCCACAATGAATTCAACGGCCAGCGCCGACAGGATCAGCCCCATCAGGCGCGTGCCGATATTGATTCCAGTACGCCCGACCACCCGGGCGATCGGGTCCGCCGCGCGAAACACCCCATACACCACCGCACCGATCACCACGCCCAGGCCGACCAGGATCAGCAACTGGTACCAGTGCTGCGTCTTGCCGGCATAGACGATCACCGTGCTGATCGAGCCCGGCCCGGTCAGCAGCGGCAGCGCCAGCGGCACCACCGCGATGCTGGACTTTACCTCGGCCTCGTCCTCTTCTTCCGGCGTGGCCTTGGTGCGGCTGGTCTGCGCGTTCAGCATGTTCATCGCCATCATGATCATGATGAGGCCGCCACCGACCTGCAGCGAAGCCACCGAGATATTGAAGAACTCGATGATCTGCTGCCCCAGCAGCGCCGACACCGCCACCACGATGGCCACCGAGACCGACGCGATCTTGATGGTACGCAGCTTCTCAGCCTCCGACTGCTGGCTGGTCAGGCTGATGAAGAACGGAATGGCGCCAATCGGGTTGATCAGCGCCAGCAGCGAGATGAACGACTTGAGCGTATCCATCGGTTGCGGATGGCCAGTGTCCCGGCCCGGTTTCGCGAAGTTCGGTCAGCGGGCGCCGCAACCAGCCGGCACGCCTCGGTTCAGCAGCCGGTCAGAGCGTGCCCTTGGTCGATGGAATGGTGTTTGCCGCACGAGGATCCAGCTCCGTCGCCATGCGCAGTGCCCGGCCAAAGGCCTTGAACACGGTTTCGCACTGGTGGTGGGCATTGATGCCGCGCAGGTTGTCGATATGGAGCGTCACGCCCGCATGATTGACGAAGCCGCGGAAGAACTCGATGGTCAGGTCGACGTCGAAGCTGCCCACGCGCGCACGCGTGAACGGCACATGGAATTCCAGGCCCGGACGGCCGGAGAAGTCGATCACCACGCGCGACAGGCATTCGTCGAGCGGCACATAGCTGTGGCCATAGCGGGTGATGCCCTTCTTGTCGCCGGTGGCTCGGGCCACGGCCTGGCCCAGGGTGATGCCCACGTCTTCCACCGTATGGTGGTCGTCGATATGCGTGTCACCGGTGGCTTCGACCTCCAGGTCGAACATGCCATGCCGGGCGATCTGGTCGAGCATGTGGTCGAGGAACGGCACGCCCGACGCCAGCTTCTGGCGGCCGGTGCCGTCGAGATTCAGGGAAACGCGGATTTGCGTTTCCGATGTATTGCGGGTGACCTCTGCAACACGCATGGTGTTAATCCTGCAGCGACGCTGCGAATGCCTCAAGGAACTGCGCGTTTTCTTCGGGAGTGCTGACCGTCACGCGCAGACAGTTGGCCAGCAATGGGTGCATTTTACTCACGTTCTTGATCAGCACCTTGCGCGCAAGTAGCCGGTCGAACGTCTGTGCCGCATCCGGCACGCGCGCGAGCAGGAAATTGGCCGCACTCGGGAACACGGTCACCCCGGCATGGGCAGCCATGCCCGCTGCCACGCGCGCACGTTCGGCGCGCAACTGCGCCGCCTGCTCGTCGAGCACCGCGACGTGTTCGAGCGCAAACAGCGCCGCCGCCTCGGTCAGCACATTGACGTTATACGGCGGGCGCACCTTGTCGAGCTGTGCCAGCCATTGCGGGTCGCCGGCCACATAGCCCAGGCGGATACCCGCCAGGCCGAGCTTGGACACCGTACGCATGACGAGCAGGTTGCCGAATTCCGTCAGGCGCGGCATCCAGCTTTCCTGCGCGAACGGCTGATAGGCTTCGTCCACCACGACCAGGCTGCGGCACACCGCCCCCTGCGCGGCGCGGACGATCGCCTCCATGTCGGCGGCATCGAACAGGTTGCCGGTCGGATTGTTCGGATAGGCCAGGTAGACGATGGCGGGCTGGTGCTCGGCCATGGCGGCCAGCATCGCTTCCCGGTCCAGCGTGAAGTCCGCGCGCAGCGGCACGCCCACGAACTGCAGGCCGGCGAATTGGGCCGACATCGCATACATCACGAAGCCGGGGACGGGCGCCATCACCTTCGCGCCCGGGCGCGCCGCGGCCAGCGCGAGCATGCTGATGATTTCGTCCGAGCCGTTGCCGAGCAGCACGTCCATGCCGGCCGGCACCTGCATGACCTGTTTCAGCTTGGCGCGCAGCGCCTCGCTGCTCGGTACCGGGTAGCGGTTCAGCGCCACCTCGCCAAGCCGCGCGGCCAGCTCGCCGCGCAGCGCGGGCGGCAGCTGGTATGGGTTCTCCATGGCGTCGAGCTTCACCAGACCATGCGAATCCGGCACGTGGTAGGCGCCCATGGCGCGTACGTCGTCACGGATGATTCGCTCGATCAGGGAAGGGTCTACGGCTGACATGGATGCTCCTGTATGGGCTGCCGCATCAACGCGGCAGCAATGGGTTCAACTAACGCTTGAAACGGTACTCGGCGCTGCGCGCGTGGGCCTGCAGGCCTTCGCCATACGCGAGTTCGGCGGCGATCTGTCCCAGCATCTGCGCCCCGGCCTCGCTGACCTCGATCAGGCTCGAGCGCTTCTGGAAGTCATAGACGCCCAGCGGCGACGAGAAGCGCGCGGTGCGCGAGGTCGGCAGTACGTGGTTCGGGCCGGCACAGTAGTCGCCGAGCGCCTCGCTGGTATAGCGGCCCAGGAAGATGCGCCCGCGTGGCGGATCTTCTCGCTCCACTGGCGCGGGTTCTCGGCAGAGATCTCCAGGTGCTCGGGTGCAATCGCGTTGGCGATCTCGCAGGCCTCTTCCATGTCGCGCACCTTGATCAGCGCGCCACGGCCCGAAATCGACGCGGCGATCACCTCGCGGCGCGGCATGCTGTCGAGCTGACGCTGGATGCTCGCTTCCACGTGCGCAATGTAGCCGGCGTCCGGGCATAGCAGGATCGACTGCGCGAGTTCGTCGTGCTCGGCCTGCGAGAACAGGTCCATCGCCACCCAGTCCGGATCGGTCGTGCCGTCGCAGATCACCAGGATTTCCGACGGGCCCGCAATCATGTCGATGCCGACGGTGCCGAACACGCGGCGCTTGGCGGCGGCCACGTAGGCATTGCCCGGGCCGACGATCTTGTCGACCTGCGGCAGCGTCGCCGTGCCGTAGGCCAGCGCACCGACGGCCTGTGCGCCGCCGATCGTGAACACGCGGTCCACGCCTGCGATCTGCGCGGCGGCCAGCACCAGTTCGTTGCGCACGCCGCCCGGCGTGGGCACGACCATGATGATTTCCTTGACGCCGGCCACGCGCGCCGGAATCGCGTTCATCAGCACCGACGACGGATACGCAGCCTTGCCGCCCGGCACGTAGATGCCGACGCGGTCCAGCGGCGTGACCTTCTGGCCCAGCATGGTGCCGTCGGCCTCGGTGTATTCCCAGCTATGGCTGCCGCATTCGATCTTCTGCTTCTCGTGGTAGGCCCGCACACGCGCGGCGGCTGCTTCCAGCGCGGCACGGCGCTTGGGCTCCAGGTCTTCGAGCGCGGCTTCGAGTTGGCTTTGCGAGATTTCCAGCGCGCCCATTGACGCCGCTTCAACCCGGTCAAAGCGCTGCGTGCACTCGAGCACGGCGGCGTCGCCGCGATCCTTCACGTCGGCCAGGATCTGCGCCGCGGCGCGGTCGATGGCCTCGTCCTCGCCGGCCTCGAAGGCCAGCACTGCGCGCAGCGCCTGCGCAAAGCCCGGATCGCTCGAATCGAGCCGGCGGATCGACACGTTATCCATTTCGGTTGCGTTCATGACTCCATTCCTATCTGGGACGCAGGCCTCAGGCCAGCGCCGCCGATGCCTTCTCGAACGCGTCGAGAATCGGCGTCAGCCGTTCGCGCTTGAGCTTCAGCGCCGCCTGGTTCACCACCAGGCGCGACGAATCTGCACGATCTCTTCGACTTCCACCAGGTTGTTCGCGCGCAGCGTGCCGCCCGTGCTGACCAGGTCGACGATGGCATCCGACAGACCCACCAGGGGGCCCAGCTCCATCGAGCCGTACAGCTTGATCAGGTCGACGTGCACGCCCTTCTTGGCAAAGTGCTCGCGTGCGGTCTGCACGTACTTGGTCGCCACCGACAGTCGCGCGCCCTGGCGCACGGCGTTGGCGTAGTCAAACCCTGCCGGCACCGCCACCGACATGCGGCAGCGGGCAATGTTCAGGTCGATCGGCGCGTACAGGCCGGTCATGCCGTGCTCCATCAGCACGTCCTTGCCGGCCACGCCGAAATCGGCCGCGCCGTATTGCACATACGTGGGCACGTCCGACGCGCGCACGATGATGACCCGCACGGCGGGATCGGAAGTCGGCAGGATCAGCTTGCGCGACGTCTCCGGATCTTCCGTGACGCGGATGCCGGCGGCCTCGAGCAGCGGCAGCGTTTCCTTGAAGATGCGGCCCTTGGAAAGCGCCAGCGTGAGCTGGTCGGGCGAAGCGTTGAAAGCGGGACTCATCGGGTTCCTCAGGCAATGCGGCGGATCTTGGCGCCAACTGCCGACAGCTTGTCTTCCATGCGGTCGTAACCGCGGTCCAGGTGGTAGATGCGGTCGATCACGGTATCGCCGTCGGCGACCAGGCCGGCAATGACCAGGCTCGCCGAAGCGCGCAGGTCGGTGGCCATCACGGTCGCGCCGGACAGGCGCGGCACGCCGGTGACCACGGCCGTGTTGCCCTCGGCCGTGATATTGGCACCCAGGCGGTTCAGCTCCTGCACGTGCATGAAGCGGTTTTCGAAGATCGTCTCGGTAATGCGCGCGGTGCCCTCGGCCACGGCATTGAGCGCCATGAACTGGGCCTGCATGTCGGTCGGGAAAGCCGGGTACTCCGAGGTGCGGAAGCTCACGGCCTGCGCGCGGCGCGCCATCGACAGGCGGATCCAGTCATCGCCGGTCTCCACGTTGGCGCCGGCCTCGCGCAGCTTGATCAGCACGGCGTCGAGAATCAGCGGGGAGACGTCGCGCAAGACCAGGTCGCCCAGCGTGGCCGCAGCCGCGCACAGGAAGGTGCCGGCCTCGATGCGGTCGGCGACGACCGAGTGGCTGGCGCCATGCAGCTTGTCGACGCCCTGCACCACCAGCCGGTCGGTACCGATGCCATCGATCTTCGCGCCCATCTTGACGAGCAGGTTGGCAAGGTCGGTCACCTCGGGTTCGCGCGCGGCGTTTTCCAGCACCGTCTCGCCGTCGGCGAGCGTCGCGGCCATCAGCAGGTTTTCCGTGCCGGTCACGGTGATCATGTCCGTCACCACGCGCGCGCCCTTCAGGCGCGATGCACGGGCGTGGATGAAGCCATGCTCGATATTGATATCGGCACCCATGGCCTGCAGGCCCTTGATGTGCTGGTCCACCGGGCGTGCGCCAATACCGCAGCCGCCGGGCAGCGACACGCGTGCCTCGCCGAAGCGGGCCACCAGCGGGCCGAGCACCAGGATCGACGCACGCATGGTCTTCACCAGCTCGTACGGCGCCTCGGGCGAATTGATGTCGGCGCCCGCGAGCGTGGCGGTGGCGCCCTTCATCTCGGCATGCATGCCCATCTGCCGCAGCAGCTTGAGCATGGTGCGCGTGTCCTGCAGGTTCGGCACGTTGTCGATGGTGACGGTGTCGGCGGTCAGCAGGCCGGCACAGAGGATCGGCAACGCGGCGTTCTTGGCGCCGGAAACACGGATCTCGCCTTTGAGCGGGCCATTGCCCTGGATCTGGAATTTGTCCATGTTCTGTCAGTTGCGGCCGGACGGGTTACGCGCGTCCGGCGTCGTTTTCGCGGGAGCCGCGCGCCAGGCACGTAGCTCGGATCGGTGAAGCTGCCGGCCTTTACTTGCCGGCGCCCGCCTGCCACTCGGCCGGCGTCAGCGTCTTCATCGACAGCGCATGGATCTCGGCGCGCATGCGGTCGCCGAGCGCGGCGTACACACGCTGGTGGCGCTGGATCAGCCGCTTGCCGTCGAACTCGGTGCTGACGATGGTGGCAAAGAAGTGCTGGCCGTCACCCTCGACTTCCAGGTGTTCGCAGGGCAAACCTTGGGCAATGTAATCCCTGACTTGTTCCGGAGTAGGCAGCATGTTTTCTTCTCTTCTGTGTGGAGGGCCGCGTCTTCAGTGGCGCAGCTTGAAACCCGACTTCAGCAGGCGCAGCGCCAGCGCCGCGAGCAGCACGAAGGCCGCGCCGACCACCGTCAGGCTGAACATCGGCGACACGTCCGAGACGCCGAAGAAGCCATAGCGGAAGCCGTCGATCATGTAGAAGAACGGGTTGGCATGGGACACCGCCTGCCAGAAGGCCGGCAGCGAATGGATGGAATAGAACACGCCCGACAGGAACGTCGCGGGCATGATCAGGAAGTTCTGGAACGCGGCCAGCTGGTCGAACTTTTCGGCCCAGATGCCGGCGATCAGCCCCAGTGTGCCGAGAATGCCGGCCCCGAGCAGGCCGAACACGAGGATCCACCCGATATTGGCGAAGTGCAGGTTGGCGAACCACGCGGTGACCAGCAGCACACCGAGCCCGACCGACAGCCCGCGGATCACCGAAGCGACCACATAGGCACCGAACATCTCCCAGTGCGACAGCGGCGGCAGCAGCACAAACACCAGGTTGCCGGTGATCTTGGACTGGATCAGCGACGACGAGCTATTGGCAAAGGCGTTCTGCAGCACGCTCATCATCACCAGGCCCGGCACCAGGAAGGCCGTGTAGCTGATCTGGTCATAGACCTTGACCCGGTTTTCGAGCACATGGCCGAAGATCAGCAGGTACAGCACTGCCGTCAGCACAGGCGCGGCCACGGTCTGGAAGCTGACCTTCCAGAAGCGCAGCACTTCCTTGTAGAGCAGCGTGCGGAAGCCCACCAGTCCGCCAACGGCCATGGGCGCGAGCCGCGTGTCGTCGAGCACTTCGATATCGCCAGGCTGCTTCATGCCGCGGCCTCCATGGCCTGGTCGGGCAATGCGCCGGGCATGTGGCCTTCGCGACGCATGATCTGGACAAACACGTCCTCGAGATCGGCCTTGTTGATTTCCATGTCTTCGATTTCACAGCCCGCCTCGCGGCAGGCGGCCAGGATGGGTTCCACGGCCGGGTAGCCCGACAGGCGCAGGCGCACCGCGCGCTCGCCGGGGTTGGCCGGCATGCGCAGCGGCTCGAGCGCCGGCGGCAGCGTGCCACGCGAGAAGGTCAGCACCAGCTGCAGGCCGGCGAACTGCGTCAGCAGGTTGCTGGTACGGTCCAGCGCCACGACCTCGCCGAACTTGAGCATGGCGATGCGGTCGCACAGCGCTTCGGCTTCTTCCAGGTAGTGCGTGGTCAGGATGATGGTGTGCCCTTCACGGTTCAGGCGCGAGATGAACTTCCACAGCGTCTGGCGCAGCTCCACGTCGACACCGGCGGTCGGTTCGTCCAGCACGATCACGGGCGGACGGTGCACCAGCGCCTGCGCCACCAGCACGCGCCGCTTCATGCCGCCGGAGAGCTGGCGCATATTGGCGTCGGCCTTGTTGGTGAGATCGAGGTTGGCCATGATCTCGTCGATCCAGTCGTCGTTGCGCGTCAGGCCGAAATAGCCGGACTGCAGCCGCAGCGTCTCGCGCACGGTGAAGAAGGGATCGAACACAAGTTCCTGCGGCACCACGCCGAGCATACGCCGCGCCATGCGGTAGTCGGACACGACATCGTGCCCCAGCACACTGACGCGGCCGGAATCGGCACGGTTCAGGCCCGCCAGGATGGAGATCAGCGTGGTCTTGCCGGCACCGTTGGGGCCGAGCAGGCCGAAGAATTCGCCGCGCTCGACGGTGAAGCTGACGCCCTTGAGCGCCTGCAGATTGCGGTAGCGCTTGCGAACGTCGGTGAGTTCTATGGCTTTCATGGCCAAATGTCTGGGGCTGTCCCGACTGGGACCGGCCGTCTGGAAACGGGGACCAACTGGTGCCCGGGGTACCCTGACCCGGCCGAAGTGCTGCGGGGGAATGGGCGAACAACCCGGAATTATAGGGGATGCGGGGGGACTCCCGCTCGGGACGCGGCCACCGCCTCAGGCAGCGGCCGGGGCATCCGGATGACCGCTGGTATGGCGCGCGGTCAGGGATGCCGGTTCAATGTCGGTGCGAAGGGTCCAGGCCCAGCAGGCTGTCGACCCCATACACGAAAGCCAGCTCGGCAAGCTGCTGCGGCACGCCGCTTAGTGCCAGCTTGCCGTGGCGGGCGGCGGCGGCACGTTGCCAGGCCAGCAGCACGGCCACGGCCGACGAATCCACCTGCTCCAGCGCGGTGCAATCCACCTGCAAATCGACCTGCATTCCGCCCTGGGCAACGCGCGACAGGCCATCACGCAGCACGGCGGCGGCGTTCTGGTTGGTCAGCGAAGTGCCAAGCGAAAGCATCGGAAAAGTCGGATCGGTGCAGCGAGCGGGTTCCGGAAACACAAGCTCCCGCCCAAAAGGCGGGAGCTTGCAGGGGTGCAGCCATTGTAGAGCAGATTGCCGCGGCCTGCTGCACTGCAGCGCCGCGGCGGCCGCGAGGCGTCAGCTCTTGGCGTTGGCCAGCTGGCGGTTGCGGTCCTGCAGCGTCTTGATCACGCCGTCGACGCCTTGCTGGCCGACGATGGTGTTGAAGCTGCCCTTGTAGGCCTCGGTCAGCCAGGCGCCCAGCACATTGATGTCATAGACCTTCCAGCCCTGCGCGGTCTTCTCCAGGCGGTAGTCGAGCTGGATCGGCTCGCCCTTGTTGATGACCTGGGTGCGGATGGTGGCGTCGGTGTCGTCCGGTGAACCGCGATAGGGCTTGTACTGCACGGTCTGGTCGCGGATCTGCGCAATGCGCCCGCGTAGGTGCGGATCAGCAGCGTCTTGAATTCATCGATGATTACCTTCTGCTGCTCGGGCGTGGCCTTCGACCAGTTGCGGCCCATGGCAATCTGCGTGGTCTTCTGGAAGTTCGCGTTTGGCAGGATCTTCTGCTCGACCAGCGCGGAAATCTTGCCGATATTGCCGGCCTGCATGTCCTTGTCGCTCTTGACGCTGGTCATCACGTCGTTGACCACGGACTTGACGAGCGTTTCGGGGCTGGCGGCATCCTGCGCCGACACCTGCGCATGGGCGGCGCCGGCAAAGGCGGCTACAGCGAGGAAGGGAAGCAACAGTCGCTTGATCATGGATTTTCCTTCTCAGTCAGATTCGTTTGCCGCCAGTGGCACCGGCATTCCGGCGGCGTTGAGCACATTGGAACATAGTCCGTCCTGGCGAGTTTCTGTCGCCAGCGCATCCGGCGCCACTTCAAAACAATTTGTTTCAGTGCTCACAGCGCATTCACAGCGCTGCAAGCCGCTCGGCGAGCCGCATCAGCGAATACGCAAGCCGCCGCCAGGGACAAAGCGCTGCATCGGCGACGCAGGGGGCACCGGCAGGTTCTGGCCTTCGGGCTGCGTGGCCCCTTCGGAAGGCGCGGCCGGCTGCTCTGACGACGGCTGTGCCGGCTGCTGCGGCGCGCTCGGTGTCGGATTCGTCGTTGTCCTGGCTGGGCGGATTGCCGTCGTAGATCAGGTACTCGCGCCGCTGCAGGTACGCGTCGCGCATGAACGCGTACTTGTCCAGCGCCGCCTGCTCGAGCAGGTTGGTCGCGCCAAGCAATTGCGCGCGGCCTGCGACGATGCGCACGCCGACCAGCGAATTGCGCAGGGAAACCGGATAAAAATACGCCGACGGATCGATCTGCCGGTCCACCAGCATGCCGGCCGTGTCACGCACGGTGCTCGGCCCGAACAGCGGCAGCACGAGATACGGTCCCGACGGCAGGCCCCAGACGCCAAGGGTCTGGCCGAAGTCTTCCTTGTACTTCGGCAGGCCGCCCGGCGTAGCGATATCAATCAGGCCGCCAATGCCGAGCACGGTGTTGATCGCCACCCGCATGGTGTCCTCTGCGGCACGCGTCGGCTTGCCCTGCAGCAGGTTGTTCACCGCCGAATAGACGTCGCTGACGTTGGAAAAGAAGTTGTCAACCGCGGTCTGGACCGGCGAAGGGATGTAATCCGCATAAAGCTGGGCCACCGGCTTCAGCACACCCTTGTCGAAGTCCTCATTGATGCGCGAGACCTCGCGGTTGAACGGCTCGAGCGGGTCCTTCGGATTCGCGGTCGGGCCGTGGCGCAACCGCCAGAACCACCAGGCACTGGCCGCAAAAGCAAGGAGCACGCGCCTGGCGCCGGATTGCTGGCAGGAGCCGTCATTTGCCGGCCCCACCCAGGGCCGGTGCGCTCGCCGCGCCACCACTGCTGCCCCCGCCGCGCCGGCATCAGCCGCCTTGTTGTACAAGAACTGGCCGATCAGGTTCTCGAGCACCACCGCCGACTGCGTCATGGTGATGCGCGAGCCTGTGCCAGCATGGCGGTATCGCCGCCGCCTCGAGGGCGATGTACTGCTCGCCAAGCAGCCCGGAGGTCAGGATCTTGGCCGAGGTGTCCTTCGGAAACTGGTACTGCTTCTCGAGGTTCATTACCACCGTGGCCTGGTAGGTCTTGTCATCAAAGCGGATTTCCGCCACGCGCCCCACCACCACGCCGGCGCTCTTGACCGCGCGCGCGGCTTCAGTCCGCCGATGTTGTCGAAGCGCGCTTCGACGCGTAGGTTTCCTGGAACGTGAAGCCGCTCATGTTGCCGGCCTTCAGGGCGAGGAACAGCAAGGCAACGAAGCCTGCCACCACGAACAACCCCACCCAGAAATCGAGTGCACTTTTTTCATTGGGATCTCTTTCTACCCGTTGTCCTGTCAGTTGCCCCGGTACCGTCGACGTCGCTCATCAGCTGAACATCAGCGCGGTCAGCAGGAAATCCAGACCCAGCACGGCCAGCGACGCAATCACCACGGTGCGGGTCGTGGCGCGCGACACGCCTTCCGGCGTGGGCTTGGCCTCGAACCCCTGGTACAGCGCGATGAACGTCACGGCAATGCCGAAGATAAAGCTCTTGATGACGCCGTTGAGCACGTCTGCACGCACATCCACGCCGCCCTGCATTTGCGACCAGAAGGCGCCGCGTCCACACCGATCAGCTGCACGCCGACCAGGTAGCCGCCGAGGATGCCCACGGCACTGAAGATCGCGGCGAGCACCGGCATGGCCACCACGCCCGCCCAGAAGCGCGGGGCAATCACACGCTGCAAGGGGTTAACGGCCATCATCTCCATGGCCGTGAGCTGTTCGCCCGCCTTCATCAGGCCGATTTCCGCAGTCAGCGAAGTGCCGGCACGACCCGCGAACAGCAGCGCCGTCACCACCGGCCCCAGTTCGCGCACCAGCGAAAGCGCCACCAGCAGCCCGAGCGCCTGCTCGGAACCGTAGCGGTTCAGCGTGTAGTAGCCCTGCAGTCCAAGCACGAAGCCGACGAACAGGCCAGACACGGCAATGATCACGAGCGACAGATTGCCGACGAAGAAGATCTGGTCGGACACCAGACGGAAACGCCGCAGAAGTGCCGGGGACAGTCCCAGCACGGTGAAGAACATCCGGGTGGCGCGGCCGACTCCGGCAACGCCATGCCGCACCGCGGCGCCGATGGTGGTGAAGAAGCCCATCATTGCGCACCGCCGCCGGCAAAATCCTCGACCAGCGACGGACCGGGATAGTGGAACGGGACCGGACCGTCGGCCTCGGCGTGCACGAACTGATGCACGAACGGATCGGTCGAGGCGCGCAGCGCTTCCGGCTCGCCTTGCGCCACGATACGGCCGTTGGCAATGAAGTACACGTAGTCCGCGATCTGGAAGGTCTCGTGCACGTCGTGCGAGACGATGATGGTGGTGGCGCCCAGCGCGTCGTTGAGGCTGCGGATCAGGCGAGCGGTCAGCCCCAGGGAAATCGGGTCGAGGCCGGCAAACGGCTCGTCGTACATCAGCAGCGCAGGATCGAGCGCAATGGCGCGCGCCAGCGCCACCCGGCGCGCCATGCCGCCGGAGATCTGCGACGGCATCAGGTCGCGTGCGCCACGCAGGCCCACGGCGTTGAGCTTCATCAACACGAGGTCGCGGATCATCGATTCGGGCAGGTCCGTGTGCTCGCGCAGCGGAAAGGCCACATTGTCGAAGACCGACAAGTCGGTGAACAGCGCGCCGAACTGGAACAGCATGCCCATCTGGCGCCGCACGGCATAGAGGCCCGCCACATCCAGCCCATGGATCTCGGCGCCCCCGAACATGACCCTACCTGCCTGCGGCCGCACCTGGCCACCGATCAGACGCAATACGGTGGTTTTGCCGCAGCCTGACCCGCCCATCACCGCGATTACCTTGCCACGCGGGAAATGCATGGTCAGGCCGCTCAGGATGGGCTTGGCGTCCGGCGAGTAGGAAAAATCTACCGCATTGAGTTCGACGAGGTTGTGGGCAGGATCAGTCACGTTGGCAGCAGTCCGGGCAGTCGAGCATTATAAGGGCTACTACCTAGAACTGCAGGCGGGCCGTGGGCCCGCCGCCACATTGTCCTGGCGAGCGCGTTATGGCTCGCCTTGTGCGGCATCGCGCAGGATCACCTGCCACTGGATCGACTCCGATCGGATCGCCGTGGCAAAGGCCTCCGGCGAATCGCGCAACGGCGTCAGGCCAGCGGCCGTCAAGCGCGAGCGGACCTCCGGCTCGGCCATCACCCCGTCGAGTTCGCCTGCCAGCCTCGAGATAATGGCGCGTGGCGTCTTGGCCGGCGCCATCACGCCGAACCACGCCGCCGCGGCATAGCCCTCCAGGCCTGACTCCTGCAGCGTCGGCACCAGCGCGCCAGCGGAGAGCGCGACACGCCGGTCACGCCGATCATGCGCAGCGAGCCATTGCGCACATGGTTTTGCACGGCGGCATAGGAACAAAAACAGGCACTGATACGGCCGGCCAGCATCTCCTGCACGACCGCGCCCTCGCCCTTCGCCGTCACCAGCGGCACGCCGCTGCGGATGCCGCGTACCGCGAACTCGGCGTAGAGGTGCGACGGGCTGCCCGGCTGGCCATAGCCATAACTGTACGAGCCCGGATTCGACTTGACCGCGACCGACCACTGCTCCGGCGTGCGCATGGGCAGCCGGGCGTCGATGACCAGGAACAGCGGCATGGTGGCGACGCGGGCCACCGGCGTGAAGTCGCGTACCACGTCATACGGTACGGGCTCCAGGCCCGGCTGGATCAGCATATTGGCCTGATGGAACAGCAGCGTGTGGCCGTCTGAACTGGCTTTGGCGACGACATCGCCAGCCGTGGTACCGGCCGCGCCGGGGCGATTGTCCACTTCCACCGGTACGCCGAGATGCGAGGACAGGCGCTCGGCCAACAGCCGTGCAATCGCGTCGGCAACACCGCCAGCCGGAAACGGAACGATCAGCCGCATCGGCCGCGCCGGGAATGACATCTGGCGCGCCAAGGCAGGTGGCGCGGAGGAGATGGCTGTCGATACAGCTCGCGCGGCAAAAGGCATCCCTGCCGCCAGCAAGGCTGCCAACACCCCAAACCACATCACTACAGCATCCCGGCTGGCAGCAGGAAGCGTCAGCTTCGCTTTACCTCGCCAAAGCCGCGACAAGATGCGCACTTCGGACATCAATTTTCTCCGGCGTTTCCCGCTTAGCAGGACCGCAACTGGGTCGGCTGAAAAAGGATTCGAGGCAGTTTCCGTTTATTGTTTTTGAAAATTGTACGAACAACCCCAGGGAGGGCACAGGCACGTAAACCATAGCGCGGGAGAACCCTGAAGCGTTTGTGGGCCAAGGCAAACGGGCATTGGCGCAACGCGTTGGAGGGTCTCCTACAATATCGCGATGTCTGATTTCCTGGTGCGGCGCATGACGGCCGCTGACTTGCCTGGCGTGCTCCGCGTTCAAGCGGAGTGTTATCGCAGTGATCTGCTTGAAGGGATGCAGGCTTTCGCCAGCCGGCTCGCACTGGCACCGGCCACCTGCTGGGTCGCCACGTCCTGCAATGAACATCCGGACCTGGTCGCCTACCTGTTCACCCATCCCTGGCCGCAAGGCAGTCTGCCGCCGCTCGATGGCGTCCTTGCGCCATCCATGCACGATGATGCCGATGCGGCGGCGCTCACCTGGTTTGTCCACGACATGGCTGTCGCCCCCGCCGGACGCGGGGCCGGGCTGGCGATGCGGCTCTATGAAGGCGCGCTGCAGGCCGCGCTCGACGCCGGCCTGCGGCACTCCCGGCTGATTGCCGTGCAATCGGCGGCGCGCTGGTGGCGCAGGCTTGGGTACGCGCCGATCGCGTCGCAGGCTGACTTCGCCTGCGCGGACAAGCTCGCTGGCTACGGGCCTGATGCGGTGATGATGGAGCGCGTGCTGGCTCGCTGAGCTTCGCAAAACAAGAAACCCGCGAGGCTCTCACCAGGCGGGTTTTCCGGACAGCCCTTGCAGGCCAATCAGCGCGGCAGTTCCGAATGCCCCATCAGGAACGCGTCGACCGACGCGCGGCCTGCCGGCCTTCGCGAATCGCCCACACCACGAGTGACTGCCCGCGACGCACGTCGCCAGCAGCGAACACCTTCGGCACATTGGTCTGATAGGCACGCTCGCCTTCGGTTGCAGCCTTGGCGTTCTTGCGCGCATCCGTGTCGACACCGAACGCATCCAGCATGGAGCCCACCGGTTGGTAAAGCCCATGGCCAGCAGCACGAGGTCGGCCGGCAGGATGAACTCGCTGCCCGGCACTTCCTGCATCCGGCCGTCCTTCCACTCGACGCGGCAGGCCTTCAGCGCGGTGACCTTGCCGTTCTCGCCGATGAATTCCTTGGTGGCCACGGACCAGTCGCGGTCGCAGCCTTCTTCATGCGACGACGAGGTGCGCAGCTTGATCGGCCAGTACGGCCACACCAGCGGCTTGTTCTCTTCTTCCGGCGGCTGCGGCAGCAGCTCGAACTGGTTGACCGAGGTGGCGCCATGGCGGTTCGAAGTGCCGACGCAGTCGGACCCCGTATCGCCACCACCGATCACGATCACGTTCTTGCCTTCGGCGCGGATCTCGTTCTCGCCGTCGCCAGCCACTTCCTTGTTCTGCGGAATCAGGAATTCCAGCGCGAAGTGGATGCCGGCCAGGTCGCGGCCCGGCACCGGCAGGTCGCGCGGCACTTCCGAGCCGCCAGCCAGCACCACGGCGTCGAACTGGTCCATCAGGGCCTTGGCCGAGATGGTTTCACGCGCGTAGTTCTTGATGCCGGCCGGCAGTTCGCCGTCGGTCACCATCACGCCCGCGCGGAAGGTCACGCCCTCGGCCTGCATCTGCTCGATGCGACGGTCGATCAGCGTCTTCTCCATCTTGAAGTCGGGAATGCCGTAGCGCAGCAGGCCACCGATGCGATCGTTCTTTTCGAACACGGTCACGTCATGGCCGGCGCGTGCGAGCTGCTGTGCCGCAGCCATGCCTGCGGGGCCCGAGCCGACCACGGCCACGGTCTTGCCGCTCTTGTGCTTGGGCGGCTGCGGCGCAACCCAGCCTTCTTCCCAGGCCTTGTCGATGATCGCGTGCTCGATCGACTTGATGCCGACCGGCAGTTCATTGATGCCGAGCGTGCAGGCGGCTTCGCACGGTGCCGGGCAGATGCGGCCGGTGAACTCGGGGAAGTTGTTGGTCTGGTGCAGCACCTCGATCGCCGACTTCCAGTCCTGGCGGTACACCAGGTCATTGAAGTCGGGGATGATGTTGTTGACCGGGCAGCCGTTGTTGCAGAACGGGATGCCGCAGTCCATGCAGCGCGCACCCTGGATCTTCGCCTCGCTGTCGGACAGCGCGAACACGAATTCCTTGTAGTGCTTCACGCGCTTGACTACCGCTTCGTAGCCTTCGTTCTGGCGCGGAAATTCGAGAAAGCCAGTCGCCTTACCCATGTTGCGTCCTTGGTCTTGCTGGGCAAGACCGGCGTGGCCGGCCTTGCTGTGAGGTCAGTATCTTGTCGGGACCGCCGCCGGTGTTGCGCTGGCTGCGGCCCCTGTCTCGTGGTGCCGCGGATCAGGCGGCGATGGCTTCGCGGTCGCTGTCGCGGGCAGCCTGTTCCTTCGCGTACATCTCGCCCAGCGCGCGCTTGTACTCGGTCGGGAAGACCTTGACGAACTTGCGGCGCGCCGTGGTCCAGTCCGCCAGCAGCGCCTTGGCGCGCTCGGAACCGGTGTAGCGGAAATGCTGCTCGATCAGGTTGCGCAGCACGACTTCGTCGAGCTGGCGCTTGCCATCGACCTTGTGCCAGGAAGCCGGGCTCTGGCCCTTCTCCTGGTCGGCTGCGGCAAGCACCGCTTCCAGCGCGACCATCGAGGTGTTGCAGCGCTTGTCGAACAGGCCGTCCTCGTCGTAGACGTAGGCCACGCCGCCCGACATGCCAGCCGCGAAGTTGCGGCCGGTGCCGCCCAGCACCACCACGGTACCGCCGGTCATGTACTCGCAACCGTGGTCGCCGGTGCCTTCCACCACGGCCACCGCGCCGGAGTTACGTACCGCGAAACGCTCGCCGGCCACGCCGTTGAAGAACGCTTCACCGGCAATCGCACCGTACAGCACGGTGTTGCCAACGATTATGTTGCGGGTCGGATCGCCGCGGAACTCGTGGGGGGCACGCACGATCACGCGGCGCCCGACAGGCCCTTGCCGACATAGTCGTTACCGTCGCCAACCAGGTCCAGCGTGATGCCGTGCGCCAGGAACGCGCCGAACGACTGGCCGGCCGTGCCTTGCAGCTGGATATGGATGGTGTCGTCCGGCAGGCCTTCGTGGCCGTACTGCTTGGCCACCACGCCCGACAGCATCGCGCCGACCGTGCGGTTCACGTTCTTGACCGGCTGGATAAACGAGACGCGCTCGCCCTTCTCGATCGCCGGACGGGCCTTGGCGATCAGCACATGGTCCAGCGCCTTGCCGGCTTCTGCCGACAGGCCGTGGTCCTGCACGTCGGTGTGGAACAGCGGCGTGTTCGCCGGCAATGACACCTGATGGAAGATGCGGCTGAAGTCGAGGCCGCGTGCCTTCCAGTGTTCGATGCCGGCCTTCGTGTCGAGCAGGTCGCGCGGCCGATCAGTTCGTCGAAGGTACGGATGCCAGCTGGGCCATGATCTCGCGGGCCTCTTCAGCGACGAGAAGAAGAAGTTCACCACGTGTTCCGGCTTGCCCTGGAACTTCTTGCGCAGCTGCGGATCCTGCGTGGCCACGCCCACCGGGCAGGTGTTCAGGTGGCACTGCGCATCATGATGCACCTTCGGCAACCAGCGGCGCCGTGGCGAAGCCGAACTCGTCGCGCGCGAGCAGCGCGCCGATCACGACGTCACGGCCGGTCTTCATCTGGCCGTCGGCCTGCACGCGGATGCGGTTGCGCAGGCCGTTGAGCAGCAGCGTCTGCTGCGTCTCGGCCAGGCCCAGTTCCCACGGCGAGCGGCGTGCTTGATCGACGACCACGGCGAAGCACCGGTGCCGCCATCGTGGCCGGCGATCACGACGTGATCGGCCTTGGCCTTGGACACACCGGCTGCCACGGTGCCGACGCCCACTTCGGACACCAGCTTGACCGAGATATCCGACGTCGGGTTGACGTTCTTCAGGTCGTGGATCAGCTGTGCCAGATCCTCGATCGAGTAGATGTCGTGGTGCGGCGGCGGCGAGATCAGGCCCACGCCCGGCACCGAGTAACGCAGCTTGCCGATGTAGTCCGACACCTTGTGGCCCGGCAGCTGGCCGCCTTCACCGGGCTTGGCGCCCTGCGCCATCTTGATCTGGATCTGGTCGGCGGACGCCAGGTACTCGGCGGTCACGCCGAAACGGCCCGATGCCACCTGCTTGATCTTCGAGCGCAGCGAGTCGCCATCCTTGAGCGGCAGGTCGGCTTCGATCACGTCGCCGAGCAGGCTCTTCAGGCTGTCGCCCTGCTTGATGGGAATGCCGCGCAGTTCATTGCGGTAGCGCTTCTCGTCCTCGCCGCCTTCGCCGGTGTTCGACTTGCCGCCGATGCGGTTCATCGCCACCGCCAGCGTGGCATGGGCCTCGGTCGAGATCGAGCCGAGCGACATGGCGCCCGTCGCGAAGCGACGCACGATGTCCTTGGCCGGCTCGACTTCTTCCAGCGGAATCGCCTTGGCCGGATCGACCTTGAACTCGAACAGACCGCGCAGCGTCATGTGGCGCTTGCTCTGGTCGTTGATGATGTTGGCGTATTCCTTGTACGTCTGGTACGAACCCTTGGCGTCCTCGGCACGCACCGAGTGCTGCAGCTTGGCGATCGAGTCCGGCGTCCACATATGCTCTTCGCCGCGGATACGGAACGCGTACTCGCCGCCGGTGTCGAGCATGCTGTCGAGCACCGGGTTGTTGCCGAAGGCGTCCTTGTGCAGGCGCAGCGCTTCCTCGGCCACCTCGAAGATGCCGATGCCCTCGACGTTCGACGGCGTGCCGTGGAAGTACTTCTGGACCAGCTCGCGCGACAGGCCGATGGCTTCGAAAATCTGCGCGCCGGTGTACGACATGTACGTGGAGATGCCCATCTTGGACATCACCTTGAACAGGCCCTTGCCGATCGCCTTGACGAAGTTCTTGACAGCCTTCTCAGGCGACAGATCGCCCGACAGGCCGCTGGCCATGTCGGCCAGGGTTTCCATCGCCAGGTACGGATGTACGGCTTCAGCGCCGTAGCCGGCCAGCAGCGCGAAGTGATGCACTTCACGCGCGGTGCCGGTCTCGACCACCAGGCCGGTGGACGTGCGCAGGCCCTTCTCCACCAGGTGGTGGTGAATCGCGGACGTGGCCAGCAGTGCGGGAATCGCGACCTGCTCGGTATCCACGCGGCGGTCGGTCACGATCAGGATGTTGTAGCCCGAACGCACCGCATCCACGGCTTCGGCGCACAGCGAGGCCAGGCGCGCTTCGATGCCTTCCTTGCCCCAGGCGGTGGGGTAGCAGATGTTCAGTCGTACGAACGGAACTTGCCGCCGGTGTAGTGCTCGATGTTGCGGATCTTCGCGATGTCCTTGAAGTCCAGCACGGGCTGGGACACTTCGAGGCGCATCGGCGGGTTGATGTTGTTCAGCTCGAGCAGGTTCGGCTTCGGGCCGATGAACGACACCAGCGACATCACCATGTTCTCGCGGATCGGGTCGATCGGCGGGTTGGTGACCTGGGCGAACAGCTGCCTGAAGTAGTGGTACAGCGTCTTGTTCTTGGACGACAGCACGGCCAGCGGCGAGTCATTGCCCATTGAGCCGGTGGCTTCCTCGCCCGACAGCGCCATCGGCGCCATCAGGAACTTGACGTCTTCCTGCGTGTAGCCGAACGACTGCTGGCGATCCAGCAGCTTGGCCACGGGCTTCTTCTCGGCGGCGACGTCTTCCGGCTTGGCATCGATCTCGTCGAGCTTGATGCGCACGGCGTCGATCCAGCTCTTGTACGGCTTGGCGTTGGCCAGGTTGTCCTTGAGTTCCTTGTCGTCGATGATGCGGCCCTGCTCCATGTCGATCAGGAACATCTTGCCCGGCTGCAGGCGCCACTTTTCGACGATGCGCGACTCGGGGAACGGCAGCACGCCGGCTTCCGAAGCCAGCACGACGATGTCGTCCTCGGTCACATAGAAGCGGGCCGGACGCAGGCCGTTACGGTCCAGCGTGGCACCGATCTGGCGGCCATCGGTGAAGCAGATCGCGGCCGGGCCGTCCCACGGCTCCATCATGGCGGCGTGGTACTCGTAGAACGCGCGGCGGTTGTCGTCCATCAGCGTGTGCTGTTCCCAGGCTTCCGGGATCATCATCATCATCGCGTGGACGAGCGGGTAGCCGGCCATCGTCAGCAGTTCGAGGCAGTTGTCGAACGATGCCGTATCGGACTGGCCCGGGTAGATCAGCGGCCACAGCTTGGGCAGGTCGTCGCCGAGCACCGGCGAAGAGATCGCGCCGGTACGGGCGTGATCCAGTTGACGTTGCCCTTGACCGTGTTGATTTCGCCGTTGTGGGCGCCATGCGGTACGGGTGGGCCAGTTCCCAGGCCGGGAAGGTGTTGGTCGAGAAGCGCTGGTGCACCAGGGCCAGGGCCGACACGGCGCGCTGGTCCTGCAGGTCCAGGTAGTACTCGCCGACCTGGTTGGCCAGCAGCAGGCCCTTGTACACGACGGTACGGGCCGACATCGACGGCACGAAGTATTCCTTGCCGTGCTTGAGCTTGAGCGCCTGGATGGCGTGGCTGGCGGTCTTGCGGATCACGTAGAGCTTACGTTCCAGCGCGTCCGTGGTCATGATGTCGCGCGCGCGACCGATGAAGATCTGGCGGATCACCGGCTCGGTCTTGCGCACCGTCGGGGACATCGGCATCTTGGCGTCGACCGGCACGTCGCGCCAGCCCAGCACGACCTGGCCTTCGAGGCGGACCGTGCGCTCCAGCTCCTGTTCGCAGGCCAGCGCGAGGCGTGTTCCTTCGGCAGGAAGATCATGCCCACGCCGTATTCGCCGGCGGGCGGCAGGCTCACGCCCTGCGCGGCCATTTCTTCGCGGTAGAACTGGTCGGGGATCTGGATCAGGATGCCGGCGCCGTCGCCCATCAGCGCGTCAGCACCGACGGCGCCGCGGTGGTCCAGGTTCTCGAGGATCTTCAGGCCCTGCGACACGATCTCGTGCGACTTCTTGCCCTTGATATGCGCGACCATGCCGACGCCGCAGGCATCGTGCTCATTAGTCGGGTCGTAAAGGCCTTGCGCCTGCGGACGCAGGGCAATGGCGGTCGAAGTTGCGCTGGTCTGCGCCTGGGCCAGTTCCTGGGCCGGATGGTTTTGCGATTGGTCCACGGGCTGAATTCCGGTGAAGGCTGCGCGGAGTGCCGGCAAACCGAACGGGACCGTACTGCTGCCTGCGCGCGCCGGACACAAATTTGCACCGGCTGGGCCGGTTTGGACCGGCTCATCATCTGCTGACAGGAAAACTACGGGGGACCGAAGCGGCGTACACGAGCGTGACGCGCCGCACAATGACTGTGGGTGGAGCAACTATATGAGAATCCCATGAAGCCTGCAAAGTTTTTAAATGGGGTCAGAACACATTTAACATCAAAGAGATCTGGATTTTAGGTTAAATGGGGACACATTAAATTCCGGCGGCACAAGACCTGCGTGATGCTTCAGAAACAAATTCCCCGATTACGCCGCCGGCACTGGCGCTTCGGGTGACTCCGCCTGCGGTTCGCGCTTGGGCCGGCCCTTTGGCAACGGCTGGACGCGCCGCGTACCTTGCCGCTCGAGTTGCGCCAGGAATCCGTCGCCGCCAAGCGGCACCCGCTGTGCGCATGCTTGCGCAACACGGCCAGCGTCCTGCCCGACAGGCCTTCATTGCTCAGCGACTGGTAGTTCGACTGGCGCTCGAATGGCGTATTGCCGAGCTCCCAATACGCAGAGTGATCGCTCACCAGTGCGCTGGCCTCGATGCCGACATGGTGGCGATAGCTGCTCCAGCGGTCGGCCTCCGGCGTCACGGTTTCTCCCGCGCGCACGGCATTGCCTTCGACGTACAGCATCGCCGGCAACATCCATTCTGCGGGATCGAATACGGCGGAACGGAAGCGACCTTCCCAGAGCGTGCCCGTGCGCCCCGCCGTGCGATTGAAGTAGCGCGCATAGCGGCGCCCGATCGCCTGCATGGTCAGGCTGAGTGAATCCGGCCCGCGCGGCGTGGCCACGAGGTGGATATGGTTCGGCCGCAGGCCATAGGCGTGGATGGCGAGGTCATGCTCGCGCGCGGCCATGCGCAGGCTGTCCAGGTAGTGCAGGTAGTCGTCCGGCGCCAGGAAGACGGGCTGCCGGTTGTTGCCGCGCTGCAACACCAGGGCCGGGAGCCCGGCCGGGGAAAACGGGGAAGTCGTGCCATTGGGGAAAGCGCAGGGCTCAGGTCCGGTTTGCCCCGAATGATAGCCTGATCCGTCCCCACTTTCTGCGGACACCGTCCGGCGCCCGCTCCGACTCGCCAGATTAGTTGCCTTCGCTGACCGCGAAGATGCGCCGGTGCTCGCGAATTGCGTAGCGGTCGGTCATGCCGGCAATGTAGTTGGCAATCAGCCGGGACTGGTCCCCGCCATGCGCCGCCTGGTACTGCGGCGGCAGCAGGCGCGAATCCGACATGAAGGCGCTGAACAGGTCCGAGACAATGCGCTGGGCCTTGGACGACATGCGCATGACCAGGTAGTGCCGGTACAGGTGCCGGAACAGGAAGCGCTTGAGCGCGGCTGCTTCTTCGTGGATCTGCGGGCTGAAGCCAATCAGCGGCCCTGCCGAGCGCACCGCCTCGATGGAGCGCGGGTTCGCGGCGGCGATATTGCGGCCGGTCGTCTCGATCAGGTCGACGATCAGCGTATTGATCATGCGCCGCACGGTTTCGTTGATGGCGCGCCGGCCATTGATGCCCGGGAACGCGTCGGCCACCTCGGCCCGGTGGCGCGCCCACATCGGCACTTCGTCGAGCTGCTCGAGCGTCAGCAGGCCGGAGCGCAGGCCATCGTCGATATCGTGATTGTTGTACGCGATCTCATCGGCCAGGTTGGCCAGTTGGGCTTCCAGCGACGGCTGGGAGCCCTCCAGGAAACGCCGGCCCAGTTCACCGAGCGCCGCGGCGTTGACGCGCGAACAATGCTTGAGGATGCCCTCGCGCGTTCAAACGTCAGGTTCAGGCCATTGAAGCCGCCATAGCGCTCTTCCAGCTCGTCCACCACCAGCAGGCTCTGCAGGTTGTGCTCGAAGCCGCCATGATTCTTCATGCAGGCATTGAGCGCGTCCTGGCCGGCATGGCCGAACGGGGTGTGGCCCAGGTCGTGCGCGAGCGAAATCGCTTCGACCAAGTCCTCGTTCAGGCGCAGGTTGCGCGCGATCGAACGGGCGATCTGCGCGACTTCCAGGCTGTGGGTCAGGCGTGTGCGGAACAGGTCGCCTTCATGGTTGACGAAGACCTGGGTCTTGTACTCCAGCCGCCGGAAGGCCGTACTGTGGATGACGCGGTCGCGGTCGCGCTGGAACTCCGTGCGCGACGACGACGCGGACTCGGCATGGACGCGCCCGCGCGTTTGCGCGGAGCGGGCGGCGTAGGGAGCGAGATGGCTTTCAAGGTCGGTCATGCGGCAATCCGTGGGCTGGGTCAGGGTTGCGAGGCATAACCGATCGTTTACGCGACCGGGGCCTCGGTGGGAGGTTTCAAGACTGCCTGCGCCAGCGTTGCGCGCAGGTCGGTATCGGGAACCGTGGTGATGAACGCTTCGCCAAGCTTCTTCAGGAGGATGAACTTGATGCTGCCGGCTTCGGCCTTCTTGTCCACCTTCATCAGTTCGATGTAGCGATCGGCGCCCAGTTCCGGCGCAACCACGGGCAGCATGGCCGCGCGGGTCAGTTCGCGGATGCGCGCACGCGTCTCGGTGTCAATGAAGCCCAGGCGGTGCGACAGGTCGGCCGCCATCACCATGCCGCAGCCCACCGCCTCGCCATGCAGCCATTCGCCGTAGCCCATGCCGGCCTCGATGGCATGGCCAAAAGTGTGCCCGAAGTTCAGGATGGCACGCAGCCCGCCCTCGCGCTCGTCCTGTGCCACGACACCGGCCTTGATCTCGCATGAGCGTTGCACGGCCAGTGCCATCAGGTCCGGGTCGCAGCTGTTCAGCGCGGCGATATTGCGCTCGATCCAGGCGAAGTACTCCGCGTCGGCGATCGCGCCGTGCTTGATGACTTCGGCCATGCCTGCGGCCAGCTCGCGCGGCGGCAGCGTGCGCAGCGTGTCGATGTCGGCAATGACCGCGTTGGGCTGGTGGAACGCGCCGATCATGTTCTTGCCGAGCGGGTGGTTGATGCCGGTCTTGCCGCCGACCGACGAATCGACCTGCGACAGCAGCGTGGTCGGCACCTGCACGAACGGCACGCCACGCATGTAGCAGGCTGCCGCGAACCCGGTCATGTCGCCCACGACGCCGCCGCCCAGTGCCACCAGCGTGGTCTTGCGGTCAGCGCCGGCGGAAAGCAGCGCATCGAAGATCAGGTTGAGCGTTTCCCACTGTTTGAAGGCTTCGCCGTCGGGCAGCGTGACCACGCGCACGGTCTTGCCCAGCGCCTTCAGGTTCGCTTCAACGCGGGCCGCGTAGAGCGGACCGACGGTTTCATTGGTGACGATGACGGCGTGCTGGCCGCGCACGTGCGGGCGCAGCAGTTCGGCGTTGCCGAGCAGCCCGGAACCGATATGGATGGGATAGCTGCGCTCTCCCAGGTCGACTTGTAGCGTGATCATGAATGCGTATCGTTAGCCGGGTGTTCCGGCGCCGCAGCGGCTGGATCGACGCGGAAACCGGCCATTTCCAGCTGCATCAGCACCATATTAGCAAGCTGTGCCACCGAGGGCCTGCCAGTCTCGATAATGAAATCGGCGACCTCGCGATACAGCGGATCGCGCGCGGCATACAGCGCTTCGAGCTTGCCCTTGGGATCTTCGGTCTGCAGCAGCGGGCGGTTGCGGTCGTGGCGGGTGCGCAGCCACAGGTCGTGCGGGCTCGCGCGCAGGTAGACCACGGTGCCGCGCGACTTGAGCAGTTCCCGGTTCTCGGCCCGCAGCACCGCCCCGCCGCCGGTGGCCAGCACGATGCCGCCGCGTCCGGTCAGCTCGCGGATCATGGCCGACTCACGGTCGCGGAAGCCGTCCTCGCCCTCGAGTTCGAAGATCACCGGGATACGCACCCCGCAATGTGCCTCGATCTCATGGTCGGAATCGAAGAACGGATAGTGCAGGCGCCGCGCGACCGTCCGGCCCACGGTGGTCTTGCCCGCGCCCATCAGGCCGACGAAAAGAGGTTGGGACGGCCGGTCTCCGTGGCCGTCGGCAAGGCTGTCACTGGATTGTCGCTCGGGAACGCGGATTCCGGCGCGCTCTCCCCGGTTGGAAACTGCATCATCTTCTTATGTTGGACCGCGGACAGCAAGTGGTGGATGCGGCATCACCGGGCGGGCGGCCGCCACGGACAAAAAAAAGGCCGCATCGGTCGATGCGGCCTTGCAGTCTACTGCATCCAGCCCTTTTGGCGCCAATTACGCCTCATTCGGCCCGGCGAGGGCGTCATTTCAGCGAGACGTTGTCATTCAGGACGCGCGGCGTCAGGAACACCAGCAGCTCGGTGCGGTTGCGCACCTTGGCGTTGTTCTTGAACAGGTAGCCGAGCACGGGAATATCCGCGAGGAACGGCACCTTGTCCACATCGTTGCTTTCGGTCTGCGTGTAGATGCCGCCGATCACCACCGTGCCGCCGTTGTCCACCAGCACCTGGGTCTGCACGTGCTTGGTGTCGATGGCGAAGCCCGACGTCGTCTGGATGCCCACGCTGTCCTTGTTCACATCCACGTCGAGCAGCACATTGCCTTCGGGCGTGATCTGCGGCGTCACCTCGAGCTTCAGGTTGGCCTTGCGGAACTGCACCGAGGTCGCCCCGCTGGACGTGGCCGCCTGGTAAGGCAGTTCCGTCCCCTGCTCGATCAGCGCCTTGATGTTGTTGGCCGTCACCACGCGCGGGCTGGAGATGATCTTGCCCTTGCCATCCGCCTCCAGCGCCGAGAGTTCGAGCGCGAGGAAGCGGGTCGCCGCACTGTTGAAGATGCTGACCGCGATGTTCGCCGGGTTCGTGCCGTTGATGGCGCCCGCTGGCAGGCTCAGGAACGGGCCATTGTCCGAGTTCGCGCCGGGCAGCACGTTGTTGTAGGTGTTGCCTACCCTGGCATTGTTGTACTGGCCGGCAAAGCCGAGCTTGACGCCCAGGTTGCGGCTGAAGGTGTCGGTCGCTTCGACGATGCGTGCCTCGATGATCACCTGGCGCACGGGGATGTCGATCTTGTTCAGGAAACCCTGAACCTCCTCCAGCTTGCTGGCGACGTCCGACACGAAGAGCTGGTTGGTCCGGGCATCGGCAGTCAGCGAACCGCGCTTGGACAGCATGCGCGAAGCAATGCCCGCAGCGCCGCCAATGGCAGGAACCGCGGCGCCGCCGCACCGCCGGGGGCCACGCCCAGCAGCATCTTGCGCACGTCCTCGGCACGCTGGTAGTTCAGCTGGAACACCTGGCTGCGAATCGGCTCGAGGTCATTGATCTGCTGTTGCGACTCCAGTTCGAGCTTTTCCTTGGTGGCCAGCTCGGCCTTGGGGGCGACCCACAGCACATTGCCGTTGCGCCGCGACGCCAGCCCCTTGGCATCCATCACGATCTGCAGCGCCTGGTCCCACGGAACATCCTTCAGGCGAAGCGTGATGTTGCCCTGCACCGTGTCGCTCGTGATGATGTTCAGGTTCGTGAAGTCGGCGAACACCTGCAGCAGCGAGCGGATGTCGATGTTCTGGAAGTTGAGCGACAGGCGCTCGCCGCGGTAGCCTGGGCCGCTGATCAGCTTTGCCGGATCGTCCTTGATCGGTCGGACTTCCACCACGAACTGCGTATCGGTCTGGTAGGAGCTGTACTCCCAATTGCCGCGCGGTTCGATCGTCAGCCGGGCATTGCCGTTGGCGTCCGTGGCACGCATGCTCTGTACCGGCGAGCCGAAGTCGCTCACGTCGAAGCGCCGGCGCAGGTTCTCGGGCAACGCGGTCCCCAGGAAGTCCACCACCACGTTCTGGCCCTGCTGCGCGATATTGATGCCCGAGTCACGCGAGGACAGGTCCACGATCACGCGCCCCGCGCCGTCCGTGCCACGGCGGAAATCGATGTTGCGCACGGAGGTTCGCCCCGCGGCCGCCGCAGTCGGTGCCGAAGGCGCGGCAAAGGTCGGCGCGGCTGTCCTGGCTGCAGGCGCGACATTGTCGAGCAGCACCACGAACTGGTTGCCACGGACCTCGGTCCGGTAGGTCGCCGTGCGTGTCAGGTCGAGCACCACGCGGGTGCGGTCGCCGATCTGCATGACGTTGGCGGCGCGCAGCAGCTTGCCCGCGTAGTCATATTGGGCACGGCCGGCGGCAAAACCGGTATCGAAGAAATCGATCGCGATGCGCGCCGGATTCTGCGTCGTGAAGTCCACAGGCTTCTGCGCCGGCGGCGACTGCAGGTCGATGGTGAACAGGGTCTGCTCGCCCAGCACGTTGGCGTCGACCGACTTCACCTGGTTGCCTTGTGCCAGCGCCGCCGGGGCAGCCAGCGCCAGCGCCAGTGCCATGGTTGCTGCGCCTGCAAGCGTTCGGTACCAGCGACTCAGGGTCATGCCGACACCTCCAGCTTCAGGCTGGTCATTTTCTCTTTCCACTCGGATACCCCTTCCCGGACCAATTCGCGCAACACGATCTCCTGATCGGTGATGCGGACCACCCGGCCGTAGCTCTGGCCGAGATACTGACCCACCTTGACGTGGTGGATCTTGTTATCAACACGCACGATGCCGAAGGTCTCGCCGTGCTTCTTCATCATGCCGAGCATCTTGAAGTTTTCGAGCGGATAGTCTTCCAGCGGCTCGCGGCGCCGCCCGGCTTCGGGCGACTCCGCCAGCATCTTGTTGAGCTCGCCGATCTTGGTCTGCGCGAACGGCTCAGGCGCGCTGCGCCCCTCGTATTCGCGCGGCACGTAGGGCTTGGGCTCGGGCAGCGGCGCGGGCGGCTGTGCCTTGGCGCTGCGCGTGGCATCCATCCACTGGCGCAGCGCCTGTTCGTCGCTGGAACCGCACGCGCTCAGCAGGCCGGCCGCCAGCGCGGCGGCGAGCATGCCCGCGTGGCGCGTGGAAAGGCTTACGGGGCGGCTCATTTGGCACCTCCGGCGGGCTTGGCGGCGTTGGCGGCGTTGGCGGCAGCCTTGCGTTGCGCGGCCTGCTCATCCGGATCCAGGGTGCGGTAGGCCATCGCCACCGCCTCCATGGTCAGCCCGCCGTCCTTGGTATTGGCAAGCTGGAGGTTCTGCATCGACACGATGCGCGACAGCGCGGCAACATCGGCGTTGAACTGCGCGACGTCGTGGTAGCGGCCCGTCACTTTCAGGTTCACCGGGATCTCGGCGAAGTAGGGCTTGAGCACAGCGGCCTGCGGCTTGAACAGCTCGAACTGCAGGCCTCGCGCCACGCCCGCATGGTTCACGTCGGCCAGCAGGGCATCCATCTCGGTCTTGTTCGGAAGCTGGCGCTCAAGCTGCGCCACGCGCAGCTCCACCTGCTTCTTCTGCTCGCGCAGCGCGTCCAGGTTGGCCACTTGCGCGACCTTGGACTGGTAGGCCTGCCTGAGGTTTTCCTGCTCCGCGCGCTGGCGGTCCAGTTCCTCGGTCTTGCCGCTCCAGTAGAACTGCCAGCCGAGCAGCAGCACCACTGCCGCCGCCAAGATCGCAAACACCACGCGCGGCGCCGCGGGCCAGGTCTCGGGCTCGTTCATATTGAGCCCGCGGAACTGGCCTGTCAGGTCTGACAGGTTGATTTCGGTATTGAGCGCCATGGTCAGGCCTTTCCGTTGGCGGCCGCTGCCTTGGCCGGGCTGGCCGGGCCGTTCTTCTTGTCGGCCGGCGTTTCGGGAGCGCGGTAGGCGAAGCGCATGGAAAAGTCGAACAAGCGGCGCTGTTCACGCAGGTTGTTGGTCATGGTCACCGCCTTGGACTCGACCAGTTCGGCCTTGTCGAGCCAGGTCACGGCGCCGATGTTGCGCAACAATTCGGAAATGCGCTCGTTGGACTGGGCAACACCGGCGATCGTGAAAACTTCCCCGGTCTGCTTCAGGCTGGTCAGGTAGACGCCTTCCGGCACCTGGCGCACCAGTTCCTCGAGCAGCTGCACCGGGCGGTTGCGTTCGGTCTGCAGGCTCTCCACGGCCTGCTGGCGTTGCAGCAGGGCCTCGATATCCTTCTTGAGCGTGTTGACCTCGCGGATCTGGCCGTCCAGCCGTGCGTTCTCGGCCGTCAGCACCTGGTTCAGGCCGACGACCGATTCGATCTGGTGATCGATATAAAGCCCGCCCAGCAGCACTACCAGCGCACCACCGGCCGCCGCACCGCCAAGGATCGCGTAGACGCGTTTGCGCCGGGCGGCCTTGCGGGCTTCGTGGTAGGGCAGCAGGTTGACCGACGGGAGCGTGTTCGTTGACATTCGGATTCCCCCGGGGTGCGTTATTGCAGGCCGCGTAAAGCCAGTCCGGCGCTGACGATATACGCCGCAAGTCACGTTGCAGGTAGCGCTCGTTGACCTTGCCGTTGGTGACCATGTTGGCGAACGGGTTCGCCAGCGTGGTGGTGATCTGGGTCTGCAGCTGGATCGCCGCCTGCACGCCCAGCAACGACGCATGCCCGCCCGACAGCAGGATCTCGTCGACCCGCCCGAGGCTCGAACTGGCGATGAAATTGCCGACCGCGGCCTGCACTTCCATGGCCAACGCTTCCAGCGACGGCTTGAGCAATTGGGTACGCCACGCTTCGGGCAGTGTGTTCTTGCGCTTTTTGATTTCGGCCTTGAGCGCGTCGAGCGTGAACATGCGCGCAGCGCTCTGCGTGAGCTGGTCGCCGTAGCTGTTCAGGGGTTGCTCATAGAGCTCTTTCCAGCCCTGGTAGAAGATCGCCTTGGAACGGCTGCCACCCAGGTGGACAACCGCCACCACAGGCAGCGCGCGCGCGTCGGCCTCTGACATCTCGCGCGGCACGCCGAGCATCTGCACGATGCTCCGCTGCACCGCGTATTCCTCGACGTCCATGACCTGCGGACGCAGGCCGGCCATCTCGGCGGCGGTCACACGTTCCTGCACACGGTCGCTGTTGGCCGCGGTCACGCGCACGCCGATACCGCCCTCGGTTTCGCTCGGGCCGATCACGGCGAAGTCGAAATTGACCTCTGCGACGGCGGATAGAGCCGGTGCGCCTCGGATTCGACCTGCGAATAGAGTTCGTCTTCGGACAGGTTGTCCGGCAGGCTGACGGTCTGGGACTCCGTCAGCATGGACGGCACGCCCAGCACCACGTCCTTGGTGCGGATGCCGGCCTTGCCGAGCGCACGCTTGAGCGCGATGCCCACAGCCTCGATATTGATGACGTTGCCATCGGCAACGGCATTGCGGTCCAGCAGTTCGCTGGCACATTTTTCCAGCCTGTAGTCGTGCTTGCTGCCCCCCACGGACAGTTCGACTACCTTGACACTGGACGACCCGATATCTACACCGACCGTAGTCCGGCGCAGAAGCCCCGACAAAATGCCCCGTCGCAAGGTGACCCCCTGACATTTGAACTCGCCCCTGGCTTGACTGCTCTAATCGGGCGGGTCTTGTTTCTTGTTGAAACGTTTTGCTCTTTTATGTTGGTCGATTCTCACAAAAACCGCCAGTGCTGGCAATGTGCCGGTTTGACCACGCTTGTATTTTTCCGGCGGCGTTGCCAAAACCCCACGGTCGTCGGGTTCCATTCCGTGCCTTTTTTCTGCATGCACTCTGCGCATGCCGCTGCGCTTCCCCAACCTTACATCTTGTAACAGCGCGGTAGCGCTGCAGGCGCCACTGCACGGGAGGCTGCTGCTATCCCGGAAGATATAATCCCCCGCACTCCTGACTAGGTTTTTCCCTTATGGCCACAGCACATCCGAAGCCGTCCCACCCACCGCCGCTCGCTCTGGGCGCGGATCACGTTTGGGGTGGTCGGGCTGATCGTCGCCGGCATCGTGGCGGTCGCGCTGCTGCTGGGCTATGCGCTGCTCGTGGCCGCGCCGAACCTGCCGTCGCTGGACACGATCACGGACTATCGTCCCAAGATCCCGCTGCGCATCTTCACCGCGGACAATGTCCTGATCGGCGAGTTCGGCGAAGAGCGCCGCAACTTCGTGCCGATCGCCGAGATCCCGGACGTGATGAAGAAGGCCGTGCTGGCGATCGAGGACGACCGCTTCTACGAGCACGGCGGCGTCGACTTCGTCGGCGTGCTGCGCGCTGGCCTGGCAAACCTGCGCGGCGGGCTGTCGCAGGGCGCTTCCACCATCACCATGCAGGTCGCGCGCAACTTCTTCCTGTCCAGCGAGAAGACCTACACGCGCAAGATCTACGAGATGATGCTCGCGTACAAGATCGAGGCGAACCTGTCCAAGGACCAGATCCTCGAGCTGTACATGAACCAGATCTACCTGGGCCAGCGCGCCTACGGCTTTGACAGCGCCGCGCGCGTCTACTTCGGCAAGTCGGTGCGCGACGTGACGCCGGCCGAAGCGGCCATGCTGGCCGGCCTGCCCAAGGCGCCGTCGGCCTACAACCCGGTGGTGAACCCGAAGCGCGCCAAGATACGCCAGGAGTACATCCTGCAGCGCATGCGCGACCTGCGCTATATCACGCCGGAGCAGTACGACCAGGCCCTGCGCGAAACACCGAAGGTCCGCACCGAAGGCAACGAATTCTCCACGCACGCGGAGTACGTCGCGGAAATCGTGCGCCAGCTGATGTACGCGCAATACCGCGAGGAAACCTACACCCGCGGCCTCACCGTCTACACCACGCTGACCAAACCCGACCAGGACGCCGCCTATGAGTCCGTGCGCTCGGGCATCATGAACTACGAGCGCAAGCACGGCTACCGCGGCCCGGAAGCATTCATCGACCTGCCCTCCGATCAGGCCGAACGCGAGCAGGCCATCGACGACGCGCTGGTCGAACACCCGGGCAGCGACGACCTGCGCTCGGCCGTAGTGACCAGCGTATCCCCGCGCCAGGTGAAGGCCACGCTGCTGTCAGGGGAAGTGGCGACCATCGAAGGCCCGGCGCTGCGTTTCATTGCGCCGTCGCTGTCGGCCAACGCACAACCGAAGACCAAGATCCGCCCGGGCGCGATCATCCGCGTGACGCAGGATGAAAAGGGCCAGTGGTCGGTCACGCAGCTCCCGGAAGTCTCGGCGGCCTTTGTCTCGATCAATCCGCAGGACGGCGAGATTCGCTCGATGGTCGGCGGCTTCGACTTCAACCGCAACAAGTTCAACCATGTGACGCAAGCCTGGCGCCAGCCCGGCTCGAGCTTCAAGCCGTTCATCTATTCGGCCGCGCTCGAAAAGGGCTTCTCGCCGGCTACCGTGATCAACGACGCGCCGCTGACGATCGGCCCGGACACCGGCGGCCAGGTGTGGGAGCCGAAGAACTATGACGGCAAGTTCGAAGGCCCGATGACCATGCGCCGCGCGCTGGCCAAGTCGAAGAACCTGGTCTCGGTGCGCATCCTGCGCGCGATCGGCACGCAGTACGCGCAGGACTACATCACCCGCTTCGGCTTCGAGGCCGACAAGCACCCGGCCTACCTGCCAATGGCCCTGGCGCGGGTAGCGTCACGCCGCTGCAGATGGCAGGCGCGTACTCGGTATTCGCCAACGGCGGCTACCGCATCAACCCGTACCTGATCCAGAAGGTCGTCGACGCGCGCGGCAAGGTGCTTTCCGAAACCCAGCCGCAGCGAGCGGGCAGCGATGCCGTACGCGTGCTCGATGCACGCACGGCCTTTATCGCCGACACCATGCTGCGCGACGTGGTGCGCATGGGTACGGCCAACCCCGCCAAGCAGCGCCTGGGCCGCAACGACCTGGCCGGCAAGACCGGTACCACCAACGACGCCGTGGATGCGTGGTTCGCCGGCTACACGCCGAACCTCGTGGCGATTGCCTGGATGGGCTACGACCAGCCCAAG
Organism: Cupriavidus sp. UYMMa02A; assembly: GCA_001725945.1. Lineage (GTDB taxonomy): Bacteria > Pseudomonadota > Gammaproteobacteria > Burkholderiales > Burkholderiaceae > Cupriavidus. Next base: position 3,990 of record LRMT01000098.1, on the reverse strand, counting down.
AGCCTGGGCGTGCGCGAGACCGGCGGCGGCCTGGCGCTGCCGATCTGGGTCGGTTACATGGGCAAGATGCTCAAGGGCGTACCGGAAAGCCCGGAGCGGCCCGCACCGGAAGGCGTGGTCATGGCCGGCGGCGACTGGACCTTCGAGGAAAATGCCAGCGGCGCCGGCGTGGCCTCCGTTGGCCTGGGCGACCCATGGCCGGGCAAGCCGGAGGAAAGCACGCGCTCGCCGGCCGATGTCGAGGCGGAGAAGAAGAAGATCCTGGAAATGTTCGGCGGCGCCTGAACGTCACGGACGCCATGCGCGAAAAAGCCGGCCACCTGGGCCGGCTTTTCCTTGGGCGCGGCGCCGTGCGTCAGCCCAGCTTGAGCGCCGCTTCCGCTTGCTGGCTCACGTAGGCCGACAGTGCGGCATACAGCTCCTCGCCGCTGCGCGAATCGACCCAGCGCTCGCCGTCGCGGCGGAAATGGAAGCCGCCGGAGCGCGCCGCGACCCACAGCTCCTGCATCGGCGCCTGGCTGTTGATGATGATCTTGGAGCCGTTCTCGAACTCGAGCTCCATCACATTGCCGGTACGGCTGATTTCGATGTCGGCGTCGGCCGCGTCGGCGGCAGCTTCGACCGCGGCTTCGATGCGGTCCAGCTCCTTGCCCGCCAGGGTCAGGAACTCGCTTTCACTCAAGGGGGGCATGCTAAACTCCAAGACCGCCGGCGCCAGTGCTGTCCGCCTTGGTGCTCCACATGGGGCACGGCATGAAGCACATGCAGCGACCGGCTTTTATTGTTGAGGATTCCCGGATTCCGGCCCTGCCCCGGAACTCTGGCGGCGGCCACGGACGACACGCCGGCTGCCGGTCCGACAGCTTTCCCAACCGTATTCAAGGACGACCCGATGCTCCGTCGTGTTGCGATTGTATCGGCGTTTGCCGCCAGCCTTGCGATGCCCCTGCTGGGCGGATGCGGCATTCGCGGGCCGCTGACCATGCCGAAGGTCCCGCCTGAGCCGACCGCGCCGTCCATGCCCGATCCGGGCCTGGGCCATCCTGATGCGACGCTGCCCGCGCCGGCAGCGCCCGCCAAGCCTCCGGCCTCTTCCGACGCCCCGACCACCCGATAACCATGACCGCATTTTCCATCGCCAGGACGGCGCCCTTGTTGCCGAGCAGGTGCCTCTGGCGCAGATCGCTGCCGAGTTCGGCACGCCGACCTATGTGTATTCGCGCGCGGCGCTGACGGCCGCCTACCAAGCTACGCCGCTGCCTGCAAGGGCCGCAAGGCGCAGGTGCAGTACGCCATGAAGGCCAATTCGAATCTGGCCGTGCTGCAGGTGTTTGCCCGCCTGGGCGCCGGTTTCGACATCGTCTCGGGGGGCGAACTGAAGCGCGTGCTGGCCGCCGGCGGCGATCCGCGCAAGGTGGTGTTCTCGGGCGTGGGCAAGAGCGCCGCGGAAATGGAACTGGCGCTCGCGCATGACGTGCGCTGCTTCAACGTCGAATCGATTCCCGAGCTGGACCGCCTCAATGCCGTGGCCGGCCAGGCGGGCAAGCGCGCGCGCGTGTCGCTGCGCATCAACCCGGATGTGGACGCCAAGACGCATCCGTACATCTCCACCGGTCTGAAGGGCAACAAGTTCGGCATCGCCTTCGAGGACGTGCTGCCCACGTATCGGGCTGCCGCCGCGCTGCCGAATATCGAGATCACGGGCATCGACTGCCACATCGGTTCGCAGATCACCGAGGTCGCACCGTACCTGGAAGCGCTCGACAAGGTGCTGGACGTGGTCGAAGCGCTGGAGCGCGAAGGCATCGTGCTCGAGCATATCGACGTCGGCGGCGGACTGGGCATCACCTACGACGACGAAACCCCGCCGGACATCACCGGCTTTGCCACCACGCTGCTCGACCGCGTGGCCGCGCGCGGCCACGGCCACCGCGAGGTGCTGTTCGAGCCGGGTCGATCGCTCGTCGGCAATGCCGGCGTGCTGCTGACCCAGGTCGAATTCCTCAAGCCCGGCGCGGCCAAGAACTTCTGCATCGTCGATGCGGCCATGAACGACCTCGCGCGTCCGGCGATGTATGAGGCCTACCACCGCATCGAGCCCGTCAAGGCGGGCAGCGCATCGCCGGTGACCTACGATATCGTGGGGCCGGTGTGCGAATCGGGCGACTGGCTCGGGCGCGACCGCTCGCTAGGCGTGCAGCCCGGCGACCTGCTCGCGGTGATGTCGGCGGGCGCTACGGCTTCGTCATGAGTTCGAACTACAACACCCGTCCGCGTGCCGCCGAAGTGATGGTCGACGGCAACAAGGTCCACCTGGTGCGCGAGCGCGAACTGATCGAAGACCTGTTCCGCGACGAGCGCCTGCTGCAGGACTGACACGCCCATGCCCTGCCGGCCTGCCCGCCTCAGCGGGTGGCCGGCCGCCAGCGCCACCACAGGCGCAGCCCCAGCAGCACGAACACCACCGCGGCGTAGATCGACACCTCGCTGAAGTCATTCTTGCCGGCCTTGTGCCACCAGTAGTGCAGGATGGCGAGCACCGCGATCGCATACACCGCCTTGTGCAGCGCCTGCCAGCGCTTGCCGCCGAGGCGCCGCACCATGGCGTTGGTCGACGTCAGCGCCAGCGGGATCATCAGCATAAAAGCCGCAAAGCCGACCGTGATGAACGGCCGCTTGGCCACGTCCTTCAGCATGTAGGCGAAATCGAAGCCGCGATCCACGCCGATCCACAGCAGGAAGTGCTGCAGGCCGTAGAAGAACGCGAACAGCCCCAGCATGCGGCGCAGGCGCACGAGCCAGTTCCAGCCCGTGAGGCGGCGCAGCGGCGTGACGGCCAGCGTCGCGCACAGCATGACCAGCGTCCACGTACCCGTGGATCGCGTGACGAATTCCAGCGGATTCGCGCCAAACTGGCTGGTTGCGCCCAGGTACAGCAGGCGCACGAACGGCAACATCGCGAGCAGCCAGAGGGCAATCTTGAGGATGCGCACCTGCGCGGCAGGCAGCGCCGCCAGCCCGGCAGACTTGCCGCCCGTGGCAGCGCCTGGCGCGCGCGTCGAAGTCGGTTGCGAAACGGTCATGTCGCTCTGCCCATCAGAAGAACTTCCGCAGGTCCATGCCCTGGTACAGCGACGCGACCTGCTGGCCGTAGCCGTTGAACGGCAGCGTCTTGCGCTTGGGCGCGAACAGCGCGGCAAAGCCGCCGCCACCGCTGTCTTCGCCGATCCGCCGTTCGGTGGCCTGGCTCCAGCGCGGATGGTCGACGTCCGGGTTCACGTTCGAATAGAAGCCGTACTCCTGCGGCGCCGCCAGGTTCCAGCTCGTCGGCGGCTGCTTGTCGACAAAGCGGATCTTCACGATGGACTTGGCGCTCTTGAAGCCGTATTTCCATGGCAGCACCATGCGCACCGGCGCGCCGTTCTGGTTCGGCAGCACCTCGCCGTAGAGGCCGAAGGTCAGCAGCGCGAGCGGGTGCAGCGCCTCGTCCATGCGCAGGCCCTCGCTGTAAGGCCAGTCCAGCACCGAACTGCTGATGCCGGGCATCTGCTTCTTGTCGGCAAGGGTGATGAACTGCACATACTTCGCGCCCGGCTGCGGCTCCACGCGGCGGATCAGCTCGGCCAGCGGATAGCCGATCCACGGAATCACCATCGACCAGCCTTCCACGCAGCGCAGGCGGTACACGCGCTCCTCCATCGGCGCCAGCTTGAGCAGCTCGTCGAGGTCATAAACGTTGGGCTTCTTCACCAGTCCTTCCACGGCTACCTGCCACGGATGCGGCCGCAACGTTCCGGCGTTGCGCGCCGGATCGGACTTGTCGGTGCCGAATTCGTAGAAGTTGTTGTACGTGGTCACATTGTCATAGGGCGTGCGCTTCTCCGTGATCACGAAGGCATTGTTGGGCGCAGCCGCCAGCTTCGGCCGTGCCGGCCTTGCTGGGCACGGGCCTTCGCGCGCGAGCCACGGGCTCAGCGCCGCGCCGCAGTG
>LRMT01000097.1 GCA_001725945.1 Cupriavidus sp. UYMMa02A | reverse complement strand
GCCCGGTCCGATAGCGCGGCACAGGAGCCGCGCGCCGGCCGCAGATGCCGCTGACGCCTCGAGCCAGCCGTCAGCGACCTCCGCGCACTGCCGCGTCCGGCGGCTCTTGCCGCCGCGGACAACGGGGACTGGAGCGCGTTCTGAGCCCCGGCGGGCGGCAAGCTGCTGCAACCGGAGTGCCGCCCGCCATCGCCTCGATGCCATGAATACCAATATCACGCTGGCCTTGTCGCCAGACGACGTGGCCAGGCTGCGCAGGGAGTTCGACGACTTTGTCAGCCTGTCGACAGGCTTCGACAAGGATTTCCTGCCGCCTGAGTTCAATGATTTCCTGCGGGCCCGGCTGCTCCAGCACGATGCGCCCTTGACGAGCGTGCCGTCATGCGCCTGCTGGCCAGCGGCGAGTATGGCTGGGCACGCAAGGTGTTCGACAAGCAGTTGCCCAATGCCCTGTCGTCACTGATGCGCGATGCGCGGCGTTTTGGCTTCGGCCTGGCCGTGCAGTCGGACTGGACCCCGCAGCAGCGCTTCGAGCATGCGCGCGAATGGGCGGTGCAGGTGCTGGCTGAATGCGGTGCCGACGCGGCCTTCACCGACGCCCTCGCCTCGCAGGTGGCCGCTTCCGCGGAAGACGTGCGGGTGCTGGAGGAACGTATGCGTACGCCGGCATGGGTCCTGGCCGAAAGCCTGCGGCAGCGGGCATATGACCTCATGTACACCTTGCAGACCGAAGACAATGAAACCCTGGGCCGCTCGCGCGTCGGGGAACTGCGGGCGACGCTGACGCTGGCGCTGCAGTACGGCTCGGTCCAGCTCGATGAGGCCAATCGCGTGCTCGAACAAGCTGCCCGGGCACGGCCGCATCTATTCCAGGAAACACCGGACGACGTCTTCGCACGGCTGGCTGCGTGGCTGCGCCGCCTGTTCAGTTCGTCACATTCCCGTTCGTCAATAGTGGAATCCCGTTAGAAGCTCAATGTCAGCGGATGCAATGGCTTATGCGCTACAGGTTTGCGTTACATCAAATGTTGCAAGCCTAGTTTGTTACAAACTTTGCTCAGCCATGTATCTTTCGTGCGACATTGGGGTTTCCCCCGCGTAAGTAGGGATTGGCATTGCGAGCTGATTGCCGATATAAACGTAACAGTTTCACTTACACTCTGTAACACTTGTAACGAGTCGCTAAGTGGACCGGGCTGAAGTTCCTATTGTTGTACGTAGTGTCTGCCTGAACGCACTCAAACGATCTGGTCGCCGGAGGTCCCCTGCTGGACCGCCGGTAAGCGCTGGACAAGCGAACGGCAGTTTTGGTAGCGGGGATAAATTGGAAAGCAGTGAAGTTCTCCAGGAGATCAGGGAGGTTAACCTCGCTTATCTGCTGCTCGCACAACGTCTGGTGCGGGAAAACCATGTGGAAGCCATGTTCAGACTGGGTGTCAGCAAGGAAATTGCCGACATTCTCGCAAAGCTGACGTCGGCGCAACTCGTGAAGCTCGCGGCATCGAACATGGTGCTATGCAGGTTCCGTTTTGACGACCATGCGCTTCTGTCTACGCTCACCCATACGGCCAAGAGCCACGATATGCAGCAGATGCACGCTGCGATCCTCCTTGCCCGTCAGCCTGTGGAGTCGCTCAATTGACCGCGCTCCTGCAGGCTCCTTCGGCGCGCAGCACTACCAGCGCGCCCGTTCCAGGTCGCAAGAGCGTACTTCAGGATGCCAACCAGACCCAGCTCGCCATCGAGCTGATCGGCCTGGGTGCGCGCCTGCAGGTGCTTGAGGCCGAGACCACCCTCTCGCGCGACCGGCTGATCCGACTCTACAAGGAGCTGCGCGGCGTTTCTCCGCCCAAGGGCATGCTCCCGTTCTCGACTGACTGGTTCACGACCTGGCTGCCGAATATCCACTCTTCGCTGTTCTTTTCCGCGCACCAGTTCATGGTGCAGGAGGGCGAGACGGTGGGTATTCGCGCCATAGTGGCCGCTTACCGTCTGTATCTCGAGCATGTTTCGCTGCTCGGCGGCGAAATAGTCTTAAGTTTCACCCGTGCCTGGACGTTAGTACGGTTCTTCGAGAGCAATATGCTGCAGCTTTCCACCTGCACGTGTTGCGGGGGACGGTTCGTGACGCATGCCTATGAGCCGCACGCGAATTTCGTATGCAGCCTGTGCCGTCCGCCATCGCGTGCGGGGAAGGTGAAAAAGCCCTCGAAGAACGCCGCCGTCTTGCAGACCCAAGCCTGATCCTGGTTAAGGTCCGCCTGGCTGGCAAGCTGCGCAGCAGGGGCGGACCGGATCTCCCAGTCCGCCCGTGCAACGGGCAATTGTGCGTGACTGACGCGCTTTTTTGACGGGGATCCGATCGTGCTAGTAGTTCTTGGCTATATCGTCGTGGTAGCGGCGGTGCTTGGCGGTTATGCCATGACCGGCGGCCACATGGGCGCGCTGTATCAACCGGCGGAGCTTGTGATCATCGGCGGCGCTGCCGGCGGTGCATTCATCGCCACCAATACCACCAAGGCTATCAAGGCAACGCTCAAGGCGTTGCCGGGTCTGTTCAAGAGTTCCAAGTACAAGAAGGAACTGTACCTGGACGTCATGTCGCTGCTGTACGTGCTGCTGTCCAAGGCACGCCGCGAAGGCATCCTGTTCCTCGAGAAGGAAATCGCCGATCCGGCCGCGAGCAGCGTGTTCAGCCAGTATCCGCGCATCCTGTCCGATTCCGTCGTGATGGAATTCCTCACGGACTACCTGCGCATGATGGTCAACGGCAACATGAACGCGTTCGAGATCGAGGCGCTGATGGACCACGAGATCGAAACCTTCCGCCACGAGGCCGAGATCCCCGCCCATGCGCTGTCGCGCGTCGGCGATGCGCTGCCGGCCTTCGGCATTGTGGCCGCGGTGATGGGCGTGGTGCATGCGCTGGCTTCGGCCGACCTGCCGCCGGCCGAGCTTGGTGCGCTGATCGCGCACGCCATGGTTGGTACCTTCCTGGGCATCCTGCTGGCCTACGGCTTCGTTTCGCCGCTGGCGTCGCGCATCGAGCTGCAGGTGTCGGAGAACGTCAAGGTCTACGAGTGCATCAAGGTGGTCCTGCTGGCTTCGCTCAACGGCTACGCACCGCTGGTGGCCGTGGAGTTCGGCCGCAAAGTGCTGTATTCCACGGTGCGGCCGTCGTTCCTGGAGCTGGACGACCACGTCCGCGAAGTCAAAAGCCTCAGCTGATCCTGCAGAGCTACCGTCATGAGCAGCGCAAACGATATGCGTCCGATCATCGTCCGCAGGGCGAAGTCGCACGCCAAGCCGCATGGCAACCATAGCTGGAAGATTGCCTACGCCGACTTCATGACGGCGATGATGGCGCTCTTCCTGGTGCTGTGGCTGCTGTCCAGCGCCAACAAGAAGACCCTCGAAGGGATCGCCGAATATTTCCGCATGCCGCTGAAGGTGGCCGTTGTCGGCGGCGAGAAGAGCAGCCAGACGCCCAGCGTGATTCCCGGCGGCGGCGTGGACGCCATGCGCAAGGACGGCGAAGTCGCGCGTGCGCACGACAATGATCCTTCCGCCGAGCAACGCCGCAACGAGTACCAGGAAGCCCAGCGCCTGCGCGCGCTCAAGAACCGGCTTGAGGAGATCATCGAGAACAACCCGATGCTCAAGCAGTTCCGCCCGCAACTGCTGCTCGACATCACCAGCGAAGGCCTGCGCATCCAGATTCTCGATACGCAGAACCGCCCGATGTTCCGTACCGGCAGCGCGCAGGTGGAAACGTATATGCGCGCGATCCTGCGCGAGATCGGGCCGGTGCTCAATGAACTGCCCAATAAGGTCAGCCTGTCCGGCCATACCGATGCGGCGAACTACTCCAACGGCGAGCGCACGTACAGCAACTGGGAACTGTCGAGCGACCGCGCCAATGCTTCGCGCCGCGAACTGATCGCCGGCGGCATGCAGGAAGGCAAGGTGCTGCGTGTGCTCGGCCTGGCGGCGACCATGCCGCTGGACAAGGGTGACCTGCTGGCGCCGGTGAATCGGCGCATCAGCATCGTGGTGCTGAACCACAAGGCCCAGGCCCGGTTCGAGGCGGAAAACGCGAGCGCGGCCGAGGTCACGGTGAAGGCGCAGGCCGGCAAGGCCGCCGACGCGATGCAGGAAGGACTGGCCGCGCCGGCATCGTCGGCAACGCCAGCACCGGCGGCGCCGAAGGCAAAGACAGAATGATGCGTGGCCGCCGTGCACGGCGGCCACGCTTAGCGCAGTAACTTAGTGAGTCAGGACGCCAATGTCTGTCGATATCGATATCACACAGTTTTACCAGACCTTCTTTGAAGAGGCGGAAGAACTGCTCGTTGAAATGGAGCAGTTGCTGCTCGGCCTGGACATCGAGTCACCCGACCCGGAAGACCTCAACGCAATCTTCCGTGCCGCGCACTCCATCAAGGGCGGGGCGGCCACCTTCGGGTTTGCGGCACTGACCGCAACTACGCATATCTTCGAGAATCTGCTGGACCGTACGCGCCGCCAGGAACTGGCATTGTCCAGGACCATCATCGATACCTTTCTGGAAACCAAGGACGTGTTGCAAGATCAGCTCAACGCCTACCGCAACGGCACCGAACCCGATCCGCATCGTTGCCGGCTCCAGTTCGCACATGCGCACGCGCCCTTGCTTGTGCGAGCGCACCAGACCGCTGCGCTCCAGCACGCCCAGGTGCTTCAGGAACGACGGCAACGCCATGGCAAACGG
>LRMT01000096.1 GCA_001725945.1 Cupriavidus sp. UYMMa02A | reverse complement strand
ACGCGCCGCAACCTGCGCGACACCTGGGGCGCGGCGCGCGGCGGCGGCCGGCGCATGAGGGGATCGACGATCTTCGCGCCGCGCGGCACGCCGGTGGTCTCCGGCCACCGAAGGCTGGTAACGCGCGTCGGCACCAACCGGCTCGGCGGCAATGCGGTGTGGGTGATGGGGCCCGGCCGCCAGATGCACTACTATGCCCACCTCGACCGCTACGGCGACAGCGGTGCCGGAGACCGGGTGATGCCGGGCTCGGTGCTGGGCTATGTCGGCACTACCGGCAACGCGCAGGGCACGCCGCCGCACCTGCACTACGGCATCTACACGGCCGGCGGCGCCATCAATCCTTACCCGCTGCTGGCCGCACCGGCAAGGACGCCGGCAGGCGCGGGCAAACAAGCGAGACAGCCATGAACCCCGCAGACGACGAGCGCGCCATCCGTGAACTGGTACAGACCTGGTTCACCGCCAGCCAGCAAGGCGATATCGATACCGTACTGAACCTGATGACCGATGACGTCGTCTTCATGGTCCCCGGCAAGGAACCCTTCGGCAAGGCCGCTTTCGCGCAGACCTCGGCCGGCATGAAGGGGGTACGGATGCAGGGCAGCCATGACATCCGGGAACTGCAGGTGATGGGCGACTGGGCCTACCTGCGCAACTTCATCGAACTGACGGTGACGCCGCCAGGCGGGCAGGCAGTGCATCGCTCCGGCTATACGCTCACCGTACTGCGCAGGGAGGCCGATGGCAGGTGGCGGCTGTGCCGCGACGCGAATTTGCTCGCGGCGGACGCGTCCGCGCCTTAAGCCGTTCGGCCGCCGCCGCGCGCAATTCCCACGACGAACTCCCCGTCCAGCCATTCCTGTGCAGTGCGTACGCGCACGAGCGGCGGCTCGCTGCCCGCGATCGGATCCTGCGTGTTTGCGCGTGTCGGCGCGCCGCGTGCCCGGTACGCCGGGTGGCTGCCGAGCACTTCGCGGTTGAGCGCGTCGCTGAAGTAGAGCTGGCTGGTCAGCACCTCGACATTCGCGAGCAACACCTTGAAGTGGATATGCACCGCGCGCGGGCGATACCAGCCGGGATAGATCGTCACGAAAGTTGCCGCACCATCGGCGCCGGTCTGCTGCACACCGCGAAGGTAGCGCGTGGCATCGCGACGTCCGTCCTCACCGCTATAGCTGCCGCCGGCATCGCAATGCCAGATGCTGACCAGCGCGCCCGGCACCGGCTGACAGCCCCGGTCGGCATCGACCACGGTCAGACGCAGCCGCAGCGCCTGGCCGGGGCGGCCGTCGCGGATGTCGCTGCGCAGTGCGGCGTCGTTGAGATAGAAGGGGCCTTCGGTGGCGGCGGGGGTCAGCAGGCAGGCGGCGGCGTGCGGGTTGCCGGTTTGCGCGATGCTGGCGGGTACAACACTGGCCAGCGCCGCAAGGGTACCGAGTTCACCGAGGAAATCGCGGCGGGAGGTTTTTCCGCGCGGGTCGGGAGGCGAGGTGGTCATGTGAAGCTCCCGTTCGGACATGGTGACACCAGTCTATGCGCCCTAATAATCAGAAAGAAGTCCCTGTTGGAACGAAGGGATGGCCCGTACGCTCCTGCAGAGCCGGGTAATGAGGATCACAGATTCCCCAAATATCCGGAGTACATTGCATCCCTCATTTAATGTAGCTACAATAAATACCAATGCACACGACCTACGATCCTGGGGAGGACGTGGCCAACAAGGTTAAGCACGGCGTATCGCTGGCTTGCAATCGACTGGACCACGATCTGGTGTGCGCCGGATGGTCGCCGCGACTACGGTGAGCTACGCGAGATTGGCTATGCGCCAATCAACAGCCGGCTCTATTGCGTGGTGTTCACGCAGCGCGGCGACACCATTCGGGTAATCAGCCTTCGCAAGGCAAACAACCGCGAGATCGAACGCTATGAGCAAGCTACTTCGGAATACCCCTCAGGAGGAGGCAGCGATTTCACGTGGAATCGCAGCAGACACTGACACCTTCGTGCCCACCGACGAGGACTTCGCCCGGATGAAGCCGCGGCGTGGCCGCCCGAAGCTCTCGGTGCGCAAGGAACTCGTCAGCGTGCGATACGATATCGAGATCCTTGAAGCATTCCGTTCCACCGGCGATGGCTGGCAGACGCGCATGAACGACGCGCTGCGCGACTGGCTGCGCACGCATCGGCCATGACCATGCCTGCACAAGACCCCGACAAGAAAAACCGGCACTCGAAGGTGCCGGTTTTTTACCACCGCGCATTCGCGCGGCGCTGTCACTGTGCGTCTGCTCAGTCTTCCAGCTTCGGCAGCGAAGCACTGATCGACGACGACAGCAGACCGCTCTTCGCATACGTCTGCAGCTTTTCGCGGGTGTCCACGATATCCAGCGTACGCATGGTCAGCTGGCCGATCCGGTCCAGCGGGGTGAACATCGACTCGCCCTTTTCCATCGTCAGCCGTTCCGGCTTGTAGGTCAGGTTCGGCGAGGTGGTGTTCACGATCGAGTAGTCATTGCCGCGGCGCAGTTCGATGGTGACTTCGCCGGTCACGGCGCCGGCCACCAGCGCTGGGCGGTTTCGCGCAGCATGATGGCCTGCGGGTCGAACCAGCGGCCCTGGTACAGCAGGCGGCCGAGGCGGCGGCCGTTGTCGCGGTACTGCTCGATGGTGTCTTCGTTGTGGATGCCGGTGATCAGGCGCTCGTAGGCGATGAACAGCAGCGCCAGCCCCGGGGCTCGTAGATGCCGCGGCTCTTGGCTTCGATGATGCGGTTCTCGATCTGGTCGCTCATGCCCAGGCCATGGCGGCCGCCGATGACGTTGGCCTCGGCGAACAGCTCGACGCTGTTGGCAAAGGTCTTGCCGTTCAGCGCGACCGGCTGGCCCTGCTCGAAGCGCACGGTGACTTCCTCGCGCTTGACTTCGACGTCATCGCGCCAGAACTGCACGCCCATGATCGGCTGCACGATGCGGATGCCGGAATCGAGGTGCTCCAGGTCCTTGGCCTCGTGGGTAGCGCCCAGCATGTTGGAGTCGGTGGAGTACGCCTTCTCGGTCGACATCTTGTAGTCGAAGCCGTTCTGGCGCATGAACTCGGACATTTCGGTACGGCCACCCAGTTCGTCGATGAACTGCTGGTCCAGCCACGGTTTGTAGATCTGCAGGCCCGGGTTGGTCAGGAGGCCGTAGCGGTAGAAACGCTCGATGTCATTGCCCTTGAACGTGCTGCCATCGCCCCAGATATTGACGCCATCTTCCTTCATTGCAGCGACCAGCATGGTGCCGGTGACGGCGCGGCCGATCGGGGTGGTGTTGAAGTAGGTGATCCCGGCGGTCGAAATGTGGAAGGCACCGCACTGCAGCGCGGCAATGCCTTCGGCGACCAGTTGCGTGCGGCAGTCGACCAGGCGGGCTTCCTCGGCGCCGTAGGCCTTGGCACGGCGCGGGATATCGTCGTAGTCAGGCTCGTCCGGCTGGCCCAGGTTGGCGGTGTAGGCGTAGGGGATAGCGCCCTTCTGGCGCATCCAGAGGAGCGCCGCGCTGGTGTCCAGGCCGCCAGAGAACGCAATGCCGACGCGCTCGCCGGTAGGAATGTGCTGAAGGATGGTAGTCATCGCCAGGAAATCTATGTGAATTTGTCGGCTCTTGAAGCAACTTTCGGCCGGCGGCCGGAAGTGCCGGGATTGGGCCGCCCGAAAAAGGGGGCCAAATCAGGGCGCCGGAAAGGTCCAAAGGCGAATTGTGACACGGCAGCGGCTTGCGCCAAACCCGGCGTCCCGCCGTCACGTGCCGGACCGTTCAAAACCGGCGAACGCGCCTTTAAAAACTCTCGACTGGTTCGTCCCGGGGGCGCTCCCTATACTCCGCCGCATTGTTTTGCGAATGCGGAGTTGTCATGCTTCATCGCGCCCTGGAAGGCGTACGCGTACTGGACTTGTCGCGCATCCTGGCCGGCCCCTGGTGCACCCAGAACCTGGCCGACCTTGGGGCGAGGTGACCAAGGTCGAACACCCAGAGCGCGGCGACGATACGCGCGGCTGGGGCCCGCCCTATATGCCGGCAGCCGATGGCAGCGACGCTCGGCTGTCCGCCTACTTCATCAGCTGCAACCGCGGCAAGCGTTCGGTAGCGATCGACTACGGCACACCCGAAGGCGCCGCGCAGGTGCGCGAGCTGGCGCGCGAGGCCGACGTGCTGGTCGAGAACTACAAGGTCGGCACGCTGCGGCGCTACGGGCTGGATTACGACAGCCTCAAGGCCATCAACCCACGGCTGATCTACCTGTCCATCACCGGCTTCGGCCAGGATGGCCCGATGGCCGACAAGCCCGGCTACGACTACGTATTCCAGGGCATGGGCGGCCTGATGAGCTATACCGGCCAGCCTGACGGCAGCCCCGGCGCCGGCCCGCTGCGAACAGGCGTGGCCGTGGTGGACCTGAGCACGGGCATGTACGCGACTTCCGCCGTGCTCGCGGCGCTTTACCAGCGCCAGGCGACCGGCGTCGGCCAGCACCTCGACATCGCGTTGCTCGATGTAGCCGTCGCGCTCAATGCCAACCAGGGCGCCAACTACCTGGTGTCCGGCGAGAACCCGCAGCGCAGCGGCAATGCACACCCGAACTGTGCGCCGTACGAAGTGTTCCGCTGCGCGGATAGCTACCTGATCCTGGCGATCGGCAATGACGGGCAGTTCGCCCGCTTCTGCGCGGTCGCCGGCATGGCCGAGCTGGCGCAGGACGCGCGCTATGCGACCAATTCCGCGCGCATCGAGAACCTGCCACGATTGCGCGCACTGCTGACGGAGATCTTCCCGACGCGCACGCGCGCCGCGTGGACCGAAGCCTTCGATACCGCCGGCGTGCCGTGGGGCCCGATCCACACCATGGAAGAAGTCTTCGCGCATCCGCAGGTGCGCCACCGCGGGCTGCAGCAGGTTGCCGAGCATGCCGTGATGGGTGCCGTGCCGATGGTGCGCAACCCCATGCTCGCCGGCCACGCCGGACCGCTGCAGCCGCCGCCCTTGCTCGGCGAACACACCACAACGGCCTGAGCCACCGCTCAAGCTCACAGAATCGATACCCCGATACGGAGACACCCGATGAAACCGACTCTTCCCGCCCTGGCCCTGCTGGCCGGCCTCGGCCTGGCCAGCACCGCACAGGCCGCCTGGCCGGACCGCCCGATCAAGCTGATCGTGCCCTACGCGGCCGGCGGCACCACGGACATCATCGCGCGCATCGTCGGCACGCGGCTGGGGCCGGTGATCGGCCAGCCCGTGGTTGTCGAAAACCGGCCCGGTGCGGGCGGTGCGGTGGGCAGCGCCTACGCGTCCAAGCAGCCGGCCGATGGCTACACGCTGGTGATGGAGGTGGAAAGCTCGCACGCGGTGAACCCGAATGTCTACCTGAAGACCGCCTATGATCCGGTGAAGGATTTCGACCCGATCAGCAACCTGGCCGACGTGCCCAACGTGCTGGTCGTGAATCCGGCCTTCCCGGCCACCGACCTGCCGGCGTTCATCAAGCTGTTGAAGGCCAACCCCGGCAAGTATTCGTTTGGCTCGTCCGGCAATGGCGGCCTGAGCCACATGAATGGCGAGCTGTTCATGAGCGAGACCGGCACGCGCATGCTGCACGTGCCCTACAAGGGCCTGGGCCCGGCGCTCAATGATGCGGTGGCGGGCCAGATCCAGGTCGTGTTCGACAATATCCCGTCCTCGTCGGGGCTGATCCAGGGCGGCAAGCTCAAGCCACTGGCCGTGGCGGCGAAGCACCGGCTGAAGGTCCTGCCCAATGTGCCGACCTACGCCGAAGCCGGGCTGGGCGCCATGAACAACCCGTCGTGGTTCGGCCTGGGCGCTCCGGCCGGCACGCCGGCGCCGATCCTCGACAAGCTCAACGACGCCGTGCGCCAGGTGCTGGCCGAACCGGAGGTGATCGCTGCCATCGAGAAGCAGGGCGCGATTCCAGCCTGGACCTCGCGCAAAGCATTCGCCGACCTGATCCGCACGCAGAATGCGCACTGGAAGAAGGTGGTCGAGGATATCCACTTCACGAAGCTGCAATAAGGAACAAGGAACGCATTGCCATGAGCGAACACGCATCCAACACGCACGCCGGCGTCGAGATCGACGAACGCGGCGTCGCCACGCTGACCATCCGCGAAGCGGGCTCGCTGAATATCCTCAGCACGCCGGTGATCGCGGACCTGACCCGCGCGATCGACGCACTCGCCGCCAACGACGCCGTGCGCGTGCTGGTGGTGCGCGGTGCCGGCGCGAAGGGCTTTATCGGCGGTGCCGATATCAAGGAGATGGCTGCGCTCACACGCGAAAGCGCCGAGGTCTTCATCAGCGGCCTGCGCGGGCTGTGCGATGCGCTGCGGCACTTCCCGGTGCCGGTGATCGCGCGCATGCCGGGCTGGTGCCTGGGCGGCGGGCTGGAGCTGGCGCTGGCCTGCGATCTGCGCATTGCAGCCGATAACGCGCAACTCGGCATGCCCGAGGTCAAGGTCGGTATTCCGTCCGTGATCCACGCCGCGCTGATGCCGCGGCTGGTCGGCAACGCGCGCGCAACGTGGATGCTGCTGACTGGCGAACTGTGCGGCGCGGAAGAGGCGCTGTCGTGGGGACTCGTGAACCGCGTCGTGCCGCTGGCCGAACTGGACGCGGAAGTCGAGCGCATCGCCGCGCTGTTCGCGGGCTTCGGACCGCAGGTCGTGCGCCAGCAGAAGCGCCTGCTGCGCGAATGGGAAGAGGCGTCGCTCGACGTGTCGATCAACAACAGCGTGGCCGAGTTCGGCCGCGCGTTCGATACCGGCGAGCCGCAGCATCACATGGCGACGTTCCTCAACCGCAAGCGGTAGTTCCCCGCGTGGTTGTCAGGGCGCGGTCGACGCGACCGCGCCACCCTCTCGCGTGGCCGCCACGCGCGGGTCATTGAGCAGGAACTGCACGAACGCCGCGGCAAATCCGGGCAGCTTGCCGTCGGCGCGCACGATCAGGTTGAGCTCGCGCAGCGCCCATGGCTCGGCCAGCCGCACGCCCACCACGCGTGCTTCACGCAACGCGGCCGCCGCCACGCTGCGCGGCACCAGCGCCACGCCCACCCCTGCCTCGGCGAGCGACAACACCGCCTCGAAGCTGTGCGCGTGCAGCCGCACATTGGGGCTCTTTCCCGCGCGCTGCGCCATCTCGCGCAGGAACAGGAAGTTGCTGCTGGTACGGCTCATGCAAACGAAATCAAAAGCGAGCGCGGCGCCAAAGCGCACTTCCGCCTCGCGCGCGAGCGGATGATCCGCCGCCACGGCCAGGATCAGCTCGTCGACGGCATAGCGCACCGAGCGCACGCCAGTGGTATCGAAGTCTCCGGCAAGAATGCCGACGTCCGCTTCATGCGCGGCCACCGCGGTCAGGATGGCCTGGCTCGCACGTTCTTCCAGGTCGATGTTCACGTCCGGGTCGCCGCCAGGAAGCGGCTCACGCTCGGAATGATGAAGCCGTTCAGGGAGCTCGAGTTGGCAAGCAGCCGGATGTGGCCCTTGAGCCCTGCCGAGAAACGCCCGACTTCGCCATGCATGCGCTCCACGCCAAGCAGCAGTTCCCGCACATGCACCAGCAGTGTCTCGCCGGCCGCGTCAGCTCCATGCCGCGCGCATTGCGCACGAACAGCGGCGTGCCCATTGCATGCTCGAGGTTCTTCAGCCGGTAGCTGGCCGCCGAAGCCGTGATGTGCGCGGCCGATGCGCCGCCGGACAGGCTCTGCGCGTCGGCAATGGCCTGGAACAGGCGCAAGTCGGTAAGTTCGTAACGCAATGCAACCCCATTTGGCTATCAGTGCCCGCCATGCCAGATTGGATACAGCCAGGCGGCGCGGCCATTCTATGCCATCGCATACGCCTCCTATGCCGCGATCGCCGCCGCCTGGCACCGGCAATGCAGGGTGGACCCCGTCCGGTTTCTTTGCTAAGGTATTGTGGACGGCGTACACAAATGCCGTGTCGCCGATCGCGACCGGTGCCGCGGGCCCGGATCCAGACTGATTCCCAAGGCTATCCGCAAGGGTGGCCACACCAGGAGATGTCCATGCTAGTCCAGCCTTATCTGTTCTTCGAGGCCGTTGCGAGGAAGCACTCGAGTTCTACAAGAAGACGATCGGCGCCCAGCCCGGCATGCTGATGCGGTTCAAGGACAACCCCGAAAAGGACAAGGCCGCCGCCAGCGAAGGCTGCGCCCCCACGCCAGACATGGACGAGAAGGTGATGCACGCCGAGTTCAAGGTCGGCGACAGCCTGATCATGGTGTCCGACGGCCGTTGCACGGGCAAACCCAATTTCGCGGGCGTGGCGCTGTCGATCACCTATGACGACGTCGCGGCGCTGGAAAAGGCATTCAACGGCCTGAGCGAAGGCGGCCAGGCGATGATGCCGCTGTCGCAAACCTTCTTCGCCGAGAAGTTCGGCATGGTGACCGACCGCTTCGGCGTGATGTGGATGCTGATCAAGCCTGCGCCGCACCAATAAGGCGTAGCCCGCCTGCTCGCTCCGGCGCGATCGGCGTCGGGCTTCGCTTACAATGCGCGGCTCGGCGCCCCTGCCGGAGACGAAGCCGGAGATACACGCCATGGATGACCGCCTAAACGAACTGGAAATCAAGCTCGCTTTCCAGGAAGACCTGCTCGAAACGCTGAACCTGACCGTCGCACGCCAGCAGCAACAGCTGGACCTGCTGCAGGAACAATTCCGCGCGCTCTATCAGCAGGTGACCAGCGCACCTTCGACCGCGGCCGAGTCCAATCCGATGCACGAGATCCCCCCGCATTACTGAGGCCGATGCCGCACTTGGCGGCCGCATTACACTTGCGCCGGAACGCTGCCGTGCCGATCCGTGTCTGACAGGCACTACGCAGACAACGTTGCGCCAATGCGCGCACCCATCCACATGCGCTTTCCCCCGACGCCTATTGCTCCGCGCGCGACCCTTGCCGCAGCCACCGCCGCCCACGCCGGCTACAACATCTGGACCGGCGAATACACGTTCACGAAGCAGGAACTGCAGCAGGCCATGGACAAGCGCTTCCCCGCCACGCTGCGCTATGCGCAGGTGGTCAGCGTGCAGCTCACGCACCCGCGCCTTGTGCTCGACGACGCCAACAACCGCATCACCACGCAGATGGATGCCCTGCTCACCAATTCGCTGGGGGCGGCACCGCCCGTCAACGGCACGCTGTCGCTCAACAGCGGCCTGCGCTACGACAAGACACAGCGCGCGGTGCTGCTGGACAACCCCACCGTGCAGGACGTCGAAGTGCAAGGCATGGCGCTGTACAAGGCGCAGCTCAACGCCATCGGCGCGGTAGTCGCGCAGCAGTTGCTGAAGGACTACCCGATCTACACGTTCAAGCCCGACGAGCTGCGCTTTGGCGGCAAGGACGTGGAGCCCGGGGCGATCACGGTGCGCCCGAAGGCATCCGGGTCGAAGTGAAGGACCGATAACCGGCAAAGATCAACCCGGCTCCGACGGGGTGACCGGACTCGCGGCATGCTCCTCCAGCAGGCCGACCAGCAACTGCGCGGCCCCCGACAGGTTGCGCCCGCCCGGGTACACGAGCGTCAGCGGTAACGGCGCCGGCGCAGGTAGTCCAGCGCCAGCGGCACCAGTGTTCCGCCGGCCAGTTCCCTGCGCACGGCCTCGTGCGTAGCGAACAGCACCGCGTCCGATGCGCTGGCCACTTCGCACAGCACCTGCACGTTGTCGCATTCCAGCCGTACCGGCAATTCGTCGGCGCTGGCCAGTCCGAACACTGTCGCCAGTTCGCCGCGCGCGCGTGGCGGCAGCCGCGTCGTGACCAGGCCGAAGCCGGCAATCTGGCCGCTCACAGCTTCGCGGTCGAGCCCGGCCAGCAGATGCTCCGGGCGGACAAAGAACCCCATGCGCTGCGCCGGCAGTTGCCGCACCTGGAAGTCCGCCGGCGGTGGCAGGCTGTGCGTCACGGCGACGACAAAGTCCAGTTCATCGCGCTGCAGCTTTTCAAGCAGACGGCGCCAGCTCTCGGTTTCCACGCGCACGACCAGTCCCGGGTAGTCACGCGCCACGCGCGTCATCACGGAACCGAGGAACGCCGCGGCAGGAAAGGAGCCCACGCCAAAGTTCACCGTGCCCGTCTCGTAGCCGCGCAGCCGGCCCGCTTCACGCTGCAGCGCACGCACATCGCCGAGCATGCGGCGCGAGCGCTCCAGCACCATGCCGCCCGCCTCGGTCAGCACCAGTCCGCTGGCGGCGCGATCCACCAGTTGCAGGCCCAGCGTCTCCTCCAGCGTCTGGATGCTGCGGGTCAGGGCCGGCTGGGTCAGGTTGAGCCGGCGCGCCGCGCGCGAAAAGCTGCGCTCTTCGGAAAGCACCGCGAAATGCTCCAGGCGCCGCAAGCTCAGCATATAGATTTAATGCATGGGGTGGGCCATAAATATGCATTGGATTTCACCGTACGGCAATCCCTATACTCGGCTCGCAGACCTGCCAGAGAGCACTCGGCGTTCCACCGACGCCACCGGCTGCGACCTTCCCTATGGAACAGGAGACAAGATGGACCGCCTTGCCCCCCAAGCGCGCGTAACCGCGCGCCTGTGCCTTGTGTTCGCCGTCACTGCCGTCACCACCCTGGCCGCACTCGCCGGCAACGCCGCCAGCGCGGCATCTCCCAATGATTGGCCGCAGGCCGGCAAGCCGGTACGCGTGGTGGTGCCGTTCAGCGCCGGGTCGGGCAGCGACGCCTGCTGCGCCTGATCGCCAAGCGCGTGTCGGATCAGACCGGCGCCAACCTGATCATCGACAACAAGCCGGGCGCCGGCACGTTCATCGGCGCGGCGGATGTGGCCCATGCCCCGGCCGATGGCCACACGCTGCTCTACACCATCGTCGTCACCCACACGCAGAACCCGCATCTCTACAACAAGCTGCCGTACGACGCGTTCAAGGATTTCACGCCGGTGGTCCAGCTCGTGCGCTCGGCCACGGTGCTCGTGGCGAACCGCAATGCGCCATTCAACAACGTGCGCGAGATGGTGAGCTACGCGAAGCAGCATCCGGGCGCGCTCAACTTCGCGTCATACAGCCTGGGCTCCACCTCGCACCTGAACGGCGAGATCTTGCAGCAGCGCGCCGGCATCGAAATGGTCCACGTGCCGTACAAGGGCACCGCCGACGCCACGCGCGCGCTGCTGGCCGGCGACGTGCAGGTGTACTTCGACGGCACCGCCACCGCCGTGGAACGCGCGCGCCGGCAAGGTCAAGCTGCTTGGCGTGGCGGCCGACAAGCGCCTGGCGGTCTTGCCGGACCTGCCCACGATGGCGGAACAGGGCGTGCCGGGGCTCGACATCGTCGGCTGGCAGGGCGTGTTTGGGCCCGGCAAGCTGCCGCCAGCCATCGCCCAGAAAATCGCCACCGCATTCCGCACCGCGGTGGAATCGCCCGATATCGCCGAAATGATCCGTTCGCAGGGCAACGAGATCAGCGCGCCGGGCCCGATGCATTCAAGCAGATCGTGGCCAACGACTATGAACGCTGGGGCGCGGTGATCAAGCGCATCGGGCTCAAGCTCGACTGAGAACCCGGCCAGCAAACCCCAAGAAGACACCGGCAAAGGAACAAGGCAATGCACGACTTAGTCATTCGTGGTGGCACCATCGTCGACGGCTCCGGCCAACCGGCCTATCAGGGCGACCTTGCGATCGACGGCGGGCGCATCACCCAGGCCGGCGGCAAGGCCGGCGCCGCGCGGCGCGAACTCGATGCCAATGGCGCGCTGGTCGTGCCGGGCTGGATCGACATCCACACCCACTACGACGGCCAGGCCACCTGGGACCCGTACCTGTCGCCGTCGACCTGGCATGGCGTCACCACCGCGGTGATGGGCAATTGCGGCGTCGGCTTCGCGCCGGTGCGCCCGGCCGACCGCTCGTGGCTGATCAAGGTGATGGAAGGCGTGGAGGACATCCCTGGCTCGGTGCTCTCCGAAGGCATCCAGTGGGATTGGGAGACCTTTCCGGAGTATCTGGACGCGCTCGACAGCCGCCCCAAGGCGCTCGACATCGGCGCGCAGATTCCGCACTCGGCGCTGCGCGCGTACGTGATGGGCGAACGCGGCATCCATCATGACGAGGCGACGCCGCACGACCTGGAACAGATGTGCCGGCTAGTGCGCGAGGGCATGTCGGCTGGCGCGCTGGGCTTTTCCACGTCGCGCACGTTCCTGCACAAGTACGACGAGCGCAAGTACCCGCCCGGCACCTTTGCCAGCGGCGACGAGATCACGAGCCTGGGCCGCGTGCTCGGCGAGGTCGGCCACGGCGTGTTCCAGATGACGGCCAACCATGTGTCGATGGGCAACGAGCTGCCGTGGCTCGAACGGCTCGCGCGCCACAACAGGCTGCCGGTGCTGTTCAACCTGCAGCAGACTGATCCCGCGCCCGACCTGTGGCGCGAACTGCTGGCCGCACTTGACCAGGCGCATGCCGGCGGCGTGCCACTCTATGGCGGCATCAGCGGCCGGCCGCTGGGGCTGCTGTTCTCGTGGCAGAGTTCGCTGCACCCGTTCATCGCTTGTCCGGCTTTCCTGGAGCTGGACGGCCTGGCTTTCGAGGCACGCTTGGCCCGTCTGCGCGATCCCGCCATGCGCGAGCGCATCCTGACCGAGCCGCGCGCGCGCATGGACCGGGGCCTGGAAGCTATGTTCGGCCACTTCGAGCGCATCTTCCCGCTCGGCGACACGCCTGACTACGAGCCCTCTCCCGAAACCAGCGTGACAGCCATCGCGGCACGCAGCGGCCAGACCCCGCTCGCCGCGATCTACGATCTGATGCTCGAGCAGGAGGGCAAGGCCATCCTCTACTATCCGAGCTTCAACTACTCATACGGATCGCTCACGCACCTGCATGAAATGCTGCAACACCCGGCCACCGTCAACAGCCTGTCCGACGGCGGCGCTCACTGCGGCTATATCTGCGACGTCAGCATGCCGACTTTCATGCTGACCCACTGGGCGCGCGAACGCACGCGCGGCCCGCGCCTGCAACTGGAAGCGCTCGTCAAGCGGCAGACCGCCGATACGGCGCGACTGTATGGGCTCAGCGACCGCGGCACGCTGCAAGCGGGCATGAAGGCGGACATCAACGTGATCGACTACGACGCGCTCAGGCTGCATGCGCCGCGCATGGCCTTCGACCTGCCTGCGGGCGGACGGCGCCTGGTGCAGGAAGCCGATGGCTACCTTGCCACACTCGTGGCCGGCATGCCGATCTTCGAGCACAAGGAAGCCACGGGCGCCCTGCCCGGCAAGCTGCTGCGGGGCAAGGCAGCAGGCTAAGCCAGGCTCAGTGTTCCGGCCCGCGCCGGAACACGACTGCCAGCCCTGCCAGGATGGCCCCCATCCCGGCAATCGCCATCGGCGCCAGCCGGTTCCCGAGCAGCAGGTAGTCGAACACCGCCGTGCCCGCCGGCACCAGATAGAACAGGCTGGTCACGTTGACGAGATTGCCAGCCTGGATCAGCCGGTAGAACAGCAGCGTGGCGGCGACGGAGATCACGAGGGCGAGCCACGCCAGCGGCACAAAGAACGCCAGCGTGGCGTCGAACGCAAACGGCTGGAACGTCAGGCACAGCAGGCAGGCTACGGTGCTCACGCCATACTGCAACGGCAGCACCTGCGCAGGCGTGCCGGTGAGGCGCTTCTGCAGGATCGCGCCGACGGTCACGCTGATCAGCGAGGCCAGCGCGAACAGCACGCCGGCCGGCGACAGCCGCGTCATCAGCAGGCTTTCCGCCACCACCATGGTCAGGCCGGCAAGCGCCAGCGCCAGTCCCGCCATGCGCGCCGCGCCAAAGCGCCGTTCGGTCAGCAGCAGCGTCAGCATTGGCTGCGCGCCGAGGATGGTTGCCAGGACCCCCGGCGTCAGGCCACGCTCCAGCGCGAGGAAATAGCCGACGGAATAACCGGCGATCATCAGCAAGCCCGCTAGCGCGGCAAGCCACCGTTCGCCGCACGGCGGCAGCAGCCGGCCTCGCGTGAGCGCGATGGCGACGAGCACGGCAAGCGCCAGCGCAAAGCGCAGCGTCAGCAGCGCGAACGGCGTGGCATGGTCGAGCGCCCAGCGGGCAAAAATGGCGCCGCTGCTCCACAGCAGCACGAAGAGGGGCGTGGCGCCCAGTGAAGCCAGCGTACGCTGGCCGGAGGCGGCATCGGTCTGTGCCGCCAACGGATTGTCAATGCGCATGGTGTTGCACCTGTCGAATGCATGGCAGGCTCCGGCACGTACGTGTGCTATCCGCGCACTGAAGCGCAAAGGGTGGCTGATGCCGGAGACGTAAAGATGCGCTGCGGGAAGAACCCGTCAGCCAAGCAATGCCGGCGGCGGATGGACGCCGGCGGTCGCCGGGGGTGGCGACGCGACAGGAGGAGGGGAAACCACGGCGACCATTGCAGCCAGGCCGCGTGCGCGCGCGCCGGCCGCAAGGGCTGGCTGGGCGTGGCAATGGCGGGCTGCGTTCATGGTGTCGGGAGCGTGGAAAGCGATAAGACCAATGGAGCGATGCTAACGGGCAGCAGCGTGCTGGTCAATCACCGGGCCGATGCCAGCAGCGCTGTCAGTTCCGACAACGCCTGCGCGCACGGCGCCTCGACCTTGAGCGCGAGCATCGGGTCGGCACGCGTCACGCCGAGATTGACCACCGCCACGGGCTTGCCCATCTGAGCGGCCCAGACGCAGAAACGGTAGCCCGAGTACACGGTCAGCGACGAACCGACCACGAGCACTGCATCCGCCTGCGCCAGCGCCGCGCGCGCATCCTCCACTCGCTCGCGCGGCACGGATTCTCCGAAGAAGACCACATCGGGCTTGAGCAGGCCATCGCAGCGCTCGCACGCCGGGACGCGGAAATGCGCGAACAGCGGCGATTCGAAGTGGGCATCGCCATCGGCGGCGGGCTCGGCAATCACATCGCGCAATGCGCCGTTCTGCTCGGCCAGCCAGCGCTGCACGCCGGCGCGGTCATGGCGTGTGCCGCAGGCCAGGCAGATCGCGCTGCCGATGCTGCCGTGCAGTTCGATCACATCCTCGCTGCCGGCGCGCTGGTGCAGCCCGTCGACGTTCTGCGTGACGAGCCGCGTCACGTGTCCCTGCCGAGCGAGCGTCACGAGCGCGTGGTGCCCGGCATTGGGCTGCGCATCGGCTGCCACGGGCCAGCCAATCATGCTGCGCGCCCAGTAGCGCTGGCGCGCCGCGTGCGAGCCCAGGAACGCCTGCAGCGTGATCGGCTGCGAACGCTGCCACTGCCCGTTCGCATCGCGGTAGCCGGGGATGCCGGAATCCGTGCTGATGCCGGCGCCGGTCAGCACGAACAGCCGCGGGTGGCGCCGCACGAAATCGCCGAGTGCGCTCAAGTGGGGGAATCCTCTGCCGCCGCCTGACGGGCAGCCTCGCGTGCTTCCCAGGCCTTCAGCTCGTCGCGGTAACGCTCCAGCTCCTGGTAGTAGTAATCGAAGATGCACGGATCGCAGCCGGAGCCGCAGCATTCGTCGTCGCCGGGACGCTCGGGCGGCGCGGGACGGGGGTCGTCTTGAAGGGATGGGTCAGGCACGGAACAACTCAAAGTCGCAATGCCGGCAACGCCGGTACTGCCGACAGTATATTCCGGGCTCGGGAAGAAGGACGGAGTGCCGCGTTCGCCGCAATACAGCCCTAGTGATTCAGCAACGCATTGCCCACCGGTATCACCAGCCTGTCGCCACTCAGGCACGCAATATCGTCAACAGCCAGCCAGCGCGAGACCACGTCCGTCAGCCGGCAACCGATGCGCGCGAGCTCGGCCGTGTCGGCCAGGTAGACCGCGTCGATCACGTCCTGGTCGAACTCCAGGGCCGCGCCGTGGCGCGGGCGCACTGCCCCGACTCCCGCAGGCTCGGCTTGCCAGTTCACCTGCACCTGGCAGCCGCCGCCCGCGCTGTACTGGGCCGACATCGGGAACAGTCGGCACGTGTGCTCACGGGCCCACTCGACAAGTGCTGTCATGGCGGTTCCCCCTTCTTCGGCGCCGGCACGCCGGCTGGTCGCTCAACGGCTCAACACGTGGTAGAGCCAGTCGTGCGCGCGCCTGGGCACACCCAGGCCATGGGCGTCCAGTGGCTGCCCGCGCACCCGCAATTCGCCCTCGTACAGGGCATCCACCGCCGCCTGGGCATCCGGATAGCGTCCCACGACGCCGTTGCCCAGCATCAGCATCCAGTCTTTTTCCCGAGGAATCAGGGTCAGTTGCCCCGCGGCGGTCTGGCAGAAGAAATAACCGTACATTCGGCCCCCAGAACCTTGCCTTCACGTAGATGGTAGTCGTTCGCGCGGCCCTTGGCATGCTGGGTGTAGTGCGATACGGCGATCTGAACGCTTCCGCGGGCCATGATGAATTGTTTCGACGTTGGGGTCGCCCCGGCGGCCTTTGCGCCAAGATACTCGCAAGCATGTCTGGCCCGTCGCTGTTACCCGCCTGCCGGCCGGGCAAACCGAGCCGTACCTCCCGGCGTCTGCGGACCCGTCCCATGAACGTTGCGACCCGATCCCGATGGTTGGCTGCGCTGTTTGCTGCCGCACTGTTGCCTGTGCAGGGTGGCGCGTGGGCAGCCACGGCCCTGGAGCAGCCGACGCCGGCACCCGGGCCACCACCGGCCACCACGCCGGCATCGCCTCCCGCCGTACCGCCGCCCGGCCTGGGCCGCCCCCGCATCTGCTTGGTGCTGTCGGGCGGAGCGCCCGCGGCGCCGCGCATATCGGCGTGCTCAAGGTGCTCGAAGAGATGCGCGTGCCGGTGGATTGCATCGCGGGCACCAGCATGGGCTCGCTCGTCGGCGGCGCCTATGCCAGCGGCATGTCGCCCGCGACATGGAAACCCTGGTAGCCAGCCTGTCCACGGCGAAGATCTTCAAGGAACGCCCGCCGCGCCAGGACCTGACGGTGCGCCGCAAGCTCGACGACTACACCAACCTGTTCACGCCCGAGATCGGCATCAAGGGCGGCAAGATCCAGCTGCCCAAGGGCGCGGTGTCGGGCGTCCAGCTCGAAACCGTGCTGCGGCAACTGGCCAAGTGCCGGGCTACCGCGACTTCGACCGCCTGCCGATCCCCTTCCGCGCCGTGGCCACCGACCTGGTCGCGGGCACGCCGGTGGTCTTCAGCAAAGGGGAACTCGCGCAGGTGATGCGCGCCAGCATGTCCGTGCCGGGCGCCGTGGCACCGGCGGAGTATGAGGACCGTCTGCTGGTCGACGGCGGCCTGACGGACAACCTGCCGGTGGACGTGGCGCGCCAGATGGGCGCCGATATCGTGATTGCCGTCAACCTGGGCACGCCGCTGATGCGGCGCGACGAGCTGAACTCGATCCTCGGCGTCACGGGGCAGATGCTCAACATCCTGACCGAGCAGAACGTGCGCAGCTCGCTGGCCTTGCTCAAGCCCACCGACGTGCTGATCCTGCCGGAGCTCGGTGACTTCTCCGCCAGCGATTTTGATCACCTGACCAACACCATACCCGTCGGTGAAGCCGCCGCGCGCAAAGTAGCCGGGCGCCTCGCGCCGCTGGCGCTACCACCGGAGCAATACGCGGCGCTGCGCACGCGCCAGCAAAGCCTGGAGCCGCCGGACCTGCGTCCCGTCGACGAGATCCGCTTTGCGCCGATGGAACGGGTCAATCCCGCCTATGCCGCGTCGGTGATGGAGACCAAGCCGGGCCAGCCGATCGACCAGGCACAGCTCGACCTCGACATGCGCCACCTGTTCGGCACCGGCGACTTCGAACACGTGAACTACGGCTTCCTGGAGGAACCTGGCCGGCGCATCATGGCCGTCGATGCCGTCGAGAAAACCTACGGCCCGAACTACCTGCGCTTCGGTCTGGGCCTGAACACGGACTTCCGCGGCGATGCGTACTTCAACCTGGTCGCCAGCCACCGGCGCCGTGGATCAACTCGCTCGGTGCCGAATGGCGCAATGACGTGCAGGTCGGCCAGACTTCCGCGCTGCACAGCGAGTTCTACCAGCCGCTGAACACGCGCCAGTACTTCTTCGTGGCGCCGCGCATCGACATCGAGCGCAGGCCCGTCAACATCTTCCAGGGCACCACGCGGATTGCGCAGTACGACGTGCGCAGCTACACCGCGTCGCTGGACGTCGCAGCCAGTTCACCAAATACGGCGAAGCCCGCATCGGCGTGCAGGCCGGCGCCGCCGATGCCTCGCTCAGCACAGGCCCGGCCCAGCTGGCACCGGGACCTGGCCATATCCGGATCGGCGCCATTACCGGCCGACTCTTCCTGGACCAGCTCGACAGCACGTCCTTCCCGCGCAGCGGTTATGCGGGCTGGCTCAAGCTCTTCGCTTCCCAGCCCGGACTGGTGCCGACCAGGCCTACGTCAAGGGCACCATCGACGGCCTCTACGCGATTTCGTTCGGCAATAACACCTTCAACCTGGGTTTCAAGGCGGGCAGCAAGATCGGCGACAACCCGCTGCCGCGCTACGACCTGTTCCAGTGGGGCGGCTTCCTGCAGCAATCCGGCTACAGTACCGGCCAGCTGCTCGGCGAGAATCTGCAGTTTGCGCGCATCGTCTACTACAACAAGCTGGTGCGGCAGAGCCTGCTGGAAGGCGTTTATGCCGGCATGTCGCTGGAAGCCGGCCGCGTCGGCGGGCCTCTGGTGCCGGGCAGCCCCACCGGGTTGCTCAAGTCTGCCTCGATCTTTCTGGCGCTCGACAGCCCGGTGGGTCCGCTCTATCTCGCGTACGGCCGCGCCACCGCAGGCGTCTACAGCTTCTACCTGTTCCTCGGAAAGCCTTACTGAGGAGGAGGCCGCATGGCAGCACGCCCAATTGTCGCTCAGCGACCCCCCACCAAAGTTGTATTCAATGTCTTAATACATGGGATATAATGTTCGCGTCGTTGAGACCCCCATCTTGACCGACACCCCCTTCCCCATCGCCGCCGCAAGCGGCGATTTTTGCCTGCCGGGTCAGGGCCGCACATAGCCAAGCTGGCTGCTGACCACCACCGCCTCCTCGCGCACGACCGTCCCGATGGGGCCGTCGATGGCGGGATCGAAGCCGCCCGTCGCCCCGAGCGCCGTCAGCACCGCGCAGAGCCTGCCGGTGTAGTCGTAGACCGGCGCCGACACCGCGCTGATGCCCTTCAGGTTCACGTCCCTGACCGCCGCGCAGCCCGCGGCCCGTATATCGCGACGCAGTTGCCCGATCGGGTCATGGGCAGCGAGCAAAGCCCGCAGGTCAGGCGCGGCGGCCGCCAGTTCCGCCTGAGCCAGCGCCAATACCTCGCGTTCATCGAGCAGGCCCAGGAAGACCCGCCCGGTGGCGCTCCACAACAGTGGCATGACCGACCCCACGCGCACGTTCACCGTCACCGGCAGGCCCGGTTCCTCGAAGCGCACGATGGTCGGCCCCTTGTTGCCCATGACGGCGATAAAGCAGGTGATCTCATGGCGCTCGCGCAACCGCACCAGCGACGCTTCCGCCAGCCGGATCGGGTCAGCCTGCCGCATGGCCGCCAGGCCGATCTGCAGCGCTTCCACGCCGAGTTGGTACTGCTGGCCGCCGGCGTCCCGGGCGACCAGCCCTTCCTCGACCAGGCTCACCAGGTAGCGGTGTACCTTGGCCGGGCTTTCCTCGATATGGGCCGCCAGCGCCGTCAGGCTTGCCCGCCCGCCCATCCTGGCCAGGCCCTTGAGCACCGCCATGCCGGTCACCGCCGACTGCACCCGCCGGCGCCGCTCGCCGCTGCGGGCGGGCGCCTCGTCCTCATTGCATTCTTCGACCATCAATGTCTCCCCAGGGCCGTCTGTTTATCGGTTCGCCGACACCGGTGCATTCGAGGTTAACCCTCATCCCGAAATTACGCAATGCGTATATGATTTACGCAAAACGCAGTATCACGACACCGGAGACAACATGACGCCCCCCAGGACTTCCCTTCGCCTCGCGTTTGGCGCGGCAACGCTGGCAGCCACCGCCTCCGGGCCCGCGCTGGCCGCTGACACCTATCCAAACAAGCCGATCCGCTGGGTTGTGCCGTACGCCGCGGGCGGCGGCTCGGATTTCCTGGCGCGCACGATCGGGCAAGGCTTGTCGGCCAAGGTCGGCAACCGGTGGTCGTGGACAACAAGCCGGGCGGCAATACCGCCATTGGCGCCACCGAAACGGCGCGATCCGCGGCGGACGGCTACACCGTGCTGTCGGCCGACAATGGCACCCTAGTGTTCAACCCTGCGCTCTACAAGACGCTCAGCTACCAGCCGAAGGATCTGGCGCCGGTCACCCTGCTGGGCCGCTTCCCGATGATCCTGGTGGTCGGCCCGGGCAGCACGGCGCACACGGTGCAGGAATTCATCGCCCAGCCAAGGCAAAGCCCGGCGGTATCAACTACGGGTCGGCCGGTGCCGGCAGCCCGCATCACCTGGCCATGGAATTGCTGAAAGTCGAGGCAGGTCTCACGATGACGCATGCGCCCTACCGCGGCGCAGCGCCTGCGCTGTCTGACGTGGCGGCTGGCCAGATACCGGCGATGATGGTCGACTATGCCGCCGGCGCGGGCTTCATCAAGGGCGGCAAGGTGCGGCCGCTGGCCGTGGCCAACGCCACGCGCCTGTCGCAGCTACCCGACGTGCCGACCTTTGCCGAAGCCGGGTACAAGAATGTGGAAGCGGCCGCGCTGGTGGGCATGGTCGTGCCAGCCGCCACGCCGCCCGATGTCATCGCCACGCTGAACCGCCAGGTCGTGGCCGCGCTGAAGGAACCGGGCGTGAGCAAGCGCCTGGTGGACTTCGGCGTGGAGCCCGTAGGCAACTCGCCGCAGCAATACAGCGACCTGCTGCGCAGCGAAACGGCGCGCTGGCAGAAGCTCATCCGCGACCTGAAGATCACGCTGGACTGAGCGCCAGCCGCCGTCCGCATTGCCTTGTTGGAGCCAGAACCATGACCGCAGCCACACCGGATTCGCCGGCGCCGAAATGCCCGTTCAGCCATGGTGTGCAGCCTCCCGCAGCAAATGGCTGCCCGGTGAGCGCGCGCGCCGCGGCGTTCGATCCGTTCAGCGACGGCTACCAGCAGGACCCGCCCGAGTACGTACGCTGGTCGCGCGAGCAGGAGCCGGTGTTCTACAGTCCGCAGCTCGGCTACTGGGTAGTGACGCGCTATGACGACATCAAAGCGATCTTCCGCGACAACCTCACCTTCAGCCCCACCATCGCGCTGGAGAAGATCACGCCAACGGGCCCCGAGGCCAACGCGGTGCTGGCCTCCTACGGCTATGCGATGAACCGCACGCTGGTCAACGAGGACGAGCCCGCGCACATGCCGCGCCGCCGCGCGCTGATGGAACCATTCACGCCCGAGCAGCTCCGGCACCACGAACCGCTGGTGCGCAAGCTCGCTCGCGAGTACGTGGACCGCTTTATCGATGACGGCAAAGCCGACCTTGTCGACCAGATGCTGTGGGAAGTTCCACTGACGGTGGCGCTGCATTTCCTCGGCGTGCCCGAGGAAGACATGGACCTGCTGCGCCAGTATTCGATCGCGCATACAGTCAATACCTGGGGCCGCCCCAAGCCTGACGAGCAAGTGGCCGTTGCCCATGCCGTGGGCAACTTCTGGCAACTCGCGGGACGCATCCTCGACAAGATGCGCGAGGACCCGTCGCGGCCGGGCTGGATGCAGTACGGCATCCGCAAGCAGAAAGCACTGCCGGAAGTCGTCACCGATTCCTACCTGCATTCGATGATGATGGCCGGCATCGTCGCCGCGCACGAGACCACGGCCAACGCGAGCGCCAACGCCATCAAGCTGCTGCTGCAGCATCCTGACGCGTGGCGCGAGATCTGCGAGGACCCGGCGCTAATTCCCAATGCGGTCGAGGAATGCCTGCGCCACAACGGCTCGGTGGCCGCGTGGCGCAGGCTGGTCACGCGCGACACCGAGGTCGGCGGCCTGCCGATCGCGGCCGGCTCGAAGCTGCTGATCGTGACCTCGTCGGCCAACCATGACGAGGCACACTTTGCCGATGCCGACCTGTTCGACATCCGCCGCGACAACGCCGCCGACCAGCTCACCTTCGGCTATGGCTCGCACCAGTGCATGGGCAAGAACCTGGCGCGCATGGAGATGCAGATCTTCCTGGAGGAACTGACGCGCCGGCTGCCGCATATGCGGCTGTCGCAGCAGGCGTTCACGTACCTGCCCAACACCTCGTTCCGCGGTCCCGAGCACCTGTGGGTCGAATGGGACCCGTTGAAGAACCCCGAACGCGCGCGACCGGCCTTGCTCGCGCAGCAGTCGCCGGTGCGCATCGGCGAGCCGTCGGGGCAGGCCATCAGCCGGCCTGTGGTCGTACAGAGCATCACCCGCGCGGCGGACGGCATTGCCAGGCTGCGGCTTGCGTCGCCGGACGGCAAGCCGATGCCGCGCTGGTCGCCGGGCTCGCATATCGACGTCGATTGCGGCGACACGGGCCTGTCGCGCCAGTATTCGCTGTGTGGTGACCCGGCCGAGACCGGCGTGTTCGAGATCGCCGTGCTGCGCGAGCCCGAAGCCGCGGCGGCTCGTCGTGGATCCACGACAACGTCAGGGCCGGCGACCGCCTGAAGATCCGCGGCCCGCGCAACCACTTCCGCATGGACGAAGGCTGCCGCAAGGCGATCTTTATTGCCGGCGGCATCGGTATCACGCCGGTCAGCGCCATGGCGCGGCGCGCGCGCGCGCTCGACATCGACTACGAGATCCACTACAGCGGGCGTTCGCGTGCCGGCATGGCGATGATCGACGAGCTGGGCGCGCTGCATGGCGATCGCCTGCACCTGTACATCAAGGAAGAAGGCAACCGCAACGACCTGAACGCGCTGCTCGCCCGCAGCGACCGCAGCGCGCAGATCTACGCCTGCGGCCCCGAGCGCATGGTGCAGGCACTCGAGCGGGCCTGCGCCGGATGGCCGGATGACGCGCTGCGCGTCGAGCATTTCGCAACGACGCTGGGTACGCTCGACCCGTCGAAGGAACAGCCGTTCGAGGTGGAACTGAAGGATTCGGGGCTGACCGTCACCGTGCCCGCGGACCAGACCCTGCTGAGCACGCTACGCTGCGCCGGCATTGATATCCAGAGCGACTGCGAGGAGGGCCTGTGCGGCTCGTGCGAGGTCCGCGTGCTGGCCGGCAAGGTCGACCACCGCGACGTGGTGCTCACGCGTGGAGAGCGCGAAAGCAACACGAGGATGATGGCGTGCTGCTCGCGCGCGGTGCCGGGCACCACACTGGTACTGGAACTCTGAGGCGGGCCGTCCCCCGTCACCCCACGCGCTGCGCCTGCGCCCAGGCCAGGTCGGCCACGCGCGCAAAGCGCTCGCCCATGGCATGCGCCTCGCTACTGGACGCGGTGCCGCGTGCAGCGCGGCCCTTGACGCCATGCAGGATCGCCGCGAAGCGGAACATGTTGAAGGCGATGTAGAAGTCCAGGTCACCGATGCCGTCGCGCCCGGTGCGGCGGCAATAGGCCTGCACGTACGCCGCCTCATCCGGCAAGCCCGCCGCCGCCAGGTCACGCCCTGCGATGCCGCCCAGGATATCGGGCGGCATGCGGAACATCATGGCGTGGTAGGCAAAGTCGGCAAGCGGATCGCCCAGTGTCGACAGCTCCCAGTCCAGCACGGCCAGTACACGCGGCTCGGTCGGATGGAAGATCAGGTTGTCGGCCCGGAAGTCGCCGTGGGTGATGGCAATGTCGTCGTTGGCGGGCAAATGCCGTGGCAGCCAGTCGACCAGACTGTCCATCGCCGGATGCCGTCCGGCCAGTTCGTCGTTCAGGTACTGGCCCGACCAGCGCGCCACCTGGCGGGCGACATAGCCACCCGCCTTGCCGTAGTCCCCAAGTCCGACCGCCGCCGGGTCGATCGTATGCAGCCGGGCCAGCGTCGCGTTCATCGCATCCATGTAGGCAGCGCGGTCATCGCACGGCACATCGGCAAAGCCCGCATCCCAGAAGATGCGGCCCTCGACGAGGTCCATCACGAAGAACCAGCTGCCGATCACCGAATCGTCAGTACAGAGTCCGTGGATGCGGGGTACCGGAAAGCCCGCCTGTCCCAGCGCCGCCATTACGCGGGCCTCGCGTTCCACCGCATGCGCGCCCTTGAGCAGCGCGCCGGGCGGCTTGCGTCGCAGCACATAGCTGTGGCCCGGCGTGCGCAGGCGATAGGTCGGGTTGGACTGCCCGCCCTTGAACTGGTCGATCGTCAGCGGCCCGGCATAGCCCTCTACGTTCTGCGCCATCCAGCGCTCCAGGGCCGCCTGGTCGAAGCGATGCTGCTCGCGCACCGGCACCGTGCCGGCGAATCATGCGTCTCAGCCATGGTTTGCCTCAAAGCGAGTTGATGGAATGGCCGCCGTCGACGGGCAGCACCGTGCCGGTCATGAAGTCGGAGGCGTCGGAGGCCAGCAGCAGCAGCGCGCCGTCGAGCTGGCGCGGCTGCCCGAGCCGGCGCTGCGGAATGCGCCGGATCAGCGCCTGGCCGCTTTCCGTCTCGAAGAAGCTGCGGTTGATCTCGGTCTCGAAGTAGCCCGGCGCGAGCGCATTGACGCGGATGCCATGGCGCGCCCATTCCAGCGCCAGCGAGCGCGTGAGGTGGATCAGCCCGGCCTTGGCCGCGGTGTACGCGGGCACCTGCTGGGCCACGCGCAGGCCGAGGATCGACGCGATGTTGATGATGCTGCCGCCCGTTTCCGCATCGCGCATCATGCGCGCGGCACGCTGGGCGACGCGCCAGGCGCCGTTCAGGTTGGTGTCGATGACGCTTTGCCACTGCGCCTCGTCCACCTCCATGGCCGGTCCCGTGGTGGCGATGCCGGCGCTGTTGACGACGATCTGCACCGGTCCAAGCTCGCGCTGCGTGGCTGCGAACGCGGCGTCGACCGAGGCAGGGTCCCTTACGTCCAGCGCGACCACGCAGCCTTGTCCACCCTGCGTGCGCAGTTCGGCCAGCAGCGCCTCGCCCTCGCCCACGCGCCGCCCGGCCAAAGCCACCTTGCAGCCCGCGCGCGCGAGGGTCTGCGCGAAATGCAGGCCAAGCCCGCCAAAGGCGCCAGTCACAAGCGCCACCTTTCCCTCAAGGTCGGCAAACAGGTCAAGGCCGCGACCATCGTGCTGCTTCATTGCATGTCTCCTGTGTTCTGTGTTGTCTGCGTGGAGGCTCTGCTTATGCGGCCTTGACCATGTCCTCGACCACCTTCTTGGCGTCGCCGAACACCATCATGGTCTTGTCCATGTAGAACAACTCGTTGTCCAGACCGGCATAGCCAGCGGCCATCGAGCGCTTGTTGACGATGATGGTCTTGGCCTTGTAGGCCTCCAGGATCGGCATGCCGGCGATCGGCGACTTCGGGTCGGTCTTGGCCGACGGATTCACCACGTCGTTGGCGCCGAGCACCAGCACCACGTCGGCCTGGCCGAACTCGCTGTTGATGTCTTCCATTTCAAAGACCTGGTCGTAGGGCACCTCGGCCTCGGCCAGCAGCACGTTCATATGGCCCGGCATGCGGCCCGCGACCGGATGGATCGCGTACTTCACGGTCACGCCCTTCTCGGTCAGCTTCTCTGTGAGTTCCTTCAGTGCGTGCTGGGCACGTGCCACCGCCAGGCCGTAGCCCGGCACGATGATCACGGTCTCGGCATT
This sequence comes from Cupriavidus sp. UYMMa02A, assembly GCA_001725945.1. Classification (GTDB taxonomy): domain Bacteria; phylum Pseudomonadota; class Gammaproteobacteria; order Burkholderiales; family Burkholderiaceae; genus Cupriavidus. Next base: position 80,549 of record LRMT01000096.1, on the reverse strand, counting down.
GCCCATCAGGAACGAGGCATCATCGGCCGAACCCGACTTCACGTTGCGCTGGACTTGCGCGCCACCGGGGCCAGCCGTTGCGGCATCGCTGCCGAAGCCGCCCAGGATCACGTTGAAGAACGAGCGGTTCATCGCCTTGCACATGATGTACGAGAGAATCGCACCGCTTGAGCCCACCAGCGAGCCGGCAATGATCAGCATCGGGTTGTTCAGCGAGAAGCCGATGCCAGCCGCCGCCCAGCCCGAGTACGAGTTCAGCATCGACACCACCACCGGCATGTCGGCGCCGCCGATCGGGATGATGATCAGAACGCCAAGCACGAAGGCGATCGCCAGCATCACCAGGAACGGCAGCCATTCCTGCGTCATGAAGAACGCGACACCGAAGCCGATCATGGCGACGGCCAGTGCCAGGTTCAGCATGTGCTGGCCCGCGAACGCCACCGGCGCCCCCTGGAACAGGCGGAACTTGTAGCGCCCGGCCAACTTGCCGAACGCGATCACCGAACCGGAGAAGGTGATGGCGCCGACGAAGCAGCCGATGAACAGTTCGACGCGGTTGCCCAGCGGAATCTCATGCGAACCGGCCGGCGCAATACCGAACGCTGCCGGCTCGGCCACCGCGGCCACGGCGATGCATACCGCGGCCAGGCCGATCAGCGAGTGCATGGCCGCCACCAGCTCGGGCATCTTGGTCATCTCGACCTTCTTCGCCACATAGGCGCCGATGCCGCCGCCCACCACCAGCCCGGCGAGGATCAGCGACAGGCCGAAGCCCATCTCCGTGCCCGCGCCGCCGGATGCGACGAATTCGTTCTTGAGCTTGGCAATCAGCGCCACCGTGGTGAGCGCCGCCACCGCCATGCCGATCATGCCGAAGGCGTTGCCCTTGCGAGCCGAAGCGGGATGCGAGAGGCCCTTCAATGCCTGGATGAAGCAGACCGACGCACCCAGGTAGAACAGCGTCACGGTATTCATGGACAGGGCATTCATCGCGGCATCTCCACCAGTTCGCCGCCGGCATGCGCCGGCGTCTTTGCGGGCTGCGCCTCGGCCTTCACCTTGGGCGCCTTCTTGCGGAACATCTCGAGCATGCGCTGCGTGACGAGGAAACCGCCGAACACGTTGACCGCGGCCAGCGCCACGGCGAGCGTACCCATCGCGCGGCCCACGCCGCCTTCGGTCAGGCCGGCCGCCAGCATGGCGCCGACGATGATGATGGCCGAGATCGCATTGGTCACCGCCATCAGTGGCGTATGCAAGGCGGGCGTGACCGTCCAGACGACGTGGTAGCCCACGTAGATCGCCAGGACGAAGATGATCAGGTTGATCACCGTGTGGTTCACCATTTCCATCGATCTCTCCTTAACAGGCCAGGGCCTTTTCTTCGCGACGCGTCATCAGGCACGCGGCGACGATGTCGTCTTCGAGGTTCAGCGTGAACTGGCCTTCCTTGTCGATGACCAGCTTGAGGAAGTCCAGTACATTGCGCGCGTAGAGCGCCGAAGCATCGGCCGCGACCATGCCGGCGAGATTCGTATGGCCCACGAAGGTCACGCCGTGGCGCTCGACCACTTCATCAGCCACCGTCAGCGGGCAGTTGCCGCCCTGCGCGGCGGCCAGGTCGACCACCACCGAACCGGGCTTCATCTGCTGCACGGTCGCCTCGTGCAGCAGCACCGGCGCCTTGCGGCCCGGGATCAGCGCGGTGGTGATGACGATGTCGGCCTGAATGGCGCGCTGGTGCACCAGCTCGGCCTGGCGCTTCATCCAGTCCGGCGGCATCGGACGGGCATAGCCACCGACGCCCTGTGCGATTTCGCGCTCCTCGTCGGTGACGAACGGCACGTCCAGGAACTTGCCGCCCAGCGATTCGATCTGCTCCTTCACGGCCGGGCGCACGTCCGAGGCCTCGATCACCGCGCCGAGGCGCTTGGCCGTGGCGATCGCCTGCAGGCCTGCCACGCCGGCGCGAGAATCAGCACGCGCGCGGCCTTGACGGTGCCCGCGGCGGTCATCAGCATCGGCATGAAGCGCTGGTAGTGATGCGCGGCGACGAGTACAGCCTTGTAGCCGGCGATGTTCGCCTGCGAGGACAGCACATCCATGCTCTGCGCACGCGTGGTGCGCGGCGCGGCCTCGAGCGCGAACGCGGTAATGCCGGCGGCGGTCATGCGCGCGTTGTTCTCGGTATCGAACGGGTTGAGCATGCCCACCAGCACGGCGCCGGGCTTCATGTGCGCCAGCTCGGTAATCTCGGGCGCGCGCACCTTAAGCACCAGTTGCGCACCGAGCGCGTCGGCGGCGCTTCCAATGCGCGCGCCCGCAGCCTCATAGGCCGCATCCGGCTGGCTGGCCCGTACGCCGGCGCCCGCCTGCACCACGACCTGATGGCCTTGTGCGACGTACTTCTTGACCGTCTCTGGCGTGGCGGCGACGCGCGCCTCCCCCGCCCGGGTCTCAGTCGGGATCCCTATCTGCATTCTTCACTCTCCTGTGGACCGCGCCGTGCCCGTGTGGGACGCAGTGCGCCAGGCAGCGCCACCGGCCGACAGCAGCCGGGGCGGTACCGGTATGGTGGTGCCGCTCAGCGCGGCACTTCGCCTTCGAGCGTCACGCGGTTGAGCACGCGTTCAGCATTGCCGTAGTCGTGGACGGCGTAATGCATGGTGCAGCGGTTGTCCCACATCACCACATCGCCTTCCTGCCACATGTGTCGGTACACGTTGTCCGGGGTGACCGAGTGCTCGTACAGGAAGTCGAGCAGCGGACGGCTTTCCGCCTCGGTCATGCCCTCGATGCACAGCGCAGTATCCGGGTGGCCGACGTACAGCGCCTTGCGCCCCGTCTCCGGGTGCGTGCGCACGATCGGATGCACTGCCGAAGGCACCTTGTCGGAACCGGTCATCTTGGCCAGGCGTGCGCCGGTGAAGCGTGCGCGCAGGCCCTCGATCATGCGTTGCATGGCCGGCGACAGGCGCTCGTACGACAGATACTGGTTGCACCACATCGTGTCGCCGCCCACAGGAATCGTGACGCCCGACAGGATCGAAATCTTGGGCGGCACCGCGGTGTAAATGGAGTCCGAGTGCCAGGCCTCGGTCGAGGCGGTCTCCTTGGGAATCTTGGTGACCTGGAACAGCTCCGGGAACTCCGCCAGCCCCTTGAGCAGCGGGTTGCCCTGCACCGGCGTGCCCCACAGCCGCGCAAAGGCCACCTGGGCCGCCGGCTGCAGGAACTGTCCGCGGAACACGAGCATGCCGTGCTCCAGGAAGGCCTGATGCAGGACCTTGAAGGTCGCGTCGTTGATCGGGTCGTTCAGGTTGACGCCGGTCACGGATGCACCGACTGAACCGGTCAGCGGCTTGATTTCGATGGTCATGATGTCTCCTCTTTTATCGCCTTTTATCGATGGATTCAATCGACCAGCAGCACGATCTTGCCGACGTGCTGGTCTTGCTTCATATATTCGTGCGCCGCGTGGATATCGGTCATGGCAAAGGTGCGGTCGATCGGCAGCCGTACGCGGCCGGCGCGCAGGAACGGCAGCATGTCGCGCGCGCAGGCCTGGATGCACTCCAGCCGCTCCTGCTCGGTACGTGTGCGGAAGGTCACGCCGATCAGCTGCAGGCGCTTGAGCCACAGCATCGACAGGTCGATCTGCGCCGTGGCAGAACCGAGGCGCGCAATGTTCACCAGGCGCCCCTTGACGGCGAGGCTCTTCATGTTGGCCTCGAAGACCGGGCCACCGACCGTGTCGATGATGATGTCGACGCCCTTGTTGCCGGTCGCCGCCATGACCGCCTCGACTTGGTCGTCTTTCGATGCATCGATGCCGACATCCACGCCGAACTGGCTGATCTTGTCCAGCTTGGCCGCCGAACGCGAAGACGCCATGACGGGCTTCGCGCCCATCAGCGAAGCGATCTGGATCGCGGCCATCGCCACCCCGCCCGAGGCGCCGTTGACGAGCACCGACTCGCCAGCCTTGAGCTGCCCGTTGACCACCAGCGCGTCGTGCGCGGTGATGAACACATTGGGGAACGCCGCCGCGTCGATCCACGACATGCCGTCCGGCACCGCGATCAGCGCCATGGGATCAGCAACCACGTACTCGGCCTGGCAGCCGCGGCCATGGCCCATGACGCGATCGCCCTTGCGCCAGCCATTCACGCCTTCGCCGATGTCGGCCACCTCTCCGGCGAACTCGACACCGGTGGTAATGGTGTTGCCGGTACGCAGCTCCTTCGCCTGGTTGATTTCCCCGCGGTTCAGGCCTGACGCACGCACCCTGACCAGCACCTGGCCCGGTCCCGCCACGGGAACGGGAATATCCTGCACCTCAACCTTGCCGCCCTCCGGGCCTGGTACTACACGGACTGCCTTCACTGTTGGCTCCTTGTCTGACTCTGTCGTTAACTATTGATCAGTCTGTGACTCGCGTACTGCCCGATCACGTGGCGCCAAGCGCCGTCGCCCGGATCAGCGAAAGCAGCGTCAGCGCGCGTTCGGCCGCGGCCTCGCCGCCGGCGTGATTGCCGCGCACGAAGGGCGCGCGGCTGTCCTCGATCGCCGCGAGCGCCGCGAGCGGCTTTTCCGCGGCCACCGCGAGCCGCCGGAACTCATTGACGGTCAGCAGATAGCTGTGGAAAACGTCCTGCTGCGGCGACGTGGCCCCAAGCTTGTGCAGCAGCACGTTCAACCAGTGCGTGCCGGCCAGCATGGCGGCCTCGATGGTCATCTCGTAGTCGGCCGCCCCGCACTTCTGCAGGGACGTCTCGATGCGGCGCGCCAACGCCATGTGTCCTTCAATGTCCATGAGCGGCTCCTTCAAGGCGCTGAGTCAGCAAGCCCAGGCAACGTTGCAGCGCCGCGTCGCAGCTTTGTGCAATGGCCTGCGTCGGCACCAGCCCTTCGCGCAGGCACGGATCGCGGTAGTGCTCGATACGCTCCATGTCTTCCATCATCGCCGCGATGTCCGCGGGCACCGGTGCTTCTACCTTTGGACGGCCAACATGCAGCACGTCGCCGAGCGGCCGGAAGGCCGCCTTCAGTTGGCCGTCGGGCTGCGGCACCAGATAAACCCCCGGCTGCGTCGGGAACATGTCGTCGTCGAGCGTGATCCCCGCCTGGTGCAGTGCTGCATTGACCGCATGGGTTCCCGCCGTCATGCCCGCCCAAACCACAGCTCGAAATCCTGCAGTGGATCCAGGCGCTCTCGCAGCGCCTGCAGCTTCGCAATCTTCCCCAGGTGTGATGCCACCTTCATGCCTGTCTTCTCCTGTTGATCTGGTGCCACGTGACAGCAGCGCCGTTGTCATGACAATAGACACGCGCACTGCGCATGTCAACAACTTCTATATAGGACTTTTACGTAGGAGTAGTGGTTTTCTCGGGGGTGAGGCCGTTTATTCGTGATTATCCTTGACTAAGAGCGGCACCATTCTCTACATTGCATTCCAACACCTATACAGGAGTTGATCAATGCCCCGAGCCATCGTACTAAACCCGGCCGACAACGTGGCCACCCTGCTGGACGCCGGCCAAGCCGGTGACGCCTGCGCGCTGGAAGGCGAGCGGACAGGAAAGCTGGTCCTGCTGCAGGATGTTCCGTTCGGCCACAAGGTGTGCGTCGCCGACACCTCGCCGGGCCAGGAAATCCTTAAGTACGGCCAGATCATCGGCCGCGCCAGCCGCGCGATCCGTGCCGGCGAACACATGCATGTTCACAACATCGAGTCGGCGCGTGCGCGCGGCGACTTGCACAAGGGCTAAGACAGATGCCAACCACCTTTCTCGGATACCCGCGCGAAAACGGCGCGGTCGGCGTGCGCAACTGGGTCGCCGTGGTCTCGGTCATGGACAACTGCAACCCGGTCACGCGCACCATTGCGCGCACCGTGGGCGGCTGCATCCCGGTCACCACGCTGTTCGTGCGCGGCAGTTCGGCGCCGACCTCGATTTCGCCTTTGAATCGCTGGCCGGCCTGGGTCGCAACCCCAATATCGCCGCAGTACTGCTGGTAGGGCTGGAGCCGTCGTCGACCGAAGAGGTGGCGCGCCGCATCCAGGCCGCGGGCAAGCCTGTCGAGCGTGTACACCTGCAGCCCAACGGCACCGTCGATTGCATTGCCGAAGCACGCGCAAGGCCGCGAAGCTTTCGCTCGAAGCGTCGCGCGCGCGCCGCGTGCCTTGCCCGGTGTCGTCGCTGGTGATCGGCGTGGAATGCGGCGGATCGGATACCACCTCGGGCCTGAGCTGCAATCCGGTGATCGGGCGCATGGCTGACCTCGTGATCGCCGAGGGCGGCACGGTCATCATCTCCGAGACTTCCGAATTCATCGGCGCCGATCACCTGTTTGCGGAGCGGGCGGCCGACGGGCGCGTGCGCGAGGCCTTCGTCACCGCCGTGCGCAATATGGAAAACCTTGCCATTCGCGCGGCGTCGACATGCGCGAAGACCAGCCCTCGCCCGACAACAAGCGCGGCGGCCTGACCACGGTCGAGGAGAAAGCGCTCGGCGCCATGGCCAAGGCCGGCACCACCGCGCTGGTGGGCGTGCTGCGCTATGGCGAGGCGCCGCAGAAGAAGGGGCTGCATTTCATGGACGCACCGGCCGCGGCAGTGGAAAATCTGACTGCGCTGGCTGCCGGCGGATGCCAGCTCACCTTCTTTGGCACCGGGGTGGGCAATCCGATCGGCAGCGTGGTGGCACCGACCGTCAAGGTGTGCGGCAACGTCAATACGCTGCGCACCATGGCCGACAACATTGACTTCGACGTCAGCGGGATCCTGCAGCACGGAGAAAAGATCTCGGACCTCGGCGAGCAGCTGTATGCGTATGCGATGGACGTCGCATCCGGCACGCGGCTGACCAGCGAGGTACTCGATATCCGGGAGACCGCGATCAGTCGATTCGCACTGAGCCTCTGAGCAACCATGACCAAACTGAACAGCGTCTCCGACGCGATCATCCGCTCCATTGAATCCGGCGACCTGCGCGAAGGCGACCGCCTGCCGTCGGAAGGCGAGCTGGCCGCGCTTCATGGCGTAAGCGTGGGCACCATTCAGAAGGCGCTGATCCGGCTGACGCACTCGGGACTGATCACGCGCGAACAGGGGCGAGGCACCTTCGTTTCCGGGACGCGCGTGGCGCCCGCGGATGTCCGCTACCTGCGCTTTCGCGACGAAGGCGGCAACGAACTGCCGTCCTACGTCCATGCGCGTTCGGTCAAGCGCATCAAGCGCAAGGGACCGTGGGCGGACTTCCTCGAAGGCGACGGCTATGTGCGGATCGAGCGCGTCATCAACGTCGGTGGCCGGTTCGACCTCTACAGCGAATTCTGGCTGCGCGAGGAAGATTTCGCGCAACTAGGTGGACTGGACCGCGAGGCGCTGGAAAAGAACCTGCGCGAGCTGATCGGCCAGCGGCTTTCGCTGCCGACCTTGCGCGTGGACCAGTGGGTCCGCTTCGGCCCGCCGCCGGCGACGGCCGCACGCGAGCTGGGGCTCGACGCCGAGGCGCCTGCCTTCATCATGGAAATGCGCGGCTACACGCTGCGCGATCAGCCGCTCTACTACCAGTCGGTCTATGCCGCCCCATTCTCCGAGCGGCTGATGATCGTGCGGGAGAAATCTTCATGACCATACGATGGAGCACCCAGAGCCTGGAGCGCTGGACCACTGCTGTCTTCGAATCGTGCGGCGTGGCGCCCGAAGCTGCCGTCGAGGCCGCCACCGCGCTGGTGCGCAGCGAACTGCGCGGCTACAAGACCCATGGCATGACGCGCGTGCCGTCCTATGTCGAGCGCCTGCGCGCCGGTGACTTCAACCCGCGCGCCGCCATGTCGCACCGCAGCTTCCCCGGCGGCATCGTGCTGGACGCCGATGGGGCCATGGGCCAGGTTGCCGGGCCGCACGCCGTGCAGCTCGGGCTCGAAGCGCTGGAAACCAGCGCCAGCGTACTGGTTGTCGTGCAGTCGTGCGGCCACCTCGGCGCGCTGGGCATCCATGCGCTGCTCGCAGCCGAGGCTGGCGCGTTCTGCATGGTCGGACAGCGCACGCCACCCGTGCTCGGCATGGAGGGCTTCGCCGGCCCCGCCATCGGCCACAACCCCATCGCCTTTGGCTGCCCGCTGCCGGGCCAGGCGCCGATCGTGTTCGATGTGGCGTGCAGCGTCGCCGCGCGCGGTCACATCCTGCTGGCGGCCCGTGAAGGCAAACCCATTCCCGAGGCTGGGCCCTCGACGCGAAGGCCAGCCGACCACCGACGCGCAACGTGCGCTGGCCGGGTCGCTGCTGCCCACCGGCGGCCACAAGGGCATCGGCATCGCCATGATGGTGGAATGCCTGGCGGGTGCGCTGGCCGCCACGGCCGACTCGCTGTCCCCCGAGCGCAACCATGTCGGCAGCGGCGGCGCGGTCGGCCGCCAGGGTGGCTTTGTCTGGCTGGTCAAGCCCGGGGCCTTTGCCGGCCAGGGCGTGTTCGCCGACTACATGGCGCAGTGGACCGGCAACTACCTGGCCGCCGGCGGCGCCGATGCCAGGCTCCCGGGCCACCGCGGCGACACCCTGGAACACGAGGGCCGCGAACACGGCATCGCACTATCCGACGCGATCACCCGAGAGCTGGGCGCGCTGGGCCGGCAACTGGGCATCCCCTTTCCGGCCTGATCCACCCACACAGGCATTGCAGATATCCGGGCTACCGGCAGACGCTGGCCGTCCCTACCCTACCAATCACTGGCTGAATCCGCCCCATGAACGCTCCAATACTCCCCGACGCGGCCCGAAAGGCCATGGAAGCCGTTTCGATCGACGACAAGTACGCGCTCGAATCCGGCCGTGCCTACATGAGCGGCGTGCAGGCGCTGGTGCGCCTGCCGCTGCTGCAACGCCGGCGCGACGCCATGGCGGGCCACAACACCGCGGCCTTCATTTCCGGCTACCGCGGCTCGCCGCTCGGCAACTATGACCAGGCCATGTGGCGGGCGAAGAAGTACCTCGCCGACAACCACGTCGTGTTCAAGCCCGGTGTCAACGAAGAGCTTGGCGTGACGGCCGTGTGGGGATCGCAGCAGCTGGACTTCGATGCGGAAAGCAAGAAGTACGACGGCGTGTTCGGCATCTGGTACGGCAAGGGCCCTGGCGTCGACCGCAGCGGCGATGCGCTCAAGCATGCCAACCTCGCCGGCACCTCCCGGCTCGGTGGCGTGATCGCGCTGGCCGGCGACGACCACGTGTCCAAGAGCAGCACGCTCGCGCACCAGAGCGACCACACCTTCATCGCCTGCGGCCTGCCGGTGTTCTTCCCGTCGAATGTGCAGGACATCCTGGACCTGGGCGTGCACGCGTTCGCCATGAGCCGCTTCAGCGGCCTGTGGTCGGGTATGAAGACCGTGCAGGAGGTGGTGGAATCGGGGTCATCGGTCGTCACCGATTCGGACCGCGTGCGCATCCTGCTGCCGGAAGACTTCGCCGTGCCCGAGGGCGGCCTGCATATCCGCTGGCCCGACGATCCGCTCGCCGCCGAGGCGCGCATGATGGAGTTCAAGTGGCCCGCCGCGCTCGCCTATGTGCGCGCCAACCGCCTGAACCGCAACGTGGTCGAAGGCCCGAACGACCGCTTCGGCATCATCGCCAGCGGCAAGGCCTACAGCGATACGCGCCAGGCATTGCTCGATCTCGGGCTCGATGACGCCGCCTGCCGCGCGCTCGGCATCCGGGTCCACAAGGTCAGCGTGGTGTGGCCGCTGGAATCGCTCAGTGTGCGCGAGTTCGCGCATGGCCTGCGCGAAGTGCTGGTGGTGGAGGAAAAGCGCCCGCTCATCGAGCAGCAGCTCAAGGACGAGCTGTACCATTACCCCGAACAGGCTCGTCCGGCCGTATTCGGCAAGTACCATCACACCGAAGGCGCGGGCGGCGAATGGAGCCACACCAGGCCGGCTGACGACTGGTTGCTGCGCGCCAAGGCCGACCTGTCGCCGGCGCTGGTGGCCAAGGCCATCGCGCAGCGTCTCAAGGCACTGGGCGTGCCCGCCGACGTGGCCGCGCGCATGGACGTGCGCCTGAAGGAGATCGAGGCCAAGGAGCGCGCCACCGCGCAGGGCGATTCGCGCGGCACCGACCGCCTGCCCTGGTTCTGCCCGGGCTGCCCGCACAACACCAGCACCAAAGTGCCGGAAGGTTCCGTCGCGACAGCCGGCATCGGCTGCCACGGCATGGTGGTGTGGATGGACCGCTCGACCACGTCGTGGTCGCAGATGGGCGGCGAAGGCGTGCACTGGATGGGCCAGTCAGAGTTCAGCAAGCGCAAGCACATGTTCGCCAACCTGGGCGACGGCACGTACAACCACTCGGGCCTGCTGGCGGTGCGCCAGTCGATCCACGCCGGCGTGAACATGACCTACAAGATCCTGTTCAATAGCGCCGTGGCCATGACCGGCGGCCAGCCGGTGGACGGTCAGCTTGACGTCCCCGCGATGTCGCGCGAACTGCACGCTGAAGGCGTCCGCCAGATCGTGGTGGTCACGGACGAGCCGGAGAAGTACAAGGGTGTCGCGAACCTGGCGACCGGCGTCACCGTGCGCCACCGCGACGAACTCGACACTGTGCAGCGCGAACTGCGCGAAGTGAGCGGCGTCACGGCGATCATCTACGACCAGACCTGCGCCACCAAAAAGCGCCGTGAACGCAAGCGCGGCACGATGGTCGATCCCGACAAGCGCGTGGTCATCAACGAACTGGTGTGCGAAGGCTGCGGCGACTGCTCGGTGGAAAGCAACTGCCTGGCCGTGCAACCGGTGGAAACCGAGTTCGGCCGCAAGCGCAAGGTGAACCAGGACACCTGCAACAAGGACTTCTCGTGCACCAAGGGTTTCTGCCCGAGCTTCGTCACGGTGGAGGGCGGCAAGCTCAGGAAGCCGTCGACGAACGGCAAGACCAACCCCGTGCCGAGCGACATCCCGCTGCCAGCGCTGCCTGAGGCGGCCCGCATCGTCGTCGCCGGCATCGGCGGCACCGGCATCGTCACCATCGGCGGCGTGCTGGGCATGGCTGCGCACCTCGAAGGCAAGGGCGTGATCACGCAGGACGCCACCGGCATGGCGCAGATGGGTGGTTCCACCTGGAGCCACATCCAGATCGCCGCGAGCCCCGATGCCCTGCACGCGAGCCGCGTCGACATGGCCATGGCAGACCTGGTGATCGCCTGCGACACCGTGGTGGCCGCCAGCAAGGCAACGATTGCCGCCATGTCGCCGCAGCGCACCTTCGTCGTGCTCAACAGCCATGTAACCCCGACCGCCGCGTTCGTCCGCAATCCGGACTGGGATCCGCAGACCGAGGAGGCCGTGGGCCGCATTGCACAAGCCGTCGGCGACGGCCAGGTCGGCAGCTTCGATGCCGAACAGGTGGCGAAGCAGGTGATGGGCCAGTCGATCTACGCGAACCTGATGATGCTCGGCTACGCGTGGCAGAAGGGCCGCGTGCCGCTGTCGCATGCTGCGCTGATGCGTGCCATCGAACTCAACGCCGTGCAGATCGACAGCAACAAGGCCGCGTTCGAATGGGGCCGGCTGTGCGCGCACGACATGCCGCGCGTGCCGGTGAGCGCGGCCAATGCACAGGTGATCCAGTTCGTGCGCAAGCCGTCACTGGACGACCTGCACACCCGGCACGTCGAGTTCCTGACCGGCTACCAGAACCGCGCCTACGCCGCACAGTACGAAAGCTTCGTCGACCGCGTCAGGATTGCCGAGTCGGTCATGGGCAGCACGCGCCTCACCGAAGCCGTGGCGCGCTCGCTGTTCAAGCTGATGGCCTACAAGGACGAATACGAAGTGGCCCGCCTGCACACCGGCACTGCGTTCCGCAAGCAGATCGAGTCGATGTTCGAAGGCAACGTCCGCCTGGTGCACCATCTCGCGCCGCCGCTGTTCGCGAAGAAGAACGACAAGGGTGAACTCGTCAAGGGAACGTATGGCCCGTGGATGCGCACTGCGTTCGGCGTCCTGGCCAGGTTCAAGGGCCTGCGCGGCACCGCGTTCGATCCGTTCGGCTACACCGCCGAGCGCAAGGAAGAACGCGCGCTGATCGCCGAGTATCGCCGCGGCATCGAAAAGCTGTTGCCGACGCTGTCCGCGCAGAACCTGGAACTGGCGCTGGAGATCGCTCGGCTGCCGATGGACATTCGCGGCTATGGCCACGTCAAGGCACGCAACCTGGCGGCCGTGCGCACGCGCCAGGAGCGGCTGGCGGCGCAATGGGAACGCGGCGACGGACAACGCGAAGCGAGCAGGCCCACCGCAGCAGCCTGAACATGAATGGTGTAGCGAGGCCTCACGCGCGCAAGCGCGGGGGCCATCACAAAAACGAGGAGACAAGCCATGAAACCCATACTGCACCGTGTCGCACATACCCTCGGAACGATCGCGCTCGCCGCGTGCGCCGCGAGCGCGCTGGCCCAGGGCGGCTACCCGAACCGTCCCGTGCGCATCATCGTGCCGTGGCCGGCAGGGGGCGGCGTCGATACTGTCACCCGCACCGTGGCCGAAAAGATGACCGCGAGCCTGGGCCAGCAGTTCGTGGTCGACAACCGCCCGGGCGCACCGGCAACATCGGCGCCGGCATGGGCGCCAAGGCCGCGCCGGACGGCTACACGCTGCTGGTGGCCAGTGCGCCGATGGCCATCAATGCCAGCCTGCAGAAGAACCTGCCGTTCGATTTCGGCAAGGACTTCGCGCCGCTGGGACTGATGGCGAGCTCGCCCTACATGCTGGTCGTCAACCCGTCGGTCGCCGGTTCGGTCAAGGACCTGGTGGCCCGCGCCAAGGCCGAGCCCGGCAAGTTGAGTTACGCATCGGTCGGGCCGGGCACACAGCAGAACGTGGTCAGCGAGCTCTTCAAGGACATGGCCCGCGTCGACATCGTCCACGCGCCCTACAAGGGCGGCCCCCAGGCCCTGACCGACATGGTGGGCGGGCACATCCAGATGATGTTCCATGGCGTGCCGGCGGTGATGCCGTTCGTGAAGGGCGGCCAGCTCAAGGGCATTGCCGTGGCAAGCAAGCAGCGCCTGCCCCTGTTCCCTGAAATCCCGACCATGGCTGAAGCGGGCTACCCGGGCATCGAAGCCAGCGAGTGGTATGGGCTGGTGGCGCCGGCCGGCACGCCGAAGGACATCGTCGCGCTGCTGGGCAAGGAAATCGAGAAGGCATTGAATGCGCCCGGCGTGCGCCAGCAACTGGCCAGCAAGGGCTATGAGCCGGCCACCACCAGTTCCCCCGACCAGTTCGCAAGCTTCATGGCTGCCGAGCAGAAGAAATGGGCACTGGCCATCAAGCAGACCGGCTTCCACCTGGAATAAACGACACAGAACGACGCAAATGGGTGGCCCCTGTTCAATGCCCCCATCGAATTCAAATGCAAACGCGCGGCAGCCATGAATGCTCACCGGACTGCCGCGCCCGGAGACTCCCAATGCCACTCGATCCGACCACCATGGTTGCACCGGCGCACCCGCCGGTATCCAGCCAGAACGCGGACCATACGGACCAGAAGAAACCCATGTCGAAGGCGTCGGCCATTACGGCCATCACCATCGGCGGCGCGCTGGAGCTCTATGACTCCGGCGTCTACAACTTCTTCGCCACGCTGATCATTCCGCTCTACTTTCCCGTGGGCAACCCGTTCGGCCAATTGCTGCTGTCCTTTGGCACGTTCGGCGCGCCGGCTACCTGATGCGTCCGCTCGGCGGCTGGTGATCGGCGCCTATGCCGACCGCCGCGGCCGCAAGCCGGCGGTGCTGCTGTCGATGTGGCTGATGGCGTTCAGCGCGCTGATCCTGGTGGTGACGCCGCCTTATGCCCAGCTCGGCATCATGGCCCCGGCCTGATGATCGTGGCGCGTCTGGTGCAGGGCTTTGCGATCGGCGGCGAGATGGGTTCGGCCACTGCGATGCTGATGGAGTACGCGGACGAACGTTCGCGCGGCTTCTACACCAGCTGGCAGACCGCCAGCCAGGGCATTGCCGCCGTCTTTGCCGCACTGGTGGCCCTTACGCTCAGCCATACCCTGAGCCCGGCTGCCTGGAGCACTGGGGCTGGCGCGTGGCCTTCCTGATCGGCATCCTGGTGATCCCGGTCGGCCAGGTCATTCGCCGCCGCCTGGAAGAAACGCTGGAGCCGCCCGCGCGCAAGAAGGCCGCTGCCGGCGGCTGGCAACTGATGCGCCAGCACTGGCGCGAACTGGTGGCCAGCGTGCTGCTGATGACCGGCCTGGCCGCTGCCGTGCACCTGATCGCCTACTACCTGCCCAACTACGCCACCTTCCAGCTCAACATCCCGCGCGGCGACGCGGTCTGGGCCGGTTTTGTCGCGGCGGGCATGATGGTGATCTTCGGCCCGATTGCCGGCCGGATGAGCGACCGGTTCGGGCGCCGCACCATCGTATGGTGGTCGCGCCTGGCGCTGCTGGTCATGGCGTACCCGGCCTTCGTCGTGATCAATGCCTTCCCGTCCCTGACCTGCCTGCTGGTGGTGGTCGGCTGCCTGGCGATCCCGATGGCGATGACCTCGCCCGCCACGCTGGTGCTCGTCAGCGAGGTGCTGCCGCAGCGCCTGCGCGCGACCGGCATGGCCGTGACCTACTACGTGGCCATCGCGGTATTCGGCGGCTTCGCCCAATTGTTTTCGACCTTGCTGATCCACATGACCGGCAGTCCGAACGCGCCCGCGTTCTACCTGATCGGCTGCGGCCTGGTCTCGCTGCTGGGGCTGGCGATGGTGCCCGAGACGCTGGGTCGGAAGCTTTCATGACGCGCAGCAAGCGCCCCGGCTAAGAGCCGCCGGGCGCTTGTTGTCGGTGTCATTCCCCATTCAAGGGTCCATCTCCAGGATCACGCCGGCACCGCGAATCACTTGCAGGTAAGCGAACGTATCGCCGACGCAGTGGTTGCCTGCTCCGCTAGCCGCCACATGCGCGCAGACTTTTCGGCGCTGGCCATCATCGATTCGAGCGCTTCCGAATCAGCGAATCCATGAGCGGCCGCCACGCCGAGCACAGCATCCAGGACGCGCCGGGCGGCAGCTCGGGCATCGACCGCCGCCCGCGGAGCCCGGTAGGCGAGAAAGCCTGCCATCAGCAGGAATTCGGCCGGACTGACCTGCTGACCATTGCCCACAGGCACGCCGGCTGTGCTGTCGTGATTGAGCCCCACACATCACCTCCGCATTGGTGCACCAAGCGCCGCGCAGATCCTTCGGATCCAGACGAATATAGTACAGAGACCGACCGTTACGAGCTCCCCGTTGTAAAGGGCAAATTTTTTCGCCATGTCCAGCCCGCAAGTCGTAGTATTCTTGAGCCGCATCCTGCTCCCCTGTGATTGCCGCGGCTTCGCGAGCTCATTTCATACCGGTGACGATCGCAGTCCAGCCGACTACTTTCTTCGAGGACATTTATGAAACGCTGTTTCTGCAGGCACCTTCATATGACGGCTTCGATGGGGGAGCGGGCTCGCGTTTCCAGACGAAGCGTGAGATCCGGTCTTTCTGGTATCCGACGTGGCTCGCCCAGCCCGCTGCGCTGATTCCGGATAGCCGCCTCGTGGATGCTCCCGCAGACGGCCTGTCGCTGGAAGCGACCCTGGACATTGCCGAGCCGTACGAACTGATCATTATTCATACGAGTTCTCCGTCGTTCCCGAGCGACATCCAGTTCGCGGAACATCTGAAACGGCGCAAGCCTCGGTCCTGATCGGAATGGTCGGCGCAAAGGTAGCCGTTGATCCTCACGGCTCGCTTACCGCAAGCGACGCGCTGGATTTCGTGTGCCGTGAGGAATTCGACTTCACCTGCCGCGACATCGCGCAGGGGCTGCCCTTCGCGTCCATTCTGGGGCTCAGTTATCGGCTGCCCGATGGCGCGATCATGCACAACGACGCCCGGCCGATTCTGGAAGACATGGACCAGCTTCCGTTCGTCGCGCCCGTCTACAAGCGCGACCTGACGACCCGGAATTACTTCAGCGGCTACCTCAAGCATCCCTATGTCTCGCTCTACACGGGGCGCGGCTGCAAATCCCGGTGCACGTTTTGCCTCTGGCCACATACTGTCGGGGGGCATCGCTATCGCACGCGTCGGTCGAGAACGTTCTGGAAGAGGTGAAATGGATCCGGGACAACATGCCCGAGATCAAGGAGATCATGTTCGACGACGATACCTTTACCGACCTCAGGCCGAGAGCGGAAGAGATCGCCCGCGGCCTCGGCAAGCTGGGGGTGACGTGGTCGTGCAATGCCAAGGCGAATGTGCCTTACTCCACCCTGAAGGTGATGAAAGAAAACGGGTTGCGGCTGCTGCTGGTCGGCTATGAATCCGGCGACGACCAGATTCTCGTGAACGTCAAAAAGGGCCTCCGGACCGATATGGCGCGCCGCTTCAGCGACGATTGCCGCAAACTCGGCATCAAGATCCACGGCACGTTCATCCTCGGGCTCCCGGGCGAGACGCACGAAACCATCAAGAAGACGATCCAGTACGCGAAAGAGATCAATCCCCACACCATCCAGGTGTCACTCGCGGCGCCTATCCGGGTACGGTCCTTCACAAGCAAGCGGTCGAGAACGGATGGCTGAATGACAGCAAGGTCATTACCCTCCTCAATGATTCCGGCACGCAGGCTTCGACCATCGGCTATCCGCACCTGTCGCGCGAAGAGATCTATCTTGGCGTGGAGGAATTCTATAAGCGGTTTTATTTCCGGCCATCGAAGATCTGGGAAATCGTCCGCGAGATGCTGATGAGCTGGGACATGATGAAACGGCGCTTGCAGGAAGGCGTGGAGTTCTTCAGGTTTCTCCGGGCGCGCAAGGCATAGGGCGCCCCTGCGCGGACCGGCCACAACGCGCCTTGGCGGCCGCGCCGCTGCAAGTTCGATACTCGCACGGCCTATGGAGCCCGATAGAATCAACGCTTTGACCGGCCGGGCCGTGTGCCCGCGGTGCGGGATTCCTACGTGCCATTCATCCTTCTCGGCCTTGCCTGATCGGCGCCTGATCTACGGGGCCGTCCGTCTCTACCAGACTGTCACCGCCGCGTTCGGTGCCCTTGCCGGTGCCGGCGCCGTTGTGCTCGCCGTTGCGATGCTGGCCGCACTGGTAACGGACGGCGTGCGGCGCTGGCGCGCGATCCATGGCGTGCGCGCCCATGGCGAGCGCATCCTGTCGATCGATGGCGCATGGGGCAGCCTGCGTGTCGATGCGGACCACAAGCTCGGTACGCTGGCACTTGGCGATACGCAATCGCGCTTCATCTTCGCGGACATTGCCGGCGCCGAGCCGGTATCCGATGGCGACGGCTGGGCGTTGGCCCTGCGGCTCGACCACACGCCCGGCCGCTCTGGCATATCCCGATGCCCACGCGCGTGCATGCGCGGCGCTGGGCAAAGATCCTGACGCTGGCGGCACAACAGAAGCTCTGAAATGGCGCAGGGCTGTAGTTAGAGCCAGGTTATCGTGCTTGGCCGGCGAAAACCGGCGAAACCGCAGCGCTCGCCATGAACGCGGTGCGGTCGGTGTTGGCGTGATCGCATTTGGCGCGGCGCCGGCAGCACGCATGGCTGGGGCGGCCGATGCAGTGGCTCTCCAGCAAGTCCGTCACGGCACGCCTGGTGCTGGGCAGCGCCGGCCACGCCAAGGCGTGGGCGTTCGAGGTGGCGGAGCGTTTGCGGCACTGAAGCAGGCACACAGTGCAAAACTACTGGCCCGCGGCGCCGACTCCGTTTAAGATTGCGCGATTATCGAACAACAAGCCGCGATGGAGACTACCCGCCCCCTCGGAATCGGTCAGGCCCAGGCCGATTCGGTTCGTGTTGCCCGTCCGCAGTCGGACCTGCTCAGCAGTTTTTCCGGCGACCCCAACTTCATGCTGTCGCTGGCGCGCGGACTGACGGTCCTCGAAGCGTTTTCCGAACGCAAGCGTCCGCTGACGATCTCGCAAGTGGCGCAGCGCACGCAACTGTCGCGCGCATCGGTGCGCCGCTGCCTGTACACGCTGGAGCAGCTTGGCTACGTGAGCCAGCAGGACGGGCAGTTCGCGCTGCGCCCGCGCGTGCTGCATCTCGGGCATGCGTATTTCTCATCGACGTCGCTGGTGTCGCTGTCGCAGCCGATCCTCGACAACCTGAGCGCGCGCATCCACGAGACCTGCACGCTCGCCATCCTGGACGGCACCGACATCCTGTACCTGGTGCGCTCGGAGGTCCAGCGCGTGGTCAACTACTCGCTCGGCATGGGTAGCCGGCTGCCGGCCTATTGCACGTCCAACGGGCGCCTGCTGCTCGCGCACCAGCCTTCGTCGGTGCTCGACGGCTTCTTCGAGCATGCCGACCTGCGTCCGCGCACGCTGCAGACCAAGGTCTCGCGGCAGGAACTCGAAAGCTGCTTCGAGCGCGCCAGGGAACTGGACTACGTGATCGTCGATGAAGAGCTCGAACCGGGCCTGCGCGCGATTGCCGTGCCGGTCCGCTCGGCCGCAGGCATCGTGCTGGCCGGCATTAGCGTCAGCGTACGCGCGGCCAAGGTGACGGAGGCGGAAATGGTGACACGCCTGCTGCCACCAATGCGCGAAGCCGCAGCGGCCATCGGCCGCCTCATTACATCCTGAACAGCCTGGCCGGGCTGAGCATGGCCTCGGTCAGGCCGAAATCCGCGATGTGCCGCGGCAGCGGCTTTCCCTGCGCCAGCGCGGCGCAGGCCTCGCCCATGGCAGCCGAGGTCTGGATGCCGTAGCCGCCCTGCGCCGCCACCCAGAAGAACCCTTGCGCCTGCGGATCGAAGCCGCCGACAAGGTCGCCATCGGCCACGAAGGAACGCAGGCCGGCCCAGGTGCGGGCGGGACGGCGGATCGACAGCGTGGTCATCGCCTCGATGTTGTGGATGCCCGTGGCGATGTCCAGCGCTTCGGGCTGCACGTCGTGCGGCGCCACCGGGTCCGCATTGGCGGGCGAGCCCAGCAGCATGCCCGCGTCGGGCTTGACGTACCAGGTCTCGTCGAAGCCGTAGAACATCGGCCAGCGCGATACGTCCATGCCGGCAGGCGGCGCAAAGACGAAGGCCGAGCGGCGGCAAGGCTGCAGGCCGATGGGCCGCACGCCGGCCATGGCGGCCACCGTGTCGCACCAGGCGCCGGCGGCGTTGATGAGTACCGGGGCGTTGTAGTTGCCGGCGCCCGCGCGCACGTGCCAGCGGCCGTTGCGCCGTTCGATGGCAGTCACGTCCGCATCGCACACCAGCGTGCCGCCATGCTGGCGCATGCCGCGCAGGTAGCCTGATGCAGCGTATTGACGTCGATGTCCGCGGCATCGGGCTCCAGCACCGCGCCGAGCACCTTGTCGGGACGCAGCACCGGTACGCAGGCACAGGCTGCGGCGCGGTCCAGCCGCTGCGCGCGCGCACCCATGGCCCGCAGCACTTCCCAATGTTCGTCGAGCTGGTCCTGTTCGCCGGGCAGCGCCAGCATCATCGCGCCGCGCGGCGTCAGCACGGGGTG
Source organism: Cupriavidus sp. UYMMa02A (assembly GCA_001725945.1). Taxonomy (GTDB): domain Bacteria; phylum Pseudomonadota; class Gammaproteobacteria; order Burkholderiales; family Burkholderiaceae; genus Cupriavidus. The sequence goes on along the minus strand of LRMT01000096.1, from coordinate 61,000 downwards.
AGCTGCAAACCCGCTGGCCTGCACCGCGTCAAGGAACGCGCGGCTCGCCATGGTCAGGCCGCGCACCTGCGGCGTGCCATAGCTTTCGAGATAGAGGCCGCCGAGCGGCCGGTGGAGTGGTAGCCGGGCTGGGCCTCGCGCTCGAGCACGATCACGCGGGCAGCCGGCGCCAGCCAGTAGGCCAGCGATGCGCCGGCAATGCCGCCGCCGATGATCAGGTAGTCCGCCGCAATGGCGCCGGCAGTCTGCGCGGTCATGGTCACGCTCCTTGTCGTCGTCGCGCGCCGGCACGGTGCCGCGCCGCGAGCGGGCAATGTAGCGTAAACGCGGACTGAGGCGCCTCTGCCGCGCCTCAGCCTCGGTGAGCCAGTTCCAGCGAGAACACCAGCCGCTGCAGGAAGTTCTCCACGCGGCCATCCGGGTTCACGAAGGCGCAGCCGTAGTGATGGATCGCGCTGTCGTCGTTGCCGACCAGCCAGTGGCCGACGACCTGGAGGTCGATGTCGAGCTTACCCAGTTCGCGAAAATCGAGCCGGCAGCGGCTTACCGTCGTGCCCACCGGCAGGCGGTCCACGCCCACCGCCTTGGAACGCAGGCCCACGCCGGACAGCGACAGGTCGGCGATGTCGAGGACCAGCACGCTGTTGTCCGGGTTGCGGATGTCGCAGCGGTAGCCCTTGGTCACCAGCGTGCGTGCGCGGAAGTGGCGGCGGCGCTGGAAGTGATAGAGCTTGTCGGGAAACTCGGCGACGAAGGCGGGGCCGTCGTCATGGCGCGTGGCCGACGGACGCCCGACCACGAAGTTGACCGGCACGCCGCGCAGCAGGCCCGAAAACGCGTTCTCGTCCGAGGTCATCAGCGACTGGCGCTCGGCATCGGCGTTGCACCAGTCGAAGAGGAAGGTGCGGTTGACCGGGTCCATTTGCAGGATCGAGGTCACGAACTGGTGCCCCGTGCGCGTGCGCACCGTGATCAGGCACTTCTGCCACGACAGGTCGCGCAGCACCGCGCCGATCTGCGAGGTATGGGTGAGCCGGTAGCGTTCGTCGGGCTGCGCCGCGCCTGCCTGCGCATCGATTTCATCTTGCGGGCCGGATGCGGCTGGGTTGGACTCGGGGGAATCTTGAAGGCTCATGGGATCACGCAACATCAGAATGGCAGCGCACCGCGCGTTCAGGGGGCGTCCGCAGGCAGGATCGGCCTGCAGTCGAGCGCCGCATATTAAGGGGCCGCTGCGTTCGACGGCAAGGCTCATGGCATGGCCTTCGGCATTCTGTGGCAAAACTTGAGCACAGACTTCGGAGGGGTAGCGTTGGCGCCGCTTTCGCGCTGCGGCGCGCGTCATTCGTCACGCAGAAACGGGTACGCTCGCCGCCGTGCCTTCGTCATCCGGGGCAACAAGCGGCCACGCCACGGTTGCAGCGTGTGTAGCGCCATGCCGGTCCAGGCGGCTTTCGAACAGCACGAAGCGGCGCGCACGCCAGGAGGGCACGGCCATCTCGCGGTGCGTTTCGATCCATTCGCGCAGCAGCGCGTCAGGCACGGCGGGACGGCAGCGCGCAAGGGTCAGGTGCGGGCGAAATTGGCGCCGTTCAGGCGCGATGCCTGCGGACTGCAACGCAACGGTCGTGGCCGCGTAGAGCGCATCGAGCTCCGGAACAGGCGCCATGCCCGCCCACAGCACGCTGCCCTGCTGCCCGCGGAAGCGGCCAACACCGGCCACGCACAGCGTGAAATCCACCGCGCGCACCGTATCGAGCGCGGCGGTGATGCGCGCGGCCTGCTCCACATCGACTTCCCCGAGGAAGCGCAAGGTCAGGTGCACCTGCGCCGCGGGCGCGGGGCGAATGCCGGCGGCTGTCGGCACGGTCGCCACCAGCCGCGCCGCAATCTCGGGCGGCGTGTCCACGGCGATGAACAGCGCGCCACGCTGTTCACGCGAACGCGAGCGCGGACTGCTGCGTGATCGGCAGCGCGCCGCCGCGGCGTGGCTTCGAGCCTGAGCAGCGCGCGCTTGCGGTCGTGCCGCCCGCCATAGCCGGTCAGGTCGCCGGCCGCGCCAAGCACGCGATGGCACGGCACGATCACCGACAGCGGGTTGCGCCCCACCGCCCCGCCGACCGCGCGCGCGTGGCCGTGCGGCAGGCCGAGCTGCCCCGCAAGATCGCCATAGGACAGCGTCTCGCCGAACGCAATCGTGCGCAGCGCCTCCCAGACACGCATCTGGAAGCTGGTTCCGATGAGGCGCACCGGCACCGAGAAGGCTTCGAGCGATCCGTCGAAGTACGCCGCGATCTGCCTGGCGGCTTCGTCGAACAGCCGTGCAGCACTTTCCGGCACCACGCCGGGTACTGCACCTGCCGGATAGTACTTCTGCCCTTCGAAATAGACACCCGTCAGGAAGTTGTCCTGCGCGCGCAGCAGCATGGCGCCGAGCGGGCTGTCGATCAGGCGGTAGCTGGTCATGTCGTCACCTCGATATCGGAACTAAATGAATTGGCTGAATTGGCGGGCATGATGTCGGCCGAAGGTACCACGCGCCGTCGCCATGCGTCTTCATCAGTTCATAGCGATGCCACAGGTGAATGGCCGCGTACGCGCGCCACGGCGCCCACTGCGCGGTGCGCGCCTGCATGGCGCGCACGGTCGTTACGCCAAGCACCTTACGCAGTGCGTAGTCGGTACCCGGGAACGCATCGGGCCAGCCCAGTGCGCGCATGGCCACGTACTGCGCGGTCCAGTCGCCGATGCCATCGATCTCGCACAGCGCCGCCACGGTCTGTTCAGGCGGCATATGCGGCTCCAGCGGCAGCTCGCCGCTGGCAACGCGTTGAGAAAGCGCGCGCAACGTGCGGACCTTGCCTGCCGACACGCCGGCTGCAGCCAGGGGGTCGGCAGGCAGCGCGGCCAGCGCGGCAGCGACGGAAAACAGTACTGCAACGGCGCGCACCCGACGATGGCCATGGCGGGCGCCTCCAGCCCATCGCCTGCCGCCTGCGCGAGCCGCGCCAGGACGCGCCGCGCTTGCACCACCGAAATCACCTGACCGATCACTGCGCGCACCGCAATTTCGAAACCATCGACACTGCCCGGCAGCCGCATGCCAGGCACGTCGGTGGCCAGATCGCCAAGATGGCGGTCGACGATATCGGGCCGGCAACCCAGGTCGCACAGCCGGCGCACCTTGCCGAGCGATTGGGGAATCACCCGCGCGAGCGAGGCAGACAATGTCACGCGCAGCACGAGACGTCCCGGCACATGATCGAGCCGCACCCAGCCGCGATGCACGGTGCCGCCGCTTTCCACGGCAAGCGTGCGCGCATACGCGCCGTCGCGGACCTGTTCGATGCCGTCCACCGCGCGCACCGCCAGGAAGCCAAGCAAGGCATCCCACGCCAGCGGCGGCCGGTAACCGAGTTCGAACACCAGCCGATCGGCTATGCCCTCCGAGGCACGCTTGCGCATGGTCATGGGCGTGAGGCCATAGCGCGTGCGCAGTACATCATTGAAGCGGCGTACGCTGCCGAAGCCGGCGGCCAGCGCGACCTCGGTCACCGGCAACGCGGTATCGGTCAGCAGCCGCTTGGCCAGCAGCAGGCGCTGCGTCTGCACGTACTCAAGCACCGAGACGCCGAACTGCGCGGTGAACAGGCGATGCAGGTGCCGTTCGGTCACGCCGATGCGGCCGGCGAGCGCGGCCACGCCCGCGTCGGCCATGAAGCCTTCGTCGATCAGCGTGGCAGCGGCCTGCGCCAGGCGGCCAGAGATATCGGCAAGCCCGTGGCCGGGCGCAAGTTCCGGGCGGCAACGCAGGCACGGACGGAAGCCGTGCTTTTCCGCTGCGGCGGCGCTCTCGTAGAACGTGCAGTTCTCGCGCTTCGGCGTACGCACCGCGCACACGGGCCGGCAGTAGATGCCCGTGGACGACACGCCGACGAAAAAGCGGCCGTCGAAGCGCCGGTCGTGCGAGGCCACGGCCTTGTAACAGGTGTCGGGATCGAGTTCCATACAGGCATGCTACCGCGTCGGGCCGATGCCTACCGGCTGGATTCGGACATTCCCCTGTAGCCGGTCATCGTGCCATGGGGCACAGTTTGGGTAACGGCGTACGGCTAGAATCACCTGCCTGCGATGTTTCCGGAGAATCCATGCGCGCTGTCAAACCGCTTCCGCTCACCTGCTCGCTCGCCTGGCGGGCCTGTTGTGGCTTGGGCTGCCCGGGACGGCTCCCGCCGCGCCCGCCAGTGCGGCGCAGGCAGGAGCAAGCGCGGCCGAGGTCACCTCGGTCGAGGGCATCACCGAGTACCGTCTGCCCAATGGCCTGCGCGTCGTGCTGGCGCCCGACGCGGCCAAGCCGACCACCACGGTCAACATGACTTACCTGGTCGCAGCCGCCATGAAAACTACGGCGAGACCGGCATGGCGCACCTGCTCGAGCACCTGCTGTTCAAGGGCACGCCGACGCTGCCGGGCAAGAACATCCCGACCGAGTTCGCGCGGCGCGGCATGTCCTCCAACGCCACCACTGCGCAGGACCGCACCAACTACTTCGAGACCTTTACCGCGAGCGACGACAACCTCGACTGGGCGCTGCGCATGGAAGCGGACCGCATGGTCAACAGTTTTGTCGCGCGCGCCGATCTCGACAGCGAGATGACGGTGGTGCGCAACGAGATGGAAATGGGCGAGAACAGCCCCGCCCGCATGCTGATCCAGCAGATGATGGCCGCCTCCTACCGGTGGCACAACTACGGCAAGGCACCGATCGGCGCGCGCAGCGATGTGGAGCAGGTCAGCATCGACAACCTGCGCGCGTTCTACCGCCGCTACTACCAGCCCGACAACGCGGTGCTCGTGGTGGCCGGCAAGTTCGACCCGGCGTGGGCGCTGGCGCGCATCGAACGCTATTTCGGGCCCATCGCGCGCCCGACGCGCGTGCTGCCGCCCGAGCACACTGTCGAGCCACCACAGGAAGGCGCCCGCGAGCTGGTCGTCACGCGGCCCGGCGACAGCGGGCTGGTCGCAGCGCAGTACCACGTCAGTGCCGGCGCGCACCCGGACACCACGGCCCTGGCGATGCTGACCATCATCCTCGGCGACACGCCGGGCGGCCGCCTGTACAAGGCGCTGGTGGAGCGGAAGCAGGCAACCTCGGTCGGCACGTCGTTCAGCGCGATGAAATATCCCGGCACGCTGCTCTTCATGGCGGAAACCGCAAAGGACCAGCCGATGGCCGCGGCGCGCGCGGGGCTCATCACGCAGGTTGAAGCTTCGCCGAAGCACCGGTGACACAGGAGGAGCTTGAACGCGCGCGCGTGCGCATGCGCAACGCCTACGAGCACTACATGAACGACCCGGGCGCGCTCGGCATTGCGCTGTCCGAAGCGATTGCCAAGGGCGACTGGCGCCTGTTCCTGATCGCGCGCGACCGCATCGAGACCGTGACGCTTGAAGACGTGCAGCGCGTCGCGCTCAACTACTTCCAGGCGTCGAACCGCACAGTCGGGCTGTTCGTGCCGCAGGACAAGCCGCTGCGCGCGCAGATTCCCGCCACACCGGACGTGGCCGGGCAGGTGCGCGGCTACCAGGGGAAGCCGGCACTGGCGGCAGTCCCTGCGTTTGATCCGAGCCCGGCCAATATCGAGACGCACACGCGGCGCGAGACCCTGGCCAACGGCATGAAGCTCGCGCTGCTGCCCAAGCCCACGCGCGGCGGCGTGGTCAACGGCACGCTGATCTTGCGCATGGGCGACCTGCAGAGCCTGCAGGGTCTGACAACCGTGGGCAGCCTGACCGCATCGATGCTCAAGCGCGGCGCGGGTACCTTGGACCGCCTGCAGATTTCCGACCGCATCGAGGCCCTGCGCGCACGGGTGTCGGTGTCGGGCGGTTCGGAGCGCGTGACCGTGAGCTTCGAGACGCGGCGAGAGCAATTGCCCGCGCTGCTCGTATTGCTGCGCGACCTGTTGCGCGCGCCGACCTTCCCCGAACCGGAGTTCGAAACGCTGCGCAGCACCACCATTGCCGACATCGAAAGCGTGCGGCGGCAACCGGGCGTGATGGCATCCGACGCGCTGGGCCGCCATGGCGACCCCTACCCCGTCGGCGACCCGCGCCATGCGCCCACGTTCGACGAAAGTATCGCGGCATTCAAGGCCGCCACGCTCGAGCAGGTGCGCGACTTCCATGCGCGCTTCTACGGCACCGAAAATGCACAGCTGAGCCTCGTCGGCGACTTCGACGCCGATGCGGCCGCCGCGCAGGCAGGCGAGCTCTTCGGCGACTGGCGCGCACAGCAACCGTTCGAGCGCGTGGACCGGCCCTTCGTGGCGATCGCGCCGGCGGATTTCACGCTGGCCACGCCGGGCAAGGCCAATGCGGTCTACCTCGCGGCCGAGCCGATCGACCTGACCAGCGACGCGCCCGACTACGCACTGATGCTGATCGCCAACCGTGTGTTCGGCGGCGGTACGCTGCGCAGCCGCCTGGCCGATCGCCTGCGGCAGAAAGAGGGATTGAGCTACGGCGCATCGAGCTGGGTGCAGGTGGGCGCGCTGGACCGCGCCGGCCGCTTCGGCCTGCAGGCGCAATACGCGCCGCAGAACCTCGCGCGCCTGCAGCGCGCCGTGGCCGAGGAACTCGAGCGTTTCGTGCGCGACGGCGTCAGTGCTGCGGAACTCTCCGAAGCAGTCAGCGGCATCCTGCAGCAAGGCATGATCAGCCGCAGCAGCGACGATGCGTTGGCCGGCGCGCTGGCCAACCAGCTTTACCTTGGCCGCACCATGGCCTACACCGAACAATTGGAAGCACGCTTGCGCGCGGCCACGCCCGAGGCGGTGAACGCGGCGATCCGCAGGTATGTGCGCCCGACGGGGCTGTCGCAGGTCTACGCGGGTGATTTCGTTGCGGCGCCGGCCGCCGATGGTGCCGCGGCCGGCGAAGCGCCCGCGGCACGTCCGTAGGCACTGTCACGCGGGCGACAAGGAGGCAGCCCAGAATGGGCCGACGCGCCGGCTTCGGGGCGCCAGAACGGGGCACGCCCCTTGCCGTGCCCTGTCGTTGACTGTATATTCGTACAGTATAAGTAGAGACAAGAGGTGTGGATGTCAATCGTGCGGGCTGGCAGCAAGGCGGAAGCGCTCCGGCTTCTCGCTGCGGAAGGTGTGCTGGCGCTGGAGCTGGACTACGAGACCGGATGGCAGGACGCCGTCGAACTCGGCAGGCTCGGGGAGAAGCGCGGGATCAAGGTGCAGTATCGCGGCCAGGAAAGTATCGCCGTGCGCTCACGCGAAGCGTTGATCGAAGGCTCACCAAACCCAAGAAAACGTTCCGGCAACGCAACCTGTACTGCCAGTTCGACCTTGGCACGTTGACGGACCACGAACTGCTCGACCTGGAAGCCAGGGCGACGCGGCTGGGCGACTACATCCTCGCCGGGCACCTGTTGCGGGACGTGGACGGCGTCTGGTCTGGCGAATAAGGCGCCGAACGCCGCACTCCCCCCTCCGACCCGCTTCCTCGCGCCCCAAAGCAAACATGCCGCCAATCGGCGGCATGTTCCGTTCACTCGCTCAATGCACTCAGTGCCAGACGCGCGCGGCATTGGCCCAGCGCGCGGCCGCCGACTGCGCCATCGCGCTGCCGGCCGCCTCGTGGGCGCCGCCGGCACACGCCGCACTTGCCGCCGGTGGCTTTGCGGTGTGCCACAACACCGCCGATACCAGTGTCTGGCACTCGCGGCGCTCGCCGGGCCAGCGCCAGCAGGCGCTCATAGCCATCGATCACGATCAGCCGGTCGCCGGCCTGCGGCCGCATTTCCAGCGCGTACAAGTGATCACACTCGCAATGCATGCGGCCGCCGCTCACGGCCACCACGATCGCCCCCGGCAGCGCAATGCCGCTGTCGTGCACATCTTCACGCAGCGTTCCAGGTGGGCATGCGCGCGCGGATCGCGCACAGCTGCCAGGTCGCCGGGCCTGGCGCTGAGCGCCATCAGCCTGGCTGGCGAAACCGCCAGTGTGTAAGCCGGGAAATCCGGCCGATAGGTAGCCACCACGGCGCGCAGGCGATGCGCGCCGCGACCGTCCGGGAAGCTGCCCGCGTCGCGCCCTGCCGCCGCGGCTGCCATCAGTCGCGCAGCAGTTGCTTGGCGATGATGATCTGCTGGATCTGCGTGGTGCCCTCGTACAGGCGCAGCAGGCGTACGTCGCGGTAGAAGCGTTCAGCCTTGTATTCGGCGATATAGCCGGCGCCACCGTGGATCTGCACGGCACGGTCGCAATGCGGCCCACCATTCGGTACAGAACATCTTGGTGCACGAGGCCAGCATGCTGACCTCGGGGTCGCTCTTGCCGGCCGGCTTGGCGTCATAGCGCTGCGCGCAGTCGCGCATCATCGACAGGCCCGCGTACAGCTCGGCCTGGCTGTCGGCCAGCATGCCCTGGATCAGCTGGAAGTCGCCGATCGGCTTGCCGAACTGCTTGCGCTCCTTGGCATAGGCCACGGCGTCGGTGATCAGTCGATGCGCCATGCCGCAGGCCAGCGCCGACAGGTGCAGGCGGCCGCGGTCGAGCACTTTCATGGCGGTCTTGAAACCCACGCCCGGCACGCCGCCGATGATGTTGGCGGCCGGCACGCGCGCGTTCTCCAGCACCACGTCGCAGGTCTTGGTGCCGCGCTGGCCCATCTTCTTGTCCGGCTTGCCCAGCGAGATGCCCGGGGTGTCGGCCGGCACGATGAACGACGAGATGCCCGACGCACCGGGGCCGCCCGTGCGCGCCATCAGCGTGAAGGCGCCGGCGCGCGGCGCATTGGTGATGAAGCGCTTGGTGCCGTTGATGACGTAGTGGTCGCCGTCGAGCTCGGCTTTGGTCTGCAGCGATGCGGCGTCGGAACCGGCGTTCGGCTCGGTCAGCGCGAACGAGATGATCAGCTCGCCACTCGCGATCTTCGGCAGGTAGGCCTGCTTCTGTTCCTCGGTGCCATCCATCAGGATGCCCTGCGAGCCGATGCGACGTTGGTGCCGAACACCGAACGGAACGCGAACGCGGTGTGGCCCAGGTCGTACACCACGTCGCATTCCTGCGACATCGACAGGCCGATGCCGCCGTAGTTTTCGGGGATGGAGATGCCGAACAGGCCCATTTCCTTCATGTCGGCAACGATGTCGGCCGGCACGTCGTCGATCTCTTCGAGCGTGTCTTCGGCCGGCTTCAGGCGTTCGTCGATAAAGCGCTGCACCGATGCGCGCAGCAGGGCGAAGGATTCTTGGTCAAGGGCCATGGTGGTTCTCCGGTCAAGCCAGTTCGACAGTATGGGCGCCAATGGTACGCGCGCTACCTGATTTGACAATCCATCCAATATTGGACAGAAGCGTCAATAAAATTTGACACTCAGCCGCGAGAGACGGCCAACAGTCCTGCCATACCGATGGCGAGTGCCGCCAGCGCATCGCCGGCGATCATCCCGCCGCCAATCAGGGACGTGGTGCTCATATCTTCCGGCATGGAACGGGTCGGGCGACGCGCGCCGAATCCCTCGGTCAGGCTGGCTGCCACGCCACCCGCCGCCATCCACGCCGCAGCGGGCAGATTGACGAAGCCGCCGAAGGACGAGGCATACGGCGAAGGCAGCAGAACGGCGTCCACCGCGAAATCGACGGTCTTGCCCGCTCGGCCCGACTGTGCGAAACGCAGGTATCCCGCGTGTGCGCGCAGCGCCTTGCGCAGCACTTCCGTGACCAGACCCATCGCGACCCCGATCATGACGGCAAGATGCTGGTAGCCGCGCGCCTCGGCCAGTCCGCGCAGCACGCCGACGATCTTGTAGGTCATCGCCGAAGTCCAGCGCGCTGGCTGCTGGTCCGCCGTGAGGGTGGTCTGGTCCAGCGCGAGCACCGGATACGCCTGCATGAACAGCCGCGCGAGCGCCACCGCGAGCAGCGCGCCGACGATGATCCCCGCGACCTGGTAGCCGAACTGCGCCATGCGGCTGCTGCCAAGCGCCAGCCGGTCGAGCGGTCCTGCTGCATGTCGCAGGCCTCGGCGGTGGAAACCAGCAGCACCGTCGCAGCGATCAGGCCGACATGCGGCGCACGAAGCCCTGCCGCCGCCATCAGGATCACGCACAGCACGAACGCCGACGAGATCGGATTCTGGTCGACCATGCCCACCGAAATGCCATTGACGAGCGCGAATACCAGCACCAGGAGCACCGCCATGAGCTGGTAGCCGACCGGCTGGCCGAACCACGCCACGCCGGCCGCCACCACGGCCGCGCCCCACAGCACCACCCATGCCGCGACCCAGCGCATGCCCGGCCCGCTGGCACGTGCCGTCTCTGGCGCGGCGCGATCTCGCCACTGTCGCCACGCGCGCGCCAGCAGCAGCGAGACATCCACCACGGCCGCGCCCATGATCATGCCCAGCGCGATCAGGAAGGTGATCTTGCGGAACGGCTCGCCGGGCGCGAGCCAGCCGATCGAGACGAAGTAGGGCGTCATGGCCCATCCCGCCAGGCCTCCGGTCAGCGCCGCCATGCCGATGCGCGCACCGACGATCATTCCGGCCCCGAAGGTCGACGCGGACACATCGAGCGCCGCTAGCGGCGCCAGCCTGGCGAGCCAGAGGCCGCTGGCCATGCCAGCCGCCATGCCGCCGGCCAGCCGCGACACCGAGCGCCGCAGCAGCAACGGGTCGGTCAGCGCGCGCAGGATATTGGCCACCGCCAGCCCCGACGGAAAGGTGAGTTGCATGCGGTCGACCAGCAGCGGCGTATACAGCATGCCGACGCCGACGCCATACATGCCGATGCACAGCATGTACCCCACCAGCTGCCACAACGGCGGCTGCGCCAGGCCGAGCCAGCTCATCGCCTGGATCACCACCGCCATGCCGCCCATGCCGGCGACCGACGCCGCCGCGGTCTGGATGTAGTTGGCGCCGTGCCGCCCCGGCGCACCATAGCCGCAGGTCACCACCGAGCCCAGGATGCCTGCCAGCACCTGCCCGCCCACGAAGAAGCCGAGCGAGAAATTCATGTACGCCGCGGCAATCCCGCCCAGCGGGCCGAGCACCAGCATGCCGGCCGCGCCGAGCAGCAAGTGGTATTGCCAGCTCCCCGGCGCGGGCAGCCAGTGCAGCCGGCGCGGAGCGGCTTCCGACGGAACGGACGGCATAAGGAACGGGCAAGGTGCCTGAGAAGTGCTTCCTGCAAAGCATAGTCGAGAGTGCGCTCCGCCGGGGTTTACACTGGTTTCGTGCGCAACTATTATGTCGATATAGTTTCGCACACAACTACATTGCACAGGTTGTCCATGCCAGACCTTTCCGCCCCCGTCCCAACCAGCGCAGCATTGCCAGCTCCGCCCGCCGTCACGCCGCGTCTGTGGCCGTCCTCCGTTCCCGTCCTGATCGCCGGCGGCGGCCCGGTAGGTCTCGCCCTGAGCGCGCTGCTCGCCCGGCAAGGCATCGCCTCGCTCGTGGTGGAGGCCGACGACGGCTACTGCGCGGGCAGCCGCGCGATCTGCATGTCGCGCCGCTCGCTGGAGATCCTGGGCTGGGTGGGGGCCGACCAGGCCACCGTCGACAAAGGCCTACCCTGGGTCGGCGGCCGCAGCTACTACCGCGATGCCGAAGTGCTGCATTTCCGCATGCCGAGCGAGCCCGGCGAGCGCTTCGCGCCGATGGTCAACATCCAGCAGTACTACCTGGAGGCGTTCGCGCATGAGGCGGCACTCGCGTGCGGGCAGCTTGCCGATGTGCGCTTCGCCGCCGCGTATCGACCGTGCGCCACGACGCCGACGGTGTCAGCGTGAACATCGAAAGCGCGGATGGCACACATGAGGTCCGCGCCCAGTGGCTGGTCGCCTGCGACGGCGGCCGCAGCACCGTGCGCGAGCAGCTCGGCCTGCGCATGGAAGGCACGCAGTACGATGGCCGCTATGTGATCGTCGATATCGTGCAGAAGACACAGCGCGACGTGGAACGGCTGGCCTGGTTCGATCCGCCTTCCAATCCGGGCTCGACCATCCTGATGCACCGCCAGCCCGACGACGTCTGGCGCATCGACTATCAGATCCGCGACGACGAGGATCCGGCCGAAGCGGTCCAGCCCGAGAACGTGCTGCCACGCGTGCAGAGCCACCTCGACATGATCGGCGAGACCGCGCCGTGGGAGCCGCTGTGGATCTCGATCTACAACGCCAAGTGCCTGACGCTCGATGCGTACCGGCACGGACGCGTGCTGTTCGCCGGCGATGCCGCGCACCTGGTGCCGATCTTCGGCGTGCGCGGGCTCAACTCCGGACTCGATGATGCCGGCAACCTGGCGTGGAAGCTGGCCTGGGTGATCAAGGGCCACGCCGATGCCGGCCTGCTCGATTCGTATTCGACCGAACGCGTGCATGCCACGCGGCAGAACATCGACTACGGCGCCAAGAGCACGGAGTTCATGGCGCCGCCCAACTTCGCCTTCAACCTGATGCGCGAGGCCACGCTGCGCCTGGCACTCGATGAGCCCGCGGTACGCTCGCTGATCAATCCGCGCCAGTCGGCGCCGATCGCGTATACGGATTCGGCGCTGAACGGTCCGTCGGACTTCGGCAGCGCGTGCCTGGCGCGGCACCCGGCCTGCCCGCGCCGGAAGCGCGCGTGAACGGCGGACATCTCACGGCGAGCTTCGGCCAGGTCTTCACGCTGCTTTGGTTCGGCGAACGCGCCACCGTGCCGGCCGAGATCTCGGCGTTTGCCCAAACGCATGCGGGCAGCGTGCAGCTTTGCGCGATCGTTCCTCCCGGCAATACCACGCCCGACGGAACGCTCGCCGATGCCGATGGCCAGGCGTACCAGCGCTATGGCGCGCAGGCGGGCACGTTGTATGTGATCCGTCCGGACGGCTATGTCCTGGCGCGGTGGCGCGCGCCGCGGCCGGAACAGGTGCGCACGTCCTCGCCCCCTTCCTGCAACCCCCCCCTGCCGGAGCCGGCCATGCAAGCTGAAGAACTCGATTTCGCCTACACCCGCCTATGCGAGGCCATGGCCGGAGTCGGCCAGGACAAGGCGCCGCTGCTGCTCGCCATGGTCTGCCTGGGCTGATGGGCCGGCAGGACGCGCTGGCCCCCGTGCTCGCCCTGATCGAAACGGCGCAGGCACGGGTGTAAGTTCGGCTTCCCCGAACGGATCCGACATGAAAGCCCTGCCCCGCCTGGACCAGTTCCTGACCTACCGCCTGCACCAGGTCAACAAGCTCAGCGACAAGGACAGCGCCTATGCGTACCTTGAGCAGTGCGGCCTGCCGCTCAGTGAAGGCCGCTGCCTGGCCGCCATCGGCGCCTTCGCGCCGCTGTCGGTCAACGTGCTGGCGCAGAAGGCCAACCTGACCAAGGGCCAGGCCAGCCGCTCGGCACAGGCGCTCGTCGACCGCGGACTGGTCAGCAAGTCGGCAAGCGAGGCCGATGGGCGCGGCGTGGTTCTGGAACTGACGCGGGAGGCAAGCCGCTGTACCGGCAGGCCATCACGATGATCGCCAGGCGCAATGAAGAGATCTTCGGCTGCCTGAGCGAGGACGAACAAGCGTTGCTGGGAAGTCTGCTCGATCGATTGGTCGCCCACGCCACGCGCGACGACCAATCCGGCGACAGTTAACGGCGCAAGCATCCACCTGCGCGCGGCCCGTTTCGCGCCGCGCGGCCTCGGCCATCTCATTGCTGACCACGGTCTGCCCGATGGGCGCCAGCGCAATGCCGGCAAGCTTCAGGTGCTGGATGGCGAACGGAATGCCGATGATGGTCACGAAGCAGGCGATGGCCGACATCACGTGGCCAATCGCGAGCCAGACGCCGGCAAAGATAAACCACAGCACATTGCCGACGATGCCGAGCACGCCGGTGCCGATGTCGTCGCGCTGGTTCAGTTCGCGCCGGCTGATCGCCTGCTTGCCGAACGGGAAGAACGTGAAGCTGCCGATCACAAAGCAGGCCTTGCCCCACGGAATACCGACGATCGAGCAGAAGGCCAGCAGCCCGGCGAGCCACCACGCCAGGCCCATGAAGACACCGCCAAGCACAAACCAGAGGAAATTGCCGATCGCACGCATGCAGGGATTCCGGAGAAGTAAAGGAGAGCCCGATGATACGCGCAGCGAAAGCGTACCCGTGTCTGCGTGCCCGTCGGAGTGCCCTTCCGGCGCCTTGGATTCGCGGTTCATCCGGGCTCTCAGGCACTGAAAACACCGCTCGACGCTGCCGCACGGTCAAGCAAGCGTACCCGTTTCTGCGCGGACCTGCTTCTGCGTACTCGCCCGAGCGTACCCGTTTCTGCGCCGCCCACGGTGCTGCTGGGCTGCCCGGACGACGTGCTGGCGCCGCACGTCGCCGGCTGGTCGCCCGAGGCGATTCAGGCGTCAGTGGACCAGTTCCTCGAGAACAGCCGCCGCCACTTTGCCGGGGGAACCGCTGCTGACGCCGGTCTGACCGGCGTGCCGCTCAAGCGGCGGGAAACGTCACGCGCACGCGCAGCCCCGGGGCCGCGTCTTCGAGCGCCAGGCGTGCGCCGTGCGACTGCGCGATCTCGGCCACGATGGCCAGCCCCAGCCCGCTGCCGCCGGTCGGAGCGTCCGGCAGCCGGTAGAAACGATCGAACACGCGCCCGCGCTCGTCGGCGGGAATGCCGGGCCCGTTGTCGCTGACGACGAGCTCCACTTCGCGGCCGCCCGCGGCTTGCCTGAGCAGCACGTCGACGCGGCTGCCGCGCGGAATGTAGGCGAGCGCGTTGTCGATCAGGTTGGTCAGCAGGATGCGCAACGCATCGGCATCGCCGTGGATGCGCGACACCGGGACGCTGTCGGCATCGAGTCCGAGGTCGATTTCGCGATCCAGCGCGGCTTGCGCCATCTCGGCCACTACACCAGCGGCAAGCTCGTGCATGTCGACCGGCTCCTGCGGCAGCGTCACGGCGCCGGGCTCCTGGCGTGCCAGCGTCAAGAGCTGCGCCACCAGATGGGTCAGGCGCTCGAGGCCCTGACGCAGCTTGCCGACCGCCTGTCGCCGCGCTTGCGGATCCTCGGCGCGTTCGACAAGCTGCGCCTGCAACTGCAACGCCGCCAGCGGGGTGCGCAGCGCGTGAGCGGCATCGGCCACGAACGCGCGCTGGGTGTCAATCGCATGCGACAGCCGTTCCAGAAGCTGGTTCAGCGCATCGCTGAGCGGCGCGATCTCGTCGGGCATCGCGCGCATGGCCAGCGGCGTCAGCGCGCTGGCGTCGCGCGCGCGCACTTCCGTGGCGATCTCGCGCAGGGGTCGCAGGCCGCGTCCCACCGCCATCCACACCAGCCAGCCCAGCAGCGGCAGCAGCAGGAACAACGGTGCCACCGTACGCAGCGCCATGCGCGCCGCGAGCGTGCGCCGCGCGCTCATGGGCTGCGCGATCTGCACCACCGCGGGCCCGAGCTGCATGCTGTAGAGCCGCCATTCGCCTTCGCCGGTGGTGACGTTCGAAAAGCCCAGTTCGGCGCGTGCCGGCAGCGCCGGATGTGCATGCGACAGGTATAGGCTGCGGCCGGAGCGTCCCAGATATGGATGACCACGTCCTCGTCTGCGTGCAGCAGGTCGGCGCCGGCGCCGCCCTCCACGATAAACGGCGGCACCACCGGGTCGGCGAACTGGCTCGGCAGCGCCGCCGCGACCTGCTTCATCTGGTAGTCGAACAGGGCGTTGGCTTCCTGGCGGGCCTGGCCGTAGATCAGCACGGTTGCCATGGCAATGCCGGCGAGCAGGCCGGCGGCCAGCCACCACAGCAGGGTTCGCTGGATGGATCGCATCAGTTGCCTGACTCCTCTTCGAGACGCGGCACGACATAGCCCACGCCACGGATATTGCGGATCAGCGCTGCGCCGAACTTCTTGCGCAGCGCGTGAATGTAGACCTCGACCGTATTGCTGCCGACTTCGTCATCCCAGCTATACAGCCGCTCCTGCAACTGCGCGACCGACCAGACCTTGCCCGGGCGCGCCATCAGCGCCGACAGCAGCGAGAACTCGCGCGCGGACAGGCGCACCGGTTCGCCGTTGAGCGTGACCTCGCGCGTGGCCGGGTTCAGCGAAATGGCGCCGTAGCTGAGGACCGGCTCGGCCCGCCCTTCGGCGCGGCGCGCCAGCGCGTGCATGCGCGCGGCGAGCTCCTGCAGGTCGAACGGCTTGACCAGGTAATCGTCCGCACCCGCGTTGAGGCCCGCCACGCGGTCCGAGATTGCATCGCGCGCGGTCACGATCAGCACCGGCGTGGATACGCCACGCGCGCGCAAGGCACGCAGCACGTCGAGCCCCGAACGGCGCGGCAAGCCGAGGTCGAGCAGGATCACGTCATAGCACGCCCCATCGTCCCCCCCCCGAGCCGCCTGTCGGCGTGGCGGCGGCAAGGCCGGCCTCGCCATCCTGAACCCAGTCCACGGCAAACCCTTCCTGGCGCAACGCGAGCTTCACGCTGTCGCCGATCATGGCATCGTCTTCCACCAGCAGCACGCGCATGTCTTATCCGATAGGTGGGCGGCCGTGGCTGAGCGCGTCGGCCAGCGCGCGCGCAAGGCCCGGCAGCGCGGGGTAGCTGGCGGTGATCACATACACCGGCAGCCTGTCGAGGTAGGCCTGCAGGCGGCCCTTGGCCACGAAGCGCGCGTTGAATGTCGACGCCTGCAGCGCCGGCACGAAGCGCGGCAGGATGCCGCCGCCAAGATAGACGCCGCCACGCGCGCCCAGCACCAGCGCCACGTCAGCGGCCACGGAGCCGAGCAGGCCAAAGAACACCGCCATGGTGCGCTCGCAGAGCGGATCGTGCGCTCGAAGGCGCCCGTCGTCACCTGCTCCGGCGCCAGCGGCGTGTCCAAGGGCGTACCCGTTTCTGCGCACAGCGCGGCATGGATATGCGACAGGCCAATGCCCGACAGCAGCCGCTCCGCCGACACGCGTCCGAGGCTCGCATGCGCGGCGCGCCAGGCGATCCATTCGTCGTCAGTCGAGGGCATCAGTTCGATATGGCCGCCCTCGCCTGCCAGCGCCACGGCGACACCGGCCGGCGACGGCACCAGCCCCGACACGCCCAGTCCGGTGCCCGGCCCCACCAGCGCACGCGGCGCGGTGGCCACGGCTTCACCGGGCCGCACCTGCACCAGATCGTTCGCGCCAAGATAGGGCAGGCTCAGCGCCAGCGACGTGAAATCGTTGATGGCTAACAGCGTCTGCAGCCCCAGCGCCTGCCGCGTGGCTTCCACCGAGAAGGCCCAGTCATGGTTGGTGAGCCGAACATGGTCGCCGTGACGGGGTTGGCGAGACCGATCGCCGCATGGTGCGGCAACACGGTGCCGGCCGCGCGCAAGCCATCGAGGTAGTGGCGCATGGCCGCTTCGAGCGACGAATGGTCGGCCACCTTCAGCGCGGTCACCGTGCCAATCTGCATTGGCGCGGTTTCCAGCGCGAAGCGCACGTTGGTGCCGCCCACATCGGCAAGCAGGCGTGGATAGGAAGTGTCAGTGGAGGCCGAAGCAGTCATGGCATGGCTCACGCGCGGAAGACATCGAGGCTGCGGCGCTGGTTGGCGAGCACCAGGCTGACCGGCAGGGCTGGCGAGGGACCCTGTTTCGCTCGGTCCAGCACCTCGCCCTTGGCCGCGCCTGCGACCGCGAGAAACGCCCGCTCGGCCGCCAGCAGTGCGGCAAGGTTCAGCGTCACGCGCGCATGCGGCGCGACCCCTGGATGCGTGACCAGGTAACCGGGCTTCGGGTCGCTCAGCGCGGCCTGCAGTTCGGGCGCGTCGGGAAACAGCGAGGCGGTATGGCCGTCCTCGCCCATGCCCAGCACCACGACGTCCGGCTGGCGGAACGCCTGGTTCAGGCGCGCCACCGCGCGCGACGGTACGGCAGCGTCTTCGGCATCGGCGATCAGCGGCACGAACGCGGCACTGGCCGCGGCCTCGCGCAGCAGGTGCGCGCGTACGAGCGCGCCATTGCTGTCGGGGTGGTCGGGCGGCACCGCGCGCTCGTCGACCAGCGTGATGGTCACCGCCTCCCAGCGCACGGGCCGGTAGCGCAGGCGCTCGAACATCGGCACCGGCGAGCGCCCGCCCGACACCGCGAGCACGGCCCAGCCATTGACGCGGATCGCCAGGTCCAGCGCGTGGCTGATCGAGATGGCCAGCGCCTCGGCCTGGTCCATCAAAGTGGCATGCTCGAACTCGCGCATGGCGCAGTCTCCGTGTCAGGGTTCAGGGTTCAGGCTTCCTCATGCCACAGCGCATCATCGCGCGACATCAGCGCCGACGAAGCCGCGGGGCCCCAGGTGCCGGCCGTATACGGCTTAGGCGGCACGTTGCTCTCGTGCCAGGTATCGAGGATCGGCTCGACCCAGCGCCAGGCCTGCACCTGCTCGTCACGCCGCACGAACAGGCCCAGCCGGCCGCGGATCACGTCGAGCAGCAGGCGTTCGTAGGCGCCGGCGCGGCGCACCTTGAACGAGTTGGCGAAATCGAGATCGAGCGAGGTCGGCGTCAGTTCCAGCGTGTCGCCGGGCTGCTTGACCAGGAAGTACAGTCGGATGCTCTCCTCGGGCTGGAGCTGGATCACGAGCCGGTTCTGCGGCGACAGCGTCAGCGGGCGCGGAAAGATGGCATGCGGCACATCGCGGAAATGGATCACGATCTCGGCCACGCGCGACTGCATGCGCTTGCCCGTGCGCAGGTAGAACGGCACGCCCTCCCAGCGCCAGTTGGCGATCTCTGCCTTGATCGCGACAAAGGTCTCGGTACGGCTGTCGGGCGCAATGCCCTTCTCGTCGAGATACCCTGCCACCGGCTTGCCGCCGATGGCGCCCGCGCGGTACTGCCCGCGCACGGTCTTCCCGGCCACGGCCTGCGGCGTGATCGGCCTGAGCGCCTTGAGGATCTTGATCTTCTCGTCGCGGATGGCGTCTTCCGACAGGCTGCTTGGCGGCTCCATGGCCACCATGCACAGCAGTTGCAGCAGGTGGTTCTGCACCATGTCGCGCAGCGCGCCGGTATGGTCGTAGAAGTCGCCGCGTGTCTCGACACCAAGCTCTTCGGCAATGGTGATCTGCACGTCCTGCACCCATTCACGGCGCCAGAGCGGCTCGAACAGCGCGTTGCCGAAGCGGATCGCCATCAGGTTCTGCACCGACTCCTTGCCGAGGTAGTGATCGATGCGGTAGATCTGGTCCTCGGCGAAGAACTTCGCAACTGCGGCATTGATCGCTTCCGACGACTCGAGGTCATGCCCCAGCGGCTTTTCCAGCACGACGCGCACATTGGGCGTGTTCAGGCCGGTACGCGCGAGCTGCTCGCAGATCGGTACGAACAGGTCCGGTGCGGTGGCCAGGTAGCACACCACCACTTCGGGCCGGCGCGACAGCACCTGTTCGGCGAGCGCGTCAAAGTTTGCAGGCACGCGTGCGTCGGCCTGCACGTAGCGGATGCGGGCCAGGAACGCTGCCCACGACTCGGGCGGCGCATGCGCCAGGCCCGGGCGCACGGCCTGCTCGAGCGAAGCGAGGTAGTCGTCCTGGCTCAGCGGATGGCTGCCGGTGGCGAGGATGCGCGCGTGGGGTGCAGCAGCCCCGCGTGATGGGCATCGAAAAGAGACGGCAACAGCTTGCGCCGCGCCAGGTCACCGGTGCCGCCGAACAGCACCATGTCGAAATCAGGCATGCTCACCGAGGGCTCCTTGGATGAGGATAGCAGTCAGAACGCGCGCGTGCGCGGCACCTGCCCGATGCGGCCGCATGGATTGAGTGTCCGGATGCGGCGCATAAGTTCCGGCCAGTTTACGTGAGTCGCCGCAGCTTGGCGAGGCGCGCGGGCCACACGCGGATCACACTTGGCCCACACGCGGACCACGAAGCGTACCCGTTTCTGCGTGACGCCTTCCACCGTGCAGCGTGCCGCGAAGTGCGCTAGGCTGGAAGCAACCCGCAGGAGAAACCTATGCCACGTCACCCAGTACTCGAACGGGTCACGGCCCGCATCGTCTCGCGCAGCGGCCCATCGCGTCAGGGCTATCTTGACCGCACCCGCGCCATGGCGGGCCAGAAGGTCGAGCGCACCCAGCTTTCCTGTACCAACCTCGCGCACGCCATGGCGGCCATGCCGGATGAGGCCAAGATCCGGCTCAAGGCCGACGAACGGCCCAATCTCGCGATCGTCTCGGCGTACAACGACATGCTGTCCGCACACCAGCCGCTCGCGGCCTTCCCGAAGTGGATCAAGGAGGCTGCGCTCGAAGCCGGCGGCACCGCCCAGTTCGCGGGCGGCACCCCGGCGATGTGCGACGGCGTGACCCAGGGCCAGGACGGCATGGACCTGTCGCTGTTCTCGCGCGACGTGATCGCGCTGGCCACGGCGGTGGCGCTGTCGCACCAGATGTTCGACGGCGCGCTGTACCTCGGCGTCTGCGACAAGATCGTGCCGGGGCTGGTGATGGGCGCGCTGTCGTTCGGCCACCTGCCCGCGGTGTTCGTGCCGGGCGGCCCCATGACGACGGGCATGAGCAATGACGAGAAGGCGCATGTGCGCCAGCGCTACGCCGAAGGCAAGATCGGCCGCAAGGAACTGCTCGAAGCCGAGACGCGTTCCTATCACGGGCCGGGCACCTGCACCTTCTACGGCACCGCCAACTCCAACCAGATGCTGATGGAGATCATGGGCCTGCATCTGCCGGGCACCGCCTTCATCAACCCGAACACGCCGCTGCGCGAGGCGCTTACGCGCGAATCAGCCCGGCAGGCGCTGCGGCTCGTGCATGGCGGCGAACGCTATACGCCGGTCGCCGACGTGCTCGACGAGCACGCGTTCGTCAACGGTATCGTCGGCCTGCTTGCCACGGGCGGCTCCACCAACCATACGCTGCACCTGATCGCCATGGCGCGCGTGGCCGGCATCGTACTGACCTGGGACGACTTCGACGAGCTGTCGGGCGCGGTGCCGCTGCTCGCGCGCGTCTATCCGAACGGCAAGGCCGACGTGAACCAGTTCCAGGCCGCGGGCGGCTGTCGGTGGTCATCCGCGGGCTGCTGGAACTGGGCCTGCTGCATGACGACGTCACCACGGTGGTCGGCCGCGGGCTCGGCGCTACGCGCGCGAGCCCGTGCTGCGCGACGCAGGCTCGAATGGATCGACGGCCCGCAGGACCCGCTCGACGACACCATCGTGCGCGGCGCGGCGCGGCCGTTCGCGCCGGACGGCGGCATCAAGCTGCTGGACGGCAGGCTCGGGCGTGCCGTCATCAAGACCTCGGCGGTGAAGCCCGAGCATCAGGTCGTGGAGGCGCCCGCCATCGTGTTCGAGCGCCAGGACGACGTGATCGCCGCGTTCAAGCGCGGCGAGCTGGAACGCGATTTCATCGCGGTGCTGCCGTGGCAGGGCCCGGCCTCATGCGGCATGCCCGAATTGCACAAGCTCACGCCGACGCTGACGGTACTGCAGGACCGCGGCTTTCATGTGGCGCTGGTCACTGACGGGCGCATGTCCGGTGCATCGGGCAAGGTGCCCGCGGCGATCCACGTCTGCCCGGAGGCGCTGAATGGCGGCGGCATCGGGCGCGTGCGCACCGGCGACATGGTGCGTGTCGATGCGCCTGCGGGCGTGCTGACCGTGCTGGTGCCGGACGCCGAATGGAGCGCGCGTGAAACCACGCGTCCCGATCTCAGCGCGAACCGTCATGGCGTGGGACGCGACCTGTTCGCGACCTTCCGCCGCAACGTCAGCGAGGCGGAGTCCGGGGCATGCACACTGTTCGCGGACGAAGATGCCGCTGATTGACGGAACGCACTAGCCCGCGCGGCGCAGTGGGTTGGCGCGCGGATCGGGTGTTGCCGCCGGTGGCGTGTTCACCGGCGTGACGCCCGGGTCGGGCATGCGTACCTCCTGGATCGGCACGGCGATCTTGCAGCCCGCATCCTCGAGCACGTGCTTGATGCGCTCGTAGAACGCGTATCGCACCGCCCAGTAGTCGCCGCTGGAGGTCCAGCAGCGCAGGTTCAGGGTAATGCCCTGCGGCGTGTAGTTGACCACCATCGCCTCCGGCTTCGGCTCAGGCAACAGGCGCGGCTCTTCCGAGAGCATCTTGCGCAGCGCGTCGAGTCCCTTGTGCATGTCACTGCCGAAGGCGACGGTGGTCTCGATATCCATGCGCCGCGTCGGGTTCTCGCTGTAGTTGGTGATGGCGCTGCCCCAAAGCTTGCCGTTCGGCACGCGCAGGCAGACCCCATCGGCCGTGGTCAGCTCGGTCATGAACAGCCCCGTCTCGCGCACCGTGCCGGCCACGCCCTGCGCGTCGATGTACTGGCCGACGCGGAATGGCCGCAGCAGCACCAGCATGATGCCGGCCGCGATATTCTGCAGCGTACCCTGCAGCGCCAGCCCGATCGCCAGGCCCGCGGCGCCGAGCATGGCGATGATGCTGGCGGTCTGCACGCCGAACTGCGACAGCACCAGCACGATGGTCAGCACGCGGATCATCCACTGGAACGCGTTGGCCAGCAGCGGCCGCACGGTCTCGTCCACATGCGTGCGGCCCAGCGTGCGCTGCACCGCGGCTGCCGCCCACGCCGACAGCCACCACCCTGCGAACAGGATCAGCAAGGCGGCGATGCAGTTCATGCCTTGGTGCACAGCCAGCTGCGCGAGGTAGTTCCACGCAGTCTCGATCTTGTCGGCGTCCATATTCCAGTTCATGAGAAGCGGCTCCTGGTTGGCGGGC
The DNA here is from genome assembly GCA_001725945.1 of Cupriavidus sp. UYMMa02A. Classification (GTDB taxonomy): domain Bacteria; phylum Pseudomonadota; class Gammaproteobacteria; order Burkholderiales; family Burkholderiaceae; genus Cupriavidus. The sequence goes on along the minus strand of LRMT01000096.1, from coordinate 38,245 downwards.
GTACCCGTTTCTGCGTGCGCAAGCTGGCGAACCTCTCGGCGCGAATTTCGTTTCCAGGCCTCGAATCAAACGATTGATCTGACCGCAATGTCAGACATTCACTGACAAACGACGCGGTTGGGCGAGCTTGCTCTGTTTTACAGAGGACAAGCGTATAGGGAATTGGTTTCCCGGCATTTGCACCCGCTGCCGGGCGGGATCAACGTGCGCGGGCGGCGCGCCATGCGCCGGGCGTGATGCCGAACGCGGAACGGAAGCGGTTGTTGAAGTGGCTGGCCGACGCGAAGCCCGCACTCGCGGCCACATCGTGCAGGGCCAGGCGCGGGTCGCCAAGCAGGCGCAGTGCACGCTGCAGCCGTGCGCGCAGGATCCACGCATGCGGCGGCATGCCGAAGCTCACCCGGAACATGCGCGCGAATGGTATTCCGACAGGCCCGCCAGCGCGGCCAACTCGCCGAGCGTCGGGTTTTGCTCGGGATGGGCCTCGATCCAGTCGCGCACGGTGCGGCGCGCCGTGGCGGACAGGCCACCGCGCCAGTCGGCGCCGGGACTGTGCGCGGCATGGCTGAGCAACAGGTGCGTGACAGCCTCGTGCGCCAGCGCATTGCCGGTCATGCGCGCGTCGGGTGCTTGCCAGTCGAGCGCAGCCAGGCGCTGGCCGAGCGCGAACAGGTTCGGATCCTGCGCGAAGGTCAGGTCGCGCAACTGCAAGCCGCGCGGCTCGCGGTCCAGCAGCCGCACGCAGTGCCAGGCCACGTACTGGGGATCGAAATAGAGATGCAGGAAACGCTGAGTCCCGCCGACATGCCAACGGGACTCGTGGTCAGCGGGCAGCACGCATAGGCGCCCAGGAGCGCCGAGATTGCCCGGCTGGTCGAGCCGGTACGTCGAGTGACCGCCTTCAAGGTAAACCGACAGCGTGTGGTGGCCCGGCTGCGCATAGGCGGTGTCGTCATGCCGGTTGCGCCACAACGCGAGGCCCAGTCCGTCACCAAGCACAGCCGCGCGTTCCAGCGACGCGCGCGAGTCCGTCAGCGCGTTGAACACCGCGTGGTGTCGCAACGGGTCGGTCCCGGTGAGGAGGCGGTTGTCAGGGGCGGCCATGCGCGTCAGGAAGGTATGCGGCGACTATACGCGATCACCTGCGGCCTTACCGGACAGCCCCGCGGAAGCACGCAGAAACGGGTACGCTCGCGGTCCTGGACTCAGGCCGGATGGTCGTGCAGGCGGTCGCGGTGGGTCAATGACGGGAACAGGCGCATCCACAACGCCACCACCAGCAAGGTGCCCACGCCGCCGAGAATCACCGCGCCTACCGGCCCCAGCAGCGCCGCCGTCACGCCGGATTCAAACTCGCCAAGCTGGTTGGACGCGCCGATAAAGACCGAATTGACGGCACCGACGCGCCCGCGCATGTCGTCGGGGGTATCGAGCTGGACCAGCGTCGAGCGCACCACCACGCTGATCATGTCGGACGCGCCGAGCACCACCAGCGCGCTCATCGACAAGGGCAGCCAGTGCGACACGCCGAACACCAGCGTGGCCGCGCCGAACAGTGCCACCGCGCCAAACATCACCTTGCCCGCGCGGCGGTTGAGCGGATGATGGGCCAGCCACAGCGCGGTGACCAGCGCCCCGACCGCGGGCGACGAACGCAGCAGCCCCAGCCCCCACGGGCCGGTATGAAGGATGTCGCGCGCATAGATCGGCAGCAGCGCCGTCGCGCCGCCGAGCAGCACGGCGAACAGGTCCAGCGAGATCGCGCCGAGCAGCACCGGTCGGCTGCGGATATAGGCAAACCCGGCAAACAGCGTCGTCACGCTGACCGGTGCGGTCAGCCTCTGCACCGGCTGGCGTAGTGTCAGGCCGCTGACCAGGATTGCGGCGATCACGAACAGCGTGGCGCTCAGCGCATACACCACGCCGGGTCCGGCGACATAGGCAAAGCCGCCGATGGCCGGTCCGATGATGATGGCGGCCTGGACCGCCGAACTGGACAGCGCCACCGCGCGCGGCAACTGGCGCGGCGTCACCACGCTCGGCAGCAGCGCCTGCAGCGTCGGCGTTCGAATGCACGCGTCGCGCCGATCAGGGCCACGAATACGAAGATGTGCTCGGGATTGATCGAGCCCGTCAGGCTCACCACCGCCATCGCCACGGCGATCAGCGCCTCAAGCGCCTGGCACGTGCGCACGATGCGCCGCCGGTCAAACGGTCTGCCACGTGGCCGGACATCAGGATCAGCACCACCGATGGCAGGAACTGCACCAGGCCCACCAGCCCGAGCATGAGGCGTCGCGCGTCAGGTCGTACATCTGCCAGCCGACCGCCACGGTGAAGATCTGGTAGCCGATGGTCGTGCACAGCGCGCGAACCAGAAACGGCGGAACGAGGAATCGCCGAAGACGCTGTCGGACGCTTCGGCGGTGGTGGGCGGCAGGGGAAGACATGGGGGCGGAAGGATTGAGGCGGCGGGTGGCCGGTCGGAGTGGTGGCTGGCGTAGTTCTGCGGCCGATCCGCCAGGACAAAGGCGTTATTCTAAGACTGCGTGCCCCATGGCGTGCATACACGTGCCGACATTCGCACACGATGTTGGGAAGGCGGGTGCAAGCCCCGAAACAAAACGGCCCGCACTTCTGCGGGCCGTCCTGCGTCATGGGATAACGCTGGCGTCAAACAATCTCCCGCGTCTCCATAAACTGCACATTCGGAAACTTCTCCTGCGTGAGCCGCAGGTTGACCATGCTGGGCGCCAGATAGACATGATCGCCAGCGCCGTCGAGCGCCACATTGTGCCCGGCCTTGGCGATCAGCTTCTCGATCTCTGCCGGCTCGCCCCTGAGCCAGCGCGCGGTCGCGCACTCGTGCGATTCGAAGATGGCATCGACGCCGTACTCATGCTCAAGCCGGTGCGCCACCACGTCGAACTGCAGGATACCGACCGCGCCCAGCACCAGGTCGTTGGACACCAGCGGGCGGAACATCTGCGTCGCGCCCTCTTCCGCAAGCTGCTGCAAGCCTTTCTGCAATTGCTTGACCTTGAGCGGATTGTTCAGCCGCGCACGGCGGAAGAACTCGGGCGCGAACGACGGAATGCCCGTAAACTTCAGCGGCTCGCCCTCGGTGAACACATCGCCGAGGCGGATGGTGCCGTGGTTTGGCACGCCGATGATATCGCCGGCGTAGGCCTCTTCGGTGGTGTTGCGATCCTGCGCCATGAACGTGATGGCGTTGTTGATCGCCACGGTCTTGCCCTGCGACACATGCAGCAGCTTCATGCCGCGCTCGAAGCGCCCCGAACACACGCGCACGAAGGCAATGCGGTCGCGGTGGCGCGGATCCATATTGGCCTGGATCTTGAACACGAAGCCGGTGAACTTGGCCTCCTGCGGCTCGACCACACGCGATTCGGTGTTGCGCGCGAGCGGCGGCGGCGACAGCAGGCACAGCGCATCGAGCAGCGACTGCACGCCAAAGTTGTTGATCGCCGAGCCGAAGTAGACCGGGGTCTGCTTGCCCGCCAGGAACGCGTCCTTGTCGAAGGTGTGCGAGGCACCTCGCACCAGTTCGATCTCCAGACGCAGTTCATCGGCCTGGCTGCCGAGGATGCGGTCGAGTTCGGGGTTGTCGAGCCCGTCCAGGATGGACGCCGTACCCTTCTCGCCGTGCGGATCGAACAGCTGCACCTTGTCGTCGATCAGGTGGTACACGCCGCGGAAGGCCTTGCCCATGCCGATCGGCCAGGTCATCGGCGCGCACTGGATCTGCAGCACCTCCTCGATCTCGTCGAGCAGCTCGATCGGCGAGCGGCCTTCGCGGTCGAGCTTGTTGATGAACGTGAGGATCGGCGTGTCGCGCAGGCGGCAGACGTTGAGCAGCTTGATGGTCTGCGCTTCCACGCCATTGACCGAGTCGATCACCATGACGGCCGAGTCGACCGCGGTCAGCGTGCGGTACGTGTCTTCGGAGAAGTCCTCGTGACCCGGCGTGTCGAGCAGGTTGACGATGTTCTCCTCCGCCTTTCCGTCGGTGGCTTCGCGGCGGTACGGGAACTGCATCACCGACGAGGTCACGGAAATGCCGCGCTGCTTCTCCAGCTCCATCCAGTCCGAGGTGGCGTGGCGGTCGGCCTTGCGCGCGCGCACTTCACCGGCCACCTGGATCGCGCCGCCGAACCACAGCAGCTTCTCGGTCAGCGTGGTCTTGCCCGCGTCAGGGTGGGAAATAATGGCAAAGGTGCGTCGACGCGCAATTTCTGATACGAGCGAGCTCACGGCAGCGGATAGGGATCGGGAAGATTGGCTAAGGCCCGGCATGCGCGGGGCCGACCAGGCGACGGCAGGAACCGCTGGCAGGCGGTCGGGCCGGCACTGCGGGCACGCACGAAAGGGAATGGGGCGCTATTTTACCGGTTCGCCGCCTGCCCCGGGAAACGCATTGGCCTGCTGGCCACGCAGGCTGCCGAATTGCAGCGCGTACTGACGCGTGAGTTCCGCGCCGAAGAAGAAGATCTGTGCGGAGTAATACACCCACAGCATCAGGGCCACGACCGAGCCCGCCGCGCCATACGACGACGCCACGGCGCTGTTGCCGAGATAGAGGCCGATCAGTCGCTTGCCGATCGAGAACAGCAGCGCAGTGATGATCGCGCCCATGGTTACGTCGCGCCAGGCGATCTGGGCGTTGGGCAACATCTTGAAAATCACTGCGAACAACGCCGTGACCACCGCGAACGAAAACAGCGTAGACAGCACATCGGCGACCGGCGCGAACCAGGACTGCGTCCACAGCTGTCCCCAGAACCGGTCCACCACGGCCAGCGCCGCATTGACGATCAGCGACACGAGCAGCATGAGGGCCAGCACCAGCACCAGGCTGAACGACAGCAGGCGCGAGCGCAGCAGCTGCTGCCAGCCGGCGGTCGGCGGCACCGGCACGTGCCAGATATCGTCGAGGCTGCTCTTGAGCTCGGCGAACGCGCTCGTGGCGCCGACAAAGAGGATGCCGGTCGCAATGATCGCGGCCAGTCCGCCGCCGCCTGCACGATGTGTGGCAGCCAGGATGCCCTGGATGGCGCTGGCGCCCTGCTCGCCCACGAGTCCCTCGAGCTGCGCGAAGATCTCGCCGCGCGCCGCCTCGGCGCCGAAGAAGATGCCGGCGATCGAGATCACCAGCACCAGGATCGGCGCCAGCGAAAACAGCATGTAGAACGACAGCGCGGCGCCCTTGCTTGCCGCGCGGTGCGCGAACCACGACTGCACGGCGGCCAGCACCACGCGCACCGTGCGCTTGCCGGTATGGCGGTCGGGCAGGAAACGCCTTATCCCGGCGTGTGGCCCGCGCGCATGCCCTGGGGCCGGGCGATCCCGGCCTTCTTCGGACAGGTCTTGTTCTTCAGCAGCCATGCTCGGAGGTCTTCGCAGCACTACGGACGAACGCAGCATCCGCGGCACCAGGGTGGCACGACGGACGCGGCACCTGCGTTCATGATACTGCGCATTGGCGCCCTTTACCGTGCGGGCCCGGTGTCCGGCAATATGGGGTCGACCTGCTACAGTAGGACATGCCAGCGCCTGTGACGCGGCGCCTGCGCCGCAAGTACTGCGAAAGGAGGCACTGTGACCCGCACGATCCCGGGGCGACCCCTCGCCGCCATCCTGCTGCTCGGACTCACCTTGCTGGCATGCGGCTGCGAGCGAAGCCAACCCGGTCCCAAACCGATTTCCGGCACCCCGGCCGCTGGGGCCAGCCAATCCCCGGCCCAGACGCAACCACCGGCTCCCGCACGCTGAGCGTGCCTGCCAGTGGTACAGCCGGACAGTGTGGCGTACCCGTTTCTGCGTAGTCCGCCCCCCGTCCGGCATGTGGCACGGGCGTGCGCCGTGTATCAGCGCTGCAACCGGGCTGGAATCGCCCGGCCGGGGCCTGATGGGCTCTCCATACCGCGCGGGGGGCGGCATTGCGCGACGCAAGTCTTAAGCGCGAGGCCGTGGCACCGAGCCACGCACGTTGCCGCCGTTGCAGCGACGTAACGGAATCGTCGGCAGCCGCGGCGCAGGCGCGTCCCAGGCGCCTTGCATCGCGCTGAAAGCCGCATAAAACAAGCGTTTGCGGCCATTGGCACACTTGTCGCTCTCTGTCTGACAGGGAGTCGTAAAAATCCGTGACGCCATGAATGACGCCATTACGCACAGAATGCAGGAGGAGCCCCGGCCATGCGTCATCCGCCCGCACGCATGACGGCACGCCGGCGCTCGCACCGGCTGGCCGGACCGCCGCCGTCTGTCATGGACCTGTTGTCGTCGCCGCTGCTGCCGTATCCCCGTGTGCCCGAACGGCCCGCATCGCCTTGTACGTTGTGGAGCCGGGCGCTTGCGGTGGCGGCGTATCGGCGTCGCACGGGACACTAGTCATTAGACGTGGCCACGGCGCACATGCAGCAAGCGCCGCAGGCCAGCAGGAATTTGTGCTCCGTCCCCCGGCGGGCACTTTTTTCCACCAAGGGAGGAGCCACCCATGAAAGCCGGATACCTTGCCGCCGCACTGGCTCTGTTCTCGAGCAGCGCCCTCGCGGCCAGCTATGCCTATTTCGATCGGCCCGACAACGCCAGCGCGAATTCCCACGCGGCCGTGAGCAGCGACATCTATGTGCGCGGCTTTGGCTGGGCATGGGGCGAGCTGCAGTTCAAGCAGGACCCGGGCGCGCGGCGCCGAGTGAGCGGCAGGCGCGCGATGGCCTGGACCGCCGCGACGCGGTGCCCGGCCGCCACAACGACGGCGGCGGCAATGCGCAGCCGCGCAATACGCGCGGCAAGATCAGCATGACATGAGCTGGCGCCGCCAGGCGCCGTAGCTACCGGGCCGCGGGCACGCCACGTGCGCCGGCCACCGCTGTGCGCTGACGTGCCGCAAGGCACGGGGAAAGGGGAACCGGAGAGCGGACGTCGCCAGTTCCCCTTTCCCTGGAGCGCCTGAGGCGCGTGGTATTCCTACTCGCCGGCAGCCGGCTGCGTTTCCACGCGGATGTTGTGCTTGTGCATGAGCCGGTAAAGCGTGACGCGTGACACGTTCAGCTCGCGCGCAGCCGGCACGACATGAAAACCGTGGCTCGCCATGACGGTTCGGATCGCCTCGCGTTCGGCTTCCTCGCGAATTGCATCGAGCGTCTTGCGCGGCAACTCCGTTCCGCCATGCAGTTGCAGGTCTTCGGCGGTGATCTTGCGGTTGTCGGTCATCACGATGGCCCGGCGCACGCGGTTGATCAACTCGCGCACATTGCCCGGCCAGGCGTATTGCATCATCGCCTGAGTCGCGCACGGGGAGAACCCGCGGATGCGGCGGTGAGCTTCGTGCCCGTGGTCGGCCAGCACCGCGTTGGCCAGCAACAGGATGTCCTCGCCGCGTTCGCGCAGCGCCGGAATGGTCAGCGTCAGCACGCACAGCCGATGGAACAGGTCCGCGCGGAAGCGGCCATCGGCCTGCGCCGCCACCAGGTCCACGTGCGTGGCCGAGATGATGCGCAGGTCCAGCGGAATGGACTGATGTCCGCCGAGCCGGGTGATGGTGCCCTGTTGCAGGAAGCGCAATAGCGCCACCTGGCTTTCGAGTGGCAGGTCGCCGATTTCATCGAGGAACAGCGTGCCGCCCTGCGCCTGCTCGATCCAGCCGACCTTGCGCTGGTTCGCGCCGGTGAAAGCCCCCTTCTCGTAGCCGAACAATTCCGACTGCACGAGGTGCGACGGAATCGCGCCGCAGTTGATGGCGACGAACGGTCCCTTGCGACGGGTGGAAGCTTCGTGGATGGCCTGCGCAGCGAGCTCCTTGCCGGTGCCCGATTCGCCGGAGATGAACACCGGCGCATCGTTGTGCGCGACCTTGGCCAGCGAGCGGAACATCAGACGCATGGCAGTGCATTCACCGATCATCGTGCCGTGCGGCACCATCTCGGTGGTACGGCCATGATGCAGGCAGGCCATGCCGTGCGCATGCTTGAGCGTGTACAGGAGCTCGTCATGCGAGAACGGCGTGCGCACGTAGTCCACACAGTAGTCGCGGATCAAACGGCGTATGCGCTGGTCCGCCAGCAGCGCGTCGGTGGTGATGGCCACCCACGTCACGTGCAGGTGCTGCAGGCCCTGCTCCAGTTGCGCGAGTTCCGCATCGCTGTATTCGTCCTGCAGGTCGATCACGCCCGCCATGGGGGCGCTCGCACGCACAATGCGCTCGAGATCGCGCACCTGCTGGATGCGGCGCACGTCCCAGCCTGGCCCGAACTGGGCAGCGGTAAAACCAAAATCCTCATGACGCGACACGACCACGACCTGCGCGGCACGTGTCGGCGCCTTGCACAGTCGGTCCATAACGATCTCCCGGACGTTGGGCTTATTGTTCATCCCGGCTTCCCGGCGCGTCAGTTCCGGCCCTCCCGGCCGGTGCTGTCGCCGCGGGTTCGACGTCGGTGTCACGGACTGGACTGACTACGCGCTTGCTCGTCCAGGACAGCGAGCGGATCGCTGCCGAGGTGAAACTCTTCCTGGAGGCGGCGCCGGACAGCATCGCGTTCGCGCATCAGCTCCACGCGCGGCGCTTCGGGTGCCTGCCCGGAATACTGGAAGTAGAGCGCCTTGTAGGTCTGCTGGCTCAGGATCCATTCCTGCAGCAGTTCACGCTGGCGGACAAGTTCGGCTTCGAGTAGCCGATGGCGCCGCAGCAGGTTCTCGACAGCGTGGCGCGCAGCCGATGACAGTTCGCCCTCCTCGAGCAGAGCAGTCACGTCGGACACCGCCACACCGTCCTGGCGAATTTTGCGTGTAGCTGACTCACCTGCGGCCTCTCCCAACACAGCCCAGGTGCGACGCATGGAACGGCTGGCGGACTCGCTGATGGGCCCGATAGCGGGTCGCCGGATTTCTCCTGCGGTCATGATCTGATCCCCGTTGTACAACACCCCCGGCACTACATGTTCGCGTTTACCACTTTGCTGTCTTGAAATTGTTGTCTGCCTGGCGCACGTGTACCCGCGCGCTCTGTCTTCGTGGTGGCGATGCCGTATTGGAATACGGTCTGGTCGGATGTGTCCCACAACGGGCGGACTTGCCGAAGTTGTTTCTCGGCGCTCGTCGGCGCCTTGCCCGGTTGAACCGGAGTCAAGAAAGGGCGCGTTCACGCGCCCTCTTTGCCACGCCTATAGTTCAGTGCATTTGCGTCGGTTTGTCCAGCCCCGAGTAGGGGATGTCCAACCAAACTCATGCCGGACTCATCCTTTGGGATGATGCGGGCGCGAAGCGCCTCACCCTTCCCATCGCTCGCGCCGCCATGCTTCTGCAGCAACACATTGGTATCGCGCCTACCCGCAGAAACGGGTACGCTCGGTTTCGCCATTCACGCAGAAACAGGTACGCGCCATGATCGCCGCGCACGCATTCTGGACGGTTGGCAAGGGCAGCGATTGCGACCAGCCCGGGGTCAATGACCCGGCAGATAGTAGAACTTGAAAATGAACACGGCTGCGATAATCCACACCATCACCGGCACATTGCGGGCGCGCCCCGTGAGCAGCTTCAGCACGGCGTAGGTGATGAAGCCGAATGCAACGCCATTGGCGACGGAATAGGTAAACGGCATGCGAGCGCGGTCAGCACGGCGGGCACGACTTCGGTCACATCGTTCCAGTCGATATCGAGCAGTTCGCGCAACATCAGGCAGGACACGTAGAGGAGTGCCGGCGCAGTGGCGTAGCCCGGTACCGTGCCCGCCAGCGGCGCAATGAACAGGCAGGCCAGGAACAGAACCGCAACCGTCACCGCGGTGAGCCCGGTGCGGCCGCCGGCCTGCACGCCCGATGCGCTTTCGATATAGGCCGTGGTCGATGACGTACCCAGAAACGAGCCGGCCATGATGGCGGTGCTGTCTGCCATCAGTGCCTTGTTGAGCCGGTCCATGCGGCCGGCCTTGAGAAGACCCGCGCGATTGGCCACGCCCATCAACGTGCCCGTGGCATCGAACAGCTCCACCAGGAAGAAGACCAGCACCACGTTGACGATGCCGATCGACAGCGCCGCCGAGATATCAAGCTTGAACAGGGTCGGGCTGATCGACGGCGGCGCGGAGAATACGCCGTGGAACGTGTTGCCGGCAAAGATGAAGCTCAGCACCGTGGTCAGCAAGATGCCAATGAGAATGGCCCCCTTCACCTTCAGCTGGTCTAGCGAAACGATGACGAAAAAGCCGATGATCGCGAGCACCGCTGACGGCTGGTGCAGGTCGCCGATGGTCACGAGCGTGGCGGGACTTGCCGTGACGATGCCCGCGTTCTTGAGCGCGACGATCGCAAGGAACAAGCCGATGCCCGCCGTGATGGCCACGCGAATCGAATGCGGAATGCCGTTGACGATCATCTCGCGCACTCGGAACAGCGTCACCAGCAGGAACAGGCAGCCGGAGATGAACACAGCCCCAAGTGCGGCCTGCCACGCGAAGCCCATGCCCTTTACCACGGTGTACGCGAAATAGGCATTCAGGCCCATGCCGGGAGCCATGGCGATCGGATAGTTGGCATAGAAGCCCATGATCAGCGTGCCGATTGCCGCGGCCACGCAGGTAGCCACGAAGACCGCGTCCTTGGGCATGCCGGCATCGCCGAGGATGGAAGGATTCACGAAGATGATGTACGCCATCGTGAGGAACGTGGTCATCCCGGCGAGCACTTCCGTGCGCACATCCGTCTGGTGCTCCGACAGGCGGAATACGCGCTCCAGCAGGGAAGGCGCGGGTTGGCTGGCGGCGGGGCTGCCCGGCTTGGCGGCGGGTTCCGGTATCGACATGGGTGGTCTCCTGGGCGCTATCGTTGCGGCAAGCGTACTCTGGTACGGATCGGGCGCCAAGTGGCTACACCGGCGCATGAACGATATGCAAAAGGCGTGATGATCCCACAGCGCCGAAATGTGATGCCAGCCCCCTCTGCGGGCCACTCCCGGCTTGACGGTCGCATCGAACCCCCGTATAAATCGCCCCTAGATTCAAGCGACGAGGCAACAGTTCATTCGTTAGCCACCGTCTGGTACTTCGGTTGTCCATGGTGTCCTTTCCTTGAGTTCGGTGTGGAATGGCGTGTTCGCCATTCGAATTTTTTATTTTTTCTGGAAAGCAAAATCATGCAAACCGGTATCGTCAAATGGTTCAACGACGCCAAGGGCTTCGGCTTCATCAAGCCGGACGCAGGTGGTGACGACCTCTTCGCCCACTTCTCCGAAATCCGCTCGGACGGCTTCAAGTCGCTGCAAGAAAACCAACGCGTGTCGTTCGAAGTCAAGAACGGCCCGAAGGGTCTGCAAGCCGCGAACATCACGCCGCTGTAAGCGAGCACGCGGCGCGCCTGGCGCGCCACGACAATAAAAACCCGCCTCTGAGGCGGGTTTTTTTATGCCTTCGCGAGGCGCTAGCGACGCGCCCTTCGCTTCATCAGCCCCCCCTTCGGCAATTCCCTGGCTGATACCTCCCGATCTTCGACTGGAAACGCAAGCTTCGCCGCCCCGGCCCGCAGAAACAGGTACGCGCCTGCGCTCCGGCGGCGACCTTTAACCGGGCGCCTTCCGCGGTGCAGCACGCAGAAACGGGTACGCCCGCCTCGCAAGGAGCTCGCAGAACAGGTACGGGGCAGCGCAATCTCTGCACGCAGCATCCTTTTGAGCCCGCAGAAAAGGGTACGCATAAATTCTACCGCATGCGGCGCTGAGCCGAGCGTCGCACGAACAGCTGTTTTCCGTTGCAGCGCCTCATTTTTCGCCCGCAGAACAGGTACGCCCGCTGCTGCAATGCGGAATTTCCTCCTCGATGCCATCGGGGCGAATTCCATCGCAGAAACGGGTACGGGCCACACGCCAGGCAGTCACCCTTCGAGTGCGCAGAAATGGGTACGCACTCGGCTGCCCAGGATGGCTACTCAGATGAAAACAGTGCGCGCAGGCGGAAGATATCCGCAGAAACAGGTACGCGGTCGGCACTGCGCTGAAGTCTCGTATACGTAAAGTATGTGAGCGCTGGCTTTTATTATTAGTACCATGTATAATGGAACTGCGTTTTCTGATTGCCGCAAACAACCCGCTGGGCAACGCAGAATCGGGTACGGGAGGCGCGTTGTAACAGGTCGGTGCGGACGCAGAAACGGGTACGCAAGCGCCGAGACTCCACCCAGTCGGGCGCATCGCAGAAACAGGTACGCCGCAGAAATGGGTACGCAAGCGAAGGGCCGGCGCCGTAAACAGGGCGAGCGCAGAATCGGGTACGCTTCGCGGCAAATTTCCGCAGAAATGGGTACGGAAGAGAGGCAAGAGCCCCGGCGTATACCATGACGCGAACCCAATTCTGCGGGGATAACTGGGGTCCGCGAGCGTGTTGACGGCACTTCGCCAGCGAAGCAGCGCTTTCATCGCAGAAACGGGTACGCAATTGAGCGGTTCGGCTGTGGAAAAGCCTGTGGGAACAGCGGGTTATCCACGCAGAAACCGGTTCGGCCCGGGCGCTGAAACAGGTTCGCCCTTGCGCAGATTCGGGTTCGGCGCTACGCAGAATCGAGTACGCTTGTCCGCAGATTCGGGTTCGCGGGCACCTCGAATCTCCTTTCAAATCAAGGCGCTGAACCTCCGTATACGGTTTACAAGTAGTTAACCCGTATTGGTATCGTTTACTTGTAGCCAAGGACTGGCATTCCGTGGACAACCCTCGCGGGTTGCCCACCGACATGCCAGCCTTCTGCCAGCCAGGTAAACGCGACAGATCAACCCAGCCGCCCTGCAGGAAAACGCCTCCGGGAACAAGCCGGGACGTATACGTACCCGTTTCTGCGTGACAAGGTTTACGGGTTCGCGTACAAAGGCGGGTAATCCGAAGCACGCCAATATGCCCATCAAACGCACCCCAGTCGCCGCGGGGGATCGCTCCGTCCTGGACCTGGACGGCGAGCCATCCCGCATCATTGTTCCCGGCAACGAGAACAGCCTGGTCCCGTCCGAGAAATTCCAACGCCTGTTCGACGAGGCGCAAGCCATGGAGCGCGAAGACGCCTGGCAAAGCGGCGAAGTCGGCTTCCTGAGCCGGGCCAGCGTCCAGGTGACATTGCCCTACCGCGCGCCAAAGGCGCGCCACCGGTATGGACGCGCACCAGCGGCAACATTTCGCTGATGATCCAGCCAGGCTACTTCACGCAGCAGCGCTCGGAGCGCGCCAGCAACGGCCGCCAGAAGCTTGTGTCGGAAACGGTGTCGCTCGGTTATCCCTATGGCTCCTACCCGCGCCTGATGCTTGCATGGATCGGCAAGGAAATCATGGCCAAGAAGAAGCGGGGCGAGTTCACCGGTACGGTGGAGGACAGGCGCATCTCGCTGGGCAATTCGCTGTCGGAGTTCATGTACAACCTCGGCATTCCGATGGCCACTGGCGGCAAGCGCGGCACCATGACGCTGGTACGCCAGCAAATGATCCGCCTGTTCTCCGCGACGATCGCGATCGTCCAGAACAAGTCGACGCCGAGCCAGAACCAGAACAGCAACCATGAGCCGCTGTCGATCGACCGTGTTGGCTACTTGCTGGCCGATCAGCTGTCCACCTGGTGGGATCCCATGCAGCCCGGACAGGGCTCCATGTTCGAGAGCTTCGTGGTGCTGTCCGAGCCGTTCTTCAACGAACTGGTGAACAGGCCCGTGCCGGTCGACATGCGCGCGCTGAAAGCGCTCAAGCAGTCGCCATTCGCGCTCGACGTTTACTCATGGCTGACGTATCGTTTTTTTACGATTCAGCGGCGTACCGAGATCCCGTGGGAAGCACTGCAGATGCAGTTCGGCACCGAGACCGAGAGCGAGCGCAAGTTTCGCGCGCTGTTCCGCAAGGCGCTCAAAGATGTGCTCGTGGTCTATCCGGGCGCAAAGGTCGACGCGGACTCGTCCAAGGCCCTGATCCTGCAGCCATCGAGGACCAGCGTCCGCAAGCTCGGCTGACCGGGGTTTCGGCCACAAAAAGGCAAGCACGCGGCTTGCCTTTTTTGCTTTCATGCGAGAGCCCACGCACCGGATGCGCGGCTCTCGCGGGGATCAGGCGGGCTTGATGGCCGATGCCTGCAGGCCCTTCGGACCTTGCTTGACCTCGAAGGTCACGCGTTGGCCGTCCTTCAGCGTCTTGAAGCCCGAACCCTGGATTTCAGAGAAGTGGGCGAACAGATCCGCACCGCCATCATCCGGGGTAATGAAGCCAAAGCCCTTCGTTTCGTTAAACCACTTAACCGTACCGGTTGCCATAAGAATTTCCTTTCGAAGCAAGTTCTCTATACCACGCAAACAACCGTTCAAGCACGTTGAGTTCTCGTAGATACCGAACGGAAGCCGACGAGGTTGACACGACTTGACTCGACTGTAGGGCGCATCATAACCAGATTGTGCTGGTGTGTCATGTGCGCCGTAGGGCGCACTACAGATACTTTAGGCGGACTGTCTGCCGCATTTCAAGCAGAAATATCAAACATTGAACAATTTGGCCACGGCGTCGGGTAGACGTCTAGTTGCGCGTTTAATTGTCGGTCGCACATATATTACAAATATTACGAATTAGGTTGATGCGTCACCTGGATTTGGCTAAAGTGGCGTTTAAAATCAATTGCGCTTTCAGCGCTGAAAGTGAGGTCCTTGTGGCAGCAAAAATCATCACGGTCTTCAACCAGAAGGGCGGGTGCGGCAAGACTACGGTGAGCATGCATCTTGCCGGGACACTTGGCTTGCGGGGTGCTCGGTCCATGCTGGTGGATATGGACGAGCAGGGAACCGCGACGAGGTGGGCGGCACAGGCCAGCGATGAGCGCCCTTTCCCGGCATCGGTCATCGGACTGGCGCCTTCGGGCGGTGCCATGCACCGGGAAGTCCGCAAATTCGTCCAGGACTACGACTATATCGTTGTCGATTGCCCGCCGGCCGTCCATTCCGCGGCGCCATCGAGTGCCCTGCTGATATCTGACCTGGCGATCATTCCCGTGGTACCTTCGCCGCCCGATCTATGGGCAGCGGTGGCGGCGAAAACCCTGGCTCAACACGCGCAGGTTCAAAATGAAACGCTGCTGATCCGTGTGATGGCCAATATGGTGCAGCGACGCGTGTCGATCGCGCGCCAGGCAATCGAGATACTCGGCGACGACGGGGAAGTTCCGCTGTTGAATTCCATGATCGGATCGCGCTCGGCATTCCGGGAATGCCAGGCGATCGGGTGCACGGTCCACGGCGTTGCGGCGCCCGCGAGGCGGTGCAGGAGGTCGACATGATGGTCGATGAAGTGTTGTCTTTGATTGAGCATTAAGGCATGGCTACAAAACTGAAGAGCCTGAAAGCGGGCATGCTGGCCGGTATGGCTGCTGAAAAGAGCCGCAGCGATTCGCTGGATCGATTCGCTCGCGCCGAGGCGGCAATCTCACAGCATCCGAACGGGCTGCTGCGAGATCGCCTGTCGGAACAGACTGCGGCTTTCAGCGCTGAAACGCAGAAACGGAAAGCTCCCGACCGCTGATCCGGATCCTCCTGACCCATCTGCATGACAACCCGCTCAACGCGCGCAGGATCTACGATCCGGCGGTCGTGCAGGAGCGTGCCGCGTCGATTGCCACGCACGGGCAAAAGACGCCGGGCCTCGCCGCGCCGGACCCGTCCCGGCCCGGGCATTACATCCTGATCGATGGCCACTATCGCAAGCGCGCCCTGGCATCAGCCGGCAAGCTCGAGATGGAGTGCTTTGTCGAAAATGATCTCAGCGATCTGGACTTCTATCGACTGTCGTTCATGCTCAATGAGCAGCGGTCGGACCAGTCCGCGCTCGACAATGCCATTGCCTGGCGCCAGTTGCTGGACGAGGGCAAAGTGCAGAAGGAAGAAGACATCTGTGAGCTGACCGGAATTTCCGCCGGTACCGTGAACAAGACGCTCGCATTGCTGCGTCTGCCTGAGTCGGTGCTGTCGGTGATGCGCGAACGGCCGAATGCAATCGGCATCGCCGCCGGCTATGAATTGACGCTCTACTACAAGCTGGCGGGCGAGGATCGTACCCGGGAGCTCGCCACGCGCATCATGACCGACGGCCTGTCGAGCCGCGAAGTCGAATCGATCCGAAAGCAGGTGCAGGAAGGCAAGTCCCGCAAGGTGAAGGAGATCAGCCGACAGTACAAGATCCGTACCGACGGCGGTCAGTTGCTAGGCACCATCAAGGAGTGGGACTCTGGTCGCGTCATGCTCGATGTACAGCTCAGCGACCGCAGCGCCCGCGAGGCGCTGGTGGAAGCGCTCAAGGCACGTTTTGGCCTCGACAATTCGCTGCTCTGAATGCCCCTGCACAACACCGTCCACGATGCTAGCGCGCAAAGGGGGAGGGCGGCGATGAATGCCTTTTCCCTGGCGCAGCTTACGGGGCGGCAGTCCTGATCTGCCTCGGCGTGAATGCCGCCAATTCTTCCACCCGCTCCCCGGCGTAAGCTTCCAGGCCGCGCGCAACAACCGGTCGAGGCCGGTTGCGCCATAGCCGGCGCCAGGACCCGCCAGGCGCTTCGCAAGACCGCGACGAGTGCGCGGAAAGTCCGTCGGGCCAAGCAGTGCGGCGCCAGGCGGCGGGTATGGCGTCAGACCGCGCCTTACCCAATGCTTGCGCAATGCCTCCAGCGTGTCGGCAGCAATGGGATGTGAGCGAGATGCGGTGTTCCGTTGCAGGCAAGCGAGCGAACCTTCGACGCGCAACGTCCCGCACGTGAGGGTGGCAAGCTGGCTGAGCTTGAACCCGTCCCGCACGAGCAGGCCAGCCGCAAGGGCTGCCTGCCACTTCGCTTCGGCTTGCATTCCCAACCAATCCAGAAATCCATCAATATCATTGCGTCCCGGCGCACTGGGTTGGTCGATCGCGGCTGCCTGGTTTGCCCCTGTGTGCGCATCGGACGGACCCGGGGATTCCGTGATGGCCTCGACCAGCCCCGCCTTGAACAGGGCCTTGAGCAGGGCGCGAACCACGCGCAGTGCCGCTGCTTGCGAACTGGCACTGAGTGGCCCCTCAAACGGCCGCCAGTGCATCCGATCCCGCGGACTCGCGGGTCCGCACCAGAACCAAGCTGGCTCTGGTGCGCGTAAAAATCTGCATATCTTTGCAGTGATTCCACCGTCATGTCTGTCAGGCGCTGTCTCTCCTGCGCCAGCCAGAGCAACAGCCGCTCCGCCTCCTTGCGGTAACTGCTTCGGGTATGGGGAGTGCGCGGCTTGGCATCGAGCCACTGCAGGACGAGTTCCAGATCGGTTCGCTTCGTCTGTGATGACGCATGGTCCGCTCGCTGCGGCAGCATGTGCTCGAGCGGCACCGGATGCGTCATGCGCGGACCCAGCACGAGCGGGACGATGGCAGGGCGCCGCGACACTTCGGAAGGTGCGACGATATACGGCGCAATAAGTGCTTTATTAGTATCTTTTCCCGGTCCGCGCTGATCAATCAGCCATCGGGTAATGACCTCTGCCGACTTCGGGCCAACCCGCGGCACGGCCCGCCACCAGCTGCTGCCGCGCGCGTTGGCCAGTTCGACGAGATCGGAAATCTTGTGAATGCCGGCGGTGTTCAGCCGACGCGCGAGGCTTGGGCCGAACCAAAGACCGACGTCATGCCCGGAGGCGGGGCGCTTGGCCGAGGCTCTCAAGTGACGAAAGCGCATCGACGCGGCGGGTCATGCCGACATCGGAACGCCCGCGAAGCGCCTCGAACATCCCGGCGATTTCAGGGCGGTCGTGCTGTAACGCGAACTGGACCAGACGATCCCGCAAGGTCAGGATCCGTGCAATTGCCTGGTGCTCGGTCAGCGCATCCTCGTCGTCGGGATCGGTGAGGTAGCGGTTCGCAATATCGATCGGCCGCATGCCCTGGGCGTAAGCGCGCACGACTGCGAACTCGGTCCGGGTCAGCTTCGTCGCAGCCGATGCGTCGCGATCTTCACTCATCTCCAGGTCTCACGTAAGTGACTGAACTATAACAACTTTATCCGAAGTGGATTTCGAGCAGGCCACTTTTGGGGCGCCAAAGGTAATGTAAATTATTTTTGTGTAAGCAACCACACTTTCTTCGCGCGGGAACGAGGCATTCGCACAGTCAGCGGGGGGCGTTCCGCATGAATTCCTGGCGTCTGTCTGGCGTGCCACACGCCCCGCAACAGCCAAAGCGTACCTACTTCTGCGTACCGGCAACTACTTGAGAAAGCCAGCACAAGGGCGAGAGGAGGCTCTCGCCAGACCGCCCCGCCTCCTTCCTTCTTTCGGCGACAGGGGGGGCCGACCCTGCTCCAGCGTTCGGGGGCGCCACCATACCTCCCACGTATCCTCCCAATACCCAATCAGTGTTGGACGAGCCGAGCGGCGCTTGACTATCCTCGGTTCGCGCCCCGCGGCACCAGACGCGTGCGGAAAGTGCGCCTTAGAACGCCGTCAGCGTGACGGCGCCCCGCAGAAAAACAACCGCGCCCGCGTGGGCCCGAACGGAGACACGGAGGCGCCGCGCCTTCATCGCCCCATGCCAGAACCTCTTACCTCTGCGGCCCCAGGCCAGGCGGAACGCGCCGGCAGTACCTGGTCCCTGTCCGCGATCACGGCCGGATTCCTCGCAGTACTGATTTCGTATTCCGGCCCGCTCGTGATCTTCTTTCAGGCCGCGCACGCGGCCAGCGTGCCGGCCGATATGGTTACGTCATGGGTGTGGGCGATCTCCATTGGCGCAGGCGTATCGGGCTTGCTGCTGAGCTGGTGGCTCAGGGTGCCCGTCGTCACGGCATGGTCCGCACCCGGGACCGCGCTGCTGGTGACGCTGTTCCCGCAACTGAGTCTTGCTGACGCAGTGGGGGCGTATGTGAGTGCCGCGGCCATCCTGTTCGCGATCGGGATCTCGGGCACGTTTGACTGGCTCGTGCAGCGCATTCCGCGCGGCATTGCCGCAGGCATGATGGCGGGAATCCTGTTCCAGTTCGGCGCGGGCGCGTTCAAGGCTGCCGGAACCATGCCGCTGCTGGCGGGCGTGATGATCGTCACCTACCTGGTGTGCAGACGCTGGCTGCAACGCTACTGCATGATCGTGGTGCTCGCTGTCGGCGTTGCGGTCGCTGCGGCGCTGGGTCTCACGCATGCGGGCGGTCTGCACCTGGCGCTGGCCAGGCCAGTATTCACGGAACCCCACTGGTCATGGAGCGCCACGCTGAGCCTGGCCATCCCGCTGGTGATCGTCAGCCTGACCGGTCAGTTCCTGCCCGGCATGGCGATCCTGCGGCTGTCCGGCTATCACACGCCGGCCCGGCCCATTCTGGCGGCTACCAGCCTTGCCAGCGCCGCGGTCGCGTGCTTTGGTGGCATCACCATTGTGACGGCGGCGATCACCGCGGCACTGTGCACGGGCCGGGATGCGCACGAAGATCCCGCGCGCCGCTATGTAGCCGGCATCGCCAACGGCGCGTTCTACCTCGTGGGCGGTACGTTCGCGGGAACCATCGTGCTGATGTTCGATGCGTTGCCCCACGCCTTTGTCGCCATCCTGGCCGGGCTGGCGCTGGTTGGTGCCATCATGTCCAACGTGATGGAGGCCATCATGCAGGACGATCACCGCGAAGCGTCGGTCATCACGTTCCTTGCGACCGCATCGGGCATGACGATGTTCGGACTGGGCTCGGCTTTCTGGGGAATCGCGATCGGCAGCGTGGCCTGGGTCATCCTCCACGCAAAGCGGTCTGCCGCGCGTGAGCTGATGCGCTGCGCTGCTTACTGGCTCTTTGCCAGGGCCTGAGAACGGGTGCGCCGCGTTGTCGCCGAGCGCGGGAAGCGGACGCGCCGGGGTTGGCCAGTTCGGCTTCCATCTGGCGAATCTGGTTCTGCAGCTGTTCCACCCTGGCGGTCATCTCCCGGCCTTCAGCGTCGACCGCACGACGTTCTGCCGCGATGGCTTCGCGCTCGGCGGCAATGCGCACGCGCTCGGTTTCCATCGCCGCCACTTCGCGAGACAGCGCCTGCGCTTTCGCTTCGCCGAGCTGGAGGGCCTTCTCAGCTTCGCGCTTGCGGGTGCCGAGGATTTGCCGCTGGATGTCGCTGTCCGCCCAGACCGCGCTCTGCCTGGACAGCCGGGCATAGATGTCTTCGGCCTGGCCCTGCGATCGCTGCCGGAACACGCGCCACAAGCCATGCTGATAGGACATCGCCACGTAAAACACCATCTGGTCGTCGGCGAGCAGCAGCCTGGTGTTGTAGTCGCCGTTCGATGTCGCGCGCAGCTCATGCACCGTCCCGGCATCCAGCTGCTGCTCGAGTTCAGCCCGTAGTCCCTGGAACATCGCCGCATCGGTCTCGGACAACTGGGCCGGGGCGGCGGGTGGGGCAGTCATCGAAGGCTCGGCGGCGATCGCACCGGCGCACGTGGCGCCGACGAGGACGGCGAGAAGCAGCGGAGCGAATGGAAGGGGAGTTCTCATGAGAATCAGTGAAATGGTGCCCGCACCGGCCGCCATGCGCCCGGGAGCGCCGGGCCTGCGGGCATTGCGCTGTGGTGGATAGCGCAAGCGTCGAACTCTGCCGGATCGACGTCAGCGATGCAGCGATTGCGCGGGATTCTTCCAGCATTTTTGCGGAGCGGACAGAGTGGAACTACCCAGTGCCAACCCGTACCGCGTCGTTTATCACGCGCGCGCGCGGCAGCACCGGCGTCTGGCTTCTCCCCGCAAAAGTAGGGAATGATCAAGCAGGTCGGTTTCGTTGGCGGGCCGAGGCGGGCACAGATACCGGCCTTGCTCCGCTACCCGAGAGCTTGCCCCCCTTCAGCGGGGTGAGACTTTGCATGGCCGGACGACATGCCACCCGATCGGGTGGCGTGCCCCGTATAAAGTCACGGTTGCTCCACTGCGCGCGCCCCGGTATGCGGGCTGCACCACCGTTTTGTGGTGCCGGCGCATCATTCAAACCAATTATGGGTAAACCCCTCCGGATCGGTACTGTCTTGCTTTCGCAAAATCGGTTTCATATGCTGGAGACCGGAATTAGATTTTCTTAGATCTGATTTCAATGGCGTCTAAGAGCGCCATGCGGGATACAAGCGTCGGACAGACGCAAACGGGGCGATTCGACACCTCCATGGGAAGGGACTGTCAGCCGGCCGGACGGGAAGGCTGCGGTGGCTGGAGCTCTGTCGGATCGTATGGAAATGGCAGCTCGCAGGATAGCGACGCCTTTTCCAATAGCAAGTGCGGGTTGTCGCAAGGTTCGCGCTTGCCGCTACAAGAAAAGAGAGCGGCTATGGCCACCATCCTCTTGATCGAGCCTCATGCACTATTGCGCCTGGGGCTGCGCCATCTGCTGGCGCAAGCGCACATTCCCGGCGACCTGATCGATCTCGATCCGCTGGCACCCATTGAATCGGACCTATGGCTGCATGACGCAGACCTGCTGGTGTTCGGGCTGCCGTCCGATCCCGGCAGCGGTTGCGCACAACTTGCCGAAGTGTGCGAGCGCCTGCAGCCGCAGCGCGTGCTCGTGCTGGCCGAGTCGCCCGCCGCTGTACTGTCCGCGGCGGCGCTGCCCGAGACCGTGCGCGGCTGCATGCACAAGCACAGCAGCGCCGCGGCGCTGGATGCCGCGGTGCGCTTGGTGCTGGCAGGCGGCGAGTGCTTTCCGTCCTGCGTCCAGCTCGAACACCTGTCCGGCGCGGCGCCGCAGACGTGGCAGAGCGCGGCATGCTGTCCGACGTAACGAGCGCCCATGACGAACGGCACGTCGTCGCGCTGCACCGCGCGGGTCCGGCCAGCACGCTCACCGTGCCACGGGCACCGGGGTATGCACTGGGCGGCGGACAGGAAACGCCGTCGGCGGGCGCGCACCTGCTGAACATCACCGAGCGCCAGTACGAGGTGCTGGCGTTGCTTGCGCGCGGATATCCGATCAAGACCGTCAGCCGCATTCTCAATATCTCTGTGGCCACCGCCAAGACGCACGCGTGCACGCTGTACCAGCGGCTGCATGTGCGCAACAAGGGCGAAGCGGTCTACGTGGCCTTGCAGCGCGGCGCCACGCTCAACTGGGCGGGTCCGCCACCTGCCAGCCAGCCGCAGGCGTCAGCGGGTGCCAGCATGGCGGCGGCATAGTGGCGGCACGACGCGGCCGATGGCGAGGCAAGCCGGGCTCATCCTTCTGGCGAGCTGTGCTCATCCAAAAGCATGAGGCGGATGCTGCGGCGGGTTGCTACGTTCTGAATAAAGGCATCGGCAGGCACCGGCAAGCATGCGCAGCAGCGTGGCGCGGCCTGCCTGGCATGCCGGCCAGCCGGGGCGCATTGCGTTCCGATTCTCCAACGGTGGTATCGCATCTGCGGCCAGGGCCGCCGCCACATACCGTCAATGTCGACCTATCTGATTGCCAACAATGAAGTGATGTGCCGCGTCCTGGCGCGCCGACTGCAGGCACTCAGCCTGCCCGGCCCGATCCGCTGGCGCGCGCCGCAATGGCTTGACGAGGCCGACGCCGTCACTTCCACCGGGCATGTCGAAGATCCCGCGGACATGGCGCTGCTCGATTGCAGCGGCATCGAGGGCGATCCACGCGCGTTGCTGGACCGCCTGCATGCCAAGCTGGCGCCGCGGCGCTGGCTCTTGATCTCCGACCGGCTCGATGCCTCTCTCATGCTGCATGCCGCGCTGCTCGGCGCGAGTGGCTGCCTGGCCGCGCCGGCATCGCCCGAACTGGTGTGCGCCGCCGCGGCGCTGGTCTGGGCCGGCGGGCAGTGTTTTCCACGCACCGCGCTGACACTGACCGGCGGCCGTCTGCGGCATCCCTCATTTGCCCGGCTGGTACTACGGCCATCGGATGAGGGCGAACCGGGCATCGCGCGCTATGCTTGAATTGCCTGTGGCAGAAGCTGGTCCGTTTCAGAGGCCGCCGCTGCGGGAGTGCAAGGGGGTCGTATGGAGGGCGGTCTGGAATTCCTCGTCGTGCGCGGCTTCGCCGTACGCGAAGGACGGGGCAAGTGGGCTTGTTGCTTCGAAATCCGGCTGGCAACGCAAAGCGATGAACCGCTGCTGTACCGCGGGGAACTGCACGGCCGGCAATTCGATTGCGAACTGGCCGCGGCCGAGGCGGCCGCGAAGCGGGCGAGCGCGAGGCACGCTTGCGTGTGGAGAGCCTGAAGGCGCTCATCGTCGCCCAGCACCGGCACCGCATGCCGCCGACGTTCGTGCCATGATGATTTCTGCGTCCACCGCGTCCGCCGCGTCCTGCGGTCCCGCCGGCGCCATGCGCGTTCCCTGAACGCGAGCTGCCGCGCCAAAAAAGAAGCCCGCCGACCGGGGGACCATGCGGGCTTTGAACCGTGCAAGCCATACGCTGCGCCTGCACGTCCCCTCGACGATAGGCAATCCCCGCCCCTCGCTCTATCCGCCAGAAGCACCATGCGCGCGGCACCGCGAACCAGGTCTTCATCCATGCTTCAACCATGCCGGCGGGTACGCGCATACGGTGCGCGAGCCGCCGCGCGCACGGCCGCACGGCTTTGTGCGCCGTCCAACAGACTGCCGGGAACACGCCGCGCAATGATCGCCAGCACAACCGGTCGCGCAGGCACCCGACACGGTTGATAGGGAGGCGCGCAGGACAGGATTCGATGCACGGAAACCGAGCCGCAAGCACGCTGGTACGCTTGCAGCCCTGCCCGTGCGCGCCCACGAACGCAACGTCTTGGCACGCGCGGAGGCCAATAGTGTACGGCGACACGAAGATGCGTGGGCGTGGCGGTCCTGGATTGCGTGGTGGGAATCCGGTCTGGTCGCACGTGAACAGCCACGTCGACCTCTGGATTGAACTGCTGCATGGCCTGGACCTCCCGCCGGTTGCTGCGCTGCCCTGCACTGTCAGGCAGGCGTTTGAAGCCGACCATTTCACGCAATGCCGGATCCCCGACGCCGATCTCGAGCGGCTGTTCGGACTGAGCATCCATGCCCTGACGTTGTACGACTCGCTCGAGAACCACGTGGCCGCGCAGACCAGCCGCGGCAATATCGTCGTGATGGAGGTCGACAGCGCCCAGCTTCCGCCTGCCCCAGGCACGGCTTACCAGCGCCAGCGCACGCTGTCGTGCATCGGCATCGAGTGATGATTCCGGATGCGCTGGCAGTCGGGTACTTCCACTCCGATGGCTATCACACCGCCAGCGGCGACGACTACACCGCCCTCTTCGGCCGCCCGCCGGGAGGACGCACCCCGGAAGCCCAGCTCTTCACCCATGCCGAGGTCGTGCGCCGCAATCCGGGGACGCTCAGCGATGCCTCGCTGCTGCAGGCTTCGCTGGAGCTGTTTCGCTTTCATCTGGCCAACTGCCCGCGCGACAATCCGGTCAGCATCTTCCGCGCCGCGTTCCCGGAGCATCTCGACCGGCTGATGGCGCGTGGCGAGCCTGGTTTTCATCACTACGCGGCCGGCGTGCTGCGCCAGCTCGGCGCCAACTTCGAACTGCTCGCGCGCTACCTGCGCTGGCTGATCATGCAGGGCGAGCAGGTGCCCGACAAGACGGCCGAGGCCTGCTACACCATGGCGTCGGAAGCGATGGTCATGCAGTTTCGGCTGATGCGCGCCGTGATCAGCCGCAAGCCCGACACGTGCGAGGATTGCCTGGACCAGCTGGAAGCCTCGTACCAGGCGTGTGTGCCGGTGCTGGCGCGGCACTACACCGGGGGCACGGTATGACAGTTCCCGCCACGAGCACACGCCACGATGCGCGGTTGCTGGCGGCCTGCATCTGTCGGGCGACTGGTCGTGGCTGGAAACCCTGCCCGGTGCCGCCGACAGCCCGGCTTGCCTGGACGAGCGAGCGCCATGGCTGCCGGCCCCGGTGCCGGGGACCGTGGCCGACGCCATGCGGGTGTCGGGCCGCTGGCGCGACACGGCGCCCATGGCCGTGCATCGGCACGACTACTGGTACCGCCTGCGCTTCGCTGCGACCGGGCGCGCCTGCTGCGCTTGCGGGGCCTGGCCGGCGCGGCGCAGGCATGGGTGAACGGGCGGCCGATCTCTGCGCCGCAGGCGCTGAGCGATGCCTGCGATGCCGAAGTGGACCTTGCGGGCATCAATACGCTGCACGTGTGCTTTCGGGCCAGCGTGCCGCAGCTGCATGCCGCGCGCGGCACGCTGTGCTGGCGCCAGGGCTCGCCGGCCTTGCCGATGGCCGGCGTCATCGGACATGCCGCGGCACAGGGAACGCCACTGCATGCCGTGGGTTTGCTGCAGCCTGTCGAGATGCTCGAACTCGCTGGTGCCGACAACGCCCTTGCCGATGCCGCGGTGGCGCTTGCGGCCGCGCTTGAGGATGGTGCGTGTCGGGTCTCCATGCGCCTGTACCTGCATGGCGAAGCGCCGGCACATGCGACGATGACCATCCGCCATGCGGATGGCGTCGTGCAGGCGCCGCTCTCGGGCGGGGGCGCGACGCTGGCCGGCGAGGTGCGCGTTGAGCATCCGCGTCTCTGGTGGCCCCATACCCATGGCAAGCCTGCCAGGTATCGCGTATTGGCCGAAACCGGCGGACATGTGCTGGATTGCGGTCATGTCGGCTTGCGCAGCGTTCGGCTGGATCAGCATGGACGCAATGCGTTTGCGCGCATCAACGACGTGCCGGTGTTCTGCCGCGGCGCGCGCGTGGGTGCCGGGGAACTGGCCGCGCTCGTGGCATCGCCGCTGGCCGCGCGCCGCTGGATGCGGCTCGCGCGTGGGGCGGGCATGAACGTGCTGTATCTCGACCGCGACTGCGCGCCCGCCGCTGATATCCGCCTTGCCTGCGACGCGCTCGGCATGCTGCTCTGGCGCAAAGACATGGACCTGCCCGTCGCCGCATGGTTGCCGGATATGGCTGGCGTGCCCTGCGCACGCACGCTCGACGCGCTTGGCCTGTCGCGGAGCGTGGGCGATCCGCGCTGGAAGGCCGGCGTACCGCGTCCACCGGGTACGCTTTGGGATGCCGAGGACGTGCGCGACCGCAGCCTGCATGCGGTGTATGGTGTGGATCCGCCGCACCTGCGCCGCACCGATCCGCTGCGTTATCTGCGCCTGTCGCGAGCGCTCGCCGCGGACCTGGTGAATGATCTCATCGCCGATTGCCGCCGCGAAGGCGGCCGCTCCGGACTGGCGCTGGTGCCGTCGCTGTGCGATGTGTTGCTCGCCAACGGCACTGGCCTGGTCGATGTGTGCGGCCGCCCGAAGTCCGGCTGGCATGCCATGCGCGCTACGTGCCGTCCAATGCAGGTGCTGCTGGCGCGCGACGCCGCTGGCCAGGTCCGGCTCGACTTGCTGAACGAGACCGCCGCGCCGCGCGCGGTCAGCGTAAGGGTTTGCTGGATCGGAAACGGCGAGCGGGTGCATGCCGAGGTCGAGTACATGCTGCGGCTGGGGGCGCGCCAGTCCCTGGTGCTGACACCGCAGCCACGGCATGGTGGATCGCCCGAAGCGGGCGGTATCGTGCTGGCCACGTTGTCCGATGCTCGCAGCGGCGAGTTGCTCAGCGAGGCGGCGCATTTGCCGGACCGCCGTGCCGGCGCGCTGCCGCAAGCGGGCTTGCAAGCGCAAGTGCAGCAGGTCGCGGGGCAGTGGTGGCTCGAGATATCAGCCGCGCGTTTCGCGCGCTGGGTGCATATCGAGGACCAGGTGTTCCAGCCGGCGCGGGACTGGTTCCATCTTGCGCCCGGCGCGCGTACCCGTATCCGACTTTCGCATGAAGCCGGACAGGCATCTCATCCCGATTTGCCACCCGCTGGCCAGCTGTGGGCGCTCAACCAGGACGATCCCGTCCACTACGCGGGCTAGCTGCACTGCACTCGACGCTGTCCGGCCAGCGACCCGTACCAAAGCATGGTGCCGGGCATGTCCGCTTTTCGGCCGACCTACCAATGGATGACGGGGCACCAGCCGTCTGCCTACTGTCCCATCGTCGATCCATGGCGCTAAATACAGACACCGGACCAGTTGACTTGCCGCTCGGATGGGGTCTGCGGCAACGCTGGCAGGGGAGACGAACGTAAAACGCCGGTACAGCGGGTTTACCGGCGACAGACCGGTCCGGTGGCGCCGGATCCTGCTGCCGGGCAGCGGGTGCGTGGCGCTGGCGGGCGGATTCTTGCCCGGACATGGGATTGGACAGGGGGGGTACGAACATGATCACGCATCGCTCGGATCTGCATGCCAACTATCTGCTCAGTGCATTGCCGCGCAGCGAATGGGAATCCATGGCGCAGCACATCGAACTGGTGCGCCTGCGTGCCGGCGAACTGCTGACCGATTCGGGACAACGCATCGTCCACGTCTACTTCCCGACCACGTCGGTGGTGTCGCTGCTGTCGCTGCTCGAGGATGGCGCGACCGTGGAGATCGCCGCTGTCGGCAACGAAGGGTTGGTGGGCGTACCCGTGGTCACCGGCGGAGACACCATGCCGTGCCGGGTGGAAGTGCGCAGCCCAGGCCTGGCCTATCGCATTCCCGCGCGCCTGCTGCGCACCGAACTGCCGCGCACGCCGACGCTGCAACGCGTCACGCTGCTCTATGTGCAGGCCATGCTGACGCAGATCGCGCAGACGGCCGCGTGCAACCGCCACCACTCTCTGAACAAGCAGCTGTGCCGCTGGCTGCTGCTGGCCGTGGATCGCCTGAGCTCGAACGAGCTGGTGATCACCCAGCAGGTCATCGCCAATATGCTGGGCGTGCGCCGCGAGGGCGTGACCGAGGCCGCGGGCAAGCTGGAAGATCTCGGGCTGATCCATCACAGCCGTGGCCACATTACCGTGCTGGACCGCTGCGGGCTGGAGAAGCACTCATGCGAGTGCTACAAGCTGGTCAAGCGCGAATACGACCGCCTGCTGCCCGCGCTGGCGCATGCCTGAGCCCGGAAAGCCACGCGTGAACGCGCATGGCCGATGCGCAGCATGTACTGCGCATCCGGCCTTCATCGCTTTGAGGAGCAGTGCCCGTGAGCAGACTGTCATATGCCGGTGCACCGGCCGCCGGGAAGTCCCCCGGCGAGAAACCCCGGCGCCGCGGGCCTTGCAGGCACGTGCGCTGGTGGACCATATGGGATGGATCGTCGCGGCTGGCGTGGTCGGCGCGGTGATCGGCGGCGTGGTAGCGCTGTCGACCCCGCTGCAGTACCGCGCGCAGGCGCTGGTCCAGATGGAAGGCAAGGATGGCGCTGTACGCAGCGTCGGCACCGTCGGCACCCTCGCGCAGACGCCGCAGGCGCGCCGCTCGACGCGGCCCTGCTGCGCAGCCGCGCGGTGGTGGCGCCGGTGGTGGAACAGCTTCACCTGGACATCTCAGCGAGGCCGCTGCGCGCACCGCTGCTCGGGGCGCTGGTCGAGCGGTGGTCCACGCCGGGCCAGCCGCGTGGCACGTGGCCGTCACCAGGGTATCGCCCGGGAACACTGGCGCGGTGAAGCGGATGTCGAGCGCGCGCAGGCGGGCCGGATCGTGCTCCGCACACTGGCGCACCAGCGCATGCGCCACCAGGCCGTAGCTGGCCAGGCCATGCAGAATGGGGCGTCGAAGCCTGCTGCCTTGGCCACGGCCGGATCCGCGTGCAGGGGGTTGAAGTCGCCCATCAGGCGATACAGCAGCGCAGCCTCGGGGCGGATGGCCTGGGTGTCGGTGAAGTGTGGCGCCTGGTCTTCAGGCGTCGGACGCAGTGCGGGAAGCGGTGCATCGCTGGGCTGACCGCCATCGAGCTCGCTGTAGCCGCCGTCGCCGCGCAGGAAGCTGACTTGCTGCACCGTTGCGAGCAACTCGCCTTCGGCGGTTTCGAGCCGGCGTTCCGTGACCATGATGGCGCCCTTGCCCGCGCCTTTGTCAGTCAGGTGTGTGATGCGGTTGTGGCCGACGATATCGGCGCTGGCCGGCAGCGGGCGGTGCAGGCGCATGCGCTGCTCGCCATGCAGCAGCTTGACCCAGTCGATGCCGGTATCGGCTTCGCGCGCCCAGAAACCCGGGTAGCCCAGCACCACCGCCTGTGACGGCAGCGTGCGCAGGCCGCCAGCGGCTCCCTCGAACACAAAGGGCAATGCAGCCGGGTCCAGCGGATCGTTGCCAAGCCCCAGGCTGAGCGCATACAGCATGGTGTCGCGTTCCGTATAGCGCTGGCGGACCGGCGCGAATGGACGCTGCTTGAGGTGTTGGTAGCTGACTGCCATGTCCTTGTTCCTATGTGATCGTCAGGAAATTGCGCAAAGCATGTCGTCAAAGCCGGCTTTGCGCTATTTGACAATGCCAATGGTGGTCTTTGGCGATTGTGAAAACCGTGCCTTCACCACGGCGGAAGGCGCGCTTTCACAAAGGCTGATTGTGTGGCTCGCCGAAGGCAGCGACCATTGCGGCCATGACAAGGGTGGCCCGCCCCGGTGAAGGGAGCGAACCGTCTGTCCGCCACGCGTGCCCCGTGTCCCTTGCGCCGCACTTCCATCCGCCGGAACAGCGCCTGCCGCATCTGCCAGCAACGCTGATGACAATGAACACCAGAGACGTGCCATGATCGAAAAGACCCAATCGAACAACTTCCACGAGATCCGCGACGCCATCCGTGCGCTGTGCGCGGAGTTTCCGGACGAGTACTTCCGCAAGGTGGACGAGCAGCGTGCCTATCCCGAGGCCTTCGTCAACGCACTGACAGAAGCCGGGTGGCTGGCTGCGCTGATTCCGCAGGAGTACGGCGGCTCCGGCCTGGGGCTGACCGAGGCTCCGTCATCATGGAAGAGATCAACCGCTGCGGCGGCAATTCCGGCGCGTGCCACGGCCAGATGTACAACATGGGAACGCTGCTCAGGCACGGTTCCACGGCGCAGAAGGAAAAATACCTGCCGAAGATCGCTACGGGGGAATGCGCCTGCAGTCGATGGGGGTGACCGAGCCGACTACGGGCACCGATACCACCAAGATCAAGACCTCGGCGGTCAAGAAGGATGGACGCTACGTCGTCAACGGCCAGAAAGTCTGGATCAGCCGTGTGCAGCACAGTGACTTCATGATCCTGCTGGCGCGTACCACGCCGCTGGCGGAGGTGACGAAGAAGAGCGAGGGGATGTCGATCTTCATGGTCGATCTGCGCGAAGCGGAGAAGAAGGGCCTAACGGTGCGCCCCATTGCCAACATGGTCAACCATGAGACCAACGAACTGTTCTTCGAAGACCTGGAGATCCCGGAGGAAAACCTGATCGGTGAAGAGGGCAAGGGCTTCAAGTACATCCTGGACGGCCTGAACGCCGAACGCACGCTGATCGCAGCCGAGTGCATTGGCGATGGCTACTGGTTCATGGATCGCGTGACCAAGTACGTCAAGGAGCGGCAGGTCTTCGGCCGCCCGATCGGTCAGAACCAGGGCGTCCAGTTCCCGATTGCCGATTCCTTTATCGAGATCGAGGCCGCAAACCTGATGCGCTGGAAGGCTTGCGAACTGTATGACGCGCATGAGCCAATGGGCGCCCAGGCCAACATGGCCAAGTACCTGGCGGCCAAGGCAAGCTGGGAGGCTGGCAACGCTTGCCTGCAGTATCACGGCGGCTTCGGCTTTGCCTGTGAGTACGATGTGGAACGCAAGTTCCGCGAGACCCGGCTCTATCAGGTGGCACCGATCTCGACGAACCTCATCTATTCGTTCGTCGCCGAGCACATCCTCGGCTTGCCGCGGTCGTCTGACCGGAGCCGCTGGCCGAAGGGAGTGCGCAGGCGGACTTGCTGGGCGGGGTGCGGGAGATGGGGGGCAGGGCTCATTGCCCCGAGCCGCCGGTGCTCCGATCGCAATGCACATTCATGGCGCGGCAGATTTCGCACCACCTGTCCGGGTCGGCCGGCTCGCGTGGCTCATCTTTGCTGGTGGTAGGCCACGGCAATTGCACTTGCAGTTGCACCGCGGCAGGTGGCCGGCGGCCTGTACACGCATAGGCGAGCACGGCATCGCCCAGTGCCTGTAGCCCGACCGGCTTGACCAGCACGCCATCCATGCCCGCCTGCAGCGCGGCTTCGTGATCCTCGCGCACGGCGCTGGCGGTGCAGCCGATCACGGGAATTCGCGCAAGCGCATCGTTACGCTCGCGCAAGGCCCGCGCAAACGCCAGGCCGTCCATGACCGGCATCGCGCAGTCGCAGACCACCAGGTCGAACGGCTCGGCTTGCCCGGACGCATGGCGGGCGAGCCGGGCCAGCGCCTCGCTGCCGTCAGCGGCGGTGTCGACGCGATGGCCCAGATGTTGGAGCTGCCACTTCAGCAGGAGGCGGTTGGGCGCATGGTCATCCACGACCAGCACGTGCAGCGGTTCGGTGGCGACAGCGCAGGGGGGCGACACAGGGGGGGCGGGCGCGTTCGGCGCGCACGCCGTGCGCAACCGCAGGGTGACTTGCACGTGCGTGCCGGCCCCGGCTTCACTGTCCAGGCGGATACGGCCACCCATGGCAGCGACCAGCCGGCGGCAGATGGCCAGGCCCAGGCCAGTGCCGCCGGACTGGGGCCGCGAACGGTCATGCGCTTGCTCGAACGGCCGGAACAGGCGCGCCTGATCGGCCCGCGCGACGCCAATGCCGGTATCCGCGACCGTCAGTACGATCTCCTGTTCGCCGGCGTGTACTGGCCCGCCGCGCAGATGCACGCGTACCTCGCCGTGGTCGGTGAAGCGGATGGCGTTGGAAACCAGATTTCCAAGGATCTGCTTGAGGCGCAGCGGGTCAACCATATGCGCAGGCGCAAGGCCCGCATCGATGAACGGCACGAGCGGCAATGGCTTCTGCGCTGCCACCGGCCCGAACATCTGCAATACCTCCTCCACCAGCGCAGGCAGGCTGACCGGCACCCGATGGATGCGCAGCTTGCCGGCTTCCATCTTCGATAAATCGAGGATGTCGTCGATCAGGGCCAGCAGCGCCAGCGCCGAATCGTGCGCGGTGGACAGCATGCGGCGGTCGTCGGACGGCAAGCCGGGGCGTTCCAGGGCCAGTTCGAGCATGCCGGCCACGGCGTTCATCGGTGTCCGGATTTCATGGCTGACCGAAGCCAGGAACGTGGATTTGGCGCGGCTGGCCGCTTCGGCGCGGGCCTTGGCTTCGGCAAGCTGCGCCAGCATGTCGTGGCGCTCGGTCAGGTCCACCCAGCCGCCGGCCAGCGCCGACACTGCCTCGCCAGGGCCCGACAGTGGCGCGACCCAGTTCAGCACATGGCGCTTTGCGCCTGGATGTGCAGG
Source organism: Cupriavidus sp. UYMMa02A (assembly GCA_001725945.1). GTDB lineage: Bacteria > Pseudomonadota > Gammaproteobacteria > Burkholderiales > Burkholderiaceae > Cupriavidus. Next base: position 5,990 of record LRMT01000096.1, on the reverse strand, counting down.
CAGCGGTTCTTGCTGAGCGGCCGGCCGGAGGCAATGACGTCATGGTAATCCTCGGACAGTTCCGCGAGATCGGCGATCACGCCTGTGAGCCCCGGTGTGTCCGGAGGCAAGCCCCGCAGCGAGCCGCGCGAGGCGCCGACCAGCTCCTCGTAGCGGCGATTGCACGTGATGAGCCGCTGCGCCGCATCGCGTACGTAGACGGGCTGGGGAATGCTGTCCAGCACCGCGGTATGCAGCGCCAGGCGCTGCCGCAGCCGTGCCGCGCAGGCCTGGCTGCGCGCAAGCCGGCGCCGCAGCACGCGCAGGCGCGCGCCAAGCAGCGCGGACGCAAGCAGCAGCGGCAGGCATACGGCCAGCCAGACGGCGGACAAGGAGAGGGCAGACAGCATTGACGGGTGGCGACTGGCAAGAAGGACCGCCTGCACGGGCATGGCCGCAGCAGGGCGCGATCCTTGAACACTGTAGGGATGCCTGTATCGCCTCAGTTTCAGAACCGTCTGAGTCTGTCTGAGGAAATTTCCTATTCAGATGCGGGCCGGCCCAGCCGAGCGCGGTCTGTCACGGCCCATGCGGCGGGCAGGGCACCGGGCAACGCTATCATTGACGTGCCCCTTGCCATGCCCTTTACCGTCCCCGATGGAGCCTCTTATGCCGACCGCCTTGACCGGCCTGCTGGCAGCCTGCCTGGTACTGATGGCTGCCTGGCTGCTGCACTTGCACCGGCGCTGCGGGCGCGGGGCAGCGAGCGCGACGTGCTTGCCGCCATTGTCGATGCCGCGCCATACCCGATCGCGGCCCGCGACGCAGGCGGACGCTTCGTGGTTGCCAACGCGGCACTGGAGGCCTTCCTCGGCATCGGCCGCGACCAGTTGCTGGGCAGGACCATGGAAGAGGCCCGCATACCGGCCAACATCATTGCGGCCGTGACGCCGCCGATCGGGCTGGCCCGGGCATCAGGCCAGCGCGTCGACGAGACGCTTCGGGTGCAGGACGCGGCCGGCAACTGGCGCGACCTGCTGTTCGCGACCCAGCCGCTGCGTCTGCCCGACGGCACCCTGGCCGGCAATATCTCTGCGACGATCGACATCACGGGCCAGCTCGCCGCGGAGCAAGCCGCCGTCGACGCCAAGCGGGTGCTCGACGAAATCGCCGAAGCTTTGCCCGTGGCCTCGTTCCAGCTCTGCGAGGATCCCGGAGGCCGGCACTGGTTTTCGTACTTTTCCGCCAAGGCCGAGCGGTACCGCGGGTGGTCCGCCGAGCGGCTGCTCGCCGTCGTGGACGGCGAGTATGCGTCGGTACATCCCGACGACCGGTTGAAAATGGCGGATGCGCTGCGCCAATCCGCGCCGCGCAATCGGCCGCCCAGTTCGAGCTGCGGATTCTGGTCGAAGGCGAAACCCGCTGGCTGCGGCTGTTCGTGGGCGCGCCGGTACGGACCGGTTCCGGCCAGTTGCGCTGGAGCGGCTACGCCGGAGATGCTACCGACGAGCATCGCCAGCTCGAGGCGGTGGCGGCGGCGCGCGCCTCTGCCGAAGACGCGGCACAGGCCAAGGCGCGCTTCCTGGCCACGATGACGCACGAAATCCGCACGCCATTGGCAGCGGTCATTGGCGCACTGGAGCTGTTGCGCGGCAGCCCCATGAGCGCGCAGCAAGCCGGCGAGGTCGCGCTGGCCGACAATGCCGCGCGCTGTTGATGGAAATTCTCGACGGCATCCTGGACTACACGCGGCTGGAAGCCGGGCAACTGGAGCTGGAGTCGTTGCCGCTCGATCCGCGGGCACTGGTGGAGTCCGTGATGCAGGTGCACCAGCCCGCCGTCGCCGCCAAGGGGCTGGCGTTCGCGTTCGAGGCCGATCCGCGTGTTGCCGCCACCATGCTGGGGGATCCCACGCGGCTCAAGGAGATCCTGCTCAACGTGATTGGCAACGCCGTCAAGTTCACGGCCCAGGGCGGCATCACGGTCCGGCTCGATCTGCTTGAAGACCTGGGCAAACACCAGCGGGTGTCGCTCAGCGTTGCCGATTCAGGCGTGGGTATCGCCCCCGAGCAACAGGAGCAGTTGTTCGCACCGTTCTCGCAGGCGGACAGTTCCATCTCGCGCCGTTTTGGCGGCAGCGGACTGGGGCTGGCGATCTGCAGGCGGCTGGCACAACGAATGGGCGGCACGCTGACACTGGAAAGCCGGCCCGGAACCGGCACCACGATCGCGCTGTGTGTGGCGCTGGCGGTGGCCGAGCCGGTGCCTGCCGTGGCACAGCCGGCAGCACCCGCGCAGTCAGCCGTGCCGCCGCTGGAGGTACGCAACGCCATCCTCGTGGTCGAAGACCACCTGCCATTCCAGGTGATCATGAGCCGGCAACTGGAAATGCTCGGACAGGACTGCACCGTAGCATCGGGCGGCGAAGCGGCGCTGGACCAGCTGCAGCAGCAACGATTTGCGCTGGTGCTCACGGATTGCCAGATGCCCGGCATGGACGGCTTCGCGCTGGCGCGCCGGATTCGGGCTGCCGGGGCGGGGCCCAATGCCGACGTGCCGATCGTAGCGCTGACGGCATCGGCCGGCACGGAAGTCGCGCAGCAGTGCCGGGACGCCGGCATGGATGCCTGTCTGGCCAAGCCCGTGCGCATGGAGGACCTGCGGGCCTGCATTGCCCGGTGGGCGCGCCAGGGCGCATGACGATGCGACCGATGCGCTGCATCCGCATGCCCTGTCACGCGTTGGGGTGCCTGATTCTGCTCATGGCGCCGATTAGGAAAAGCCGTACCGGCACTCGGAAATTTCCTGCGCCTGTGGGGAAAAATGCTGAGCACAATGATGTGCCAGTCCATAAATGCCTGAGGTATTGTTCCGCAGGCAATGCCCAATGCCATTAGCGATGGAGTGCTTGCCGTGGCCACAATCCTGATCGTCGACGACCATCCCGCCCTGCGGGTCGTGCTGAAATTGCACCTGTCGCAGATCCTTGGCGTGGCGCACGTCCTGGAAGCCGACAATGGCCAGGCGGCGGTCGAGATCGTGCGCCAGTATGCGCCCGACGTCGTGATCCTGGACCTGGACATTCCGCGCATCAACGGGCTGGACGTCATCCCGCGGCTCAGGGCGATCCAGCCGAACGTGCGCATCCTGGTGATCTCGGGCCAGGACCAGAGCACCTTCGCGCCGCGCGCGCGGCAGGCCGGCGCCAATGGCTTTGTCAGCAAGACCCGAGAGTTGCCCGAGATCGTGCGCTGCGTCGAATCCGTGCTGGCGGGCTATTCGGTCATGCCGGACATGAGCAGCGGACGCGCTGAAGAACTGGACGAGGCGCGCAGGCTCGGCAGCCTGTCCGACAAGGAACTCGTGATCATGCAGATGCTGGCCAAGGGCATGTCCAACAAGCAGATAGGCGAGGTGCTGTTCATCTCCAACAAGACCGTCAGCACGCACAAGACGCGCATCATGGAAAAGCTCGGCGCGCGCTCGCTGGTCGACGTGATCGACTTTGCCCGTCGCCACCATATCTCCATTGGCTGACGGGGACTCGCCATGCGTGACGCGTTGATCCTCGCACCGTCGGGCCGCGTCTGGGTCGAGCCGCTGGCGCGGTGTCTTGGCGACGCGGGTTTGCGGGCGCAACGGGTGACGGCCACGGAAGCCGAGGCTGTGCTGGCCGGTGCGGCGCCGCGCCTCGTGGTCGCGACGCCGGAAGCCGTCGTCGCGCCGTTGCTGCAGCGCGCGCGCAGCGAGGGCGCGCTGCTGGTCTGCATAGGCGCTGCGCGGGATGACCATTGCGACGAGGCACTCGCCGAACCCGTGCTGGACGAGCATGTGTTCCGGCTGCTGGCGCGGCACCAGTACATCGCCATTTCCGGCGCCGAGCGCGCCGGGCTGGCCGATGCCATCTTGCGCCAGAGCTTTGGTGATGCCACATTCGCCGCCGAACTGATGCAAGCGCTCGTGACAGCAACCGAATCGGACCTGGATCGGCTGCAGGCGGGAGCTGGCAGCCTGGAAACGTTGCGCAGCGTGGCGCATCGCGTGAAAGCGTCCGCGCATCTCGCCGACTGCGAAGGATTTCGCCGGCTCGCGCAGGCGCTGGAAACCGCCGCGCGGGGCGGCAATGCCGGCCTGGCCGACGCCGTGGCCGAGGTATTCGTGCCAACCGCGCGCGAATTTCTTGCAATGCTGCTGGATAGCTCCCGCAGTTAGCGGCGAGTCGATCCACACCGTAATTCACCGGATTCAAAAATCCGTGTTCGGCATTATTATTATTTAAATCCCGTGCTGAAATAAAGATATAGAAATAATTAAAGCACGCGTTCCATGCGGGCACGGAATGAATGGCGCAGACCCGCGTCCCGTTGGTGAATCAGCGCGGCGCAGCGGCTCTGGCAGGGCAGTTTTCCTTGGAATTCCATTCACCTTTGTCTGGGGACGGGTCATGAGTCACGCCATGGCAGCGATGCCGGAATTTTCGTTCCATTTCCACCTGGCCGGAGTGGCGGTACTGGCTCTCATGCTGGGCGTGGCACGTGCGGTGTGGTTTGTGTTCTCCCGCCGCGAAGGGCGGCGCGAACGCGCCAGGCGGCTGGCCACCGCTGCCACGCGCTGCGGACTCGCGCTCGGCGCCATGTGGACGGCCATTGTCTATGGCAGCGGTGCGTGGGAGCGTACAAGCGCTCACAACTGCCGTCGCCTGCCCGTGCCCGATGCCTCTGCGAAGTATGAGGCGGAGTACTGCTACCTTTCGCAGCACAAGGTGCTGGTGCGCGTGTACAGCGCCAGCCGCAATGTCCTGCTGGCCCAGCGTACCTTTGCGAACTCGGGGCCGGTGCGCCTGCACTGGGATCGCGGCGTGCTCGTCTTCGATCCGGGGGCTGCCGATGGCAATGGCCGGCTCGTGCTGCCGCCTTCGCTGCGCGACCGCCTCATGGCGCGGCTGCCCTGAGCGTTGCATGGCGCTGTTTGGCAGGCGGCAAGGATTCTCAGTCCCCCACAAACATCCCGCCGATGATTCGCCCCATCTCATGCCGCCGCGCCACCGGCATGCGTGATGCCGCCGACACAATGCTGATGGCCGCTTCGGCGTGCATCGCCATGGGCAGCGCATAGCCGACGCCGGCCACGCCGTCGGCGCCAGCCAGCGCGTAACCGCTCACGCGGCAGCGCTCGGCGCCGCGCAACAGCTTCATCAGGCTCAGGCCGCCGGCTTCGTATTCGGCGCGGTGGCGTTCGTAGTGCGCGCGGATGGCGTCGTTGTCCAGGCGCGCGAGCAGGGCCATGCTGCCGGTTCCCTGGCCCAGCAGGCGCGAACTGCCGGTCAGCATGTGAAAGGACTTGATGCGGTGGCTGCCTTCCTCCGTATGGAGGCAGTGGCCGTGGTCGCCAATGCGCACGATCAGAAAGACCGCGTCGCCGGTCAGGCGCGCGAGCGCCTTCATCTTGGTCACGAGCACGCTGCCCGGGGGCGGGCGGTTCATCGCGCGCAGGCCCAGCGACATGGCCGTCGTGCCCAGGTGCAGGCGCTGGTGCCCGGCTCGCGCTCGACATAGCCGGCGGCCTCGAGGAAGCGCGCCATGCGGTGCGCCGTGGTGCGGTCGATCTCCGCCCTGGCGGCCAGATCCTGCAGGGTTAACCCAGTCTCCTGATGCTCGGCCAGCAGTTCCAGCAGGGCGAAGGCCCGTGTGAGACTCTGGACCCCAGCGGGCGTAGTTGGCTTGGCAGGCATGCGCGACGGGCTTCCGGTGGCGGAGCGGTTGGAGAAGTGGCTGCGGGCGTGCACATTATGCACAAACTGAGCGATAGATGTTGTCCCGCGCGCGCGGTAGTTTGCAATCAGCCCATCACGCAAACCGAGCCAGCGCCATGATTCCCATCGAGACACGCATCGACCCGTCCTCCGACTCGTTCGCCAGCCAGCGCGCCGGCATGCAGGCCCTGATCGACCGCCTGCACAGCCTGGAGCAGCGTGCCGAGGCCGCGTCCGACGCGCGCGCCCGGCCTTTGCC
>LRMT01000095.1 GCA_001725945.1 Cupriavidus sp. UYMMa02A | reverse complement strand
CGACGACGAATTGAGCGAGATCGACACGGATGCGCGTTCCGGCGCGATCATCACCAGCCGTGCCTGCTGCGCGCTGTTGGTGGCAAACCCGCCCACGCCCCACAGCATGAACAGCAGCACCAGCGCCTCTGTCCGGCCGATCCGGTCGAGCGCCTGCTGTTCGAACTGCTGGAGCAACTGCGGTGCGAGACCTGCCTGCCGCGCGGCATGGCCGGCGTGGCGGCCAACCTGCGCCATCGCTTCCTGGCGTGGTCGCGCGCGTTTCATCGCTCGGGCCTGACCGAGGGCCAGCTCGGCATCCTGCTCTATACCGTGGCGCAAGTGGCATGGTCGCGCCTGAGCGGCGAGCCGGTGCTCGATGAAACCGAGGACCTGATCGAGGCCACGCGAGCCGCCATCGTGCCCGTGCTGGGCACGTCGCTGGCGGGCTTGCGCGCACATCGCCATGACCAGGCGGTGTTCGCCACGCACGCGCTGGCACTGGCCCGTGCCGTGGCGCAGATGGTCCGCAGCGAAGCGCCCAACGTGGGCGAGGACGATGGCAACGCCGCGTCCGCCGCGCGCGCCGGGTTTGCGTTGTGGCTCGATTTCGAAGAAGAGCGCGCGGAGAATTTTGACCTTGCCGACAGCGGCCACAGCCGCGTGCTGGCCGAGGCGAAAGACGGCTACCGCGTCTTCACCACGCGCTACGACCGCGAGGTGCGTGCCGCCACGCTGGTGCGGCGCGCGTTGCTAGACGAATACCGCGCGCAGCTTGATGCACGCATCGCGCGCGCCGGCGTCAACGTGGCGCGCCTGGCGCGACGGCTGCGTGCCGCGCTGGCACAACCGCGCGTGGATGGATGGTCTTTTGGCGAGGAGAGTGGCCGCATCGACGGCCGCCGCCTGGCACAGCTCGTCAGTTCGCCCGCCGAACGCCGCCTGTTCCGCCTGGAAGCGCACCGCGCGCATGCCGATTGCGTGGTGGGCTTCCTGGTGGATTGTTCCGGTTCGATGAAGGCACGGGCAGAGCCGCTGACGCTGCTGCTCGACCTGCTGACCCGCGCGCTCGACGAAGCGGGCGTTGCCACCGAGGTGCTCGGCTTCACCACCGGCGCGTGGAATGGCGGGCGTGCCCGCGCCGACTGGCTCGCACGCGGCCGGCCTGCGCATCCGGGCCGGCTCAACGAGACCTGCCATATGGTGTTCAAGGACGCCACACGAAGCTGGCGCCGCTCCCGCACCGACATCACGGCCTTGCTCAAGCCCGACCTGTTCCGCGAAGGCGTCGACGGCGAAGCGTGGAGTGGGCCTGCGCCCGCCTGCATGCCACCGGCAAGGCGCGCCGCATCCTGGTTGTGGTGTCTGACGGAAGCCCGATGGACACAGCCACGGGCCAGGCCAACGATGCCTGTTACCTCGACAACCACCTGAAGGCAGTGGTCGCGCGGCACGAGGCGCAGCGCGATGTCGAGGTGCTAGGGTTGGGAGTCGGGCTCGACCTGAGCCCGTACTACCGGCATGCGCTGGCACTCGACCTGTCGCAGCCGGTGGATATGGCGATGCTGGACGAGGTGGCGGAGCTGCTGGCGGCGCGGCGGCGATAGGCCGCGTCGCCTTCCCGGAACTCGGCTCAGAGACTCGGCGAGCACTCGCCCTTCGGGGCGGTGGCGTCGGCGGCCCCCTGCGCGGCCCCGCGCGCCGCTTCACGCGGCTGCCACGACACGGCGATATCGCCGCTCATGGACGTCTGGCAGGCCAGCCGGAATCCCGCGGCAAGCTCCTCTTCGGTCAGCAGCTTCTTTTCCTTGGGTTTGACGGCGTCGGTATGCTCGCGGCCCGTTTCGATGCGGCACTTGCAGGTGCCGCACAGCCCGCCCCCGCACTTGAAGGGAATGCCGCCCTGTTCGCGCAGGGATACGCGCAGCAGGTTGCTGTCGGGCGGTGCGCTGACGGTCTTGCCGTGGTTGGTGAGGAAGGTGATCTGGATCATGGCGATGAATCGTTGTGCGCGGGAATGGCAGGGCGGTCAGGCCGCCCGCTCACGGCGACAGGCGTGGGCACGAGCGTGATGTCCATGGTGCCGAAGCGGGCCAGCTCGCGCAGTGCGGCGCGGGCGGCTTCCAGCGTGGCGTACTTGTCGAGGAATTTGGTCGAGACCAGGTTGACGATGCCGGGCGGCGTCTCTTCGAGCACGCGCACCTTGGTGTCGGCGGCGAGTTCGGCAATGACGAAGCACGCCGTGCGCTTGCCGTAGAAGACGTAGTCGTATGCCTCGACCGGCGTCATCCCATCGGCGGGCTCGGTGCGGAACTGGCCGGGGCGGCTGGTGAGCAGGACGTACATGTCAGGCGCCCACGCTGTCGGTGGCCGCGGCGACGGTGCCGGCCGTGGCAGCAGCAGGCGCCGGCAGGTCGTCCTGGGCCAGCTCGATGTCGTGTTCGATCCAGAGCTGGCAGGCAAGGCGGTAGCCTTGTTCGAGCCGCTCGCCGAGCTGCTTTTTTTCCTTCCAGTTCGGCGGCGGCAGGTGCTCGGCACCGGCGATCACGCGGCATGCGCACTTGGAGCACTTGCCCATGCCGCACTCGTAGCGCAGGTTGGGGTAGGGGAACTGGCGGACGCCGCGCGCACGACCAGGTTGGTCTGCGGCTTGACTTCGTCGGTGAAGGTCTGGCCCTGCTTGTGGAAGGTGACGGTCGGCATAGTACGGGTCCTGCTGGCCGGGCGCCGCCGCCAAGGGGGGCGTCCGTTCGCGTCAGAAAATTGGGAAGGGCTTTCGGGGGGCGCTTACGACCACAGCAACATCGCAGCCACGGTTGAGCAGGTCAGCCCGATCAGGACCGGTATCAGCAGCGCGCGCACCGCTTCGAGCACCGGCACCCGGGCAAAGCCCGCCACCGCGATCAGCGACGACCAGGCCACCAGCGTGC
>LRMT01000094.1 GCA_001725945.1 Cupriavidus sp. UYMMa02A | reverse complement strand
GACCGGCGGCATCGTCGGTGCCGCGGCCGGCGGTGCAGCGGGTTCGGCGCTGGGCGGTAATGTATCGCGCAACAACCAGGCCGATGACCACGACAGCGGCAATCGCGGCAAGCATAAGGGTCAGAAAAAGCATCGGCACGACGACTGAGCGAGCCGATGCGTGGGCGTCCGGCGGTGCTGGCGAAAGCCTCCGCCGCGGCCGCGAGCCACGGCGTCAGAACCTGGATGCCTGCGCCCCGAAGAAATAATGGTTCATCGCGCGGTTTCCCGGGCAGAATTGGCGTGATCGTCGTGACCGCGGCTAGGCCGGATTTCCCGATGAAATTCCATCAGGCTCATGCCCGAGATTGCGTTGCTGCGGGACCGAGATCACGGCATGCTATTGGCACGGCGGGGATGGGCCGCAATCCATCCGGACTCGTCGGCAGGAGGTGCAGCGATGACAACTCGACGAACGTTTCTCAAAGGTGTATCCGGCGTTGCAACGGTAGCGCTGGCAGGCGTGCAGATTCCCGCGAGGGCGCAGGCCGCAAAGCTTGACGAGGCCGACCCCCAAGCCGTCTCGCTGGGGTATAAGCACGACACCACGAAGGTCGACAAGGCCAAATTTCCAAAGCACGAGGCAAGCCAGAAGTGCAGCAATTGCCAGTTGTTTCAAGGAAAGGCTGGTGATGCCTGGGGGCCATGCCCGATATTCGGTGGCAAGCAGGTGGCGGCAAATGGCTGGTGCAGTGCCTACGTGAAGAAGGCATGAGGACAACCCTGCCCGCGCGGGGCAGGTAGCCCTGCGCAGCATCTGCGCCGACACCTCAAAGCACCGGACTAACGGGGCGCCTTGCCTGCCTGCTTCTTGGCAGCGCGCGTGCGCGCGCCTTGCGGGCCGCTTCGGAACGGCCCGCGGCACCCTTGGTCACGGCAGCCTTCTCGGCGGCCGCGGAGCGGTCTGCCGCAGTGCGCGTGCTGGCTGCGCGCTTGGTCTGGGCGGACAGCGCCTCATGCGAGGCCCCGGCCGTGCTCTCGCGCTTGAGCGCCTTGATAGCAGCGCTGCGACGCGTGGCCGTGCTTTCTGAACTAGGCCGATGCGCGGTCGTCTTGCGCCCGCACTCTTGGCGGCAGGCTTGGTCGCCGCCGCCTTGGTGCCCTTCTTGGCGGCGGCACTTCAACCCCGGCGCTGCGCGCTTCCGACAAACCGATGGCTATAGCCTGCTTTGCCGAACGCACGCCATGCTTGCCCCGGCGCACGGCTTCGATCTCGTCGCGAACGAAATGACCGGCCTGGGTGCTTGGCGCCTTACCCGCGCGCTTGTCGGCCTTGGCCTGCGCTATGCTGGATGCTCTTGGCATGATCGTCTCCATGATGCCCGCGGCGCCGGCATGGGCCTGCCGGATCGCCATCCGCGGCGCTGTCAAAGGCCCGCCCTCTTCCGGCAGGCTCAAGATGTTTTTTTGCAAATGCCGTGCCAGGCTTGTTGGTCGCGCGGAGCACCGCTCACAAGGCCTAGACCGCCTTGCAGCAGCTTGCGAAAGCTGCATTCCGTGCGTCGAATCTACAAAGTATTTGCCGCTGCGTCGCGCAGTCGAGTCGCGCCTTCCGCGGGAAAGCTGTCTACCTGAATCACCTTGTCAAGCGCGCGCAGAAAGGCGAGCGCCTTTGGGGCCGATGAGGTGGCGGCGATTTCCTCCAGCGTCTTGAGTTCGCGGATGACGCCGGCCAGGCGCTGGCTCTCGCTTCGCCAAGTTCCTGCGCCAGCGACAGCAAATCACGCAGATCCCGCACGCCGCCGGCTTTCGGCATTCCAATATCCGGGCACAGCCGGCTGATAACGCGCGGATTGCCAAGCACATCTGCGATCGCAAGCATCTCGAGATCACGCAGGCGATGGATCGGCCTCAATCCCCGAAGCGCGACCTTGCCGGCTACCCTCAGTACTGGATTGGATACGTTGTCATAAAGACCTTGCAAGGCTTCGCTGGCAAGCCAGACCTGATGCCGGATCGCGCCGCGCACGACGGGTGCCAGTTCGATGTCCGGTTCCAAGGAGTATCGCCATAAGCAGGCGCACGCCATATAGAGATGAGACAGCGCGTCCCCCAGCCGCGATGACAGCAACTCCAGCCGCTTCAGCTTGCCGCCAAGAATCCCCATGCAGATGTCCGTGGTGAAAGCGAATTTGGCGGCGAGCGCGGCTATCCTGCGAGCCTCGCGCTCGAATTCCGGTGGGACATGGCTCACGGGCGGCGCGTGGACAAGGCTGCCCCAGAGATTGCGCATCAGATGGCGGGCATGTCCGAGGACGGCATCGCCGAGCGCCTGGCGTCATGCTGTTCGACTGCGTGGATTTCCCTCAGCACATAGGGATGGCAGCGCACGGCCCCCTGCCCGAAGATGATCAGCGCACGCGTGAGGATGTTGGCCCCTTCGACGGTGATGGCGATCGGCGCATGTCGGTAGGCGATCGACAGCAGATTGGACGGGCCGGCGCAGATCGCCTTGCCGCCCAGAATATCCATGCCATGGTTGATCGCTCGGCGTGCCGCTTCGGTCAAATGGTATTTCACGATGGCGCTGGCGACGCTGGGGCGTTCGCCCTGGTCGAGCGTGCTGGCTGTCAGCCGTCGGGCGGAATCGGTGGCATACAGGTCTGCGGCAATTTCGGCAAGCGGCCTGGCGATGTTGTGAAAGCGCTGAATCGGCAGGCCGAACTGATTGCGCAGCCCGGCGTACCCGCTGGCGACATACAGTGAGGTCTGCTGCAAGGCCGCGCCAAGCGCAGGCAGCGATAGCGCACGGCCGGCGGCCAGGCATTCCATCAGCATGCGCCAACCCTTGCCAATGTTCTGACTGCCGCCGATGACCCAGTCGAGCGGAATGAACACATCCTCGCCCTGCACCGGGCCATTCATGAATGCGCTATTCATTGGCCGGTGGCGTGCGCCAATAGATATACCCGGATGGGGCACGGGGATCAGTGCGCAGGTAATGCCGAGTTGCTGAGTGCCGCCGGACAGGCCCGGGTCTATGGCATTGAAGGCAAGGCCGACCACCGACGCTACCGGCGCCAGCGTGATGTAGCGCTTGGAGAAGGTCAGCGCAAAGCCCTCGGTCATGACGCCGTTCCATTCGCGCCGCGTCAATACCCCGATATCGGGAATTGCAGCGGCGTCGGAGCCGGCATACGGGGAGGTCAGCGCAAAACACGGGAGATCCTCGCCGCGCGCCAGGCGCGGCAGGTAGTGGTTCTTCTGTGCCTCGGTGCCATAGTGCACGAGCAATTCGGCGGGCCCAAGCGAATTCGGCACCATCACGGTAACCGCCGCAGCCAGGTTGACGCTGGCGATGCGCGTCACCACCGCGGCATGGGCGGCATGGCTGAATTCGAGTCCGCCGTAGGCGCGCGGAATGATCATGCCGAAGAATCGGTGCTCGCGCAGAAAACGCCAGACTTCGGCCGGCAGATCGTGTGCCTCGTCAATCGCGAAGTCGTCGAGCATGTCGCACAATTCAGTGACACGTTCGTCGATAAACGCCTGCTCCGCGCCGGTCAACTGCTCGCCCGGAATCGCCGCAAGCCTCGCGAAATCCGCCTTGCCTTCAAAAAAGCAGCCCTCGAAGCCAACCGTACCGGACTCCAGCGCAGCGCGTTCGGTCTCGCCGATCCTTGGCAAGACGTTGGCGAACGCGGGCATCAGGAACCTTCCGAGCAGGGATGACAGCATCCGGTTTTCGCCAGAGGATCGCCGGAAAGGCATCGCGGCGATCGTCGCCTCGCTTTGAGTGCTTGTGACTTTGTTCTAGCCCTGCGAGGAAGATCCTGATGTCGGGCAAGCTCTTACATTCGTGGATGGCGAAAGCTCATAGGCGGTAAGCGCCACTTTCGTATCCGGTAAGCGCGCGCGCTGTTCAGAAAATGTCCTCCACGTGGTCGTTTTGCGAGCGGATGTCCTCTGGACTGAGAACGATATAGCCGAGGGATTTCAACAACTGCACGGCCTCCAGTTCGGCATCCAGGTACACCGGCCGCTCCGGGCGGCGCGCACGGGGTGCGAGCGGCTGCGAGACGCTTGGATGCGGATCCGACGCTCCCGCGCCATCAAATCGTCTGGCAGTCAGGATGCGGCAATGCTCCAGGTTGGGCTTCCAGGCGACGTCAACGGCGGCATTGAAGCGGGCAGTACCAAGCCGCAGCCGCTTCAGGGCTGTCAGCCATCGGACGAAAGCGTCGCGCTCCGACGGCTGGTAACCCCTCGCCAGAATGTTGAGATGGTCCAACACCGTGTCCCCCGCGGCGGCGGAATCGTCTTCCAGCAATGAAATCTCAAGCGCCGCGCGCCGGCAGCCTTCCTGATCATAGATTGCGCATTCGCTGTCCAGCACGCCCTCGTACAGCAGTTCGCACAGCAGCGCCCACGTTCTTGGATTCTTGTCGAACCTGCCCTCGAGCGTGGGATCCAGCTGGCTCAGAATGTCCGGAATGGGGCGATCCTCGTTCGACCAGATGGCCAGGGCGAACGCCGCCGCGTTGTCCGATGGCCTCTCGCGCAAGAGCATCTGCACAGAGGCTTCCTTGAGTTCGCGAATTTCCGCGGCGGTATCGACGGCATGTTTCCATGCATAGTCTTCGAGGCTCGTCGCCAGCTTGCGCGCTGGCCTTGCGAGCTGGCCGGCCAGCGTCTGGACAAAGCTCATGCATACATTGCAGCGGCACTCCAGCCGGCCAGCGTGCAGGAAACCGGCGTACAAGCGCTCCAGGTGCCCGCAGTGCCGACATTCGACGGAGAATCCGCCCTGCCGCGCCGGGCGCTGCATCGCGAGCAAACCATCGACCTGATAGTGCGCCTGTCCGTCGCAGCATGGACAGATCCATTGCAGCTTGTGCGCGCCGTCTCGCGGCGCCACCACGCGGTCGAACTGGCGCTCGATGGCGCTGCGGGGAATGCCCTCCGACCGTCCGAGCACGTCCGCGGAGTAGCGCCAATAGCAATACGAGTGGGCGGCGGCGGCCGACTCCGGGTCCAGGCGCTGAAGCTCCGGCAGGAGGCTGCTACCGCGTCGGATCTCGTCTGCCATTGCATCGACCAGCGCCGCCCCGCCAGGCATCACTGCCTCAAGCGCGGCGCGGCTCTGCGCCAGGAAGTCCGGCACGTGAACGCGGCGGATGAAGTCCTCGTTCTCGAGCCAGAACAAATGCCCGGGGAGCGCTTCCAGTGCATCGACGCCTGCCCTGACTTCCGACATGCCCGGGCAGGCAAGAAATGTGAAAGGCTTACTAAACAGGAAAGTATCGGCCATGCCTGTCTCAGCGGAATATCCCGCCCACGAGCATTCAATGACCCCGTGCGCAGTCGTTTCACCCCTTGACTTGGCAAAGCCAATCGCGCGGACAGCGCATGCTTAGGCGCGATCCGCCTTCGGGGACTTTCCCCTTCTTGTTTTTTTGTATGTACCTTGAGTCTCGCGCAGATTTTCATCCGTCGCATGGGTCAGCATAGGCGATGCAGGCGCATCCTTGCAAACTGAAGGGGATTGTCGCGTTGACAGGCCGCCGCGCTTGCCTGCATCTGCCGTTGACTAACGGCCTTGCACGCCTTTCCGGTCGGTACTATTGATCTGCATCAGTTCCACTTGCTGCAAGGCCACTATTGTAGGAGCAAGGGCCTCGCGACTCGGGGGTGTCGCTCCGAATTCGACAGCCCACTTGACGGGCCTCCCAGGAGGGCACCATGGCCAACCCGCTCGCCGTCTGGCATACGGATCATATTCATTTCGCAAGCCTGCTCGACCTGCTGGAAGAGCAGGTAAGCGCCTTTCACCGGGGAGACCAGCCAAACTACGGCTTGATGGGCACGATCATTTGTTACATGCGGGACTATGGCGATTGCGTACATCACCCTCGCGAGGACGTTGCCTATGCACTGCTCGTTGAGCGAGACCCAGGCACGCACATCATTGTCAGCCGGCTTCTGCAGGAACATCGCGTCATTGCAACGGTAGGCAAAGAACTGCTCAGTCGTCTTTGTGAAGCAGAGAGTGAGGTCGTAACATCGCGAGCGGCTCTGGAAGCCGCCGCAGCCATGTACCTTGTCTACTATCGCAATCATCTCTCCATCGAGGAAAAACAAGTCATGCCGCGAGCCGCTCAGTGGCTGACGGAAGAAGACTGGGCGGAGATCGCCGCCACCGATGCGGCTATTGCCGATCCACTATTTGGAGGAAATGTACAGGAGCGTTTTGCGACTTTGCGCAAACAGATCGACGGCGAAGCGAAAGCATACATACACTGACTTTCGGGGTTGCTGATCCTTGGTTCTTCGCATTGGGCGGCCGCCCGAATGGCGATGCCGGCGCATATGCAATATGCCGATTCAGACCGAAGGTGCGCTTGCTAACGTCTCTGACACTCCCAAAAAGCAAAAACCCCTCAGCTCGATTGAGCTGAGGGGTTCTGCATTGTAAGAGCCTGGCGATGACCTACTTTCACACGGGAATCCGCACTATCATCGGCGCGGAGCTGTTTCACGGTCCTGTTCGGG
>LRMT01000093.1 GCA_001725945.1 Cupriavidus sp. UYMMa02A | reverse complement strand
CGCCGAACTTGGCTGCCAGCACCGTGGCAATCGCTGCGGTCAGCGTGGTCTTGCCGTGGTCAACGTGACCAATCGTACCAACGTTCACGTGCGGCTTGGTCCGCTCGAACTTTTCCTTTGCCATTTCTTAGCTCCTGATAGGAATGCAGTCTTGTTGTTTCATCGTGCCGCCGCACCGACAGGGCGCGGCGGCAAACTTCCAATTACTTGCTCTTGGCCGTCATCACGGCTTCGGCGATGTTCTTCGGTGCTTCTGCGTAGTGCTTGAATTCCATGGTGTACGTGGCGCGGCCTTGCGTGGCCGAGCGCAGCGACGTGGAATAACCGAACATTTCCGACAGCGGGACTTCGGCCTTGATGATCTTGCCGCCGCCCACCATGTCGTCCATGCCCTGCACGATGCCGCGGCGGGACGACAAGTCGCCCATCACGGTACCCGTGTAGTCTTCCGGCGTTTCCACTTCCACGGCCATCATCGGCTCGAGCAGAACCGGGCTGGCCTTGCGCATGGCTTCCTTGAAAGCCATCGAGCCGGCCATGCGGAACGCGTTTTCGTTCGAGTCCACGTCGTGGTACGAACCGAACGTCAGCGTGACCTTCACGTCCACCACCGGGAAGCCAGCCAGAATACCGTTCGGCAGCGTGTCGACGATACCCTTTTCGACCGCCGGGATGTATTCGCGAGGAATCACGCCGCCCTTGATGGCGTCGATGAACTCGAAGCCCTTGCCCGGCTCTTGCGGTTCCAGCGTGATCACAGCGTGACCGTACTGGCCGCGGCCGCCCGACTGCTTGACGAACTTGCCCTCGACGCCTTCGGCCGTCTTGCGAATGGTTTCGCGGTAGGCCACCTGCGGCGCGCCGATGTTGGCTTCCACGCCGAATTCGCGCTTCATGCGGTCGACCAGAATTTCGAGGTGGAGCTCGCCCATGCCCGAAATGATGGTCTGGCCCGATTCTTCATCGGTACGCACGCGGAACGACGGATCTTCAGCGGCCAGGCGGTTCAGGCGATGCCCATCTTTTCCTGGTCAGCCTTGGTCTTCGGCTCGACGGCCTGCGAGATCACCGGCTCCGGGAACACCATGCGCTCGAGCACGATCGGTGCAGCCGGATCGCACAGCGTGTCGCCCGTGGTGGCGTCCTTCAGACCCACTGCAGCGGCGATGTCGCCGGCCAGCACTTCCTTGATTTCTTCGCGCTGGTTGGCATGCATCTGCAGAATACGGCCGAGGCGTTCCTTCTTGCTCTTGACCGGGTTGTACACCGTGTCGCCCGAATTGATCTTGCCCGAGTAGACGCGGAAGAAGATCAGCTGACCAACGAACGGGTCGGTCATGATCTTGAACGCCAGCGCCGAGAACTTTTCGTTGTCGTCGGCCTTGCGCTCGAGCTTCTTCTCGCTGTCGTCCTCGTCCGTGCCCGTAACCGGCGGAATGTCGACCGGCGACGGCAGGAAGTCGATCACGGCGTCGAGCATACGCTGCACGCCTTTGTTCTTGAACGCGGTGCCGCACAGCATCGGCTGGATTTCGCAGGCGATGGTACGGTCACGCAACGCCTTGACGATCTCGGCGCGGGTCAGCTCTTCGCCGCCCAGGTACTTTTCCATCAGCTCTTCGCTGGCTTCGGCGGCGGACTCGACCATCTTCTCGCGCCATTCGTCAGCGGTGGCTTGCAGTTCAGCCGGGATGTCCTGGTATTCGAACTTCACGCCCTGGCTGGCTTCGTCCCAAATGATCGCCTTCATTTCCAGCAGATCGACGACGCCCTGGAAGCCGTCTTCAGCGCCGATCGGCACCACGACAGGCACCGGGTTGGCCTTCAGGCGGGTCTTCAGCTGGTCGTAGACCTTGAAGAAGTTCGCGCCGGTACGGTCCATCTTGTTGACGAACGCCAGACGCGGCACGCCGTACTTGTTGGCCTGGCGCCAGACGGTTTCCGACTGGGGCTGCACGCCACCCACTGCGCAGTAGACCATGCATGCGCCGTCCAGCACGCGCATGGAACGCTCCACCTCGATGGTGAAGTCCACGTGGCCCGGGGTGTCGATGATGTTGAAGCGGTGCTCGGGGTAATTACCGCCATGCCCTTCCAGAAGGCGGTGGTAGCAGCGGAGGTAATCGTGATGCCACGCTCCTGCTCCTGCTCCATCCAGTCCATGGTGGCCGCGCCGTCATGCACTTCACCGATCTTGTGGTTCACACCGGTGTAGAACAGGATGCGCTCGGTCGTGGTGGTTTTACCCGCGTCAATGTGAGCCGAGATACCGATATTGCGGTAGCGCTCAATGGGAGTCTTACGAGCCACTTTAATCCTCTATTCGTCCGTGAGGCGCCGGCATCTCATGCCGCGCGCCCTTAACACAAACGGGCGAGATGTGTAAAAACACAGCCCGCCCGGCAACCAACAGTGTTTTCGCGCGCTTTAGAAGCGGAAGTGCGAGAACGCCTTGTTGGCTTCGGCCATGCGGTGCACTTCATCGCGCTTCTTCATCGCGCCGCCACGGCCTTCCGATGCTTCCAGCAGCTCACCTGCCAGGCGCAGCGCCATCGACTTCTCGCTGCGTTTCTTCGCGGCCTCACGCAGCCAGCGCATCGCCAATGCCAAACGACGCGACGGACGGACTTCGACCGGAACCTGATAGTTGGCGCCGCCCACGCGACGGCTCTTCACTTCCACCACCGGCTTCACGTTGTTGATCGCAACGGAGAACACTTCGATGGGGGCCTTGCCTGCCTTCTTTTCGATCTGGTCGAACGCGCCGTACACGATACGTTCGGCAACCGACTTCTTGCCGTCCAGCATCAGCACGTTCATGAACTTGGCAACTTCAACGTTACCGAACTTCGGATCAGGCAGAACATCCCGCTTGGGGACTTCACGACGACGTGGCATCTTCTTTCCTTTAGATTCAGTTGAGAGCGCGGTCAGTTGTTCCCGCTCTCCGGCCACCAACTAGCTTGCATGCGATAGACAGCAAATTCGCCGGGTGACCACTTACTCGACGGCACGGCGCACAGAACGCTCCGTTGTACCGCCGCCTGTTGACAGCTGCATGACGAACACCGCCTGCGGCCATCGCTTGTTGCTTGCTCTGAAAGCTTAGGCAGCCTTCGGACGCTTTGCACCGTACTTCGAACGGGCCTGCTTGCGGTCCTTCACGCCTTGCAGATCCAGCGAACCACGGACGATGTGGTAACGCACACCCGGCAGATCCTTCACACGGCCGCCGCGGATCAGCACGACCGAGTGTTCCTGCAGGTTGTGGCCTTCACCGCCGATGTACGAAATGACTTCGAAACCGTTGGTCAGGCGCACCTTGGCGACCTTACGCAGTGCCGAGTTCGGCTTCTTCGGCGTCGTGGTGTACACGCGGGTGCACACGCCGCGACGCTGCGGGCAGTTCTCAGTGCCGGGCTCTTGCTCTTGATGACTTCAGAGACGCGCGGCTTGCGAACCAGTTGGTTGATAGTTGGCATTGTTCAATCCAGCTTGGTTTTTACGAAAAACACCTCTTGCGCCGGCAAGGCCGGTGAAGAGGCAGCTACGGGTTTTGGACGGGAGAGGTGAGCGGACGCGCTCTGAAGACGGGACTGTGCGGTAACAGCATGCCAAAGAGCGCGAGCCGGCACCCGGATCCCGCGTCTGCCGCCGCCGGACTGCAAGAAGTCATCCGGAAGGCTGCCGGGAGCGAACCGAAGTCCACATATCCGACGGGCGAGCGAAATCCAAAGCCAAAAACTCGAATCTGGCATCGTAGCAGCGGAATCGTATACCGTCAAGCCGTATACCCGCCCGACGCCCCGATCCGATCTACACCCGGCTCAGGGTGTCGACGATGGCCTGCCCGTAGCGCTCGAGCTGGATGCACCAATACCGGGAATGCCCTCCATGGCCGACAGCGACCCGGGTGCCGTGCGGGCCAGTTCGGCCAGGGTGGCGTCGTGGAAGATCACGTAGGCCGGCACGCCATGCTCGCGCGCGGCCTCGGTGCGCCAGCGGCGCAGCGCCTCCCAGTTGGCCAGCGTGTCGGCGTCCATGTCGGCGGTATGGTCGGTACGCGCGCCGCGCGCGGCGCGCTCGCCGGACTTGCCGGCCGGGTAGCCTGCCGGCGCAGGATGATCTGCCGCTCGCCCTTCAGCACCTCGCGCGCGCCGTCTCCCAGCAGCAATGAGCCATGGCCGCCGTGGTCGATCACCAGCAAACCCTGCGCGATCAACTGGCGGAAGACGGTATGCCATTCATGGACCGAACGGTCCTTCCCAATGCCGAAGGTCGAGACCTTGTCATGGCCCCACTGCCTGATCTTTTCCGATGCATTGCCGCGCAAGACGTCGATCAGGTGGGTCGCGCCGAAGTGCACGCGGCTCGCCTGCGCCGTACGGTACACGCACGACAGCGCCATCTGCGCTTCGCGCGTGCCATCCCAGGTGGCGGGCGGCTCGAGGCAGGTATCGCAATTGCCGCAGGGCTCGCTGGCCTCGTCAAAGTACGCGAGGATACGCACCCGCCGGCAGCCGGCGGTTTCGCACAGGCCCAGCAGCGCATCGAGTTTCGATGAAGACACGCGCTTGAAAGCGTCGTCGGCTTCTGACTCGTCGATCATGCGCTTTTGCTGCACCACGTCGCCGAGGCCGTAGGCCATCCAGGCATTGGCGGGCAAGCCATCGCGGCCGGCTCGGCCGGTCTCCTGATAGTAGCCTTCCATGCTCTTGGGCAGGTCCAGGTGGGCGACAAAGCGCACGTCTGGCTTGTCGATGCCCATGCCGAAGGCGATCGTGGCCACCATGACCACGCCTTCCTCTTCGCGAAGCGCGCCTGATGGCGCTGGCGCGTGGCCGCGTCCATGCGGCGTGGTACGGCAACGCATTGAGGCCGTGGCCCTTCAGCCATTCCGCGGTGTCTTCGACCTTCTTGCGCGACAGGCAGTAGACGATGCCGCTGTCATGCGTGCCGTCGGTGGCCGTGTGCTCGGCCTTGATAAAGGCGAGCAACTGCTGGCGCGCATTGTCCTTTTCGACGATCCGGTAACGGATATTGGGCCGGTCAAAGCTCGAAACAAAGACACGCGCGTCGTCGAGCGCCAGGCGCTCAATGATCTCGTCACGCGTCAGTGCATCGGCCGTCGCCGTCAGCGCGATGCGCGGCACGGACGGGAAGCGTTCGTGCAGCACCGAGAGCTGGATGTACTCGGGCCGGAAGTCGTGGCCCCACTGCGACACGCAGTGCGCCTCGTCGATCGCGAACAGGCCGACGCGGCTGCGCTCGAGCAGGTCGAGGAAGCGCGGCGTCATCAGCCGTTCCGGCGCAACGTAGAGAACCTCGAGCCGGCCGGCGAGCAGGTCGCGCTCGACCGCGGAGGCCTCGGATCCTGTCAGCGTCGAATTGAGCACCGCAGCGCGTATGCCGGCTTCGGTCAGCGCCGCGACCTGGTCCTGCATCAGCGCGATCAGCGGCGACACCACGATGCCGACGCCCTCGCCGGCACGCTGGCGCAGCAGCGCCGGAATCTGGTAGCACAGCGACTTGCCGCCGCCGGTCGGCATCAGCACCAGGCAATCGCCGCCCGTCGCGACATGGTCGATGATCTCACCCTGCGGCCACGGAAGGCGTGGTAGCCGAAGACATCCTTGAGGATCGCCAGTGCTTGCGACATGGACAACGGAATGGCTGAAGCGGAAAAGCCGTAACCATACCACTAAGCAAGCCGCTGGCCGGCCTCGCCGGGCAAACAGTCCGAGTTTTCTTACGCCTGACGGCAGCCGCACGAAACAAAGCGGCCGGCAAATGCCCGCCGGGTACTTCGGGCCTCCGTCGCCCTACATCATCCGGTGCGCGAAATGCCCGCGCTGCGCCTCGGCCATCAGCGCCATGAACTGCTCGGTGCTCATGTGCACCAGTTCCTGGTGATCGCCCGCTTCGAAATAGACATCCGAATGCGTGAGCAGGCTGTCGTCGAGCCAGGTCTGCGTGCCATACGCCATCGCCACCGGCGGCAGCGCGCCGAGGTCGCAGTCCCGGAACACTTCGCGCACGCCATCCTCGTGCGCCAGCGACAGCTTGCGGCCGGTCTGCTCGCAGATCTCCGACAGCTTCAGGTGGTGGGTGGAAGGGATCACGGCCGCGACGTAGCCCTTTTCGTCTTCCAGCAGGACGGTCTTGGCCAGACGATCGCCGGGAATATGCGCGGCATGGGCGGTGGCCATGCTGCTGAGGCTATAGGGATGACGAACGGTGTCGAACTGGGTCTGCCTCTTGTCCAGGCAGCTCGCCAGCGTGGTAGCCATGGTCATGATTGCAACCTCCGACGCGATCATCGCGACAGTTATCCGGGGTGCTAAAACTATAGGTCAAGGGGCGCGGTACAGATGCACAGCGCAAGGCTCCTCGCCGCTTTCTTTATGCCGCACTGCAACCGCAACGGCAGGGTGCCTGCGCACTGTTACCGGATGATCACTCGGCAGCGCAGACGAAAAAACCCGGCTGGATCAGCCGGGTTTTCCTGCCCGCCTTGCGGCGGGAAGCTATTGCGCAGGGACTCAGACGTTGTCGCCTTCGCCCTCGGTCGTCGCTTGCACCACCGGCGTCGGCTCGATGAAGAGCGACTGCTCTTCTTCGGAAATCGCCTGGGCGCGTTCGCGCTCGGAGGCTCGCGCGCCTTGCGGGCACGGTGGTAGGCCAGGCCGGTACCGGCCGGGATCAGACGGCCGACGATCACGTTTTCCTTCAGACCACGCAGGTCATCGGTCTTGCCCATGATCGCGGCTTCGGTCAGCACGCGCGTGGTTTCCTGGAACGATGCCGCCGAGATGAAGCTGTCGGTCGACAGCGACGCCTTGGTAATACCCAGCAGCAGGTTCTCGTAGGTAGCCGGACGCTTGCCTTCGGCGATCACGCGGTCGTTCTCGTCGAGCAGCTCCGAACGCTCCACCTGTTCACCCGGGATGAACTTGGTGTCGCCCACGTCGGCCACCTGCACGCGGCGCAGCATCTGACGAACAATCACTTCAATGTGCTTGTCGTTGATCTTCACGCCCTGCAGACGGTACACGTCCTGCACTTCGTCCACGATGTAGTGCGCCAGCTCTTCGATGCCCTTCAGGCGCAGGATGTCGTGCGGGTCCGCCGGACCTTCCACGATCATTTCGCCCTTGTTCACCACCTGGCCGTCGTGCACCAGCACCTGCTTTTCCTTCGCGATCAGGAACTCGTGAGCATTGCCGTCCAGGTCGGTAATGACCAGACGCTGCTTGCCCTTCGTGTCCTTGCCGAACGAGGTCGTACCCGTGACTTCCGCCAGCACGGCGGCATCCTTCGGCGAACGGGCTTCGAACAGCTCGGCCACACGCGGCAGACCACCGGTAATGTCGCGGGTCTTCTGCGATTCGGTCGGGATACGTGCGAGCACTTCACCCACGTGCACCTGCTGGCCGTCCTTCACGGTAATCAGCGCGCCGACCTGGAAGCCGATGGTCACGGAATGGTCCGTGCCCGGGATCTTCACTTCCTGGCCGTTGGCGTCGAGCAGCTTCACCTGCGGGCGCAGGCCCTTGGTGGCAGCCGTACGGCGCTTGGCGTCGATCACCACGAGGGTCGACAGGCCCGTCACTTCGTCCATCTGCTTGGCAACGGTCACGCCCTCTTCGACGTTCTCGAACTTGGTCGTGCCCGTGTACTCCGAAATGATCGGGCGCGTCAGCGCATCCCACGTCGCCAGCTGCGTGCCGGCCTTGATCGACTGGCGTCCTGCACCAGCAGCGTGGCGCCGTACGGGATCTGTGGCGCTCGCGCTCGCGGCCATGGTCGTCGGTGATCAGCGCCTCGCCCGAACGCGAGATCACGATCAGTTCGCCCTTGGCGTTGGTCACGTAGCGCATGGTCACGGTGAAGCGGACCAGACCGGTCGCCTTCGCTTCCACGCTCGAGGCCACTGCCGCACGCGATGCCGCACCACCGATGTGGAACGTACGCATGGTCAGCTGGGTACCCGGCTCACCGATCGACTGCGCGGCGATCACGCCAACCGCTTCGCCGGAGTTCACCAGCACGCCGCGGCCCAGGTCGCGGCCATAGCACTTGCCGCACAGGCCGTAACGCGTGTCGCACGACAGCGGGGTGCGCACCTTGACTTCATCCACGCCAAGCGCGTCGATCAGGTCGACCAGGTCTTCGTCCAGCAGCGTGCCGGTCTCGATCGCGGTTTCCTGGGTTTCAGGATTGACCACGTCGGCCACCGTCACACGGCCCAGAATACGGTCGCGCAGGGCTTCGATCACTTCACCGCCCTCGACCAGGGCCTTCATGGCCACGCCGTTGGAGGTGCCGCAATCGTCTTCCACCACGACCAGATCCTGCGTCACGTCGACCAGACGACGCGTCAGGTAACCCGAGTTCGCGGTCTTCAGTGCCGTATCCGCCAGACCCTTACGGGCACCGTGGGTCGAGATGAAGTACTGCAGAACGTTCAGGCCTTCACGGAAGTTCGCCGTAATCGGCGTTTCAATGATCGAGCCATCCGGCTTGGCCATCAGGCCACGCATACCGGCCAGCTGGCGGATCTGCGCGGCGGAACCCCGTGCGCCCGAGTCGGCCATCATGTAGATGGAGTTGAACGACTCTTGCTTGACGGTGTTGCCGTTGCGGTCGACCACGTCTTCGTGCTGGAGCTGCTCCATCATCGCCTTGCCCACCTGGTCGCCGGCGGCGCCCCAGATGTCCACGACGTTGTTGTAGCGCTCCTGGTCCGTCACCAGACCCGACATGTACTGCTTGTCGTATTCCTTCACCTTGGCCGAAGCCTCGGAGATGATCTTCTCCTTGGCGGGCGGCACCAGCATGTCGTCGATCGCGATCGAGATACCGGCGCGCGTGGCCAGGCGGAAGCCCGACTGCAGCAGCTTGTCGGCGAAGATCACGGTCTCGCGCAGGCCGCACTTGCGGAACGCGGTGTTGATCAGGCGCGAGATTTCCTTCTTCTTGAGCGGCTTGTTCAGCACCGAGAACGGCAGGCCCTTCGGCAGGATCTCGGACAGGATCGCGCGGCCGACCGTGGTGGCCTGCAGCGTGATCTTCGGCGCGAAACGCGCGTCGCCCTCGGCGTCCTTGTCGACGAGCTCAAACTCGGTGATACGCACGTTCACGCGGGAAGCCAGCTCGACTTCCTTGTTCTCGTAGGCGCGGATCACTTCGCTGATGTCGGCAAAGGTCATGCCCTCGCCGCGGCCGTTGATCTTGTCGCGGGTCGTGTAGTACAGACCCAGCACCACGTCTTGCGACGGGACGATCGACGGGTCGCCGTTGGCCGGGAACAGCACGTTGTTGGAGGCCAGCATCAGCGTGCGGGCTTCCATCTGCGCTTCCAGCGACAGCGGGACGTGAACAGCCATCTGGTCACCGTCGAAGTCGGCGTTGAATGCCGCGCAGACCAGCGGGTGCAGCTGGATGGCCTTGCCTTCGATCAGGACCGGCTCGAACGCCTGGATACCGAGACGGTGCAGCGTCGGCGCACGGTTCAGCATCACCGGGTGCTCGCGGATCACCTCTTCGAGGATGTCCCACACCACCGCGGTCTGGCTTTCGACTTCCTTCTTCGCCGCCTTGATGGTGGTGGCGATGCCCATCGTTTCCAGCTTGTGGAAGATGAACGGCTTGAACAGCTCGAGCGCCATCAGCTTGGGCAGGCCGCACTGGTGCAGCTTGAGCGTCGGGCCCACCACGATGACCGAACGGCCCGAGTAGTCGACGCGCTTGCCCAGCAGGTTCTGACGGAAACGGCCGCCCTTGCCCTTGATCATTTCGGCCAGGGACTTCAGCGGACGCTTGTTGGCGCCGGTCATCGCCTTGCCGCGACGGCCGTTGTCCAGCAGCGAGTCAACCGCTTCCTGCAGCATGCGCTTTTCGTTGCGCACGATGATCTCAGGCGCCTTCAGTTCCAGCAGGCGCTTCAGGCGGTTGTTACGGTTGATGACGCGGCGATACAGGTCGTTCAGGTCCGAGGTCGCGAAGCGGCCACCGTCCAGCGGCACCAGCGGACGCAGCTCGGGCGGCAGCACCGGCAGCACTTCGAGGATCATCCACTCGGGCTTGATGCCCGAACGCTGGAAGGCCTCGAGCACCTTCAGGCGCTTGGCGAACTTCTTGATCTTCGCTTCGGAACCGGTGGCCTGCAGTTCGGCGCGGATCTGTTCGATCTGCTTCTCGATGTCGATGCCGCGCAGCAGTTCACGGATGCCCTCGGCACCCATCATGGCGACGAACTCGCCCTCGCCGTACTCGTCGCACTTCGCCAGGTAGTCGTCTTCCGACATGATCTGGCTCTTCTTGAGCGGGGTCATGCCGGGTTCGAGCACCACGAATGCTTCGAAGTACAGCACGCGCTCGATGTCGCGCAGCGTCATGTCGAGGACCATGCCCAGACGCGACGGCAGCGACTTCAGGAACCAGATGTGCGCGGTCGGCGCGGCCAGTTCGATGTGGCCCATGCGCTCGCGGCGCACCTTGGCCAGCGTCACTTCCACGCCGCACTTCTCGCAGATCACGCCACGGTGCTTCAGGCGCTTGTACTTGCCGCACAGGCACTCGTAGTCCTTGATCGGGCCAAAGATCTTGGCGCAGAACAGGCCATCGCGTTCCGGCTTGAACGTACGGTAGTTGATCGTTTCCGGCTTCTTGACTTCGCCGTACGACCACGAACGGATCTTCTCGGGCGAGGCCAGGCCGATCTTGATCGCGTCGAACTGCTCTTCCTGCTGAACCTGCTTAAAGAGATCGAGCAATGCTTTCATTGCAACTCCTTGTTTCGCCGCCGCACCGAACCCTGTTCGGCACCGCGGCATTCATTCTGTGGGAAATCCTGCACTGGTGAGTGCCGGCCGCAGCCGGCACCCGCATCGGCTCGATCAGTAGCGATCGAGGTCGATGTCGATACCCAGCGAGCGGATTTCCTTCACCAGCACGTTGAACGATTCCGGCATGCCGGCATCGATCGAGTGCTCGCCCTTGACGATGTTTTCGTACACCTTGGTACGGCCGTTCACGTCATCGGACTTGACCGTCAGCATTTCCTGCAGCACGTACGATGCGCCGTAGGCTTCCAGTGCCCACACTTCCATCTCACCGAAACGCTGGCCACCGAACTGCGCCTTACCACCCAGCGGCTGCTGCGTCACCAGCGAGTACGGGCCGGTCGAACGCGCGTGCATCTTGTCGTCGACCAAGTGGTGCAGCTTCAGCATGTGCATCACACCCAGCGTGACCGGACGCTCGAACGCCTCGCCGGTGCGGCCGTCAAACAGCGTGACCTGCTGCTTGGAAGCGGTCAGGCCCTTCTCCTTCGCGATCTCTTCCGGATAGGCGAGGTCCAGCATGCGGCGGATTTCGTCCTCATGCGCACCATCGAACACCGGCGTCGCGAACGGCACGCCCTTCTTCAGGTTCTCGGCCAGCTCCAGGACTTCCGAATCCGACAGGCTGTCGAGATCCTCGACCTTGCCGCTCTCGTTGTAGATCTGCGTGAGCAGCTTGCGCACTTCGGCTGCCTTGGCTTGCGCCTTCAGCATGTTGCCGATGCGCTCGCCCAGACCGCGCGCGGCCCAGCCCAGGTGCGTCTCGAGAATCTGGCCCACGTTCATCCGCGAAGGCACGCCCAGCGGATTCAGCACGATGTCGGCAGGCGTACCGTCGGCCATGTAGGGCATGTCTTCGATCGGGGTGATCTTGGACACAACACCCTTGTTACCGTGACGGCCGGCCATCTTGTCGCCAGGCTGCAGGCGGCGCTTGACGGCCAGGTACACCTTGACCATCTTGATCACGCCCGGCGGCAGTTCGTCGCCCTGCGTGAGCTTCTTGCGCTTCTCTTCGAAGGCCAGGTCGAACTCGTGGCGCTTCTGCTCGATGGCTTCCTTGACGGCTTCCAGCTGGGCAGCGACTTCCTCGTCGGCCGGACGGATGTCGAACCAGTGGTACTTGTCGATTTCCGCCAGGTATTCCTTGGTCAGCTTCGCACCCTTGGCCAGCTTCTTCGGACCACCGTTGACGGTCTTGTCGATGAGCAGGCGCTCCAGACGCTGGAATGCGTCGCCTTCCACGATACGCAGCTGGTCGTTCAGGTCCAGGCGGTAGCGCTTCAGTTCGTCGTCGATGATCGACTGGGCACGCTTGTCGCGCGTCACGCCTTCGCGGGTGAAGACCTGGACGTCGATCACGATGCCGCTCATGCCCGACGGCACGCGCAGCGAGGTGTCCTTCACGTCCGAAGCCTTTTCGCCGAAGATCGCGCGCAGCAGCTTCTCTTCCGGCGTCAGCTGGGTCTCGCCCTTCGGCGTGACCTTGCCCACCAGCACGTCGCCGGCTTCGACTTCAGCGCCGATGTAGGTAATGCCCGACTCGTCCAGGCGAGCGAGCTGCGCTTCGGCCAGGTTCGAGATATCGCGCGTGATTTCTTCCGGTCCCAGCTTCGTGTCGCGGGCAACGACCGACAGTTCCTCGATGTGGATCGAGGTATAGCGGTCTTCAGCCACCACGCGTTCGGAGATCAGGATCGAATCTTCGAAGTTGTAGCCGTTCCACGGCATGAACGCCACCAGCATGTTCTGGCCGAGAGCCAGTTCACCCAGGTCGGTCGAGGCGCCGTCGGCAATCACGTCAGCACGGGCAACGTGGTCGCCAACCTTCACCATCGGACGCTGGTTGATGTTGGTGTTCTGGTTCGAACGCGTGTACTTGATCAGGTTGTAGATGTCCACGCCGACTTCACCGGCCACGGCTTCGTCGTCGTTCACGCGGATCACGATACGCATCGCGTCGACGTAGTCGACCACGCCGCCACGCATCGCCTGCACGGCAGTACCCGAGTCGACCGCAACGGTGCGCTCGATGCCGGTACCGACCAGCGGCTTGTCCGGACGCAGGCAAGGCACGGCCTGACGCTGCATGTTCGCGCCCATCAGTGCACGGTTCGCGTCATCGTGTTCCAGGAACGGCACCAGGGAGGCAGCGGCCGACACGATCTGCGACGGTGCCACGTCGATGTACTGCACGCGGTCCGGCGTCACCATACGGGTTTCACGCTCGGAGCCTTCACGCGACGACACCAGTTCGTCGGTCAGGTTGCCCTCGCCATCGACAGTCGCGTTGGCCTGCGCCACCACGTACTTGCCTTCCTCGATCGCGGACAGGTAGTCGACCTGGTCGGTCAGCTTGCTGTTCTCGACCTTGCGGTACGGGGTTTCCAGGAAGCCGTACTCGTTCAGGCGGGCGTACAGTGCCAGCGAGTTGATCAGGCCAATGTTCGGACCTTCCGGCGTTTCGATCGGGCACACGCGGCCGTAGTGGGTCGGGTGCACGTCGCGGACTTCAAAGCCTGCGCGCTCACGCGTCAGACCGCCCGGGCCCAGTGCGGAGACACGGCGCTTGTGCGTGATCTCGGACAGCGGGTTGGTCTGGTCCATGAACTGCGACAGCTGCGACGAACCGAAGAACTCGCGAATCGCCGACGAAATCGGCTTCGAGTTGATCAGGTCGTGCGGCATCAGGTTCTCGGTCTCGGCCTGGCCCAGACGTTCCTTGACGGCGCGCTCGACACGCGACAGGCCGGCACGGAACTGGTTTTCGGCCAGTTCGCCGACGCAACGCACGCGGCGGTTGCCCAGGTGGTCGATATCGTCGACTTCGCCCTTGCCGTTGCGCAGGTTGACCAGGATCTTGATGGTCTCGAGGATGTCCTCGTCCTGCAGCACCATGCTGCCTTCGCCGGTCGGGCGCGACAGGCGGCTGTTGACCTTCATGCGGCCAACGCGCGACAGGTCATACGACTCTTCGCTGTAGAACAGGCGCTGGAACAGCGCTTCGACGGCGTCTTCGGTCGGCGGTTCGCCCGGGCGCATCATGCGGTAGATCGCGATACGCGCAGCGGTCTGGTCGGCGGTCTCGTCCACGCGCAGCGTCTGCGACATGTACGGGCCCTGGTCCAGGTCGTTGGTGTACAAGGTCTGGATCTGCTTGACGCCGGCTTCGCGCAGGTTCTCGAGGACGGTCTCGGTCAGCTCGTCGTTGGCGTTGGCAATCACCTCGCCGGTATCCGGGTCGATGATGTTCTTGGCCAGCACGCGGCCCAGCAGGTAATCTTCCGGCACGCTGATCAGCTTGGTACCGGCCGAGTCCAGGTCACGGATGTGCTTGGCGTTGATCCGCTTGTCCTTCTCGACGACCACGCGGCCGTTCTTGTCGGCGATGTCGAAGCGCGCGACTTCACCGCGCAGGCGCTCGGGCACGAACTCGAGCTGCGCGCCTTCCGACTGCAGCGTGAAGTTGTCGAACACGAAGAAGTGCGCGAGGATCTGCTCCGGCGTCAGGCCGATCGACTTCAGCAGGATCGTTACCGGCATCTTGCGGCGGCGGTCGACGCGGAAGTACAGGATGTCCTTCGGGTCGAATTCGAAGTCGAGCCACGAACCGCGGTAGGGGATGATACGAGCCGAGAACAGCAGCTTGCCCGAGCTGTGGGTCTTGCCCTTGTCGTGCTCGAAGAACACGCCCGGCGAGCGGTGCAGCTGCGAAACGATGACACGCTCGGTACCGTTGATGACGAACGAACCCGTGGAAGTCATGAGCGGAATTTCGCCCATATAGACTTCCTGTTCCTTCACTTCCTTGACCTTGCCCGGGTTCTCGCGATCGTTGATGATCAGGCGGACCTTCGCGCGCAGCGCCGAGTGGAACGTCAGCCCACGCTGTTGGCATTCCTTGACGTCGAACGGCGGATTGGACAGGTGATACGAAACAAACTCCATACGGGCAAGCCCGTTATGGGAGGCAATCGGGAAAATCGCGTTGAAAGCGGCTTGCAGGCCTTCGGTCTTGCGGCGCGCGGTCGGCGTTTCCGCTTGCAAGAACTGGGTGTAGGATTCAATCTGAGTGGCAAGCAGGAATGGAACCTGATGTACCGTCGCGCGCTTCGCAAAGGATTTGCGAATGCGCTTCTTTTCGGTGAAGCTGTACGCCATGGGATCTCCGAATCATCGCAGGGCAGCTGGACCTGGCCGCGCCTGAGGTGTTCAGCGACTGGGAGGGGATTTGGCGGTTGGCCGCTACCAACCTCTGGCTGACGGTGTCCGCACGCTGCGGGCGGTGTGGTCAATGCATCGGCGCAAAGCCTGCACTCGCCCGGGGGACACCCGACCAAACTTGTCTTCTGCAGTCGGTTCAGAAGACAAACATCAGCAGCAACAAGGTAGTTTGCCACTGATGTTTGGCGTCTGCTGGGACATCGGGTATTTATCCCGGTCCAAACAACTCATACATCACTTCATTGCGCTACCGAGTGGCCATTAAAACACACTCGCACAAGCGCAAAAAGGCTGGCGCCGGGAATTTCCCTTTGCCAGCCCCATTTGCGTGCCGTCACGGCACGCAAGCATTGCTTACTTGACGTCGACCTTCGCGCCGGCGTCTTCCAGCTTCTTCTTGGCTTCGGCAGCAGCGGCCTTGTCCACGCCTTCCTTGACGGCCTTCGGTGCGCCATCAACCAGGTCCTTGGCTTCCTTCAGGCCCAGACCGGTGATTTCGCGAACAGCCTTAATCACGCCGACCTTGTTGGCGCCGACTTCGGCCAGGATCACGTTGAATTCGGTCTGTTCTTCGGCAGCGGCAGCACCGCCAGCGCCCGGGGCAGCAGCCACGGCCATCGCAGCAGCGGACACGCCAAACTTCTCTTCGAACGCCTTGACCAGGTCGTTCAGTTCCATCACGGACATCGCGCCAACGGCTTCCAGGATGTCGTCTTTGGTGATTGCCATTTGGATTACTCCTAAATTTGATTCGGTATCGGTATTGCGATCGGTATGCCCGATCTGTACGCAGCCTTAAGCAGCCGGGGCTTCCGCTTCCGCGGGAGCGCCTTCGCTCTTCTTGGCAGCCAGGGCGGCCAGCAGACGGGCAAAGCCCGACACCGGTGCCTGCATCACGCCAAGCAGCTGAGCAATCAGTTCGTCGCGGCTCGGGATCGAGGCCAGCGCCTTGACGGCGGCAGCATCGAGCACACGGCCGTCATACGACCCAGCGCGCAGGACCAGCTTGTCGTTGGTCTTGGCAAAGTCGTTGAGAACCTTGGCCGAGGCCACTGCATCTTCGGAAATACCGTAGATCAGCGGACCGGTCATTTGCTCTGCGAGGCCAGCAAACGGCGTACCTTCCACAGCGCGGCGAGCCAGCGTGTTCTTCAGAACGCGCAGGTAGACGCCTTGCTGGCGGGCGGTAGCACGCAGC
Organism: Cupriavidus sp. UYMMa02A; assembly: GCA_001725945.1. GTDB lineage: Bacteria > Pseudomonadota > Gammaproteobacteria > Burkholderiales > Burkholderiaceae > Cupriavidus. The sequence goes on along the minus strand of LRMT01000093.1, from coordinate 3,182 downwards.
TTGGTCAGATCGCCAACCGCAATGCCGCGATATTCGGCCACGACGATGGTCTGGGCTTTGGCGACTTGCGCCGAAACCTCAGCAACGACGGCCTTCTTATCTTCAATATTGAGTGGCACGGTTTAGCTCCAAAACGATGCTTGTCTTGCGACGTGCATCAGTCCATACGAACGGCGACCGATTGGCCCGAATCACCCGGGTCTGGCCCGGCTTCATCAATCCCTTCGGGTACGCCATCTGCGCTGGCGGGCCGGAAATCGTCGCGACAGGTTGCCCCATTGCGTACGCACCGTCCGATTAAGCCCACGCTCCGAGACAGCAGCAACGTGAACACCAGCGGTCTTTGATAACCAGTGATGCCTGCCACGGCTTTCGCCTTCGGCGGGCACCACTGCCCAAAGCCTTGCTCCTTTCCTTGCGGTCCGGAGACAGCTCCCGCCAGTGCAGGAGCCTGCAATTCTTTTCGCTGACCAGCGTTATCGGGTTCCGGTCAGCGGAGTGCTGTCAGCTCAGGCCGACAGCGAAGCCTGCTCGACGCGCACGCCAACACCCATGGTCGACGACACGGCGATCTTGCGCAGGTACACACCCTTGCTCGTAGCCGGCTTCGACTTGACCAGAGCTTCCAGCAGCGCAGCCAGGTTGCTCTTCAGCGCGGCATCTTCAAACGAGCGGCGGCCAATGGTGGCGTGGATGATACCGGCCTTGTCGACACGGAACTGAACCTGACCAGCCTTGGCGTTCTTCACGGCCTGGGCTACGTCGGGGGTCACGGTGCCAACCTTCGGGTTCGGCATCAGGCCGCGCGGGCCCAGGATCTGACCCAGCGTACCGACGATACGCATCGTGTCCGGCGAGGCGATCACGACGTCGAAGTTCAGGTTGCCGGCCTTGACTTGCTCAGCCAGGTCTTCCATGCCGACGATGTCAGCACCGGCGGCTGGGGCGGCCTCGGCCTTGTCGCCCTGGGCGAACACGGCAACGCGCACCGACTTGCCGGTACCGGCAGGCAGCACCACGGAACCACGAACCACCTGGTCCGACTTCTTGGCATCGATGCCCAGTGCACGGCCACGTCGATCGACTCGTCGAACTTCGCCGAAGCGCAGCCCTTCACCAGGCCCAGAGCCTCGTCGATCGGGTAAAACTTGGTACGCTCGATCTTTGCCTTGTTGGCAGCGACGCGCTTGGAAACCTTAGCCATTTACAGACCCTCCACGGTGATGCCCATCGAACGAGCCGAACCGGCGATGGTACGCACGGCGGCGTCCAGATCGGCAGCGGTCAGGTCAGCGTTCTTGGCCTTGGCGATTTCTTCAGCCTGGGCGCGGGTGATCTTGCCAACTTTGTCGGTATGCGGCTTCGGCGAACCCTTGGTGATGCGGCTGCCTTCTTGATCAGCACGGTCGCGGGCGGCGACTTCATCACGAAGGTGAAGCTCTTGTCGGCGAAGGCGGTAATCACCACCGGCACCGGCAGACCAGGCTCCATGCCTTGGGTCTGGGCGTTGAACGCCTTGCAGAACTCCATGATGTTCAGACCACGCTGACCCAGAGCGGGACCAACGGGCGGGGAGGGATTTGCCTTACCAGCCGGAATCTGCAGCTTGATAAAGCCAATGATCTTCTTGGCCATCTTTACTCCAATCCAGACCACTCCGCTTCGCGGAGATGATCCTGTTGAGTCGTAACGCGCTGTCGCCGTCCTGTTGGCACGGCCTCGCGCTCCTCTTGGCGCAACCAATCGCTGCGCCTTTACCCGTTGCCAGCCTTGCGGCCAGGCAACCGGCAAATTCCTTACACCTTCTCGACCTGGCCGAACTCGAGCTCGACCGGGGTGGCGCGTCCGAAGATGGTGACCGAGACGCGCAGGCGCGACTTCTCGTAGTTCACTTCTTCAACGTTGCCGTTGAAGTCGGTGAACGGGCCGTCCTTGACGCGCACCATTTCGCCCACTTCGAACAGCGTCTTGGGACGCGGCTTCTCGACCCCTTCCTGCATCTGGGTCATGATCTTGTCGACTTCGCGCTGCGAGATCGGGCTCGGACGGTTACGCGCACCGCCCACGAATCCCGTCACCTTGCTGGTGTTCTTCACCAGGTGCCAGGTTTCGTCCGTCATCTCCATCTCGACCAGGACATAGCCCGGAAAGAAGCGACGCTCGGTGACCGATTTGTGGCCACCCTTGATTTCCACGACTTCTTCCGAGGGCACCAGGATGCGGCCGAACTTGTCCTGCATCTCGGCGCGCTCGATGCGCTCCTGCAGCGCACGCTGCACGCTCTTCTCCATGCCGGAGTAAGCGTGCACGACATACCAACGCTTCTTCGATGAAGGCGATTCCGCGGCGGTGGTTTCCTGCTGGGCGTTATCCGTCATGCGCTACCTCTTATTTCCAGCCCAGTACGAGCGAAAAGATGACCCACTCGATGAGCTTGTCTGCCGACCACAGGAACAGGGCCATGATCACGACGAAGGCGAATACCAGGCCGGTCATCTGCCCGGCTTCCTTGCGCGTCGGCCAGACGACCTTGCGAACTTCCCGGTACGATTCCTTGGCGAACCCAATGAAGTCCTTGCCTGGTGCCGACACCAGTGCAACGACGACACCCAGCGCGATACCCGCAAACAGTGCGGCGCCACGTACATAAGACGGTTGCTGTGCCAGTGCATAGAAACCGATGACGCCGGCAACCACAAGCAGCACCGCGACGCCAAGCAACCACTTGCCGCTGTTGGCGTTTACGGTTTCGACATTGGGATTGGCCATGTTTCGCAAACGAGACTAAGCCGCGTCACGATGAATTTTCGCGACGCGGCTGATTGATTTGGCAGGGGCAGAGGGAATCGAACCCCCAACCTTCGGTTTTGGAGACCGACGCTCTGCCAGTTGAGCTATACCCCTAAAACTACTGCAGGACCGGCAATGAAGCCAACCCTCTGGCAACGAACGCGACTGGTTGGAGCCGCGTTCGCTTGTTACTGCTTAGTCGAGGATCTTTGCCACGACGCCGGCGCCGACGGTACGGCCGCCTTCACGGATAGCGAAGCGCAGACCTTCTTCCATGGCGATCGGGGCGATCAGCTTGACGGTGATCGACACGTTGTCACCCGGCATCACCATTTCCTTGTCCGCCGGCAGCTCGATCGAGCCGGTCACGTCGGTGGTACGGAAGTAGAACT
>LRMT01000092.1 GCA_001725945.1 Cupriavidus sp. UYMMa02A | reverse complement strand
TCAATCTCTGTGTGGAAGCCTCGCGGCTCCCTCGCTCTTTCGAGCGGTCGCTCACTCTCAGAAAACTGACTGACCAGATCCGAAGACCCAGTCACGTTTTACTGTGCGAGCACTTTGTAACTTTTGAGCTAAAAGACCGAAATCTTTCGCATCCGTTATCAAGCGCCCACACTTATCGGTTGTTTGATTGTTAAAGAACCTGCCCTTTCGGACCTCGCATCCGGCTTTGCCGTTTGCGTTGCTGCGTCAGCAGCAGAGAAATGAGACTATAAAGAAATTTCAGCGATTAATCAAGCGTTCCGCGAACTCTCTTTCTTGCTGCAGGCACTGCCACTGGGTAATGCCTGCGATTTCTTACGTCTTTGCCCGCACCCACGCTTTGCAGCGAGGGGGCCGGCAGAAGGGAGCGAATAATAGTGCTTCGCACTATCACTGGCAAGTCTTTTTCTGAGAAACTCAATAAGCGGCGCTCGAGACACATCTCCCCTCACCGCTCCGGCGGATATTGCATCACCTGACCTGAAATGGGTTCCGGCAACGGTTCGGCCTGCTCAGATTCCCTAGGGTGCCGGCGGCGCGGCTTCCGGGAGTGCTTCGACGACGGTGGTCTCAATATGCTGAATCTTGCCGTCTTCACCCACATCCTGGCGCATCACGATCGCCTGGGCCGGGCAGTACCAGTCGGTGATGCGCATCTGCGTAGGCTTGGTCAAGATCTGCTCGCCAGCAACGACCATGGGGCCCAGCGATGTCGTGCGCACATACTCGATCGGCACGCATTCCGAACGTCCCAGCGCGGTCCGGATGAACTGGCGTTTGCCGACGCGCCGCGATGCCACGGAGACAGTCGCATGTGGAGCAACGAGCTTGCCCACTTCATCGCCGGAATCGCGCCCGTAGATGGTGAAAGATGCGCTGGCGTCCACAGTCTCGCCGGCGAGCACATCGCCTTCGCGCAATGCCAGCCCCCGGTACTGGTAATCGAGCAGTCCGAGGCCATCAATCGTGGTCGTACCATACAGGCGCGCATAGCGCCCCCACGCATTGACGGTTGCATGCCCCGTGATCGTGGCTGGCGACCCGTTGGCCGCCGGGCGCAACAACACGCGCTGCTGCTGTTCCGTGACGACAGGCGGGCCCATCAATGCCGCCAGCGCCGTCTTGGAGTGGATCTCGATGTCGGCCTGACACCCCGCGTCGGTCGCGTCGGCGGCTTCAATAAGGTCCGGCGCGACAGCGGCATCGTGCCGTCGGCTTCCATCTGCACCCGCGCGCCGTGCAGGAACCAGACCGTACGGCAGACATTGGCACCCTCGCCCGTAGCGGGCTCCCCGGCCAGGGCCGATGGGCCTCCGAACACAAGAAGGAAAACAAACAGACTTGCCTGGCTGGGCCGACAAGACACCGCGATGTCCCTTGTACGGCGGACCTGCAAGGTGGTGTGCGCGCTTCGCATGTTCGGCATGTTCGACATGGCAAGGTTTACCAAGCCTAGGACTCGATCCGGTTCCGACCACCCTTCTTCGCGCGGTACAGCGCGAGATCACTGCGCGACAAAGGGGCTTCCGCGCTTGCATCCGCCGCCGTCACGAGCGTGATGCCGATGCTGACGGTCAGTTCGATGCGCTGCTCGTGCTCGATCAGCGGGAATTCGGCAATACATGCCTGGATACGCCGCGCGACGCCGGTTGCGCCACGTATATCCACGGCATCGACGAGGATCCCGAACTCCTCGCCGCCAAGGCGCCCGGCATATCCCCGGGCCGCAGCTGGCACGCAGGATGCTCCCGAAATGGCGCAGTGCCCGGTCGCCAACGCCATGCCCCCAACGATCGTTGATCGACTTGAAATGGTCGAGGTCGCACATCAGCAACGCGTGCCCCGATCCGCGCCCGCCCTGCAGGCTGGCGAGCCGTGTGTCGATCTGCGCCAGGAAATGCCGCCGGTTCGGCAGGCCCGTCAGGCTGTCGATGGTCGCCAGTTCCTGCAGTTCGGCTTCGATACGCTTGCGCTCGGTCACATCCGTAATGAAGCCATGCCACACGATGCTGCCATCGGGCAGGCGCTGCGGCCTGGCATCGCCCTGCCGCCAGCGCAGCCCCTGCATCGGCAATTGCACGCGATACTCGAGATGCCACGGCGCGAGTTGCGCGGCCGAAGCTTCAAACGAGGCCCGGTAGGCAGCAACATCGGCAGGATGGATCAGGGCGTCGATGCACGACGCATCGGCAGCCACCTGTCCCGGCGTCACCTCATAGATTTCCTTGATGCCGGCGTCGCATACGAGAAGAACCCCCGGCCGCCAGGCAGCAAGCGGTACTGAAACACCAGTCCCGGCACTTCGTTGGTCAGGTTGGTAATCAGGTTGACCGCCTCGCGCAGGGTTTCCGACATGGTACGCAGGGACGTGATATCCGTGCTCGTGCCCACCATGCGCAACGCGCGCCCCGCGCTGTCCCGCTCCACGACCTTGCCCCGGCTGCAGATCCACTTGTAGCTGCCGTCGCGGCAACGGATGCGGTGCTCGACTTCGTAGCTGTCGCTCCTGCCTTCGAAATGCGCCTGCATCGTGGCTTTCACGTAGTCGAGGTCATCCGGATGAAGACGCACGTAGCTGTCCTCGATCCGGTTCGAAACCTCCGAGTCGGCGTAGCCGAGCATGGCCTTCCAGCCGCTTGAGTAGCGGATCTCACCCGTCGCGACATTGCGATCCCAGATTCCCGTGCCGCTGCCGGCGATAGCCAGCGCCAGCAGGCGCTCGCGCTTCCGCAGGGATTCGATCTCGTCGCGGCCGTCCGCGTCGCGCCGCTCCAGCACTTCATTACCAGCGCGGCCTTCCGCCGCTGTCTGCGCCATTGGCCGCGATGCGGCCGGTACGTCTGCTGATGTCTGGGCTGCAAGCATACGGGCGTCGGGAATGGAATCTGAGCGCCGAGTATACTCGCGCGACTCCCGAAGTTGCACGTCGGCCTTGCGTCACGCAGCGATTCAATAGATGCTTACCCAGAATCGCTAGCGGAGGTATACTGTTAGGTTGCCGCAGCGCCGCCATAAGTATCAGGCGAGGCTGTATTCGGGGGCCGTCCGCGCTTCGGGACCTGATTGGCGCCGCAGTGATTGCAGGCTTGAGCCCTTGCAATCGTTGCGCCCGGCGGTTGGGAGCGCACCAAGGCCTCGGAGGATCAGGCGCAAGCCCAGCCTCAGTGACCATAAGCTGGCGCCCCCGCGCCCCGACATGCTGCGACGCAACAAATACTGTACAATATGCGCCCCCTGCTCAATGGGCCCATCGCCCGAATTCGGCTCATTGCCACGCCAATGCCAGTCTGAAACCTTGACAGCAGGCCAGAAAACGCACGCAATGAGTGCGCGCTGCAACCAAAACGCGATTCACGAAGGAAACAGCAGTAGATGACGAGCGGTCCACAACGAACGGCTGCGAAAGGCCGCGAAGCAGGTACAGTCAAAACCACCGGCGGCACGGCGGAGCCACTCTCGCCCGCCGAAGTCAGCGCGCGCAGCCAGCAGCTGCGCGCCCTGATTCAGCTGGGCAAGCAACGTGGGTATCTGACCCACGCGGATATCAGCGACCACCTGCCAGAGAACTTCACGGATACGGCGGCGATGGAAAGCATCGTCAACACGTTCGCCGACATGGGCGTGAAGATTTTCGAGCAGACGCCTGACGCCGAGACGCTCCTGCTGAGCGACAACGCGGTAGTTGCGTCGGACGACCAGGCCGATGAAGAGGCCGAAGTCGCCCTGGCAACCGTGGACTCCGAGTTCGGCCGGACCACGGATCCGGTTCGCATGTACATGCGTGAAATGAGCTCGGCCACGCTGCTCACGCGCAAGGAAGAAGTCGAACTTGCCAAGCGGATCGAAGACGGCCTGAACAATATGGTGCACGCCATTTCGGCGTGCCCGTCCACCGTCGCGACCATTCTCGAACTGTCTGGCCGCGTTGCCAGCGGCGACATGGGCATCGACGACCTGGTTGATGGCCTCAGTGACGAAAGCACAGCCGAAGCCGCCGTGGCCGCGCCCGCCGATGACAACGTCGACGACGGCGCCGATGCGACGGATGAGAGCGACGACGACGCCGAAGACGACAGCGACGAAAGCACCGCGCAGCAGAGCGCCGAGGCTGACCTCGCCCAACTTCGCGATGAATGCCTGAAGCGTTTTGCCCGCGTGGCCGAGCAATTCGAGCGGATGCAGCAGGAACGTGCCGAGAATGGCGCTGATTCCAAGGCGTTCGCCGCCGCACGGGATGCCGTGCGCGAAGAGCTGCGCACGATCCGCTTTACGGCGAAAACCATCGAGCGCCTGTGCGCGGACGTCCAGAGCATGGTCGACGATGTGCGCGTAGTCGAGCGCCAGGTGGTGCAGCTGCTGGTCGACCGTTGCGGCATGGATCGCGAGGACGTCATCGCCCGCTTCCCCGGCAACGAGACCAACCTGTCCTGGGGCAGCGACCTTGCCGCGGAATCCCGCCCGTACAGCGCTGCCGTAGCGCGCGCCCTGCCCGACCTCGAGGCTCATCAACAGAAGCTGATCGACATCCAGACGCGCGCGGTGCTGCCGCTGGCCGAGCTGAAGGCGGTCAACCGCAAGATGCTGACCGCCGAGCGCCAGATGCGGCAGGCCAAGCATGAAATGACACAGGCCAACCTGCGCCTGGTGATCTCGATTGCCAAGAAATACACGAACCGTGGCCTGCAGTTCCTGGACTTGATCCAGGAAGGCAACATCGGCCTGATGAAGGCGGTGGACAAGTTCGAATACCGCCGCGGCTGGAAGTTCTCGACATACGCGACGTGGTGGGTCCGCCAGGCCGTGACGCGCGCGATCGCCGACCAGGCTCGCACCATCCGCGTGCCGGTGCACATGATCGAGCAGATCAACAAGCTCAATCGGCTGTCGCGCGAACTCATGCAGCAGACCGGCAAGGAACCCGACCCGGCCGTGCTGGCCGAGCGCATGGAGATGCCGGAAGAGAAGATCCGCGCGATCATGAAGATCGCCCGTGAGCCGGTGTCGATGGAAACGCCGGTTGGCGAAGACGGCGACACGAGCCTCGGCGACATGATTGCCGACTCGGACACCGCGACGCCGGCCGACGCGGCACTCCAGGCGAGCCTGCGCGAGGTCGTGCGTGAAATGCTCGACGAGCTCACGCCACGCGAAGCCAAGGTGCTGCGCATGCGCTTCGGCATCGATATGGCGACCGACTACACGCTGGAAGAAGTCGGCAAGCAGTTCGATGTGACGCGCGAGCGGATCCGCCAGATCGAAAGCAAGGCCATGCGCAAGCTGCGCCACCCGAGCCGGGCCGATCAGCTGATCACCTATCTCGCGACGCATGATCGCGATGACCGTACCGGCGCCGCTCCCGGGGTGACAAAGACTGCCGGCAGCCCTTGGGCTGCCGGTTTTCGCATGTCAGGCCGCCGCCGCGTGCAGCGATGAGCCTGGCCGATGCGCGGGAAACGGCTGGCTGACACATCGGCTGGTGCAAAATCCCGGCTGGGGATCCAAACGGCCACAAGCGAAGTGGCCGACACGCGGATCGGGGCAGGCCTGCCGTTTGGCAACAGCCGGGCCCGTCCGGCATCCGCCGCGAACAGAGGACAGCTCGTTCCTTCAACAGAGCACACAGGAGTTTTTCCATGACCGACTCGAACATCTCTTTCCTCGGCAGGATCTCGCTTGCCGTAGGAACCTTCTTTGCCGTGCTGGGCGATGGCGAACTGGCTGCGGGCGTACGGCGCCTGCGCAATGGCGAGCGCCCCGCCGCAGCGCCGGCACCCGTGGCCGCCCCCGTGCCGGCTCCCGCACCGGTTGCGCCGGCGCCCGCATTGAAAGAAGCGAGTCCGGTGGCGGCCCTGCAACTGCTGGGACTACTCCAGCGCGACGCACGCTTTATCGATTTCGTCGAGGAAGACATTGCGGCTTCTCCGATGCCGAGATCGGCGCCGCCGCGCGTCTCGTGCACGACGGTTGCCGCGCCGTACTGCGCGAGCATTTCACGATCCGGCCCGTGCGCGATGAAGCCGAAGGCAGCCGCGTGACGCTGGCAGATGGCTTCGACGCCACCGCGGTCCGCCTGACCGGCAACGTGGTCGGCAGTGCGCCGTTCCACGCAGTCTCAGCCATCGCGGCTGGAAGGCCGAGGAAGTGCGGCTTCCGCGCCTTGCGGAGCGCCATGACGCCACCGTGATCGCCCCGGCCGAGGTCGAGCTATGAGCGACGCACGCTATTCCATCGGCATCGACCTGGGCACCACGCACAGCGCCCTGTCCTACGTCGACCTGGCCGGCAGCGACGGCGAGAAGACCACCCAGCATGTCCTGCCGATCACGCAGCTCACGCGCCCGGCGCCGTGGAAGAACGCGATCTGCTGCCCTCCTTCCTGTACCTGCCGCACGAAAGCGAACTCGCTCCGGGCGACCTGGCACTGCCATGGAACGCCACGCGGGACTTCGCCATCGGCGAACTCGCGCGCACTCGCGGCGCCGGCACGCCGATCCGCCTGGTATCGAGCGCCAAGAGCTGGCTCTGCCATCCGGGTGTCGACCGCCGGTCCCCGATCCTGCCCAGCGATGCGCCGCCTGAAGTGTCGCGCGTCTCGCCACTGGAGGCATCGGTGCGCTATCTGACGCACCTGCGCGAAGCGTGGGACCAGGCTCATCCCGAGGCGCCGTTCGGCGACCAGGACGTGACGGTGACGATTCCCGCCTCGTTCGACCCCGCTGCACGCGAACTGACGGCCGAGGCCGCAGCCGCCGCTGGCTACGCACGCATGACACTGCTCGAGGAGCCGCAGGCCGCCCTTTACAGCTGGATTGAGAAGACCAGCGGCCAATGGCGCAAGCAGGTGAAGATCGGCGACATCATCCTGGTCGTCGACGTCGGCGGTGGCACTACCGACCTGTCGCTGATCGCCGTGATCGAACGCGATGGCAACCTGGAGCTGCACCGTGTCGCCGTGGGCGAGCATATCCTGCTCGGCGGCGACAATATGGACCTGGCGCTGGCCCATGTGGTCGCGCGCAAGCTCGCGGCGCAAGGCACACAGGCCGACCCGTGGCAACTGCGCGCGCTGACCTATGCCTGCCGCGCGGCCAGGAAACGCTGCTGACCGACCCGACGGTCGATACCGTGCCGCTGGTCGTGCCGAGCCGCGGCTCGAAGCTGATCGGCGGGTCGATCCGTACGGATCTGACGCGCACGGAGCTCACCCAGATCATCCTGGAAGGCTTCTTCCCGGAGGTCGACGCCTCGGCCCGTCCGGTGAGCCGGGCGCGTGTCGGCCTGACGCAACTGGGCCTGCCCTATGCACAGGATGCGGCGATCACGCGGCACCTGGCCGCCTTCCTGGGCCGCCAGGTCGGCGCGGTGGCCGAACTGGAAGGCCTGCAAGGCACGCAGCCGGCAAGCGCCACGCTTCTGCACCCGACCGCGGTCCTGTTCAATGGCGGCGTGTTCAAGTCCGGCCTGCTGGCGGACCGCATCCTGCAGACGCTGAACGGCTGGCTCGCCGCCGAGGGCGCGGCCCCGGCACGCCTGCTAGATGGCGCGGAACTGGACCTGGCGGTGGCCCGTGGCGCCGCTTACTACGGCTATGTGCGACGTGGCAAGGGTGTGCGCATCCGTGGCGGCACTGCGCGCTCTTACTACATCGCCGTGGAATCGTCGATGCCCGCCGTGCCGGGGTTCGAGCCGCCGATCCAGGCCCTGTGCGTGGCGCCGTTCGGCATGGAGGAAGGCACCGACGCTGAGCTGCCGCCGCAGGAATTCGGCCTGGTGGTGGGCGAACCCGTGCATTTCCGCTTCTTTGGCTCGTCGGTGCGGCGCCAGGACCAGGTCGGCACCCTGCTCGACTTCTGGGGCCCTGAGGAACTGCACGAGCTCGAGGAAATCCAGGCAACGCTCCCCGCCGACGGACGCACGCCGGGCGAGGTGGTACCGGTCAGGCTGCATGCGCGCGTGACCGAAGCCGGCACGCTCGAGCTCGAAGCCGTGCCGCGCGGCAGCGACGAACGCTGGAAGGTCGAGTTCGACGTGCGCGGCGGCACCCAAGCCTGAACACGGGCCGCGGACAAGTGAAGAAGCAATGAAGCGGTACACCGTCGGCATTGACCTTGGCACCAGCAATACCGTGGTGGCCTATGCGGAGACAGGATCGGACGATATCCGCGTCTTTGCAATCGACCAGCTCGTCGGCCTAGGCGAAGTTGCCGGGCGCCCCTTGCTGCCTTCGGTCCGCTACCATGCGCGCCGGGCGAGCTCAGCGGGGACGACCTGCAATTGCCATGGCAGTCGGCCGCAAGCGCCGCCGCGCGCCGTACCGTGTTCGGCCGGCTGGCGGCCACGCTCGGCGCGCAAGTGCCCGGCAGGCTCGTGGCCAGCGCCAAGAGCTGGCTCTCGCATGCGTCGGTGGACCGCACAGCGCCCATCTTGCCGTGGGGCGCGGACGAAGAGGTCGGCAAGATCTCGCCGGTCGCGGCCAGCGCCAGCTACCTTGGCTATGTCAGCGCGGCTTGGAACCACCAGTTCCCCGATGCGCGCCTTGAAGACCAGGACGTGGTGCTCACCGTACCCGCCTCGTTCGACGAGGGCGCGCGTGCGCTGACGCTGGAAGCGGCACGCATGGCCGGGCTGCCCGCGCTGCGCCTGCTCGAGGAACCGCAGGCCGCGCTCTACGATTGGCTGTTCCACCACCGCCAGAGGCTGGATACCGAACTGGCCCAGACCCGCCTGGTGCTGATCTGCGATGTTGGCGGCGGCACCACCGACCTGACCCTGATCCGCGTGGACATGCAGGACGGCCAGCCGCAGCTCACGCGAATCGGCGTCGGCAACCACCTGATGCTCGGCGGCGACAACATGGACCTTGCGCTCGCGCATGTTGTCGAGGCGCGGCTGGGTCCCGCGCAGGCGCGCTTGTCGGCATCGGGCTTGTCCCAGCTCGTCGCACGCTGCCGCGCCGCCAAGGAGCAGTTGCTCAGCACCCAGCGCCTGACTCGGTCACGGTCACGCTGCTCGGTGCGGGCTCCCGGCTTGTCGGCGGCGCGCGCTCGGTGGAAGTGACACGGGACGAGGTCGAGCAGCTGATCGTCGACGGCTTCTTTCCCAAGGTATCGTCGGGGGAAAGGCCGGGACGCGCGCGCGGCGCCATTGTCGAATTCGGCCTGCCCTATGCATCCGACCCGGCCGTCACGCGGCATGTCGCGGCCTTCCTGGGCCAGCACGCCGCGCAGTCGCGCTCAGCGCTGGACGTGCCGCAGACGCAGGACGAAGCCCTGCCGATGCCCGACACGCTGCTGCTCAACGGGGGCGTGTTCCGGGCTGAAGCGCTGGCCGGGCGCATCGCCGACACGCTGGGGACATGGCGCGGATCGCCACTGAACATTCTGCACAACGCCGACCCCGATGTTGCCGTTGCCCGTGGCGCGGTGGCCTATGCGCGCGCCCGCTCGGGGCAGGCGCCGCGTATCGGTGGCGGTTCGCCGCGCAGCTATTTCCTGGTGCTCGACGACGGGGACGCGGGACAGCAAGGCATCTGCCTGCTGCCGCGGGGCACGGAAGAAGGCCACGAAATCGCCCTGAAGGACCGTACGTTCGCCCTGCGGCTTGGCCATCCGGTGCAGTTCCACCTAGTCTCCTCGGTTTCCGACACGGGCTATCAGCCCGGTGAACTGACCACGCTGGCGGGCGGCGATTTCGTGCGGCTGCCGCCGATCGCAACCGTCGTGCAGCCTCGCGGCGCCGGCGGACCACGCGAGACACCAGTGCTGATCACGACGTCGCTGACCGAGGTCGGCACGCTCGAGGTCCATTGCAGCGAGATTGCGGATGCCTCGCAGCGCTGGCGGCTCGAGTTCCAGTTGCGCGGCAACGAAGCTCCAGCGCAAGCCCCTGCCGCCGCGACGGCGCATCCCTCCCTGCCGCAAGCCGTCGAGGTGATTGACCGCACCTTCGGCGCGAAGTCGCAAGACGTCGATCCCAAGGGCGTCAAACGGGTGCGCGCGCAAATCGAACAGCTGCTTGGCCCGCGCGAGCAGTGGGACATTGCGCTGCTGCGTGAACTCTTCACCGCATGCTGGGAGCGCGCACGGCGCCGCCGCCGCACGGCGGACCATGAGCGCCTGTGGCTGAACCTGGCCGGCTACTGCATGCGTCCGGGCTTCGGCTATCCGCTGGACGAATGGCGTGTGGAGCAGCTCTGGTCGCTGTATGACCAGGGCATCCAGTATGTCAACGAAAATCAGAACTGGTCGGAATGGTGGACGCTATGGCGCCGCGCGGCCGGCGGGCTCGACGAAAGCGCGCAGATTCGCCTGCTGGACGATATGGCGTTCTACCTGCAGCCGCCGGGCAGCGCTCACTACAAGAAATCCGCGGGCCCCACACGATCCGGGTACGCCGACATGGTACGGCTGGCCGGATCGCTCGAACATATCCCCGCCGAGCGCAAGATCGAGGTCGCCGAGTGGCTGCTGACCCGGCTGCGCAAACCCTCGGAAAACAACCAGAGCTGGTGGGCCGTGGGTCGGATCGGCGCGCGCCGCCCGTTCTATGGCAGCGCGCACGGCGTTGTGCCCGCCGAGGTCGCCACGCAATGGGTCGACGCCATTCTTGCGCTCGACTGGAAGAAGGTCGAACCCGCTGCGTTCGCCGCGACGCAGATTGCGCGCATGACCGGCGACCGCACGCGTGACCTGCCCGATGAAGTGCGGGCAGCGGTCGTGCGGCGGCTCGAAGCCGCCAATGCGCCGCAGAACTGGATCGCCATGGTGCGCGAGGCCGTGGAACTCGATGCGGCCGACGAGGGACGCGTATTCGGCGAGGCGCTGCCCGCCGGCCTGAAGCTGATCGGCGGGGCCGCCTGAGCAGGATTGCCGAGAGCGCCGCAGCCCCGCATCGCGCACCCGGCGGATAATGCGGCTCCACAAGAAGAATACAACCGTCTCTCATGCACGCTAACGTCACCGGTACCAGACGCCTGGACTGGACCACGCTGTTCCTGCTTACCTTCCCGCCTTTGAGCTGGGCCGGCAACGCTATCGTCGGCCGCCTTGCGGCGGGGACAGTGCCGCCCGTCACGCTGAACTTCGTGCGCTGGCTGTTGGCGGGCATGCTGCTGGCCCCTTACGCATGGCGCGGCGTTATCGAGCACCGCGCCGCGCTGCGCCGGCATGCGGCGTGATCTTTGCCCTCGGCATGCTCTCGATCGCCAGCTATAACGCACTGCAGTACCTGGCATTGACCACGTCGACGCCGATCAATGTGACGCTGATCGCGCCTCCACGCCGCTTTTCCTGCTGATCATCGGCGCCACATGCTTCCAGGAGAGGATGAAGCCCTGGCATGTAGCGGGCGCCTTGCTTTGCCTCGTGGGAGTGTCCTTCGTGCTGGTGCGCGGCGAGCTTGGCCGCCTGGCCCAACTCGACTTCGTCGCGGGCGACCTCTATATGCTTGCCGCCACCGTCGCATGGAGCGCCTATACGTGGCTGCTGCGCAAACAGCGCCCCGAGTTGCCGCTGCCGTCCTGTTGTTCGCGCAGATCGTCACCGGCTTGGTGGTCAGCGTGCCCGTGACGGCCTGGGAACTGATGACGCTCGATCAGCCTTTGCAATGGAGCGGCAAGGTCGCGGCGATCCTGCTCTATGTGGCCACCATCCCGTCGCTGCTCGCCTACTTTGCCTGGGACCGCGCCATCGCCCGCGCCGGTGCCCAGTTGCCGGTCTTCTTCATCACGCTGACACCGGTGTTCGCGGCGCTGCTCTCCACGCTGTTGCTGGGCGACTGGCCGCGCTGGTACCACGCAGTCGGGCTGGTAGCGATCGGGGCTGGCATCTGGCTGGCGCAGCGGCGCTAAGCTGGCCTGCACCGCGGCAGATGCACAAAGCTGCAGGCGACGTAAACTGAATCCACAACCGATTCCCGTATCGCAATGCGATGGGAGGCAACCGTGGATGGCTATCAGGTCACTTTATATACGGTCGAGAACCGCCGCTATCACGGCAAGCAGCTCTCTCACTGGCTGCTCGACATCGTGCGCGAGATGAAATTCCGCGGCGTGACCCACGTTGTGGCGGCGGAAGGCATCGGACACGATCACCGCTTCCATAGCTGGCACTTCGTCGAACTGGCCGACCGCCCGGAAGAGATTACGTTGATTGCGACCGAAGCGGAGATGCAGGCGCTCTTCGATCGCCTGGCGGCGGAGGATGTGTGCGTGTTCTACGCAAAATTCCCGGTGGAGTTCGGGTTCCTGGGCAAAGCCGCGCCAAAGCCCGACGCGGCGCCGGCGTGAGGCGCGTAAGGCGCCATCACGCCGGCGCATGAGCTGCTGCCGGGCTTCAGCGCGCCAGCAAGACCACGCAGGCGTACAGCGCCCCCGGCACCAGCAACGCTGTGGCGAGTACAGCGTAATACCGGGCGCGTGATGGGGCGGATGCGAATGGAAATGGTGCACGACAGGTTTCATGATGACTCCCCATGGCGGTTCGTTGCGGGGATGCTCTAACAATAGCCTCCCTGACTCTGTCGAGTCAGCAAAACGCAAGTAGCGTGCCAACTTCAACGGGTACGAGATCATGGCCCTCTGTGGGAGAAGACGATGAACAAGGAGAGAAAGACGGCGCGCCAGATTCTGACCGACACGCCTCGCGACGTCATTTCGGTCGATCCGGATGACTCCGTACTCGCGGCGCTCGGGCTCATGGCAGAGAAGGACATCAGCACCGTGCTGGTGATGCAGGGCGGCAAGCTTGCGGCATCCTTTCCCAGCGCGACTATGCGCGCAAGGTGGAACTGGCTGGCCGCAATGCGGGCAGCGTCAAGGTCCGCGAGATCATGACGACGGAGGTCATTGGCGTGTCGCCCGATCGCACTTGCGATCAATGCCTCGCGCTGATGCACACCAGGCGGATCAGGCATCTGCCGGTCATCGAATCCGGGCGCGTCGTCGGCGTACTGTCGAGCCACGACATCCTGGAGGAATTGCTGCGGGAAGACGAACACCTGATCAGGGATCTCGAGCATGACATGCTCCACCTGACTGTCGATACCGGCGGCTGCTACTAGCCGCGCTCGCTGGCGCCCCTTGTTACTTCGGCAGATCCGGCATGCGCGGCATGAAGCGGCCGTAGTCGATCACGCCGCTGCGCCCCACCAGGATCGTCGCCTCTGGTATCTCCTGCCACACGCCTTGCACATCGATCAGCGGCTCGGACAGCACCAGGAAGGCGTCGTCGCCAGCCGCGATGATGCGCGGGTCGTCGGGATACAGTTCCCGCAACTGGCGGAACGAGGTGCTGTGGAACAGCGAGCGCGATGCGGCCTCGCTGGAATAGCGCACCGCCACGATCTGCTGGCCATCGGTCACGCAAACCGTCATGTTGATCGGATGCTCCACGTTGTAGCGGTGGCCGACCTCCTCGATCAGCCCGGCCATCTGCTCGAGCGCGCCGCGTGGGTCGCGTTCAAGCCCGAAGGTCAGCGCCAGGTAGAACATGATCTCGGAATCGGTCGATCCTTCGATCCAGCGGAAAAGCTGCGGCGATACGGCCATCATCAGGTCGCGCCGCAATAGCGGGAAGTCGCGGATCAGCCCGTTATGGACAAATAGCCAGCGGCCAAACCGGAAAGGATGGCAGTTGGTTTCCTGCGTCGGCGTGCCCGTGGCCGCACGCACGTGGGCAACGAATAGCGGCGCCCGCACGGCCCGCGCTGTCTCGCGCAGGTTGGTATCGCTCCAGGCCGGGTGCAGGCAGCGGTAGCGGAACGGCACCTCCGAGTGGCGCCCGTACCAGCCCACGCCAAACCCGTCGCCATTGGTGGTGGTATGGCCCAGCCGGGCATTCAGGCTCTGGTCGATCAGCGAGTGTTCCGGCTGGAACAGCACGGCCTCGAGCGGAACGGATCTGCCTGAGTAAGCCAGCCAGCGACACATGGTGCTCCTCCTCTTGGGCGCGGGTCCGGTGACTGCCGCCCCACACTTCTGTTGTAGGACGGCTACCCGCGAACGGCAAAGGAAGCCCGCCATACCCGGCACCGGCCGCGGCAGGCGCGCGACAGTGCGGCATGCGAGCCCCGGCGTTGCGTACAATCAATCACTTTCGTTCCAACGCCACGCCGACATACCGTTCGGACAAGCCGGTCAAGTGTATTGACTGTGCAGGGAAAGCCAGTATCCCAGGGCAGAGTGATCGGGGTCATGCCACGGTCGCGGAATGGCGGGCGAAGACCTTGCAGCAAGGTCGCCCCGATCGCGCTAATATTCCGCGGTATCCGCAATCCAGCTACCTTTGCGCCGAAAGTGTACTGCCGGCGTTTTTTCCGATGAGCAACCTCAATCCGCAATCCGTACTTTCCGTTCACCACTGGACTGACACGCTGTTTAGTTTTACGTGTACGCGCGATCCGGGCTTCCGCTTCGAGAATGGCCAGTTCGCCATGGTCGGCCTCGAAGTCAATGGCCGCCCTCTGCTGCGTGCCTACAGCATTGCCAGCGCCAACTACGAAGAGACCCTTGAGTTTTTCAGCATCAAGTGCCCGACGGTCCGCTGACCTCGCGCCTGCAGCACCTGCGTGAAGGCGACCAGATCTTCGTCGGCAAGAAGCCGACCGGCACACTGTTGATGGACAACCTGCTGCCTGGCAAGACCCTGTGGCTCCTTGCCACGGGTACCGGGCTGGCGCCGTTCCTGTCGATTATCCGCGACCCGGAAGTGTATGAACGCTACGACAAGATCGTGCTGACTCATACCTGCCGCTTTGTGGAAGAGCTGGCGTATCGCGAACTGATTTCGGAACACCTGCCGCAGCACGAATACCTGGGCGAGCAGGTGCGCGACAAGCTGGTGTATTTCCCCACCGTCACCCGCGAGGACTTCCACACCCGCGGGCGCATCACCGAACTGATCGAAACCGGCGAACTCTTCGCCCGCCTCGACGTGCCGGCTTTCTCTACGGAGAATGACCGGATCATGCTGTGCGGGAGCCCGGACATGCTCAAGGAAGTCCGCGCCATGCTGGATGAGCGCGGCTTCATCGAAGGCAATATGAGCCACCCTGGCCATTTCGTGCTGGAAAAGGCCTTTGTTGGCTGATTCGGCTGCTATCTGGCTCGCTGCGGGGCCAGACCGGGGGGCGATGATGCAGCGCTCAATCAGGTTGCGCCCCGCCTTTTCTTACGGCAACAGGTCCTTGGCGCGCAGCCAGCTAAGCCAGGCCTGGTCCTCGATCTCGTACGAGCCTCGCGATTCCTTCCATACGATCTCGCGCTCGCGAAGGGCGTCAATGGCATTCTGAACCGTCGCAGCACTGACGTTCGCATGATCCGGCACAAGGGCCCTGTACGCTGACATGGCGCTCTCTCCGAAGGGAGAAAACTGGCCACCTTTGCCAGCCATGACACGCACCACGGCCTGCTGAAGTGGCGACAGCGATGTGAAGTCGCTTTCGATGTCGTGCCACAGGCGCTCCTGGATAAGCGTGGCGTCCTCCCTGAGCCGGATACTGAGGTTCGGCGATTCGTTTGCCAGTGCGATCGTGCCGATCAGATGGCGCAGCATTTCCGGTCGATGCCCCACCATCACGAAGGCTTCGTAGATAGCCTCCGGCTCGAACTGATTGCCCGCGGCTAGCGCCCGATTCACGCTTCTGGTGAATTCGTCGGTGAAGCTGCGGTCGAGCAGCGGGAACGGCGTCACCTGCGAGCCGTAGAACGGCATGCGCGAGTTCATGACCAGGTGCGCGAGCTTGTCCCGGCTTGACCCGGTGAAGACCAGCATGAGATCAGGCGCACTGCCCGAAACGTTCATTGCATCTCGCGCCGCTTTCAGGCCGAACATCGCCTCCACGCCCTTCTCCGTGGTCAGGGCATGCTGCGCTTCATCGACGATCAGCAGAACCGGTTTTCTCGCGGCCTTGCGCAGTGCCTCAAGTGCGTGCGTGAGCGTCACGCCAGCCGGCAAACCCGTCGCGGCCAAATCCAGCCCGAGGTCCCCATCACGGTGACCTTGGTCAGGCCCACCGCCTTGGCGGCCTTGCTCACGGCACCGGCATGATCGGCAATCCTGTGCTTGACGGCATCGGCGATCAGTTCACCGGGGTCATGGGCCTTGTTCGACCATAAGTCCACGTACACCGTGACCCAGCCGCGCTGTTCGGCGACTGGCATGAGGTCCTCACGCAGAAACGTGGACTTCCCCACCCGTCGTGGCGCCGCAAGGAACAGTCCCGAGCGTGCGTCGACCAGTCCCTCGCCCGCCAGGCTGCGCAGAAGCTTGCCGCAAGCGCGGGTCGGCGAAACGTGTAGCGTTCGGACGCTGCTGATAGATCGGTCATGGTGGTATGGCGCCGTGATTATTGTCCTTTATCCTATCCAAATAATTTATCGCGCGCAAATAAATCATGATAAATGCTCAATGATGCACAAAGGCCCGGATTTCTAGAGGTCAAGGCGCCGGCGATCGCGAATTGCGCGAAGCATCACTGGATCCTGCCAAAGCCATCACCGGCCCATCGCGCGGCGCGCTCGCGCGTCAGGCGGAAGTCGGGAGGCACCTTGGCCGTGGCGATCACATCGCCAAAGGGATCCTCGGCCGTCAGCGTGCCGAACGGCTCAAACTCATCGGGCGTCACGACCAGCCTGATCGTCAGGGTTCCCGATTCAGTCTCGATGCTGCACTGCTTGTTGAGTTGGGCATGCAATTGCTGCTCATGACGGCGGATGACTTCCGCTGCGGTCTTGACCAGCGTCTGGTGGGCCGTTGCATCGAGCGGCTTCGGATCGACCTTGTTTCTCCCCATGGTCCAGGGGCCGACCAGTGCCGGCTCGGCGCTACCGTCGCGGATCATCTCGACGGCCCAGCCATCGCCGTCCTCGTTCTTGATCACACGGGCCGTCCAGCCCTTGTCCCGCCAGAGGCGGGGCTCGTGGATGGCAGTGGATTCTTGCTCCGGATGAGCGTCGTCTGTGTGGTGCATCAATCTTGTCGTCCTGGGCGCAAACCGTGCGCCCCTCTGTGTCTATCGATCGGCTGGAAGCATAGCAAACCAGTCGGGGGAAGCATCCGGGTGACATCGCAGGCGCCGCGACGGTTCCCCTTCCCTTTCCCAACCTGCAACCTGGCTGGACTTGCCCCGTGTGGCGTCACCGTATTGGTGCAAACCCATCAGGCGTGCCGGCGCGCCGCCGCTACCCATACCCCACGACTTTTGGTAGGCTGATCCTGCAAGTGCAGACCTTCCAAATGCCGGCATGCGCTTTTCCTACGGCAGGGCTGCTTGTGGCCAGAGGACGAGACATGCAAGAGTTGGCCTTCCGTACCCTGTTGTATCGCTATTTTTTCTTCAGCTGGCTGTTCAGGGACGTCAGTCGAGGCAACCTGGCCGAACGATCCATGGCCTGGCATTTCAACAAGGCGCACGCGCACTGGCTGCTGACATACATGCGGCGCTGGCTCTGGTGCGGGGTAATCTTGTCCGTTGCCGGCGGCATCGCGGAACTGGTGCTTTCCGCGCCTGTGCTATCGGTGTTGTTCTATGTGCCTGGCGTACTGAGCGTGCCGGTCAATGTCGTGATCGGCGTGCTCTGGATCGGACTGAAGACGCTACCTGGGCCACTTTGACGCGTCAGGCACCGCGCATCCATAGAAGTCCCCGGGTCGACGAACGCGCAACGATGCGCCAGTATTCTCCGCAATCAACAACAACCAAAACGCAGGAGATAACATGCCCATTACGCGGTGGAAGCGCGAAGCCTCGCGCGTCCTCAAGTCGTCCGCCGTCATCCTTGCCGCCTCGGCGGCACCTCATGTCACCTTCGCCGCCGACGGCGTTCACCGCGACGCCTTCTTCTGGCTCGGCGAGATCAACAAGGCGTCCGCCGTCATCAATACCGACGAAGGGCTGCTGGACAAATCGCTGGCGCCGAAGGTTGCCGGAGGTATCGCGACCGTGCTCGCCAACGGCGACAAGCCTGGCGGCAAGCGCCCCTCGACCGTCATCACCTTCGAGCCGCTGATGATCCAGGCCGCAGGCCAGGAGGTCACCCTGCTGCACGCCGGCCGCTCCAGCCAGGACATGCTTGCCACCGTGCGTGCGGCGATGCTGCGCGAGAAGGTGTTGTCTCTGGCCGACCAGCTCAACAAGACATCCACCACCATCGTCCGGCTGGCCAGGCAGCATGCCGGCACCATCGTGCCAAACTACACCAACGGGGTGGCTGCGCAGCCGAACAGCTACGGGCACTACCTGCTGGGTATTACGGCGGGCCTCGACCGCGATGCCGAGCGGCTTCGGGAAGCCTATCGCCGCATCGACCGCTCGCCGATGGGCACGACCGTGCTGAATGGCACCGGCTGGCCGCTGGATCGCAAGAGGATGGCGAGTTACCTCGGGTTTTCCGCACTCGTCGACAACGCCTATGACGCGTCGCAGATCAGCGCTGTGGATCTGCCGGTCGAGGTGGCGTCGATCGTGACCAGCATCGCCCTGCACGCCGGAAGCTTCGTTGAAGACGTGATGACACAGTACGCTCAGCCGCGTCCGTGGATTCTCCTTCGGGAAGGCGGCGGCAATACCTATGTATCGAGCGCAATGCCACAGAAGCAGAACCCCGGGCTGCTGAATTCCACGCGGGAGCGCGCGTCGACTGCGCTGACACTGGCGATGGGGCCCGTCATGCGGGCGCACAATCTTCCGCCCGGCATGTCCGATGCCAAGGACGCCGTCGTCAACGGTGAGATGGTCGACAGCGCGATCCGGGTATTGCAGGGGTGGGACAGGATCATGCAGGCCCTCGTCATCGACCCGAAGCGGGCGCTCGAGGAACTGGACAGCGACTGGACGGCGTCACAGGAAGTGGCCGACGAACTCATGCGCAAGTACAAGCTGCCGTTTCGTGTCGGGCACCATTTTGCCTCGGAGCTGGTCGAGTACGCGAAGGCGCATGACATCCGGCCGAGCGCATTCCCGTACGCCGAGGCCCGGCGCATTTACGCCGAGTCGGTGCGCAGCTACAGCAGCAACACGGACTTCCCGATGAGCGAGGCCGAATTTCGCGCGGCACTGGATCCGGTCGCGATCGTCAACCACCGCGTCACGAGCGGCGGACCTCAACCCGCGGAGATGGCGCGCATGCTGAAGGAAGCCGACCAGCAACTCGCGCAGCGGGACAACTGGATCACGACGACGCGTGGCACCATCGATGCGTCATTGGCCAGGCTCGACCGGGACTTCGGCAAGCTTCTGCAGTAGCGCCACACTACGCCATCATGCACTGCTGGCCCGCCCCCGTAAGATGGAGCGGGCCGCGTCCCTGGCGACAAGCCACGTCCGGCGAAGTCCCTACTCCAAATTGCAACGAACAACGACCGTGCCCAGCTTGGTCCCTGCTTCGACAGCAAGATGCGCCATGGCTGTGTCCCGCAGGCTAAAGGTACTGTCGACGGCATGGATGGCATCGGGGACCTCTCTCGTCCACCGCGACAATCCTTCCTGCGCCATGCAGCGTATCTCGTAGGGCAAGCCTGACAGGTACATCCCCCGGATGCAGAGGTTCTTGCGGATCAACGCAATCAGAGGAAGCTCCCGTGCGACCTGCGCACCCACGGCATACGAAATCCAGAGCGCGTGGTCGGCGGCTACCTTCAGGCATAGCTCCAGGTTGTCCCCAGCATTGACGTCGATGATGTGATCCACGCCTCGGCCCTGGGTGGCTTCGAGGATCTGGTCCGCGGCGTCGGGTGCCGTGTAGTCGATCACGCAGTCGGCGCCGGCCAGCGTGGCGTGAGCTGCCTTGCGCCCGAAGCTGGCCGTGGCGATGACATGCGCACCGCCCCACTTCGCGAGCTGCACCGCATAATGCCCGACGGCACCCGCACCGCCGGTGACAAGGATGCGTTTGCCCTTGATTGGCCCGCGCTGAAACAGGCCACAATAGGCGGTCATTGCCGGAATGCCAAGGCAGGCACCATGCGTGAAGTCCAGGTGCTCCGGCAATGGTGACGTCAGTTCCCGCGGCAGGCAGACGTATTCCGCTGCAGTACCAAAAGGGCGCCCGCGCTGTGCGAAATGCAGCCAGACGCGTGATCCGAGCAATGCCGGGTCGACGCTCTCGCCCAGCCCGTCAATCGTGCCGGCACCATCGCTATTCGGGATGATGCGCGGATACTCCATGCCATGCAGGCGTCCCGCCCGCCTGTTCGCGTCTGCCGGGTTGACCGCCGACGTGTGAAGCCGCACGCGGACTTCGCCCGGTCCGGGCTGCGGCGTAGGCAACTCGCCGAACTCCAGCACCTCTTCCGCCCGTCCTTGCCTGTCGTACCACACCGCTTTCATGAGGTCTTGCACCCTGAGAAGAAAGGCGAGGATCTCGCACGGATGACATCCATGGATATTCCCAAAGTCCGAAGCGCCGCGAAAGGACTCGCCCTTGCCGAGGGCATGGCTGCTGCCCAGCGCAAGGCTGTTGGCGAAGCCGTTGGCCAGCGAATCGAGTCCCAGTCCTGCGTTCTTCGAATAGGCCGCCGTCAGGTCATCCGCCATGCAATGGAAAGCAAATCATCGGCAGCTACGGGCGGCCCGCTCCCCGGGCCAGCCCCCTCCCTGGCTCAGGAAACACGCACTAATTGCTTGCCAAGATTGCCGCCGGTCAGCATGCGGATAAACGCGTCCGGCGCGGAACCGAGTCCATCGGCCACGTCTTCCTTGTATTTCAGCTTGCCTTCCTTGAGCCAGACCGACAGGTCTGCCAGTGCCGTCGGGTAGTAGTCCCGATGCTCCGCGATCACGAACGCGTACACCGTGACGCGATGCATCAGCACCTGGCGCAGGCCCTTGAAGCCGTAGGCCTCCTTGCTGTTGTACTGGCTGATGTTCCCGCACAGCGCCACGCGCGCATGGTCGGCCACGCGCATCATCACGGCGTCGAGCACCGGACCGCCCACGTTCTCGAACACGACGTTGATGTAGTTGGGGGTAGCGGCCGCGAGTTGCGCCTCGAAGTCCGGCGCTTTGTAGTCGACGCAGGCGTCAAAGCCGAGTTCTTCGACGACGTAGCGGCACTTCTCCGGGCCGCCGGCCACGCCGACCACGCGGCATCCCTTGATCTTGGCGATCTGGCCGGCGATGCTGCCCACCGCGCCCGAGGCCGCCGTCACCAGCACGGTTTCGCCAGCCTTCGGCTTGCACAGCTCAAGCAAGCCATAGTGCGCGGTGACCCCGGTCATGCCCAGCACGCTGAGCGCGGCCGACGACGGCCCCAGCTTCGGGTCGACAACGCCACGGATCGTGGCCTTGGTGACCACACCGTGCGTCTGCCAGCCCAGCGCCGCAGTGACCAACGTCCCCGTCGGCAAGTCCGCGCTGCGGCTGTCGACCACCTCCGCCACCACCCCGCCCGGCATCACCTGGCCGATCTTCAGTGGTTCCACGTACGAGCGCACCGGTCCATCATCGGGCGCATGTACGGATCGAGCGACAGGTACTTCACGCGCGCCAGCGCTTCCCCGTCGGCCAGCTTCGGCAACTCGGCCTGCGCGATTTCAAAGTCTTCCAGCGTCACCATCCCGGCGGATGGCGCTTCATCCGGACCTGTGTATTGCGTTGGCTCATGGTTTGACTCCATTGATCCGTTGATATGGCGCATCAGCGCTTGATGTTGCTGAGCAGGGCTTCGGCGTTGCGGTACATGTAGTCCTCCAGCGCTTCGTCCTTGATGGGCAGCTTGAGGGTGTCCCGCACCGAGTCATCGACACCGAAGAACGAATAGGCCGACGCGTACACGAATCGCTTGGGCAGCCAGTTGATGGCGTCGACATAGGCCTGGCCGCCAGGCGCGAACAGGTACACGTCGGGCGACACAAACACATTGCTCAGGCCAGAGATCTCGCTCTTGAAGGCCAGCGCGATGGCTTCGTTGACATACGGAAAGCAGCCGTGGCCCAGCACCACCGGCATGGTCGGGTGACGGCGCGCCACACGGTCGAAGCGGACCGGGTCGGTGTGGGAGATGTCCGGCCCGGCCAGCGGGCCCGACATGAACAGCAGCGGAACGTTCAGGTCCTGGATCTTCTCGTACAGCGGGAACAGCTTCTCGTCGTCGGCGTACATCGGCGTGCGGGCCAGACCGGGCTCCATGCACACGCCAACCAGGCCAAGTTCCTTCACGGCGGTATCCAGCCCCGCGATGATCTCGTTGACCGGCTGGTCGAAGTTGATGCCGGCGAGGCCGAGCAGGCGACCTTCGGTGTGCGCGGTCAGGTCAGCCAGATATTGGTCTTCGATATGCACCGGCACCGGGCGGTTGACCGAATGGCGGCCGTTCATCACGCCCAACTTGACGCCCGAGTTGTCCATCTCGCGGATCAGCGCGGCGACGGCGCGGTCCTCGGACTTCGGCGAGGACTCCGTGCTGATCGAGTACGAGCGCGGCACGGCGTGGCCCAGCAGACGGTTCACGTGACCCACCACGTTCGGCGAGAAGAAGGTCTTGAAATCACCGGTGGGCGGGCGCAGGCGGAAGTCGATGATCTTGCCGGCAATCTTTGCAAAACGTGTGTCGAACTGTGCGTCGCTCATGGTGTGTCTCCTTTGGTCGCTGAAGGTGGCCGCCGTGTCCGACGACCTGATGGAAACTGACTATACACAGCTTTATTTTTAATGTCGACATCAAACATTTTCATTTGTTAGACTCGCTGCAACCGGCCGTTGGGCCGGCTCGTCCAGGAGACCCACCATGTCTGCGTTGAAGCGTATTGCGGGCGCCTTGCTTGCTGCCCCGCTGCTGTTGCTGGCCCCGGCTGCCATTGCCGATTCCTACCCGGCCCGGCCGATCCGCTGGTGGTCCCGTTTGCTGCCGGCACCAGTATCGATACGGCCACGCGCGTGCTGGCACGCGGCATGGCCAAGGATCTGGGCACTTCGGTGGTGGTGGAAAACAAGGGCGGCGGCGGTGGCGCCATCGGCGCGATCGCCGTTGCGAACGCGGCGCTGACGGCTATACGATCCTGTTGGGCACGGCCGCACAACTGATCGGCAAGATCGCGCAACCGTCTGCCGCCTTCGATCC
This sequence comes from Cupriavidus sp. UYMMa02A, assembly GCA_001725945.1. Lineage (GTDB taxonomy): Bacteria > Pseudomonadota > Gammaproteobacteria > Burkholderiales > Burkholderiaceae > Cupriavidus. The sequence continues at coordinate 36,912 of LRMT01000092.1, read as the reverse complement.
GCTGAAGGACTTCGCCCCCGTGTCGCTGGCCTACCGGGGCGCCAGCACCCTGACGGTCAGCACCCACAGTCCGATCAGGTCGGCCAGCGAGCTGGTCCGCTGGGCAAAGGCGCATCCCGGCACGTTGAATTACTACTCGGGCGGGGTGGGTACGGCCGCGCACCTCCTCGGCGCCACGTTCTCCATCAGGGAGAACATCCAGGCCGTGCACATCCCGGTGCACAGCGTCACCGACATGCTGCCGCAACTGAACGAGCAGGCGCCCCACTTCGCGTTCTTCATCACGCCAGCGGTACGGCCCTATATCGATGCGAACAAGCTGCGGGCCCTTGCGGTGACGTCGCGCGAACGGTCGCCGCAGATGCCGGATGTCCCGACGCTCTACGAGATCTTTAAGGACGACGACCTGGTGCAGGAGAGCTGGATCGGTGTCTGGGCTCCCGCCGGCACCCCCGCGCCCATCGTGGGCCGGCTGTTCCGGGCCACCGTGCAGGCCGTGAATTCACCCGAATTCAAGGAAGCCATCGCCAGGCAGGGACACGTCCCCGTTGCCAGCGACAGCCCGGAAAGCTTTGCCGGTTATGTGCGCTCCGAATATGCCAAATACGCTCGTCTGGCTCGGACAGCGCAACTCAAGCCGGAATGACGGCCTCGCGCTATCCCTTTCACGATCGCTTGCTGCGCCTCCCGCCTATATACGCCGCTTCCAAGCGCCATGCAATTATCACATTCATGTCGACACTAATTGAGATAACGACCTAAGATGTCAAGGTGCCTGGGGCTGGCTTTTGCCGTTCATCCGGCGTGTCGATACAGGGAGTGCCAGCAACGCAGGCAGGTCAATCGTCACAACGAAGGGGGAGAGACATGGCATCACGCATGCGCACGCCAATTGCAGCCCTACTGGGCACTGCGGTCTTCGGCATCCTGTCCGGCCCGGGCTTGGCACAGTCCCAGGACCACTGGCCCAATCGTCCGATCCAGCTCGTCGTCGCTTCGTCGGCCGGATCGGGCACCGACGCGCTGGCCCGCGTCATGGCCAAGCGCCTGTCCGAATCGCTGAAGCAGCCCGTGGTCGTAGAGAACAAGCCCGGCGGCAGCGGCGTGATCGGTACCAACGCCGTGGCCAAGGCACCCCCCGACGGCTACACGCTGCTCTACACCACCGCATCGAACGTCGTGGTGGCGCCGGCCGTCATGAAGTCGGTCGCCGATCCCAGGAAGGGCCTGGTGCCCGTTGCGCAGACTGCGACCGGCGGGGTCCTGCTGCTGGTGAGCCCGGACCTCCCGGTGCGTGACCTGCCCGAACTCATACGGTACCTGAAGGCGAATCCGGGCCAGTACAGCTACGGCTCGCAGACGGTCGGCTCCGCGGCAAACCTGATGATGGAGTGGCTGAAGATGCAGACTGGTGTCAAAACGGACCATGTCCCCTACCGCACGCAGGCCCAGATGCTCACCGAGCTGTCATCGGGCGTACTGAAGATCGGGTGGGCCGATCCCAGCGGCCGGTTCCATTCCTGCGCTCCGGAAAGATCCGGGCCATCGCCATTGCCGGCACCGAACACGCCCCCCAGTTCCCCGATCTCAAGACCATGGGCGAACAGGGCTACAAGTTCGATACCGTCGGCTGGTTCGGCATGTTCGCGCCCGCCGGCACGGATCCGTCGATCGTGACGCGGCTTGCTGCCGAGGTCAACAAGGTCCAGGCCGATCCCCAGATGGCGACCCTGATGAAGACGATGAACTTCGCCCCGCCCCCTGTCACGACACCCGCGCAGTTCAGTGAAATCGTCGATCGCGACATGAAGGTATGGGCGAAGATCGCCAGCGAAGCGCATATCTCGGTCGAAGAGTAATGCCCCACACATCCCCCCTCTGCCGGAGCACATCGACATGATCAAGGTTCAAAAGCTGACTCGCAATATTGGCGCGGAAGTATCGGGCGTCCATCTGGGCGAGGCAGCACGCAATGAGTCCCTGTTTGCGCAGATCCGGGCCCTGCTGCTGCAGCACCGCGTCCTGTTCTTCAGGGACCAGGACATTACCCGCGCCGAGCATGTCGCCTTCGCTCGCCGATTCGGCGAGCTGGAAGACCACCCCGTCGCCGGAAGCGACCCCGACCACCCCGGCCTGGTTCAGATCTACCGCTCGACAGAGAAAGAGCCGTACGAGTGCAACTATCACAGTGATGCACAATGCGCCCGCACCCGCCAATGGGAGCCGTGCTGCGCTGCATCGAGTGTCCCGAGGTCGGGGGCGACACCATCTGGGTCAATATGGTGGAGGCATACAGGCAGTTGCCGGACGAGATCAAGAAGAAGATCGACGGCCTGCGTGCAAAGAGCAGTATCGAACATGGCTTTGGCGCCGTGATGCCGCCGGAGAAACGGGCCAAACTCGCGGCCGATCATCCCGAGGTCGAGCACCCGGTCGTTCGCACCCACCCCGAAACGGGCGAAAAGCTCCTTTACGTCTGCAGCCAGACGACGCATTTCGCCAATTTTCATACCCCCGAGAATGTGCGCTATGGCCTGGACAAGACGCCCGGCGCCGCCCAGTTGCTGAGCTATCTGCAGGCCCAGGCGTCGATTCCCGAATTCCAGGTGCGCTTCCGCTGGCGGCCGAACAGTGTTGCGGTCTGGGACAACCGCGCGACCCAGCACTACGCCGTCATGGACTACTGGCCCGAGCCGCGGAAAATGGAGCGGGCCGCGATCATCGGCGACCGGCCGTACTAAGCCATCGACGCTGCGGTGTTCGCCCTGGTTTTCCGGCGATGCCGGAAACACGGATACCCGCAATGGACATTAGCAACCGAAGGGCGGGCCAAGCCTGCCCTCTATCGTTTCGTCACGATGCCGCGGCACCAGGAATCGAGGGCGGTCGCTCAGGCCGCTGCGGCGGTACGCGTCTGCGCCTTGCCTGATTTTCCCTTTTCCTTGGGCTCGCCCAACGCGATCGCGCGGACCGCAGCGTCTCGGGAGTTCTCGATTCGCTTCTTGGCGGTCTGCAGGACCAGGTCGATGTCGCGCTTGGTCACCGCGCGATGCAACGCCCGCCAGGTCTTTAACGAGCCCTCAAGGGCATTGGGATTGGCCGCCAGCCCCAGGCGCACGTAACGCAGGTGCGCAGCGAGATCGAGTTCAGCAGGTCGGCAACCAGCCGGTTACCGGACAAGTCGGCCATTGCCATATTCGCCAGAAAGGACGCACTCGTATAAGCGTCGACAGACTCGTCCACGGCCTTGGCGAAGCGCGGCAGATGCTGCTCGAACAGGGCATCGAGCGCTTCGGGGCGCTCTTCCATCAGTTCGCGCAAGAGGATCGCAAAAAGGGTTTCGCGTACGACATAGATGTCACGCAGCTCGCGCGCGTCGGGTGCCGTGACGACGGCGCCGCGCCGTGCCCGGAACTCGATCAGCCGCTCCCGTTCCAGGATGCGCAGGGCCTCGCGTACGGGCGCGCGGCTGACCTGCAGCACCGCGCTGATGTCCTTCTCCAGCAGTCGCTGACCCGCATGGATCAGGTCGATCGCAATCAGCCCGGCCAAGCGCACAGCGATCTGTTCTGCCACAGGCGCAGACCAGTCGCGGCCACGCCTCAGGGCCTGTTCGACCGCCAGCGTCACCGGATTTTGCGACGCCTCGGGGGACAGTAGCGCCTCCAGTTCCGGAGTGTTGGTCGTCTTGAGCCGGCCCATGAGCAGTGAATTCCTTTGATCGCGATGTGGATGGTCGTCGAAGGCCTCCATCAGGGCCGAGAAGGACCCGGCACACTGCCGACATGAATCGTTCTCATTTCCCGACGGGGAAGCCGGAACGGTTATATCACATCAGGCGCGAGGCGTTGGCATCCGCACCTGGCGCCGCTTGCCGCCGAAGCCAGGCGTCCCGGCCTCAACAAATTCTTAATGTCGACATCAATTAAAGTTGCTAGACTGACTGCCAATGATGACCACCTGGCGCGGTGGGGGCGGCCTTCCGCGCTCATCGTCGCCCCGCTTTCCACAGCGGGTTCAGGCAAGGCGACCTCAATAGCTCAACGTTACGGGAAGGAACACTGCGATGCCCCATGCCCGCTCACACGTCACATATATGCTGCATCGACTGTTCCGCCATGCCTGCAGCGGAATCGCCCTCGTCCTGCTGGCCGACCTGATTGCCTGTGACAAGGATGGAAGGATCGTGAAGATCTACCTGGGTTCCGATGCCTTCCCCGATACGGATCAATACCGCCGAGAACCACGTGACCGCTCGCCAACCGCTTGACTCGAATCTTTCGCCCTGCTGACACCCAGAAGCGAACTGATGCTGGTGGTCGAGCAGGCGTTGCTGCGCGGACAAGGCGCGAACGCGTCCCTGCCCATTGCCGAGCAGATTGCCGGGCGACTCGCCAGCCTGATTGCCGTGGATATTCTTCGCCCCGGGCAGCGGCTCAATGAATGCGAACTCGGAGAAGTGTTTGGTGTGAGTCGCAGCCCGGTACGGGAAGCCATCCGGATCCTTGAACGGGACCGGCTCGTGGAAGTCTATGCGCGCCGGGGTGCCGTGGTGACCGCCCCCAATGCAAGGGATCTGCGCGATATCTTCACGGTGCGGGAGGCGTTGTTCTCCATCCTCTTCGAGCAGGTCATGCGTGAGCGCCAGGCCGACCTCAGTGCCGTGCTTTCGGCTTATGTGCCCCGCCTCACCAACGCCGCCAAAACCTCCCCAATGGCCTACGCCTGGAGAACTTTTCCTTGAATATGGCCATGACGAACCTGTGCAGCAACCGGCTCGTCGTCGACCAGCTGACGACCATCGGCTTGCGCACCATGCGCTACGTCCTGCTAGGACTATCCTCGTCCGCGCTTCATATGAGGAACTCGCTGCAGAACATACGCACCCTTCAGTCCGCCGTCGAAAAAGGGGACATTGCCCGCCTCCTATCGACGTCAGCCAGGCGCATTGACGCCATCCGCGAGATGGCAGTCGCCGCAATTACCAGTGGCCCGGCAGATTGCGGCGGGACATGACCGACCGATTGATATCAACGGGCCCGCTGCAGCGCCCGACAGGCATGTCGCGCACCAGCGCCTGCCAGCTCTCGTGGAGGACTTTTTCATCGAACATCGTTAATGTCGACAGTTATTTGATCGGCTGCTAGACTGGTTCACACAGATCGACAACAGGCATCCTCCGCCCGGCGCGTCGACGCCCGGGCGGCCTAGCCCGCACAACCGGAGCCCACTGCCATGAAGGTAGCGTCACACGTAGGCAAGGTCCGCCGCATGGCCGCGCTGCGCCAGCGGCTTGATCCGCTCGCCGACTTCGAGATGTGGTACTGGACCACGCTCACCGCCGGCACCAATATGCTCAATGCCACCCTCCATCTCGCCGGCCTCACTCGCGACGATCCGGTGTTCTCGACCATCCCGGGCGTGCACCTGGTTCGCCAGCCCGACGGCACCTACGCACGCGAACTGCGCGGCCTCGGGGACGTCAGCCATGTCGGCTGGCCGGAGATCGAAGGCAACGTGCCGCCGGCCATCCGCGAACTCGAACACGCGCTGCACGGCCTCGAGCAGCATCGCGACCCCTGCCTGCGCGGCGATCGCATGCCCACCCCGGCCATCGTCGACGAATGCGAGCAGGCTTTCGCCAACGTGATGGCGATCTTCACGCAGGCGCTGAGGGATAGCAAACATGCTGGCTGAGAACCACAGACGCAAGGCCGAGAACATCGAAAAGTCCCTCGACACCCTTGGGCCGGACGATTGGGAAATGAAGATCGAGGCCGCCATGCTGGCCGGCACCCACTGGGCAAACTACGCCCTGCACCGGCGCGGCGTCACCGTGGACGGTGAGGACATCATCCACACCTCGATGCTGACCGTGAACATGCTGCGCAAGTACTCCCTTGCCGAGGGGGAGTTGCTGGCGGCACTGGGGGAAATCGAGGAACTTCGCCCGCTCTATGTCCGCGGCGACTTGCCCGATGCGGACCGTGCCGCGACGCGCGCCGTGGCGTTGCTGCGGGCCATTGGCGAGCGCGCCAGACACGCCCCTTGACTGTCACCGGCGGCGCGCCGGTCCGCTTCGAAGCGCCGGCGCGCGCCTGGAGTCTACCTGCCCCACCCCCGGCGCTCGTTGCGCTCAGGCCAGACCCCTCTCTTCGCTGCTGCCCGGATTGCTACGCGTAACTGGCCTGCTTTGAGTGCAGTCTTGCTGCCCGCTTTCGACGACCGCCTGTGACCGGTCGACGGGAGGAACCTCGGTTCCCCCACAGGCATCAGTCGGGCTTGCGCAGGAATCCCTGGTTGCCGCCATTACGATTGGGCGCGAAGCCATTGGCTTGCAGCGTCTCTTCCACCGTGTCGTAGAAGACCCCGATCTTCATGATTTCCCGTGCCTGCTTCGCTGTCGCGATGGGGCGGCCAAATTCGCCGGAGATACGGACCAACTGTTTGATCTGCTCGACCGAGCTCATCTTGCCCGTGCGGGTCTGGTTCCAGAGCACATCCTCGATGCCGCACCGCACATGCAGGCCCAAGGCGATACCGATCATATTGATGGGCAGCACATTGAGCACTGAGCTTTCCACCGTGAGCACCGCGCCGTCGGGCACAGCGCGCAGCATGTTGGCCAGGTTGAAGATATTCGCCTGGTCCATGCCGCCGCTGATGGCGACCCAGTTCATGACCAGCGGCCCCCTGTAGAGACCGCGGCGAATCATCCGCTCGATCGTTTCGAAGCTGTTGATGTTGTAGACCTGGAATTCGCTTTGGATCCCGGCGGCCGACAGGCGCCGGATGTGTTCCTCGGCCCAGCTGGGATTCGAGGGCACGATCATGTCCTTGTAGGTCGAATAAAGGTGCGGAAATCCGCGCGAAACCCCCTTGAAGTCGTCGATACCAGCATGCTCCGTCACATTCATCTGCGTGGTGTTGACGGTCACCGTTACCTGGTCCGGCTTCGGATCGAGTTCGGCCAGCATGTGTCGCGTATCGTCGCTGAGCCATTTGGCGGCTTGACCCTCCGATTCAGGCGCGAAGCTGATGGAGCCGCCCACCTGGATGACCATTTCCGGCACGCGCTCGCGGACGCCGGCGATCAGTTCATTGAACATGGACAAGCGCTTGCTGCCCTTGCCATCGGGTTCGCGCACATGCAGATGGAGCACAGTCGCGCCGGCTTCGTAGCAATCGACCGCCTTCTGGATCTGCTCTTCCATCGTGACGGGGATATCTTCCGGGAAGTCCGAGGGAATCCAGCCCGGCGCATAGGGAGCGGCCGTGATGATCAGCGGCTGCTGGTTCTCGGGATAAAGGTGGCCGTCTAGGAAGTTCATGATGATCGATCTCCGGGTCAAGTGTGAATTTCCCGATAAACGCCTGATTTCCAGGCATCCGGGATACGAATGAATCATCTGGCCGTGCAGCAGTTCACGCTTTACATGGGATGTCTAGAACTTGACTCATCACGACAACAACCTCGAATCGATCGGGCGACGTCGTCGTATGTCAGGGCCGCGGCGGGACAAGTGGCCGCCTCGAACAGCGACGCGAATTTGACATAGATTGGTAAATGCTTGTCGCCTACCGTCAAGCGGCTGAATCCGACAACATACAGACTGACAGCATTCGGCCCAATCGATCACAGGAGACAACGTTCATGAATCAACCCCTGGAAACGCGCCCGCAATCGTCCGCGCAACATCCCTGAGCAGCTCGATTCGCGTCGAGCCCCTCACCTGCACGATCGGCGCGGAGCTCAGCAACGTCAATTTGGGGGCGGCTGCCGAAGATGACGCGCAGATGGCGGAAATCCGGGCGCTGCTCCTGAAGCATCGTGTGCTGTTCTTCCGCGACCAGGACATTACGCGCGCGCAGCATGTGGCTTTTGCGAGCCGCTTCGGCCAGCTGGAAGACCATCCGGTAGTAGGCAGCCACCCTGATTACCCGGGACTGGTCCAGATCTACAAGACGCCGGACAGTCCTCCCGAACGCAACGAGAATTCCTGGCATACCGATGCCACCTGGCGCGAAAAGCCGCCGATGGGCTGCGTGTTGCGGTGTATCGAATGCCCGCCTGTGGGCGGCGACACGATGTGGGTCAACATGGTCGAGGCTTATAACCAGTTGCCCGCCGAGATCAAGACGAAGATCGCCGCATTGCGCGCGCGCCACAGCATCGAGGCAAGCTTCGGCGCCGCGATGCCGATCGAGAAGCGTCTTGCACTAAAGGCTCAGTTTCCCGACGCCGAGCACCCCGTGGTGCGCACCCATCCGGAAACCGGGGAGAAGGTGCTGTTCGTCAACGGAAGTTTTACGACGCACTTCACCAATTACAACGTGCCGGCCAACGTCCGCTTCGGCTTGGACAAGGCGCCGGGCGCCAGCAATTTGCTTAATTATCTGGTCAGCCAGGCCAATATCCCCGAGTACCAGGTGCGCTTTCGCTGGAAGAAAAACAGTGTCGCGTTCTGGGATAACCGTTCAACCCAGCATTACGCAGTGATGGATTACCCCCCATGCCACCGAAAGATGGAGCGCACCGCCATCATCGGTGATGCGCCTTTCTGAAGGTAGGACGTGATGCTGCTGCGCATCTGAATGCGTCGCGCACAAGACCACCGTCATGATGGACAGTGGTATTCGGCGAGGCAGTGATGTTCTGAAGGCGCTGGCACTGGGAGCCCGCTTTGTCTTCCTGGGCCGGCCCTTTATCTACGCCGCGTCCGTTGGAGGAGCCGAGGGCGTTCGCCACGCCATCACGCTCTTGCGCGACGAGGTCGATCGAAACATGGCCATGCTTGGCGCGCAGACTCTCTCTGACGTGAACCGTTCCGTCATTGCCTGATCGGATGCGAAAAAGAAATGCCACCGGGGCGGTTTCGCTCCGGTGGATCGCGGCGGATCAGATCACGAAAATGGACGAGCCCGTGGTCTTTCTTGCCTCCAGGTCCCGGTGCGCTTGCATCGCATCCTCCAGTGCATAGCGCTGATTGATCTCGATGCGGATGCGGCCTGCCGCCACGTGGCCGAACAGTTCATCGACCAGTTCCGCCTTTTCGGCGGGGTCGGCGATATAGTCGGCAAGGCCCGGCGCGTCAGGTATGCCGAGCCTTTGCGAGCCAGAATGGCTGGATCGAACCCGGTGACCGGGCCGGAGGCGAAGCCCACGCATACCAGCAAGCCGCGGCGCTTGAGGGAGTCCAGCGAGGCCATGAAGGTATCCTTGCCCACGCTATCGAAGACCACTGACACGCCAACCCCATCCGTCAGTTCCCGCACGCGCTTGGCCACGTCCTCATGGCTGTAGTTGATGGTGTCATCACAGCCATGGGCGCGCGCCACTTCAGCCTTGGCATCGGTCGAGACCGTTCCGATCACGGTCAACCCAAGCAGCTTGGCCCATTGCGAAATGATCAGGCCGACACCACCCGCCGCGGCATGCAGCAGAATGGTGTCGCCCGCCTCAAACGGGTAGATCCGGCGCATCAGGTAGGCGGCGGACAAGCCCCGCATGGTCATCGCCGCCGCCGTTTCGCAAGGGATTGCCTCCGGCAGTTTGATCAGCGGTGCGGCGGAGATCAGCCGCTCCGTGCTGTAGGCGCCCAGCGTATTGGTGAAACCCGTATAGGTCACACGGTCGCCAACCGCCAGATGGGTAACGCCGGCTCCAACGGCCTCGACGATGCCGGCAGCCTCGTTGCCGAGTCCGCTTGGCAGCGGTACCTGGTAAGTGCCGCTGCGGAAGTAGGTATCGGCGAAGTTCAGGCCCACGGCCACATGGCGCACGCGAACTTCGCCCGGCCCCGGCTCGCCAACGCTGACGTCCTCAAGGCGAAGGACCTCGGGCCCGCCTGTTTCGCAAAACTTAACGGCTTTCGCCATGTCGTCTCCTTCTCTCGATCAAGTATGACGGTTCACCTGCGGTTTGCCGCTTCGAACTCACCAAAGAAAAAACCAGGTTGAATCATCTGGCCTGGCGACACTCTTCACTTTACCTTGCACGTCTTTGACTTTCCTTTTTATGACAGTGCCGCGCCAACCGCCGCGCAACGTCCCGATCTCGCGGGGACGCGAATATACTGGTTCGAGTACCCCGCCGGTCAGTTTGCGAAAGTCCAGGTCCAGCGGGATGCAACTCGCCAGACAGAACACTGGATGCGCCGACATCGAAATAAGGAATGAAGATGACCGATGGCTTTGACACGGAGTTTTTTGCCGAGCGCTTCGGCCTGCGGGGCCTGACGGCAATTGTCACTGGCGCTGGTTCCGGGATTGGCCGGCAGGCGGCGAGGACACTGGCCGCCACCGGCGCGCACGTCGCGCTGCTGGGCAGGCGGCCGGAGCCACTGCAGGAAACCGCGGAACTGATTGCCCAGGCCGGCGGCACAGCACAGACGTTTCCCGTCGATGTTGCCGACCAGGAGGCCGTGCGCCTTGTCTTGGATGAAATCCAGCAAAGCATGCCGCCACTATGGGTGCTTGTGAACAATGCGGGCGTCGGCGGGCGCGCGGCGCTGCTCGACGTGGACGCAAAGATGTTTGACCGGGTATTCGACGTCAACACGAAAGCCGCATTGCTGGTGTCTGCGGCCTTTGCTCGCCGGCTTATCGAGCAGGATCTGCGCGGGCGCATCATCAACATATGCTCGCTTGCCGCGCAGACGCACCCGCAGTCGCTTGGCATCTATGGGGCCAGCAAGGCGGCGCTGGAGCATCTGACCCGCACCATGGCCCATGAATGGGCCAGACACGGCATCAACGTCAATGCCATCAGTCCTGGCTACATCGAGACCGACATCAACCGCGCCATGTTCCAGACCCCGGCGGGTAAGAAGATCGTCGAGGGCCTGCCTCGTCAACGCCTGGGGACACCGGAGGCGCTCGATAGCGCGCTGCTAATGTTTGCTTCACCCTCCAGCGCATTCATGACCGGCTCGACGCTCGTTGTGGATGACGGCCAACGCTTCAGCATCGGCTAAGCGCATTGCTCCGGCCACTTGGCACGGCGACCGACCGAGTCGAACTGGCACTGCCTATATGGTCGATATCGATCATTGCCTCGTACGTTCTGTTGCCGCTAAAGGAATTGCCATGACATCAGCAAAAGCCATTTATCTCGATCCGCCGGCCGGCTTTGAGCGCATCGTCATTGGCAAGGCCGCGGTCGCTGCGCCGGGGCCGTGCGAGATCACGTCCGCATACGTGCCAGTTCGCTCAACTATCATGACTACGCCGTGGTTTCCGGCCGGCGCGGCCTGACGGAAAGGCGAATTCCGATGGCGGACGGCGCGGGAGAAGTCACAGCGGTTGGCGCGAACGTACAGGCGTTCTCGGTCGGTGATCACGTCGTCAGCACTTTCTTCCCAACGTGGCATGACGGAGCGCCGCGCTTGTGTGATTTCGCGACCGTCCCCGGAGACGGCGTCGACGGCTTTGCGCGGGAAGCCGTGACGTTGCCGGAAACCTGTTTCACGCTGGCCCCGATCGGCTACAGCCATGCCGAGGCCGCCACGCTGACCACGGCCGGGCTGACGGTCTGGCGAGCCTTGTTTGTCGATGGCGCCTGAAGCCCGGAGAGACCGTGCTGGTGCTCGGCACCGGCGGGGTATCGGTCTTTGCCCTGCAGTTCGCCAAGGCGGCGGGCGCGCGCGTGATCGTCACCTCATCGTCGGACGAGAAGCTTGCCAGGCTTAAGGAGCTTGGCGCAGATGAGCTGATCAACTATCGCAAGACGGCGCAGTGGGGCGAGACCGTACGGGAGATGACGGACAGCGCAGGTGCCGACCATGTGATCGAAGTCGGCGGCGCCGCAACCCTGGATCAATCGATGACGGCTGCCCGCGTCGGCGGACATATTGCGGTGATTGGTTCGTTGGGGAACCCGACCGGCCTGGTCACCGTCACCCAACTGCTGCGCAAGCATCTGCGCCTGACTGGCCTGCTGGTCGGGAGCCGCCGGCACCAGCTTGACATGGTGCGTGCCCTGAATGCCACCGGCATCCGCCCGGTCATTGATCGGCACTTCCCGCTGGAAGCGATGGCTGACGCGTTTCGCTATCAGGCATCAAATCGGCATGTCGGCAAGATCGCGCTGGATATCTGATTGGTGGTTGCTCGGCTAATCGCCGTCTTCGGTCGCCCGCAACGCTGGTCCAGGGCAAGCCGAATGCCCTATACGGACCTCCATCCTCCTACAAGATGTGCGCAATGTGTCGTCGACGCTGCCTTCCACATGCCTGGCCGATTGTTGGCGATCCGCTGCAGTGCTAGGCTGAATACGTCATCTTTCCGCTCAGGCGGAGGCAAGAAAATGATCGAGGCTTCCGGACTCAAGTCAGGCATGGTCATCATGCTGGACGGCGAACTTCATAGCGTGGCCAGTGCCGGGTATCACGCGGGCGGAGGCCAACAGGGGAGCGCCGTGTTTGCCAAAGTCAGGAACCTTAAGACCAGTCACGTCAAGGAGTTGCGGTTGCATCCGGGCGACAAGCTCGAAGAGGTCGTGCTCGATCATAAGGAGATGGAATATCTGTACACGGATGGCAGCGCCTTCTACTTTATGAATCCCGACACCTTTGAGCAGATCAGTCTGTCCTCGGAAATCATGGGCGCGTACGCAAGGTTCGTTCAGCCCAATATGCGAATCCCGGTGCAGCTATATGAAGGGGAGCCCGTCACCATCGCATTCCCCTCCGCGGTCGAGCTAACCATCGTGTCCGCGCCGGCCGGCCTGCATGAGCATGAATCGGCCACCTTCAAGACGGCCACGCTCGAGAACGGCATGGAGGTTCTCGTGCCACAGTTCATCAAGGAAGGAGACACCGTGCGCATCGAGGTCGCGTCAGGAAAATACCTTGAGCGGGTAAGACGAGAGAAGCAAAAGCCGTGACTTCCGCGATCCTTTTCCTCCCTGATGCCGACCTCCATGCGCGGGTCCCAGGATGATGGCAGGCGATTTTGACCTAGACTGGAAATGCGTCAATGCGTGCGTGGGTGCCGCATTGGCGCAGGCAACGTTTCTGGCAGCCGTTTGAAGCGGGCGAGTGGCGATATCACGAATACGGACCGTCACTCCGCCTGAATTCATCTGGCCTGATGTTCAAAGGGGGCATCATGTTGCAAGCCAGTGAAATCCAAAAGCGTTTTACCCATCTGCAGCAAACCGTCAGTGATGCATCACGGACCTGCCACGCCGATGCAGCGATTCCGCAAGACTTGATGAGCTGTGTGGACGAGCTCGATAAGGAATGCAAGGCGGCAGCAAAGAAGGTGATGTCGTCCCAGGATGAGGATCGGATCCGGCAGTGGGTCGATGACCTCGAACGGATCGGCGACCGTGCCGAGCGTGCTTGCCAGCAGGCCGGCGGGCTCGATGACAATATCAAGGATGCGGTCACCTCGATGCACTCGGAACTTTCCGACCTGAAGCGACAACTCCACTGACCTACCTGGCAGCCCCGGCCCCACTCTCCGGGGCTGCTTGCATTTCGGCGTCGTCAAGACGCGCCGCAGCACATCCGCCTGGGCTCGCAGCTGCTTGTTTCTTGCGATTGCAGAGCCCCGATGGCGGAGTCATTGACTGGACACGGAGGTATGCCATGACTACGTACGTCATCCTGAGTCGTCTCGCCCCTGACGCCTTCAAAGATCCCGTGGAACTCAAACAACTCGCCGCCACGGTGGCCGAAAGGATCAAGGCCGAATGCCCTGCTGTCACCTGGAAAGACAGTTATCTCACGCTCGGGCGTTCGACGTCCTCGACATTGTCGAGTCGAGCGATCTGAAACAGCTCGAACGGGCAGCGCTGATCATCCGAGGGTATGGACACGCCGCAACAGAGACGTTGCAAGCGACACCGTGGGGCGAATTCATCGCGGCCCTGTAGCGAAGGTCGACGGTCAAGCTCGATGCGATGAAGTGTGGCAGGAGGCGATCGACTTCCTGCTCGCGCCCTTCCCACGGTGAATTTCCAGGCATTGCACCGGCGCACCCCGTCGCCGCCAGTGCCTCCAGCGTGAGCTGGTAGTGGTCATCTGCGCCTCTCCCTCTTGTCGACGCAATCTCTTTCCTAGGCATAAAGCGTCTCCAGGGATCCATTGTCATGCCCTTCCTCTCGCGTAGTGACACACTCGAGATCTATGGAAGCGCCGTGTTAGTAGGCTTTGAACGATTCATGTCGAGCCCTGACGCGCGATTGGTCGAAACTGAATGGATTCACGGAATTTGTTGTCCGTTGCAAGGCATCTACACAAATCGCGCCACGGTGTCGTAGCAGCCGCGCCAGCGGGTGACCTTGACGTCATGGAATCATCAGTGACCAGTTCGCGCGCGCGTTCGGTCTCGGCCGTACTCGCCGCGTGACACCTACCGGGCAACGCGGCCCGCCAGATCGGAAGTGACCTAGAAGGAGTCTGGGCGGTGCAACGCCGTCCAGCCCGCGGTCCCTTTAGTACCACCTCTGTCCGGACGGCTGCTTTCCATGTGACGAAGTCGTGCGGGTTTTCCCGTGGTTGAGTTCTCCCGTTTCGTGCTATTTAATTCAACCTGAATTAATTAATAACGCTCCCGAACAGGAGCCAGCCGGACGGAGACAAGATGACCGCATCCAAGGCAGGCCGTGGCGTGAACTCAGCCAGCCTGCGCCTTTACAACGAGCGGGCCCTGCTGCTGGCGCTGCGCCGCGCCGGCGAAGCATCCAAGGCAGACCTGGCCCGCATGGCACAGCTGACCAATACGGCGGTCGGCAGCATCGTGCAGACGCTGACCGACGAAGGCCTGATCCAGCTTGCCGGACGGCGTGTGGAAGGCCAGCGCGGGCAGCCAGCCAACCTGATCCGCCTGCAGCCCAAGGGGGCCTTCGGTATCGGCGTGCGGCTTGATCGCGGCAGCATCGAGGCCGTCATGGTCGACTTTGCCGGGCATATGCTGGCCAGCCGCGCGCACCAAATGGTGCTGCCCCACCCTGACCAGGCATTGGAACTCGTGCGCCGCGACATCGAGGAAATGCGCGCCCTGCTCACCCCTGCCGAACAGAAACGCCTGCTCGGCATTGGCGTTGCCCAGCCCTACAACCTCGGCGCGTGGCTGCGGGAACTCGATGTGCAAGGCGAGGCATTCCAGGCTGCCTTTCGCGCCTGGGACGAGGCGGATTTCCCCTCGATGCTGGCGGAAGCAACGAGGCTGCCGGTATTCAGCGAGAACGACGGCACCGCGGCCGCGGTGGCTGAACTCTTCTACGGCTGGCACCACGCCCAACATTTCCTCTATGTTTTCCTCGGCCCGGCGATCGGCGGCGGCGTGGTGCTCAACGGCGACTGCGTGCGCGGGGTCTCCGGCAACGCCGGCGACATCGCGATGATGCCGGTGCCGCCCGGCACGCTGGCTTCCGCCGTGGCGGTGCCGGGCCGGCGGCGGGACATTCTGATCTCACGCGCCTCGCTCAATGCGCTGACGCGCCACCTGCGCCACCACGGCGTGACGGTGCATGGCCATGCCGACCTGCAGCGGCAAGTGGAGCTGGAGCACCCGGCCGTGGCGGAATGGGTGGACGACTGCGTCGATGCGCTGGCCCCCTCGTTGCAATCCGCGCTGGCCGTGCTGGACGTGCCGCTGGTGATCTTCGACGCCGATATCGACGGCGGCCTGGTGACCACGCTGATCGAGCGGCTGCAGCAGGCGCTGGATGATAGTGCCCCGGAGGCGCGCCCGGCCGCCCGCATCGTGCGCGGCTGCTTTGGCGCGAATGCCGGCGCGGTCGCGCCGCGTCCCTGCCGATGTTCATGAACTTCTCGCCGCGCGCCGAATTGCTCAAGGGCGCGTCCGCCATCGTTCCGGAGGCCAGCCATGCCACTGTCTGAAGTCACCACCACCGCCCCGGCACCGCTGCTGGAAATGCGCAACATTTCCAAGACCTTCCCGGGTGTCAAGGCACTCAGCAATGTCCAGCTCACGATCTTTCCCGGTGAAGTCCATGCACTGATGGGCGAGAACGGGGCAGGCAAATCGACGCTGATGAAGATCCTCTCCGGCGCTTATATCGCCGATGACGGCGCCGAGTACCAGATTGCGAGCCGGCCGGTGGTCATCGACGGCCCGCTCGCCGCCCGCGCGCATGGCGTGGCGGTGATCTACCAGGAGCTGAGCCTGGCGCCCAACCTGAGCGTGGCCGAGAACATCTATCTGGGACGCCACCTGCACCGCCACGGCATGGTGGACCGCGCCGCCATGGCGCGCGCCTGCGAAGGCACGCTGGCCCAGCTGGGCGCCGACTTCACGCCGCAGACGCTGGTCGACCGCCTGTCGATCGCCCAGCGCCAGTTGGTCGAAATTGCCCGCGCCGTGCATTTCGAGACCCGCATCCTGGTGATGGACGAACCCACCACGCCGCTGTCCACCCGCGAGACCGACCGGCTGTTCGCTCTGATCCGGCAGTTGCGGGCCGACGGCATGGCCATCATTTACATCAGCCACCGCATGGCCGAAATCGACGAACTGGCGGATCGCGTCACCGTGCTGCGCGACGGCTGCTACGTCGGCACGCTGGAGAAGGCTGACCTGACCCAGGCGGCACTGGTCAAGATGATGGTCGGCCGCGACCTGTCGGGCTTCTACACCAAGACGCATGGCCAGAAGCATATGGGCGACATGGTCCTGTCGGTGCGCAATATGTCCGACGGCCGGCGTGTGCGGGATTGCAGCCTCGACCTGCATGCCGGAGAGGTCCTTGGCCTGGCTGGCTTGGTCGGGGCGGGCCGCACGGAACTGGCACGGCTGGTGTTTGGGGCCGACAAGCCCACCAGCGGCGCGGTGTATCTCGCCGGCTCGCCGCTAGCCATCAACCATCCGCGCCAGGCCATCGACGCGGGTATCGCCTACCTGACGGAAGACCGCAGGCTGCAGGGCCTGTTCCTTGACCAGAGCGTGCACGAGAACATCAACCTGATCGTTGCCGCGCGCGATGCGTTGCGCGGCGGCCGGCTCAACCGTGCCAGCGCACGCCGGCGCACGGCCGGCGCCGTCAGCTCGCTGGGGATCCGCGTGGCGCATCCGCGCGTCAATGTCGGCTCGCTGTCGGGCGGCAACCAGCAGAAGGTGATGCTGTCGCGCCTGCTGGAAACGAAGCCGCGCGTACTGATCCTGGACGAGCCCACCCGTGGCGTGGATATCGGCGCCAAGGCCGAGATCTACCGTCTCATCGACGAGCTTGCCCGCTCCGGCGTGGCCGTCCTGCTGATCTCCAGCGAACTGCCAGAGGTGGTGGGCCTGTGCGACCGCGTGCTGGTGATGCGCGAAGGCCGGCTGGTTGGAGAGGTGCATGCCTGCCCGGATAACGCGGCCACGCAGGAACGCATCATCGCCCTCGCCACCGGTGCGGATGACCCGACACCGGCCACCGTGCTGCACTGAACCGACAATCCCCCCGGAGACCGCGCAGACGGTCGGCGGCAAGCACCGCCACACAGATTCAGGAGACACCATGCGCAATTCGATCCACCCGACGGCACACGCCGTTTCTTCACAAGGCGTGGCCCGCTCGCTTGCCAGCCACCGCGGCGCCACCACGCAGGAGCGCCTGCGCGCACTGGGCATGCTGCCAGTGCTGGTGCTGCTGTGCGCCGGCTTCACGCTGCTGACCGACAACTTCGCCAGCTTGCAGAACCTTTCGATCATCGCGCAGCAGGCGTCGATCAACCTGGTGCTGGCGGCCGGCATGACCTTCGTCATCCTGACCGGAGGGATCGACCTGTCGGTTGGCTCCATCCTATCAATCTCGGCCGTGGCGGCGATGTTGACGTCGCTGACGCCGGCACTTGGCGCGCTCAGCGTGCCCGCCGCCCTGCTGTGCGGCCTGCTGTTCGGGCTGGTGAACGGCGCACTGATTGCCTTCATGAAGCTGCCGCCGTTCATCGTCACGCTGGGAAGCCTGACTGCGGTGCGCGGGCTGGCGCGGCTGGCCGGGCATGACAGCACCCTCTACAACCCCGACATCGGTTTTGCCTTCATCGGCAATGGTGACGTGCTGGGCGTGCCCTGGCTGGTGATCATCGCCGGTGCCGTGATCGCGGTGTCCTGGGTTGTGTTGCGCCGGACCGTGCTGGGGCTGCAGATCTACGCCGTGGGCGGCAATGCGGAGGCGGCGCGGTTGTCAGGCATCAAGGTGTGGGTGGTGCTGCTGTTCGTCTATGCGGTGTCTGGCCTGCTGGCAGGGCTTGGAGGCGTGATGTCTGCCTCGCGCCTGTACGCGGCCAACGGCCTGCAGCTCGGGCAATCTTATGAGCTGGACGCGATCGCCGCGGTGATCCTGGGCGGCACCAGCTTTGTCGGCGGCGTCGGTTCCATCGGCGGCACGCTGATCGGCGCGCTGATCATTGCCGCGCTGTCCAACGGACTGGTGCTGCTTGGGGTGTCTGACATCTGGCAGTACATCATCAAGGGCCTGGTCATCATTGGCGCGGTGGCGCTGGACCGCTATCGCCAGAAGGGCTCGGCCCGCACCTGAGCCCGTACAGGAGACGGAAGTGATCAAGCAATTCCTGATGGCAGTCGCGCTTGGCGCATGCTGCATGGCCGGCGCCATGGCACAGACCCCGGCCACGGACCGCGCCATGGCCGCCGCGCCGCGCCAGCTGAAGAAGGTGGGTGTCACGCTGGGCTCGCTCGGCAACCCCTATTTCGTGGCGCTGGCCCGCGGCGCTGAAGCCGCCGCGAAGCAGATCAACCCGCAGGCCAAGGTCACCGTGCTGTCGGCCGACTATGACCTCAACAAGCAGTTCTCGCACATCGACAGCTTCATCGTCGCCGGCGTGGACCTGATCCTGATCAACGCCGCGGATGCGCGCGCCATCGAACCTGCCGTGCGCAAGGCGAAGAAGGCCGGCATCGTCGTGGTGGCGGTGGACGTGGCGGCGGCCGGTGCCGACGCCACGGTGCAGACCGACAACATCCAGGCCGGCGAGCTGGCCTGCGGTTTCATCGCCGAACAACTCAAGGGCCGCGGCAACGTCATCATCCAGAACGGACCACCGGTGTCGGCTGTTCTGGATCGCGTCAGGGGCTGCAAGGCTGTGCTGGCGAAGCACCAGGACATGCGTATCCTGTCCGACGACCAGGACGCCAAGGGATCGCGCGAAGGCGGGCTCAACGTCATGCAGCTCTACCTGACGCGCTTTCCCAAGGTGGATGCGGTCTTCACCATCAATGATCCGCAAGCCATCGGGGCCGATCTGGCCGCCCGGCAACTCAATCGGCGCGGCATCCTGATCGCGTCGGTCGACGGTGCGCCCGACATCGAGGCGGCGCTGAAGGCCGACACGCTGGTGCAGGCCTCGGCCAGTCAGGATCCGTGGGCCATTGCCCACACCGCAGTGCAGCTGGGCGTTGGCATGATGAACGGCCAGCGGCCCGCCAAAGCGGTGGTGCTGCTGCCCTCCACGCTGGTCACGCGCGCCAATGTCCGCGACTACAAGGGCTGGGCGACGCCGAGATAGTGCCCCTGCCATGCCCGAATACCTTTCAGACCCTTCCAGGTGACACGATGGATAGCCCCAAGACCGGCGCGCAGGCCCCGGATTTCGATTTCGTATTGTTTGGCGCCACGGGTGACCTCGCCCGCCGCAAACTCCTGCCCGCACTGTTCGACGCGCATGCGGCAGGTGCCCTGCATCCGCGTGGGCGTATTCTCGCGCTGGGCAGCCAGCCGCTGACCCACGAGGCCTACCTTGCCATGCTCAACGACGAGGTGCGCCCCGCGCTGGCCGGCAACGACGTGGCCTCGCCCTGGCCAAGCTTTATGGAACGCATCGTCTACCTGCAGGTGGACGCCAATGCCGAGCCAGGCTTCGACGCATTGGCCGAGCTGGTGATGGCCCGGGGCGCGCCGGTGGTCGTGTGCTACCTGGCCACCGCCCCTCACCTCTTCGTCAGAATCTGCGAGCAGCTGGCACGCGTCGGCCTCACCGGCCAACGCAGCCGCATCGTGCTGGAAAAGCCGCTGGGCCATGACCTGGAGTCGTCCGAGGCGATCAACTCGGCAGTGGCTAGGTTCTTTGCCGAAGACCAGATCTATCGCATCGACCACTACCTGGGCAAGGAGTCCGTGCAGAACCTGATGGCGGTACGTTTCGGCAACGTACTGTTCGAGCCCCTGTGGCGGCGCGAGTGGGTGAAGGAGGTCCAGATCACCATCGCCGAGGAGCTGGGCGTCGAACGGCGCGGCAACTTCTACGACGGCATCGGCGCGCTGCGCGACATGGTGCAGAACCACCTACTGCAGTTGCTGTGCATGGTGGCCATGGAACCGCCTACCAGCCTGTCCGAAGACGCCATCCGCGACGAGAAGCTGAAGATCCTCAAGGCGCTCAGGCCGATCCGGCCCGAGGACGTCGCCGGGAAAGTCGTTCGCGGCCAGTACTACCGCGGCGCGGCCGGCGGCGACCCGGTGCCTGGATATGCGAGCGAGCCAGGCATCCCGACCGAGAGCCGGACCGAGACCTTCGTCGCCGTCAAGGCGGAGATCTCCAACTGGCGCTGGGCCGCGTGCCCTTCTATTTGCGCACGGGCAAGCGCATGCAGTCGCGCGTGGCGGAGATTGTCATCCACTTCCATGATGTGCCCTGCGCCTGTTCGAGCGCCCGCTGGGCACGCCGGCGGGGAACCGGCTGGTCATCACGCTGCAGCCGGAAGAGAGCATCCGGCTCTATTTCCTGACCAAGCAGCCCGGTGACACGCAGGCCCTGGTGCCAGCTTCGCTGGACCTGCAGCGCTCGGGCGCAGATCCGCGCTTGCGCCGCATGGGCGCATACGAGCGCTTGCTGCTCGATGTCATCCGCGGCAGGCTGGGTCTTCGTGCGGCGGGACGAACAGGCCCAGGCCTGGCGCTGGGTCGCGCCATTCTCAAGACCTGGGAGACCACCAACGCCCCGCCAAGCTGTACACCGCCGGCACATGGGGGCCTGCGGCCTCCAGCGCCTGCTGTCGCGCGACGGCATGGCCTGGCATGAAGAGATGTAATTCGAATATCCGATTACCGTATTGGAGCAGACCCGATGTCGACGTCCCTCCCCGCCTGGCAGGTCCTGCGTGAGCATGCCGCAAGCATTCGCCGGATCCATATGCGCGACTGGTTCGCGGGCCCGCCCGGCCAGGCGCGCTCCGAGCGCCTGACAGCTGAGGCCTGCGGCCTGACCCTTGATTACGCCAAGAACCGCATCACAGAGGAAACTCTGGCCCTGCTGTTCGAACTGGCCCGCCAGGCGCGCGTGTGCGAACGGCGCGATGCCATGTTTGCCGGCGAACCCGTCAACACCACCGAGCGCCGCGCAGCCCTCCACATGGCACTGCGAGCCCATCCCGGCGATGGCTACCGTGCACTGGGCGTGCCGGTAGAGGCCGATGTCTCGGCCGTGCTGGCGCAGATGGAACGATTCGCGCATGAAGTGCGCAGCGGCACGTGGACAGGCTTCGACGGCCGCGCCATCAGGGATGTGGTCAACATCGGCATCGGCGGGTCTGACCTTGGGCCACGCATGGTGTGCCGCGCACTGGTGCAGGATACGGAACCAGGGCCCCGCCTGCATTTTGTCGCCAACGTGGACGGCTGTGACCTGGCCCGCAAGCTGGCTCGCCTGGATGCCGCCACCACGCTGGTGATCGTCTGCTCGAAGACTTTCACCACGCTTGAGACCATGGCAAACGCCCACACCGCGCGCGACTGGTTCCTGCGCCATGGCGCCACGCACGCGGATCTGGCCCGCCACTTCGTGGCCGTGTCGACCAACCGGGACGCCGTCGCGGCGTTCGGCATCGACCCCGCCAACATGTTCCCGTTCTGGGACTGGGTGGGCGGGCGCTTCTCGCTATGGTCGGCGGTCGGCCTGTCGATTGCGGTGGCGATTGGCTTTGACAGGTTCCGCCAATTGCTGGATGGCGCACGCGCCATGGACCGCCATTTCGCCAGCGCACCGCCCGAGCAGAACCTGCCGATGATCCTGGGCCTGCTGGATGTCTGGTACCGAAGCTTCCTGGATACGCGCAGCCGCTGCGTGGCCCCCTATTGCGAGCCGCTGGAATTGCTTCCGGCCTTCCTGCAGCAGCTGGAGATGGAAAGCAACGGGAAGTCGGTGCAGCTCAACGGCGCGGCGCTGCAGGCCGGCTCGGCCGCGGTGGTATGGGGCACCACTGGTACCAACGGCCAGCATGCCTATTTCCAGATGGTGCACCAGGCTCGCAACTGGTACCCGTGGACTTCATTGCCTGCCTGCAACCGCACAGCGACCTGCCCGGCCACCATAACAAGCTGCTGGCCAACTGCTTTGCACAGGGCGAGGCGCTGCTGCACGGGCGCACCGCCGATGAGGTGCGTGCAGGCGGGCAGGCTGACGAGGCGCTGGTGCCGCATCTGGTGTTCGAAGGGAACCGTCCCAGCAACACGCTGCTGCTGCAGCGGCTGGATGCCTTTCACCTGGCGCCTTGCTCGCCATGTCCGAGCATCGGACGTTGTGCAAGGCACGCTCTGGAACATCAACCCCTTCGATCAATGGGGGGTGGAACTCGGCAAGATGCTGGCCCGCCCCATTGAGCGCGAACTGGACGGCGCACCGGCGCAGCCGCATGACGCATCGACAGCCGCGCTGATAAGACGAGCGTGCCGCGCCAGAGCCATGGCACCGGACTGATTTGGCCGTACCACTCGACAACGCACTCCGGTGGCCTTCCCTCATATCGACCCAGCCGCGCAGTTCGCGCAAGCACAGATCCAGGAGTCTTCGATGTCCAAACCCTTGCCCCGCTACGTCGTCTTCGGGGAGGCTCTCACCGACATGGTTCGCCAGGCCGACGGAAGCTGGCTCAGCCTGCCGGGCGGCTCCTGCTGGAACGTGGCGCGCGTCGGCGCGCGACTGGGCATCGACACGGCCTTTGCCGGCGCTGTCAGCCAGGACCTGTTCGGCGATGCACTGGCCCGAGCCAGCGAGCAAGCCGGACTGGACATGCGCTTCCTGCAACGTGTCGAACGCTCGCCCTTCCTGGCTTTTGTCGCTTCGCGCCATCCTCCGCAGTACTTCTTCGTGGGTGACGATAGTGCCGACCTGCATTTCGACCCGTCCCGGCTGCCGCAGGGCTGGCGCCTGGCTGCGGAAGTCATTCACTTTGGCTCCATCAGCCTGGCACGCCAGCCGCTGGCCGCGTGCCTGTGCCAGGAAGCCACGCAGCAGCCGGCGCCGGCAAGCGCATCGCCTTCGATCCGAACTACCGCACGCTGATGAATGCGCCGGGCTATGGCGAGACGCTTGCGCACATGCTGCGGCTGGCGTCCTACGTCAAATCTCGGACGAAGACCTCGGGGGTCTGTTTCCAGCACTGGCCCTCGACGCAGCACTCGCGCAGGTGCGGGCCATGGCACCGAACGCCACCATCATGCTCACGCGCGGGGCCGACGGCCTGACCCTGCTCCAATCCGACAGCGTGGTGGAGCAACCGGCGTTCCGGGTGAACGTTGCCGACACCGTAGGTTGCGGGGACGCCGCCATGGGCGGCTGGATAGCCGCGGTGCTGGCCGAGCCACAGCCAGACCTTGTGGCCCAGGCACGCGTGGCCGCTGCCGCCGCGGCAGTGTCGGCCAGCCATGCCGGTGCATACGCCCCCTTGCGGCAAGAACTGGAAGGCCTGGACGGTTGATCGCCTCCCGATCCTACCAGGAGGAAATGCATGCTTGCGAAGTCGCTGCGCGTAAACGCCAAGCTGACCTTGTCGAATGCCTTAGCAGCATCTCGATGCAGGCGATGAACGCGCGCGTCTCGGCGGCGCGGGCGGGAGAGCACGGGAGGGAGTTTTCCGTCATCACACAGGTGCTTGCCGATATCATCAAGGAGATGGATCAATTGGTCCGCCACCTCGTCAACTCGAGACAGTGATACGCCGCCATTATGTGCTGCGCAGCCGAATCCGCACGACATCTGTCCGCTGCACCATCACGTTCAGCAGGTGGCTTAAGTCCGATCTTAAAATGCTTCATTTGTCTTTAATGTCCCCCACGCATAAGGTGTCAGTGAGGCTTCTTCCTGCAGAGCGACTCCCCGTCTCTGGCAGGCTTTTTTGATAGCGCGGCGACTGCCGCGCTTTTTTCTGCTGTGCGTCCGTCAGCTGGAGGCGCGGTTCCGAACGCTCTCAATGGCCAGTGAGCCGCAGGCCAAGCAACAACAATACCCAGAGTGTGAGCAACGCCGTTGTTGACTGCCAGAAGACCACCGGGTTGCGCTCAACAAGCGCGGTCCGACCGCGATGTTGATATTGACGCCCGGGGGCGCGCAGGTCCTGGACAACTCGGATAGCGCCTCCTGCCGCTTTCGCGCAGAAGGGTGCAACGCCCTTCGCAGCACTGCGTCGATCCATGGGGGCAATTCAGGCCGCCGCTCACGCGCAGGGATATAGCGCAGGCGCCGAAGATCACTGTCGGTGCGCAGGCGTGTCACCTGCAAACCATAGGCAATTGCCCCGTCAGCATCTGGTAGGTGATCACTGCCAGCGAGAACAGGTCCGACGCGGCGCAGCCGCCCAGCCCAAGAAAGTACTCTGGGGCGGTATATTGCAAGGATCCGACCAGCGCCTGCGCATCTCGGGTGCCTGTGCCTTCGACCAAGCCGGCCACGTGCACTGCAGCGAAGTCGATGATCTTGACGGTCCCGGTGCGGTCTATCATCACGTTCTCTGGCCGCAAGTCCTGGTGCAGCATTTCACGACGGTGAAAAGCCTGTAGCCCTTTGGCAACTTGCTCGATGATCTGACGTACCGTATCGAGGTCCGGAGAGGTATGGTCAATCATCCATTGCCTCAGCGTATGTCCGTCAACATACTCCATGGCCACGTGCAAATACTGTCGAGGACGATCGACCGCATGGGGCTTGAGCACATGCGCATTATCGATCCTGCGCGCTACCCATTCCTCCAGGAGAAATCGGTCAAGGTAGTCAGGATCATCGCGCAGATCGATGGAAGGCGTTTTCAGCGCAACATGGCGGCCACTGTGCTGATCCACTGCCAGGTACACATGGCTACGTGAACTCGCATACAGTTCGCGCACGATGAGGTAACCATCAAAGTGCGTGCGCGGCTCCAGTAGCGGCGGTAGTGTCAGGTGTTGGCGTTGGATATGAAAGTCGTTGGCGTCGACAGCCGGCAAATCATCCACGCGTACCAGCTGGACAGTCACATTGTCTTGGCTGCCCCGCGCCAACGCAGCGGACACAAGCATCGCCGAGGCAGCGTCAAGGTCTTCGGAATGCGCTTCCAGGGCCTGGCGCACAGTTGCGCCATCGAGGTATTCATAGGCGCCGTCCGAGGCTAGGAGGTAGACCTCGCCGACCTCAGCGTGCCAGCAGCGGTAGTCGATCTCAACGGAGGGGCCCACGCCGAGCGCACGGCCCAGGTAAGACTCGACCGAAGATATCCGGAGACGATGGTCCTCCGTGAGTTGTTCCCAGGCGTGTGGATGCAGCCGGTAGATGCGCGAGTCGCCGATATGAAGCAGGTGTACCTCGCGGCCCTTGAAGATCAGAGCACTGAAGGTGCAGACGTAACCCCGGTCCCTGTCGAAGCGCGCATCGCTGCGCTGCGTCTGCGCGTGCAGCCAGGAATTGATCGCCGCCAGCACGCATTGTGCCGCCCGGCGCACAGTCCATGTCTCGGCAGTGCAATAGTAGTCGTCGAGGAAAGTGCGCACGGCAGCGGCACTGGCCACCTGGCTGACCGCGCTGCTACCGATACCGTCGGACAGCGCGACGGCGATGCCTTTGGTGCCAAGTCGCGGCTCGTCAGGGAGCGTCGCACCATGGAAATCCTGGTTGATGCGCTTGCGCCCCGCTTGCGAATGCTGCCCAACCGAGACGCGCAGGACGCTCATTTCAAGCCAGGGCGCGCTTGGGCGCGGTCTTGTAGTGAGTGGAGTACAGCGTCGCACCCACGAACGTCAAGCCACCGACGAGGTTGCCGAGCACGGTCGGAAGCTCATTCCAGAGCAGGTAGTCCATCAGCGTGAACTTGCCGCCGAGCATCAGACCCGAGGGAAAGAGGAACATGTTCACGACGGAGTGTTCGAACCCCATGTAGAAGAACACCAGTATGGGCATCCACATGGCAATGACCTTGCCCGAAACCGAGGTTGACATCATGGCGGCGACAACGCCGGTGGACACCATCCAGTTGCACATGACGGCGCGGATGAAGAGCGTAATCATGCCTGCGGCGCGTGGGCGGCGTAGCCGACGGTGCGGCTCTCTCCGATGCCGCCGATCTTCTGGCCGATCAAGTTCGGAGCCTCGCTGAAGCCGAAGGTGAAGATGATGGCCATGAATGCCGCCACGGTGAGTGCGCCAGCAAAATTGCCGCAGAAAACGAGCGCCCAGTTGCGCATCACGCCACCCCAGGTGGCGCCTGGCCGCTTGTCGAGTACGGCTAGCGGAGCCAGCGTAAAGACACCGGTCAACAGGTCGAAGCCCAGCAGATAGAGCATGCAGAACCCGACCGGAAATAGCAGTGATCCGATCAAAGGGTTGCCGGTGTTGACATTGACACTGACGGCGAACGCGGCAGACAACGCCAGGATCGCGCCGGCCATATAGGCACGGATGAGGGTATCCCTGGTGGACATGAGGAGCTTGGATTCACCGGCATCGACCATCTTGGCGACAAATTCGGCTGGGGCTAGATAAGCCATCGGGCATTCCTTTGAACGATAAGGTGAGAACAAAAAAAGCGTCCGCATCCGGGCACCAGCCAATGCTGTTGCTCCGCGCGGGACGCCGTTGTCCACAAATCCCCGTCCCCGCCGTGTTGACGACCGGAGCCGGTAACAAGCCGCCATTAGCCTGATAAGCCGAAACTAAGCATCTTCCGTGCCTGGAGCGCGCAGCGGCTGCGCGTCGATTGCACAGGCATTTACGCCGAAGGTTCGCACAGATCTGGTGCAGGTGAGCCAGGCAGGCTCTATGCGGGTGCGCCGGCGGCGACGGCGCAGGAGGAGCAACAATGCTGTGTGCCCCTCTCCGGGCCCGCACACGCGCTCCTGACCTTCAAAGATTCGGCGGCATCACAACATGCCGCCATTCGAAGCAAATCCCAAAAAATGTGTTGCATGCGGTGCTATGCAAAGCCTCAAGTAGGGTAAGAACGCATGTGTTACCAAATGTAAATGGTGTAACTTGATTGCACGCATTTCCCGCCCGCAAGGCTTGCCCTGCCGGCGCGTTTCAGAGGTGGTATGTCATGCAACACTCCAGTCGATTCGCGGATCAGTCCCCACGCAACGTCCCCGTTCGTGCAAGCCGTAGCCAGCCGAATCGGCATCGACGACATGCCAGCCGTCTGCACCACCCGTCTGCGCATCAGCGCATCCAGGCCGGTCTGCAAACCTGTCCCTTCTCCCATCTTTTTGATCTCCCCGCCTGCCGTGGCCGAATGCGGCTGGCGGACTGAGCGTCCCGGCGCACATCGGTACTGACAGAACAGGCTGAAGCCTGCCCTGCCGATGCGGGCCGCAATACAAAGCATCGCCATTTCAAGAACAAGTCGGGGGTCATCATGGTGCTCTATGCAATGCGGGAGCTGACGCGGCAATCATTCGAGCCGCTCAGCGGCCTGGCGGAACTCTCTCAGCACGCCGTCAATTTCTGGGGCGGGTCTGTCACATGGCTGCCGGGGGTACGCGAAACCGGTGCGGCGCTCGACCTGTTCACCCGGTTGACGAAGGATTACGGAAAGCCAGCGTTTGCCATCGATCAGGTCCTGGCGCGCGGGGAACGGGTGGCGGTCACAGAGACCGTGCTGATCGACGAGCCCTTCTGCCGACTGCTGCATTTCCACAAGAACATGAGCGACCCGGCCCGCGCGTTCTGCTGGTGGCCCCGCTCTCAGGCCACTTCGCCACGCTGTTGCGTCCGACGGTAGAGGCCTTGCTACCCGGACACGATGTCTATATCACCGACTGGGCTGATGCGCGCTTTGTCCCGTCCGATGCCGGCCACTTCGACCTCGGCGACTACGTGGCGTACCTGAAGACATTCCTGCGCTACCTCGCGCCGGCACGCACGTCGTGGCCGTATGCCAGCCCGGTGTCCCGTTACTTTGCGCAGTCGCCCTGATGGCCGAAGACGGCGAGCAGGCACAGCCGCGCTCGATGACGCTGATTGCCGCGCCGATCGATACACGGATCAGTCCGACGGCGGTCAACGCGTTCGCGCGCAAGCATTCGCTGCCATGGTTTGAAGCCAACGTCATCGAGCGCGTGCCTGCCGGTTACCCGGGAAAGGGACGCCGGGTCTATCCGGGCTTCCTGCAGCTGGCAGGGTTCATTTCCATGAACGCTTCGCGCCATGCAGGCGCGCACCTCGACTATTTCCGCAGCCTTGTCGACGGTGACCTCGGTGAGGCCGCGCGGCATCGCAAGTTCTACGACGAGTACAACGCGGTGCTTGACCTGCCTGCCGAGTATTACCTGGAAACCATCCAGAAGGTCTTCCTGGAACACCATCTTGGCCGGGGCTGCATGACGGTAGGCGATCGCAAGGTGAACCCGGGGGCCATTACAGAGGTTGCGCTGCTGACCATCGAGGGCAACGAGGACGACATCACCGGACGGGGCCAGACCGCCGCGGCCCATGCGCTTTGCAGCGGCCTGTCCAGCAGGCAGCGGGCTCACATGGTGATTGACGGCGTCGGCCACTATGGGACCTTCGCGGGACAGGGCTTTCAGCGCTCGATCCTGCCCGGCATCACGCGGTTTATCCAGCGACACACTGCCTGATGAGGCGCCTCGAACTGCAAGCCGATATCACGGCACTTGTCCGCCGAGCGCGGCGATGTAGGTCGTCGCGAAAGCCAACTGCTCGCCGCGCTTCCGTTCACCGCCGGAACCATAGCAGCGACAGCCCGCACGCCGCCACCAGCAGCAGGGCCGAAGCAGCCGCCAGCAACGCACTGATTTCGACTTCCCTGCGCTCGAGCGCCAAACGGCCGCTCAGCTGGCGATACACACGCGTCAGATCAGCAGCCGAGCCGGCCTGGAAGTACTCGCCGTCAGTGAGCGTCGCAATCTCGCGCAAGGTAGGTTCATCGAGCTGCATCTCGTAAGACAGCCTCGATCCTGCCGCATCCGCGTCCTGCGGCACACCGAAGCCCACGGTATAGACGCGCACGCCCCGCTGGGCGGCCATGCGCGCGGCATCGAGCGGGTCCGGGCCGGTGGTGCGGCGGCCATCACTGAGCAGGATCACCGCCCCGTGCCGGTAAGAGCCGGGCTGTGCAGACGGCCGCTCCAGCTCTCGCTTGCGGACGGCGTCCGCCGCGGCGGCCTCTGCCAGCGATCTGCCGCCGGTCCCGGGTGCGAGCGACTCGCCGCTGAAGAGGATGGCTTCCAGGTCGATGCCATCGTCGGGGAACAACACCGCCAGCGACTGGATCAGTCCGCTGCCTGTCGCCGTGCCGTTCTGAAGCTCGAAGCGATCGAGCGCTTCGAGCATGCCCAGCCGGTTGTCGGTGGGGGGCAGCACCACGATCGCCGTAGCGGCAAAAGAGACAATGCCAAGACGCACGCCGGACGGCAACCCGACGATGAGATCCCGCGCCGCCTGCTGCGCGGCGCTGATCCGGGTGGGCACGACGTCGGTCGCCGCCATGCTGCGTGAGACATCCATGGCCAGGACCAGGGTGATGGTGTCGGATGGCAGCGTGATGGTCGCGGTAGGCCGCGCGCAAGCCAGCAGGGCCGCGCCGAGCGCGAACAGGAAGAGCAGCGGCGGGATGTGACGCCGCAGGCGTTGCTTGCGACCCAGTGCGGCGCGCGCAGCGCAAGACTGGCATACAACAGCGCAGTCTTCTTGCGCCGCGCAATCAGGTACAGGTAAGCGGCTGCCAGCAGGGGAAGAGAGACCAGCAGCCAGAGCATTTGCGGCCACAGAAACTGCATGCCTGCTCCTTGGCGCGTAAGTAAGACGATGGTACCGGTTTTTCGGGACCTACGCCTCCACGTAACCCTTGCGCAGTTTCTCCGCCACCAGCTTGTCCATCTCCCGCCGGGCCCGCTCGGCGCTGTCGAACGCCTTCACGCTGGTCTGACCCGCACTGCCGATGCGGCCATAGGTGACGGAAAGCTCCGCCCCGCGTGCGCTGGCCCGCCAGACTTGCGCGACGTACCCTGCTCGAAGTGCAGCGTCCGCGCGAACTCCTCTTGCATACCCGACGCGGTTCCCGTCGCCCGGCGTTCACCCGTTGCGGCTGTGGCCGGCACGGCGGCAGGCTGCGCCAGCGGCGCCGCCATCTCAACCTCCGTGTCTAGTGCGCGATCCTCGCCATCGGCCAGCATGGCTTCGATGCGGCCCAGCACGGCGTCCTGATCGTCGAGCCAATCCTTGCCGGGGATGTCCAGCACCCGCCAGCCGAAACTGCGCAGGATGCCGGGACGAAACACATAGCGTTCCGCGGTATCCGTCACCGGCTCCGACGGCGAATCGAGCAGGATTGCCAGCGCGTAGCCCTGTCCCGACGGATCGGCAATGGCCAGGTCGCAGCGGAATTGCGAGCGGCCAACGTCGACGCACACCTGGTGGCCGCGTGCGCGCAGCGCCTGGGCCAGAGCGTCGCGGATGCTGTCCGGCGTGGCCTCGCGCGTGAAGACGTCGCGCGCGCCCGGGTTCAGCGCGCCAAGCACGGCCTGGGCACGCTCGAACTGGCCGCGCGCGCTGGCCTGCGCGAACTGCAGGAATGCGCGCAGCGCGGCCGCGCCATCGTTGTGCACGTTGGTGATCGCCTCTGCTGGATCGTCGACACCACCGCCTCCCGATGCGCGCGCGGCTGAAGATCACGTTCAGGCGCTTCTCGCCGCCACGCTGGTTGATCGGACCGAAGTTCATCAGCATCTTGCCGTCCGGCCCCGGCGCGTAGCAAATGCTCAGGATGATCACGTCGCGCTCGTCGCCCTGCACGTTTTCCAGGTTCTTGATAAACAGCCCGTTGAACTGGTCGTCATCCTCGCGCACGTACTCGCGCTCGAGCCGCATCGCGAAGTCCGCGTCTTCGGCGGCCAAAGCGTCGAGCGCTGACTCGATAGCGCCCTGCTGCGCCTCGGAAAACGCCACGATCCCCAGGCTCAGCCCGGTTTCGCGGCGCAGCATCTCGCGCACGGTCCGGGCGATGTAGGCAGCCTCAGGCGCATTGCGGCGGTCCGCATAGACACCGTCGGCCAGCCAGTGGAAGCTGACTGGCCGCGCCAGCAGCGCGTCCGTTCCCGCGATGCCGGCATCCTCGCGGTCCGAGCGCAATGGCGGCGCCTCGTCCTCGGCCTGTTCCAGCGCGCGGTCGGGAATGGTGACGAGGCGACCGTCGTAGAACGCGGCGTTGGAAAAGCTGATGAGCGACTCGTGGCGGCTGCGGTAGTGCCACGCGAGCAGCGTGGCGGGCAGATTGCGCGCGGCCTGGTTCAGCAGGCTGTCCGAATCGAGGTTGATGGCGATCCGCTCCCCCTCTTCCTCCACGACGATCTCGTCGTCACCCTCTGCGCCGCCGGCCGTAAAGAAGCTGGTTGGCGGCAGCTGCATCTCGTCGCCGACCACCACCACCTGGCGCGCGCGGCTCAGCGCGGGCACGGCCTCCTCGGTCGGAATCTGGCTGGCCTCGTCGAAAATCACCACGTCGAACAGGTCCGCCGACAGCGGCAGCGTGTCGGATACCGACAACGGGCTCATCAGCCAGATCGGTTTCAGATCGTTGATGACGATGCCGGTTTCGTCGTCGGAAAGATCGCGGATCGAGCGGTGGCGCATGCTCTTGCCGAACTCGTGCTCCAGTTCGCGGCGCCCCGTGGCGTACTGCTTCTTGAACGCCTTGCCGTCGGCGTCCAGCATCGTGGCCGACAAGGAGGACGCGCGCACATGCTCGGCAAACTGCTTATGCCGCGTGGCGCGCACGACGTGCGCGTTCAGCGCAAGCAGTTCGCGCTGGCCCTGCGCCACGGCGCGCGCGGCCTGCGCCAGCGCGGCACCGCCAAAACTCGCCAGCAGCGGGTTCTCGCGCACCAGGCGACGCAGCGCCTCGTCGGCCACCAACGCTTCCAGTTGCGCGGGCTCATGATCGAGCCACTGAAGCGTGGCGGCGCAGGCGGGATCGCCCGCGTGCACGGCGCGCAAGAGCGGCAGCAGGTCCGGCAACTCGTCGAGCGCTTCCCGCAGGTCGCGCAGCAGCTCGGCGATGTCGCCAAGGCGTACGTCGGCGGCCAGCACCAACCCGTCGCGCACACGCTGCGCGAGCTTTTCCAGCGCCTCGCGCGCACCGGCCTCGGCGCGCG
This sequence comes from Cupriavidus sp. UYMMa02A, assembly GCA_001725945.1. Classification (GTDB taxonomy): domain Bacteria; phylum Pseudomonadota; class Gammaproteobacteria; order Burkholderiales; family Burkholderiaceae; genus Cupriavidus. The sequence goes on along the minus strand of LRMT01000092.1, from coordinate 4,589 downwards.
CCGCCGCCACCGGATCGACGGCCTGGCGCAGATGCGTGACCAGTTCGCGCGGGCCCGCACCCGCCTGCAGGCGCTGTTCGAGTTCGCCGAGTGCGCGCAGGAAGGCCTGCATCTCGCTCACGCCGTAGCGCCGGCGGCTCTCGGCATCCGCCGCCGCCAGCGCCGCGCTCGCGGCGTGCTCGGCGGACAACGCTTCCAGCACCTTGCCGTAGCCGGGATGGATAGCGTGCTTGCCGAAGTCATAGCGGCGCTTCAGTTCGCCGCGCAGCCGCCACCATGCGGGCTGCAGCCAGCGCCCGATCGACGGCTCCAGCCGCCGCGCGAGCGCCAGCGCCGATTCGGTATCGCCAGGGCTCAGCTTGTCTTGCCAGTTCGACGTTGCGGCGCGCGCGTCGGCAAGTGCCTGCGCGCGCGTGTCCAGGTCCGCGCGGATCTCGCGCAGCGCCGCTTGCGCCGGCGAGGAGGGCTCGAGCAGGTCCAGGTGCGCGGCAAGCCCCGTGTCGAGCAGCCATTGGCTGTCGGCGGCAAGCGCGCGTGCTGTTCCAGGCTGGTGTCGTGGCCGGTCAGGCTCGCGGTGCTGTCCAGCAGCGGGTCGAGCGCATTGAACAATGCCTCGGCGTCCCGGCAAAGCTGATCCGCGCGGCCATAGGCGCGTTCGTCGGCCAGCAGTGGCGCGGACAAGCGCGCGAACGGATGCGGGGCCAGGCTGTCCAGACCGAAGCGCTCGCGCATCGCGCGATGCACGCGCTGCGCAAGATCGCGCTGGCGGTCCCATGCGGCCAGCGCCGGCAGGCGCTCGCGCATCGCAGGCCCCGCTTCCGGCACCGCCGGGAGTGTTACCACGCGGCGCAACAGCGCACGCACGCTGTCGCCAAGCGACTCAGGCGCGGCCGCCATCGCCGACTCGAATGCGTCAATACGCCGCTGGTGCGCCTCCAGGGCCTCCGCCAGCTGCGTGCGGCGCGCCGCCAGTGCGTCGCCGTCGTGCGGCTGTGCGATCCACTGCTCATAGCAGGCGCGCAGGTCGGCAATGAAGGACTTCTTGTCTGTCTGCGAGTCGTGGATCAGGCAGCACAGCGAGTCCAGCCCGCTTTGCTTGAGTCGATGGAACACCACGTCGAGCGCGGCACGTTTCTCGCAAACAAACAGCACGCGCTTGCCGCGCCCCGCGTAGTCGGCGATCAGGTTCGTGATGGTCTGCGACTTGCCCGTGCCCGGCGGCCCCTGGATGATGAAGCTGCGCTGGCTGCGCGCAAGGCCGACCGCGGCATTCTGCGTTGCATCGGCCGCCACCACGTTCCATTGCTCGGCCGGCGCTAGCGGTGCGGGCGGTTCCGTCTCCACGTCGCGCGGCTCGATCGAGAATACGCGGTCGAACGCCGGATTGGCGCCGGGCTCGTCGAGCAGCTGCGCGTAGTCGCGCACCAGCGACATCTTGCGATAGTTGAAGTTCGCGAGCGTCACCTGCGTCAGGTCCAGGTCCCAGGCATAACGGTGGCCCTCGGACTCCTCGAGCACGAAGCCTGGCGCTCTTCGCTTTGCGCCGCGGCGGCGCCGCTCATCTGCGGCTGGCGCGGGCCGGCACCCGGGGCTGCGCCGGCTTCGAAACGCTGCGGCAGCTCGCTCGGCCGCACCCAATGCTCGAACAGCGCGCGGCCCAGCGGGCGGTAGTCGTCCTGCGCATAGCTGTATGGCGGCAGCCAGCCTCCCGTGCGCGCCGCGGCCGTGCCTGGCCTGCGACGCTGGAACTGCTGCATGCGCTGCAGCGCCTTCTGCCGCACGAGCCGCACGGCGGCCTTGTCGACGAGGCGCAGCTCCACCGAAGGCTCGGAACGGCGAATCTGCGCAAGGATCCCGGCATGGATCTCTTCGAGCGAGGTCTTGCCGAGATCCACGGTCTCGTCGAGCCGGATGTCATAGAGCTGGCTCAGGTAATGGCGCAGCACCGGATTGAACTCGGCTTCGCCGCCCGTGCACTGGATCACGTACTGGTCTCGCACGCCCTTGCGCCTGACCAGTTCCACCGGCAGCCACAACAGCGGTGTGACGATGCGCTCGTCCGGCGCCTCCTTCAGGTTGTGCCAGCGCAGGAACGCCACCACGAGGCGCAGGTTGCTGAAGCCGTACTCGGCGCGGTCGCGGCGCGTCTCGGCGATCAGGCGGTCGAGCGATGCCTGCAGGTACGGCTGGTCGTCGAAGCGCAGCCAGCGCTGCAGCGGCACCGGCTTGCCCGCCACCAGGTCGGCCGCGAACGGCCCACCCCAGGTGCAGATGTGTTCGGGCCGCACGCTTTCGATCTGCAGCATCAGCGGCACGCTGGCCACCGTGACATTGACACTGGCCGCGGTCGGACGGAAGTGCAGCAGGCGGTTGCGCCGCGACAGATCGAACAGGCGGTCACGCAGGTGCGTGAGCACGGCGGCGCGGCGCGGCGTGGCGCCGGTCGTGCCGGCCAGCGCGCGTTCCACGTCCAGGGCTGCCGGCTGGTCGCGCCATGTGCGCAGCCGCGTCGCCAGCGCGGCGACATCGGTGGCGCGGTCGTGGCGGTTGATCTCGGTCATCTCGACAATCACCGCCGCGACGATCGGATGCAGCCGCTCATGCAGCAGGAACAGGTTGCGGCGGTGCGCGACGAAGCTGCGCAGATCGTGCTCATCGGCGAAGTCCAGGCCGCCGGCGAGGCTCGCCAGCACCATGCCGAGCAGGAAGACATCGCCGATCTCGTCATGGTGGCCAAGCAGCCGTTCCCAGCTCGCCGGCCCGGGCAGGTAGACCGGGCGCTCGATCGGCGCGGTGGCGTCGAGCTGCAAGACCAGGTCGGTCTGGTCGCGCTGTCCGTCATCGGCATGGCCGAGCTGCAGCGCGCCGACGATATTCAGGCCCGACCCCGGATGCGGCTGCACGCGATGCACCGCGCCGATGTCCATGACGGGGATGTCGCCATCGGGCCGCCGCAGACGCAGCGCGCCGTCCTCGCTCACCAGTATGCTGTCGGGATCGAGCACAGCCACCCTGCCCTGTGCATGCAACGCCGCGACCTGCGCGAACAGCGGTAGCACCAGTACGAGGACGTCGTCGGTGGGCAGCGCCGCGCCCGCCTGCGCATCGATCAGCGCACGCAGCGTGCGCGGCTCGCCGCTGCCGGCCGTACCGAAATCTGTATGGGTGTCATGGGTCGTGCTGTCAGTCATGCCCGGCCCTCCCTGGCCGATTGGCGATCAAGTTGGCGTTGGTAGCGGTCCAGCTCTCGATTGCCGAAGCCGGCGTCGCGGCGCAAGTTGCCTTGCAGCGCATCGAGGCTGCCGAGCGCCTGTGCCACCTGGCCGGCGCGCAGCAGGGCCGCATCGTGCTGGTCGGGGTCTGCAAGCGCCAGGTCCATCATCAAGGCGTTGAGGTAGTTGCGAACACTGTGGTCGACCACGTCCTGCCCCAGCTTTTCAGGACCGACTGCCGGTTCGTCGTCGCGCCAGTCGGGGAACATCATCCGCACCTGCGCGAGCACCGCCTCGCTCGCCAGCGGCGTGCCGGCCAGGAAGTGGGCCAGGAAGCCGCGCGTGAGCGACTGCAGCTGGACCTGGCCCGGCAGGTCCAGCGTTTCCAGCGCCAGCGGACCGTGCAGGCGGGTTTCGATCCACGGATCGAGATCGGCCGCGCCCTCCCACCACAGCGCCAGCGCGCGGGCCCGGATGAAGGTCTCGGGATGGCTGTGGGCGGCACTCGCCCCCGCCTCGCTGGTTTCGATCTCGACCGCCTGACGCAGGTAGGCGGCCGCGTCCACGCTGCCCATGCCGGTCTGCACCTTGACCAGGGTCGACACCGCCGGCGCCACCGCACCGCCGCCACGGCGCCGCCACGGTCGGCAAACAGCTCGGTATGCAGCGCATAGCGGCGCCAGGTCTCGCGATGGCTCGCGCTGGCGCCAGGCGCCGCCAGTGCGTCGTTCAGGATCCGGTCCGCCACCAGGAACTGGCCGTCGTCGCGCGACCACAGCAGGTAGTGGGCCAGTTCGTGGCCGAACACTGCCAGCAGTTCCGGCGGCGCCAGCCGTTCCAGCAGCGGCCCCTGCAGGACAATGTGGACTTCGCCGGGCACGTAGACCAGCGACGCGTTCATATCCTGGCCCGGCGCTGGTAGAGCGTCGCGCGCGCTTCGATGCCGAGCCGAGACATCGCCTGCGCAAGCGCTGCGTGTACGTCCGCATGGGCGTCCGCCTCGATCCGGTAGGTGTCCCGCAGCAGCATGGCGCGCAATGCGTCGCGGTGGTCGGCACCGGTTGCGCGGGCATTGGCCCAGCGCCAGACCTCAGGCTCGTGGCGACGCAGATAATCGACCACCGTTGCGTGATAGGCCAGCGGCGCCAGCGCGCCGCGATCCGGGGCTTGAGAGTCCATGCGGGACGTTCCAGGGTTGCGTGGTAGCCGATTCTACAGGCGGCGATCGGCCGGAAGAGCGTCCGTGGAAACCTCAAGCGCGGGCGGAGCCGCATGCCGCGCCGTGTAAACTTCTGACTGGCTGATCGCCTAACACTCCTACCTGAGAAAGAACATGACTCGACAACCACTTCGTACGCTGTGCCTGACCCTGCTGCT
>LRMT01000091.1 GCA_001725945.1 Cupriavidus sp. UYMMa02A | reverse complement strand
GAGAACCCCTTGTATCGATGAGTGGTAGCGATCGAACAGTCGGGCAATCTGCGCAAGCGTGTCACCTTTGCGCCACCGTTCCCACATCAGTGCCTTTTGAGTCTCGGTGTAGTAGATCCGCCGTCTTTGTTTCATTTGCAGCACCCCTCAGGCTCGCAAAGCCTTCAGTGTGTTGCATCGACCGGTTGAATCCGCAATGTGCGACAGCCGCTCGCTCGTGACACCGCTAAAAGCCTGTAATGCGGAATTGCTCGCTTCCTAGCCATTGCACCAACCATCACCCTTTTAGGTCGTCGGAGTATGAGTTCGAAAAAGCGACGCCGATGCCGTACAACAGTACGAGCAGAAATTCAATGATGCCGAGGAATCTCCGTGCGACACCTCTCTCGCCTCGAATATCCAATATAGCAAGCTCACGCCTCGCAAATAGATGTCCGTTAGCCTTTGCTGCCTCAAGGTGGCGACAAGCCAATGAAAAATCCTTCTGGACACCTTCTCCCATTAGATACGAAACTCCAAGTCGAAATTGAGAAGGAGGGTATCCGTCCGCCGCAGACCGCTGATACCAAAGAACTGCATCAGCATACTTGGCCTCCCTTGCTAGCAATCGCCCCATATAGAACGCACCCTTCGCTGAGCCAAGCAATGCTGCTCGCCTGAACCACTTGGCTGCATCCTCATGGCTAGCCTCCACTCCCATGCCTTCCGCAAGCATCCAGCCAAGGAATACCTGACTCTCTGAATGCCCCGAATCGGCCAATTGTCGGTAAATTCGGAGCGCTTGTGAATACTCTTCCTTCGCGTAAAACCTTACCGCTTCATGAAGAAGCTCATTTTGCTCCTGTTCACGCGCCGAGTTCATACGCTGAATCCTCATGCTTGGCGAGGCAAATTGAAGTTGCGGGCGGAGGCGGTGGCAATGGAGGATAAAGGTCCAGGTTGCGGAATGACGGGGGGCTGAGGAGATTTTGCGTGGCAACGCGTTCTGGTTATGCCAGTCAGTCATTGATTCGACATCTGGGCGGAGGGCACCGGGTCAATCTTCAGGATCTCTACAGACCGACAACTGAACCGAACATCGAAACCAGCGAGAGGCCTCATATCAAAGTCAAGGCGACCATCGTCTCGCGTCGATATGACGATCTCGTCCAGCCAGCCACCGCCAGATAGCTCATTGAGATTGATATTGGTCTCGGCTATATCCCGGCATAGGAATTCAACGATCCAATCTTCGCCTGAACCCGTCCACTTTGGATTGTCCTGGCCGCCATGCCGCACCGCAATAGTTGCGTCAGCTACATACCGGCCTTCATCCTCCGTCATGCTTATGCTGAAGGTGACAACCTCTGCATCATGAAAGGCTGGCCAGTAGCCAAACGTATTTAGTACAAGCTCGCTGTTCTGTACCAGCGTCTGACCCGATCCCCCTTTGATAATGTCTATACTCATGACCCACCTCCAGAGTCCGGAATTCCTATCTACGTGCAATAACGCAGACCTGACGCGTCAGGTGGAAATTGATGACAGGTATCATTGTTGCCGGAATCTGATATGGTCCTCTTGCTCGAAGATCACAGAAATCTATCAAGTGACGACCGCCTAAGTTGAATTGAGCAAACGCCTCGATGTCTGGCTCATCGCGGAACGCTAGCTCCATTGCTATGTCGTCGAGGTCACAAGACGAGTGGATAGTCAACGTGGGACCCTCTACAGGCGGAAGGGCCCGATTACCGGACTTAATAACCCATTCGAGTCCGGCCTTCGTGATTGCACAGCGGAAGGACATGCCGTAAATGACGCCATCGCCATGCGCCTGCTGTTCCAGCCACCAGTCATTTTGCCAGTCTTCGTAGCCCATTAATGTTCCTTCGAGGCGTTCGAAGACTTCATTCCATCCACCTGCCCTGCCAGAGGTTTCCCTTATTAGCTTGAGGCTGGGATGCGCCATCCTCCCCTTGGCTGCATATAGATGTAGCCGGCACGGCGGCCGTCAGAATCTGGCAGGTCGGACAAATCCTCCTCCACATGGAGCAATCCCGCTGCAGCATAGTGGTCGAAACGTTCCTTCAATCTGCCATCAATACTCGAACAATCTTCACTATCGTAGTAGAAGAATGCGAGCTTCTTTCTTCCATCCAATAGCAGGGGCAACTCGTAACCTGCGTGGAACAGGTAAGGCGAGCGCGTGAACTGCGCACAGTCCTTGAAAAAACAACTTCTCGTCTCCCGGAGTCGAATCTCAGGTCGAATGCGTCGCAAAGTGCAGCGACTTCATTGGGTGACAACAAGTAAGCTTTGTTTTCGAACGAGGTATCATCATCGCCGATGTCTAAAGCGCTCCTGAGCTTCACCAGATCCGTCGTTCTGAATCGAGTTGCCAACCAGGGATACAACATATCCTCATCGATGGCTTCTAGGATGAAAGCGGGAGCGTCTAGCGATATGGTCATGGCTAGTTGGTCCGGGTGGCCCAGCGTCGTACCCTGCCATAGCCGGGAATCCGAAGCAACTAGCTCCGTGTTGGCCGACGCACACACCAGCGAGTGACCTGACTAATAAGGCGAGGTGCGTAGTCGCCTTCGAACGGCGGTTTTGCGGGTGCGCTGGACGTCCAAACGTCTTAGCAAAGGAGCGACCTAACGACGCCTCATGGCCGAACTCGGTCAACTGAGGGGAAGGTGGCTGCGATCGTTGCTTCCGGCCCAAAGCCGCCATAGCCGACGTCAAAGGCGGCGCCAGTGGGTAGTGCTAAACGTTGGACCTGAACGGCCGAGGCTTCCCCTTCTTGCACCCAAGACTAAGTGACCTTGTAGGTACCGCCGCCCATCCTGAAGTGCTATCGTCGCGTACCCCCCCAGCTCATCTTATTGGCCCGCAAAGACGCGCCTAACTTGCCTTCAGAAGGTAAGTTAGGACGTCTGTGACGCGAACACCGACTCGGCCAACTTAGACCTTCCACATCTGCACCGCCTGTTCGGCGAATTCCTTGGATCGGTCATCCACTTGCTTGAACTTGAATTGGTTGAGGGTCGACAGATGGTTGGTTAGCCGGATGTTGGACTTGGCGTACTCCTTGCGCTTGGCCAGGAACGGGTTGTTCGACGCCACAACGTTCAGTTCGTCGGCCAATAGGGTCATGTTGCCGATGCGGTGAAGCATTTTGGCGTGCTTGGCCTTCCAGCCGTCGCCCAAGTAGCTTGGCCAGTCGCCGAGGTCTTTCTTCGTGCTGGCCTTGTCGGCTGCCTTCGGAATGATGTGCTCAAGCTCCAAATCATCAGGATCGGCTAGGTAGTACTCGTTCTTGTGCACGATAGCCTTGTACTCGAACATCTCCAGCGCATAGCGGGCGCGGTCGATCACTGCGGGCACAAAAGGGAACGAGGCGAAGGAAGATTCGAACTCATCGTCGTCGGGCATGTGTCCCCTCAGAATCTCGAAGACGGCCTTCTCGTAGTCCTTGTCGGCGATGCTGGTCAGGTTTGCGAAGATCGTCTCCAACTCGTTGGTGCGCTTCTCGCAGATATGCCGGCGCATCATGAAGGCCTCCAATGCCTGCAGCAATCGAACTTGAGCCTTCTCGTCCAAACTCTTGCGTCCGAACATGTCCAGTAGCCACGTGAAGGCAGGGAACGCCTTGATTCGCCACAAGTTGCCAATGTGCCGATTGACCTTGGCGGACGTGGTCGTGCCCCACAGCAGTTTGGAGTACAGGTCGGCCGACTGGCGCAACGCCGTGGCAAACACCGTTAGCTTGACCTTCTTGACCTTGGCGGGTGGCTCCGTGGCCTCATCCTCCTCACCGAGGATAGCCACATCCTCGGAGTCTTCCTCGTCCTCGTCGTCCTTTATGGTGGACGACATGAACTCGGTCATGCTCTCGGCCTCCTGCACATGACGCAGATAGTAGGCCTTGAAGTCGGCCACCAGCTTGCTCCTGGTGACCTTTCGGTGCAACTTGCCCGCCAGCCACTGGCGGAAGAAGTCATCGCTGTCCAGCCCGTCAAGCGCCACGATCAACTTGCGCCAGTCGCCCTTCACCTTGTCCAGCGTGCCAGCGGGCAGCGAAGATGCATGCCCCAGGAGGAAGTTCTTGATGATGTCCGTTGGCTTCAGCCGCAACCCCCGGTTGTTGATCGTCTCGAACAGCTTGTAGGCATCCCTGGCTGCACCAACGTCCAACCGAATGATTGACGCACTGTTCATGAGCTTGTGGAAGAACGCATTCAGTTCATCCACGGACAACTGCCCAACCCAGTCGGTGAAGTACTCGTGAGCGCCTGCCAGGCAATCGTTCTCAGCCTCCGAGATATCGCCTCCATCCATGATGCGCACGTAGTCACCATGATCCAGATCGCCGAGTTGAAGCTTCGGCATCACTCGCCCTTCCACGTCCTCACACTGCAGCAACTCCGCAATTTTCTGCGCGGTGTTTTCCTTCCGTTCTTGCTCAAATCGACGCGCCAGTACCCTCATCAAGATAGTGATGGTCGTGACGCGTTGCTGGCCGTCCACGAGTTCGAGCTGGTTGATGTCGGGCTTGTGGGTGTCCGAGAGGAACAGCACCGTGCCCAAAAGGTGCGTGTCTCCTGGCGCAAGCAGCCGCAGGTCATCGAACAACTCACGCTGCTGGCGCTGGCCCCATGCATAGCGGCGTTGGTAGGCGGGGATAAGGAACTGCTCGTTGCCTACTGAGAAAAACTGCTTAAGCGTGAGCGTGGTTGGGGTGATCTTCATGGTGGTTAAGGCTCCTCAGAAACTATACGTTATAGGCTTTGTGAAATGCCCTTAATGCTGGCGGGGCCACGGCGCATATTGTGCGGTAAATCGACATACCTGGGTGCGTGAACCAGGCAGATGCTCCCGCTTCTGGCCGAACTCTGACGTTGGCCCACCGCGCACTGGCGCGCCGGCGCAGAGGCAACTATCGACCCCTGAGCAGTCACTCAGGTACCAATACTCTTGCTTATCGGAAACGACCAAAAACGCCCCTCATGAGCGGCGTTTTTGGTTGCTTAGTTAGAGATTTATGTCACTAGGGTAGAATCATCTCTGTACCGATGCTTGACATATGACATAAATCAGCAACTTGCTAGCCTCACACCACACCCGGTGTGATTCCCTTCGGAAGATGGCTCCTGCTGGTTCGGCAGCGCCTGGGGGCCGACCTCTGTCAATTGAGAGGAAGGTGAAGGAAGCTGCCTGTCACGTCGTTTGGGTTGGAAAAGTCGCCTGGGCAGCCCCTTCCGGAGCACGACGAAACTCTGGCCAGCACTTGCCGGCGGGTCGGGTTACATCCGAGATGGCAATCACATCGCGCCATCCCGTAAATTCGCTGTCCACTCGGACAGACATGGCGCGCAATAGTGACGTTTCAAAGCGAATTGGCCAAATGCCTGTTTCGCTTTGAAACGCCCCACAGTCCCAGCAGGCACGGGCCGAGAACAGGATGGCCAACGCTGCTGCCGCAGCGACTCCGATCATGGTGCCTCTCGGTGGGTGCGGGCGTCCGGATCGTCGTCGAAGGCGGCGAGTTCTTGGGCGAGTTCCAGCGGGTCGTAATCAACGATCCTTTGCGTCGCCGCAATGTACGCCAGCGTCTCATCCAGCGCCGCTTCGGCGGCTCTCAACTGGTCTCCATAGCAGTTGAAGGGAAGTTGCGGAGCCGTTTGGCGATACTGTCGCGGACTGGAAGAGAAAAGACTCGGCTGGGAAAGCCATGCGGCTTCAGTTTCTGACCAAAAAACTCGGGCTGACCAACCTTCCTGGCACGATCAGCTACCAGTTAATCCATCGAACTGCATCTGCCCTCATTGAAGCTGCACGCTTCAATGCGGCGCATGCACTGATGCTTGTGCATTCGTTCAGTCCGACGCAACAATGGTTCCCAGACTTCCGGTCGTTCGCGCAGCTTTATGGCATTGATGCCAAACCAAACCAGATCTATCAAGCCTGCGAGCTTGAGGGAATTGCACTTCATTTGGGGTGGGTCTGCGACAATTCGGAATATCTTCGACGTTAGTCCGCTTTGGCCGTGGTCGCATAGCGTCATCCAATTCCGCTCTCCAATGTATCATTCGCGCGCAGGAAGCACCTTAGCTGCGCGCCGGAAAGACTACAGTCCGGGGGGCGCGGCCAGTTCTGGCTCGAAGGCTGCAATCAGTAGTTACGAGCCGGCCTTTGCGAGCGAGGGCATCGCATCGGGGACTCGCTCGATCCGCAGTTCCCGGGGGGCCTCGATGGCGAGGCGCGTGAAATTCTTGGCATGCTTCTTACCCTCCGACCACCCTAACGACACCAGCACGAACACGCTGGGGAGCACTTCTTGGCGCTCCAGATCGTTGATGGTAAATATATTGTTGCCTGCCTTCAGGCTGGTTGTCTTCGCATCGCGAATGTCTAGCACTTCCAGGAACGCATCGCCCACCCGGATTTTGCTGCCCACTGTAACCCCAAGAGAAAGAGGCATTTTGTTCCCCACTTAATTGATTGGAATTACCGCTTACCGCATAGCGCCCGCACAGACTTGTTCCATTGCCCGCTCCGCTGGGTGGATCGCCCGCTGTCCCGCGCGTATTCGAAGCGTAGCCGATTGCCTTTTGCTCGTCACGGTGCCGGGAGGATGAGCCACGTTGAGCGCCGCTGAGCATAATCGAACACAATCATCCAGATGTCGTAGTACGTTTGCGCGGGTCGTGATGTACGATCAATAGCTTCCCATGAAGCGGACGCAACTCAGCCCGAGGTACTGAAGCCGAATCCAGTCGCAAGCTCTGCGCGACCACGGCCACGTTGGCAGAGCATGGCAGAAACGTTGTCGAGCCACGTGGCTACTGGGCTTCATTTCGATGCCGGACATCCCTGCTGCGGTCCCAACTCGCCCGCGCCCGCGTCTTAAGCAAGGGGCGCCTGCACCGCTACTCTTGAACTGCTTCGCAGACGTAGCACAGTGATCGCTAGTAACGAAATCCACAACGCGAGCCAGGGATGTCATCGAACTAATCGACCGGTGTGCCTCGCGGCTTTGCCTATATAGTTCTCCGCGAGAGCCGTTGGCTTCCGCGCCTTAAATGCTCGCGTTGATCTCAGCCAGCAGATCCACTAGGTCCTGCGACATCTGGCGGTAACAGACCACGGCAACATCCAAGGGATGATGGTGCACTCCGTGCAAAGCACGCCGCAGTGCTTGAAAGATCCAATGGGCTTCGTTGCCAAACGCGCCTCCTCCCACCATGGTCAGATAGACCCTCGGGTTGCCAGTGTGCCGGTGGTTGAGCACGGCCGCCAACAAGGTCGCATCATACGTGGCTTCCAGCACCAGAGATGCAAATGGCGTCCAATCGGAACGCGGCGCGCAGTTATAGGCCACAGGTAGCGCCGAGCAAAGGGCTTGGGTTACGCGTTGCTGAGGTGGGGCATTGTCCGCAGTGACTTCAGTGTTGCTATGCAAACCAATACGCAACTGCTTGCGCAACTCATCGCGCTCGGCCTCGTCGAGACCTTGGATGTGTTGGCCGATTGCCTGAACGGTTGCAGTCTGGAGCAACGCATAGCCGTTCAGCATTCGAATGCCCGGGATGTTTATGGCGCGATCCAAGTCCCTAAAGGTATTGATCTGACGAGTCTCAGTCTGCCCACTCTGGCCGTCCACGGGCGCAGGTAGTTGCGAAATATCGCGGCAGGCGCGCATGCCCTGGCACAGGCTGGGCCCTGGGTACGATCGTACTGGTAGTCGGTGATGCCATGTTCCGGCGTGGTGCTGGGGTCCGTCATTTCCAACAATTGAACTGACTGGCAACCTGGATCAGTGACCCATGGGCTTCGGGGTGGGTATGCAGCTCATATGCGTCGACGCTGATGGTACGCAGCGTCAAACCGGTTCCAGTTGGTGGCGTCAGTGCGCCAACCTGCGTTCGCAGTTCTCCCACGCTGGGTGTGGTCAGTGTACCCACCTGAAAACTCCTGGGTGGGTCTGTATCCGTATGGAGCATGTCGGATTCAATGCGAAACCGCTTTTGCGTTTCCGCATAGCCCATCTCCGTGAAACCGAAGGTCTGTTTGAACCAGGTCATGCTTATACCTCAGTCAGAAAGCAAATCAAAGCAGGTTGGCTTGGCGCTCCAACAATCGGTCAAAGTTCGTTACCTGTCAGCAGATGGTTGGAACAACTTGGCGGATTCGAGCCGGTGAAACCGTTGATTTACTGACTTAAGGCAAGAGCCCACTAGGTGACCTACTGGCTACCAAAATCACAGTTTGACCGGAAGGCTAGGGATCACGATTGTGCAACGGAGGCTGAACTTGAGTGCCCCTTGCACCATGCTATCCCGGGTTGCAGGCACATCAAGGTGCTCGGCAGGCCCAGCGAGGTCAGGCGCTATCAATATTCTGCCTGAGCGTGCCATCAACGCCGTCGCGGACACGTTTCGAGTTTCCAGCAAATGGTTAGCCTATTTGCCTTCGTCAGCTCAATGCTTCATTACACTGGGCATTGACTCGACAAATGCAGTCTGCCCCCCGAACTCCTTCTGCAGCAGTCCGTCGATTCCATCGAGACAGTACAGAAATGTTCGAGGGCCCGGGACAACTGTTCTTTCACAAATGGCGCTACGGAGATGTAGGCGATGCAGTAGATCATCCCATTTTTGAAAATGAAGCGAAGCAGCGACTCCTCGGCATTCATGTCGTTCAGCCGCGCTAAAAGGCCAGGCCCTTCCTCGACATCACCCAGGATCGGCGAGTGAATGCAGACGTATGGTGGGTCGCCCATCAGTCGAACGAAGGCGACGGCGCTACCGGAGCGAAATCCGAGATCACCGTCACTGTCGAACGTCAGCTCGCTGATACCAGTTATCTCCCTCAGAATGCCTTGTAGTTTCATTGACAGACCTTCGCGATTATCGACGGGTCGTGCGCGCACTGCTCGCCTCAGTCCCAAGTCCGGTAACGCAATCGCCTCCCCGTCTTCGCCAAAGGCGTCGTATTCCAGAAATCCAGGATGAGGCACCAGCAGAATGCCAGCTAGGGTACGTACCGCCAGATTCGCCACCGCGTCGAAGGAAACGGGTGCCGAAAAGTCCAGAAAGAAATTTGGAGACCCGTCTGGGTCGTCCGCAGGCGTGGACTCGGCAGGGGTTCCGGTCGGGGCATGCCAACCCGCGTCGAGCAAGGCGGCAATCTGCCGCGCATTAAGTTGTTCCGGCTCAACCAGATAGCTGCTACTCGTCGTTTCAGCCCGCATCCCAAATGACCCTTGCGCGGCGAACTGGACGTACTGATTGGACCGCTTCACAGACAAGATCAGATACTGGTCTTCCTCGAGTTTTTGAAGGACTCCTGCGAGCTTCCGTGCGAACGGAGGCCATGCGATGGAGACGCGGCGCGATGGCAGTAGTTTGCCTTCCGTAGATGTCTTCTTCATCGGATCTCCGCTCAAGTTAGGCCCCTGCAGCTCAGAACATTTGGGATGTGCAACACTTCTTGGTGTCGACGCCAGACGACACACGTCTCCGACATGCGTGCTAGGAATGCGTCGAGGATCGCATTCGAGACACGGTCGTCAATTTCGTCGCAACGGCCGGCGGAAACGGATTCGGAAGTGAACAGATTGGTGGGCACCTCGCTAGTCTCCCTTGGTTTGCTGACTGCATTCGCCCATAAGTTGAAGCCAGTGCCGGTGATACTTCTTCAACCGCTCGATGTCCACGTCACGCAGTGATGACAGGCGCAGGAGGTTCAGGTTGTCTTCGAGATCCATCTGTTTCACGCGCCGCGCGATTGGGTTCGCGGCAGCCCGCCGGATGAATGCGTCGTATTCCTCTCCTTTTCGCTTTGTGAGCGCCTCGATGGCAGCGAGGACGTCGGCGGAGAAACCCTCGCGACGCAGGCGCTCGACCGACCAGCCTGGAACATCCTCAATAACGTCGTGCAGCAGCGCGGCAATGCGGGCTTCGTCGGTGTCCAACCGCGTCATCATGCGGATCGGGTGCAGGGCGTAGGGCGCGCCAGCCTTATCGAGCTGATTGGCATGACCGCGGGCCGAAATCGCCAGCGCATGAGCGAATCCACCGCCCTCTGCAAGCAGTTCCAGTTCGGCCACCGCGTCCTCCAACTCCTCAATCAGGGCTTCGAATCGGAGCGTCACTCCGGCTCTCCTGAGGGCCCTGACGAATTCGCGGTAGAACCACAACTGGTCCTCCCGACCGGCGTTGAATCGATCCCATACGGAATCGCCATTCTGACGCAGATCGCGAATCAACGAGCGGGCGTTGTGCAGCTTATCGGCGGCACTCACCAGCCGAACGGACGCAGATGCGTGCGCGAGGTGGTCGAGGTAGCGTTGCTTGCGTACTTTCCAGTCTTCCTTCTGGCCTTCATCCGCAGCGAGGCTATCCGAACAGGCTTCCACAATTTGCGCAACCTCTTCGCCGCAAGCTTCTTGGATTCGCTCCAGCGTTGGCCTCCCACCCTGGTCCTCCACTGCGTCATGCAGCAGCGCGGCGGTGGCTTCGATCTCGTCTCCGCCATGCTCCAGGACCGTACCCGCCACCACCATCAGGTGGCCAAAGTAGGGGATGTCCGAGCTTTTCCTTACCTGCCGGCGGTGTAGGCCCTCGGCAAGGGCAAGACCCGCGCGGAATCGCTCGTTAAGCATCGGGTTGTCTGTCGCGTTCGGCATCTTGATCCCCTTGTTGTGTCTTGATCCGCGACCGGTTATTCCAGAACCTTGGACGTTCGCAAGGTGAGCCTCAGGCCATCGTAGTACTTGTATTTCTCATCTAAATGCGCCCCAATGCATTAGGCGTCCTCTAGGAGGAGTGCAAAGACCACCTCCGTGTGGCCCGTGCCGCCATGTAGCATCAGCAGGCGACGACTCACAACTAACTCTGGGGTGGTTGGCACCTCACTCCCCCCCGCAATGCTATTGGCACACGTTCGCAGCCCCGCATGTGTCAATCGCAGCAGCGCTACTTGGCCAACCTTTCTGCTGAAGCAGAGCCACTCCTTGTCGTTGAGCCAGTAACCGACAGCACGCGGACTCATGAGTTTGTTGAGAACATCCCGCCGCATCTCCATGGTCGTCAGTCGTTCAGCGTTTCCTTGCGCGAGATGAAAGGCTGCGATGGTACGTGCACGACCCTGCTCGGTAAGGGGGTTCTCATACTGACGAGGAGCGAAGAAGGTAAGCATATTGAGCATGGTCTTGAGGCGTGAATCTTATAAAAATATTGGCAGACAAGCTCGGCGGAAGGGTGTAGCGCGCATCTTTGCCAATTTGCCCTAGCTTTCAGTTCGTCCCAATGCCATCTGCAACTGCAGCAGGTGTCTGCGGCGCGAGCGGCCGCATGAGGTCCTAATCCACATGGCCGACACGGCCACGCGGGTCGAATAGGATGAACCGAAATGCAGCCCGTCGCCCGTTGGTACCTGCAAATGGTCACCACACTCATAGCTCGAATATCCACGTGTGTACCTCGCTAAGTTCGCACCGAGAGCGGACAGCAAAACTACTTCTCAATTATTCGGCAGTCTGGCTCCCATTAGAATCAGTCAAATGGTGGAGTTCGCGAGGGAAATCGTTCGCAATAGCATCAAGCGTGTAGGGGTCGTCCTGACCGGTGACTGAAGGAGAGCCAGCCCGTTCAATGAACTGAGCGCCCGGTTCAATTTGCCAGACGACTTCCAGTTCTTCGCCGAAATCATCATCGTCGATTGACGATAACGTTAGGCAGTGTTGAGGAGTGCCGGTATCAAGTCCGGCAGCATTGACGCCGGCTACCGATAGATATCTGCCCCGAGGCTGCAACTGGCCTGGCGCGCCACGCCATGCAAGGGCGTCGCCTCACTGCACGCTGCCTTGGAGGATTCAGCGGTTGACCAAGTAAGTCACCATAATCATTCGATCTGAATTTCGACAGTCTTTAGTTCCACACCGGCCTTGCTACGCTCGCGAGGCCACCAATGTGAAGAACAGAGGGACCAAGGGGCAATAACGGAGGAATTAAGACTCGGCGTTTCTAGTTGTGTGATGATGCTTATGGCACAAAATGGACCTTAGTTCCTATGACAGGTGTACTTCGAGGTAACTTCACTTCTGACCGATTCCGAGTGTTCTCTGGACCTCTGGCAAGTCATATCCTGTAAGGATTCGTAAACGGTTCCGCGCAGCTTCTCGCGCCGCCCCCTGCGTTTTCCGGCATGAATGTTCTACCCGAGCAGCTCCCCGCGGCATTGTCGGGGGGCGGAGAGCACTGCGCACCTGATTCACAGCGCACTGTCCGCCAAGTTCGGCGAACCTCTGCCTGGGGTGCGAGCGGAACATGCGCTCAGCGAACTACGCTGTGGCACGATCCACTGTGGCCTCCGTTCCGAATAGCTTCGGGGTTGGTTTGCCGCTCACTGTGGAAACTGACCCACGCGCTGGCAATGGTAAGGCACAAATCAGAAGTTGAAGCGTGTTGGCTTCACGTCAGCTACCGAGACAACGGTGCTTCCCATCGTTTAAATGTGCAAGCGTCGCTAGGGCTCACTGGTCTTCTTGCTCGATATCGTCGACATGAGGGCACTCGAGCACATTGGCGAGCCCAGGCCCTGAGTGATCGGCATCCGGCGCGATTTAGAGAAGGTGCCGACTCATGGCTCTCGCTCTTGGAGGGCCGACCGTGCAATATTCCGTATCTGGTACAGCGATTCTTCCCAGCCGACAAGCAAGAAACCATCAACTTGATCGACTATTAGGCGCAATGCCTCCTCCAAGGATACGCCCGACCCTCGAGTCTGTCCGCTTCGTGAGCCCTCCTTGCAAGCCCCTGGACGAGAGCTTGATGCAGGGCCAATATGTCCTGTTCGTTGAACTCTATGTGGGCGACGGATTGTCGCTGCAAACCTTCTTTAGTGATATTTGCCTCGATCGACTTGGTCTTAATCCAGGGCTTAGTTTTCGACAAATCTTGATTATCGACCAATTCGGTTCTGCTCCACGAATCGTCTGTCATTGGTCCCCGGTGGATTCTCATAAGCTCTCCCTGCTCAACGGACAACAATTCGGGAATGGTCTCCCCACGAGGACCTTCCTCATCGTCATGCTAGATTAGACTTTTTTCGGCAGCCGAGTCCTAGGCATTGTGTGGTAGACAACGCACCTGCACTGGCCCAAAGAAAGCCCGGAAGCATGGTCGCCGAGGCGGCAAGCTGCGTGAGTCGTATATTGGAATCGGCGACTGCCGCGAGTGCCTCCTCGACCGCTTGCGATGCGTTCGTTGTCGAGGCGTGCACGCGCGCGAGCAAGGGAGTCCAGTTGCGACAGGCGCGAGTTCGACGGTGGGTCTTCATAATGGCTTCCGAGCGGGTCGGCAATCATAGAGTAGCTGTCGGAACCACAGGCGTTTGCCCAGTCTGCCCGGTCACACCATACAAATTATCTTGTGTATTTTTAGAAACAAATTAGGATTTGTATGAGCGACTTCACCGTCTGCTCTCCCGCAAACCTTACCGAGTTGCTGCAGGCATTCCGCAAACAGGCGGCCCTGAAGCAATCGGAAATCGCCGTGCGACTGGGCGTCACCCAGCAAACCATATCCGCCCTGGAGCGCAACGCTGACAAGGTCAGCGTCGACCGACTCCTGCAACTGCTGAGCATTCTTGGCGTTGAGATGGTCCTTCACAAGGAAGATGGTCGCAAGAAGACAGAGCCCCATCGGCCGCGTATCGCCCCTCCCTCGCAAAAGGGCAAGATTTCGACCGATACGAATTGGTGATGACATTGGACGGACGCGGGCGGCCTCGCCGTCACGGGCGGACGTCTTGCTATGCGTCCCCCGGGCAATCGGACAGTCCCCTGTCCATCCTCGCACCTTCCCGTACACGGGCAATGATCCACTCGACTTCCGGCGAACCAAGCTCCCACTCTGTTTGCCTGCTAGCTACGCCCTTCTCAACGCGGCAAAGCAGATCCTCACAACTCCACTCCGGATGTTCGTCCGCTTTGCGTCGGAAGTAGCTTAGGAGTTGATCGACCAAGTCCTGACACATCAAGTAGCGTGCTGTTCTCTCTTCGGTGGTCAGGCCAACGACGTACCGGCCATTGACCAGTCGCGCGGAGAATTTGGCCTGCGCGCCGCTGAGACTGGCCGGGAAAGGATCGTGCGGAAATTCCGCCGGAACCGCTACATCAGCCATCACCTTCCTCCGATCCACCTTCACCACTGCCTGCAGTCCTGCGACTGCCCCCATGATAGTTGGGGCTCATGAGGTACGCTCACGATTAACTCGGTCGCCGGTTCTTGTCGGTCTGGCCATCGCCGTCGCCGGCCGCCCTATCAGTGGTTGAGTGGCAGAAAGCGCACAACCACCGTGTTGACTCCGGAGGCCCGCGGCCTCGTGTAAGCGCACTACCCGTTCCTATAGTCATCGCGCATGCTGCGACTGCCCGCAGACATGCGCGCAATAGTGACGCTTCAAAGCGAATTGGCTGAATGCCTGTTTCGCTTTGAAACGCCCCATAGTCCCAGCAGGCACAGCGCCGAGAAAAGGATGGCCAACGCTGCTGCCGCAGCGACTCCGATATTGGTGCCTCTCGGTGGGTGCGGCCCTCCGGGTCGTCCTCGAAGGCGGCGAGTTCCTGGGCGAGTTCCGCCGGGTCGTAATCAACGATCTTTTGCGTCGCCGCAATGTACGCCAGCGTCTCATCCAGCGCCGCTTCGGCGGCCCGCGTCGAGGCCACCACCCGCGCGACCAGGATCAGGCGCCAATTGCGCCAGGCGCGCGCGCGCCGCAGGCGCCGCATTTTCATGGTGGCCCGCAGTTGGACCATGTCCGACCGTCATCTCGAACAACCAGGTCAGGATGATCGCCGAAGCGCGCAAGGTCGTCGATGCTGACGGGCTCATCGTCCTCGGGCCGTGGGCCCACCTCGGCGGCCCATAGACGCCCGACCACCGCATAGTCGCCGGCGCTCATTGCTGCGTGAATTTGCGCAAGCAGGCCCAGTGACGGACCCCGGCGGCGCAACAGTCGGCCCCGGGGATACTTGGCAGCCGCTTCCCGCAGTCGGCGCAGATCCTCCTCGCTTAGGGGTCCATCATCGGGTTCGTACCTTGGTGTGGTCATGCCCGCGTACCTCTCAATTTGCGGTCGGGTCGGGGTCGCCGTCGTTCCAACTTTTAGGCGGTGACGGCTGGCCGGCGCCGTTCTGTGCCGTGTGAGCTACAAATCCAGTCATATCGAGAGGTGCCTTTACTCGTCTTTTGGGCTTCACTGTCGAACGACCGGTGAAGCCCTTATGCTACGCCTCCCACTTGTCCGTGCAAGAAGGGGAAGTCTGGCCACGTTGATTCGAAATTTTGACTATTCGGCACCCTGAACGGCTATTCAAACTCGGCGCATTGTAATGACGGGTCCTAGCAGCTCGTACCATGTTTGAAGAGCGATGACTCTTAAGATTGGCTAACTCTTCGTTTGTTAAGAACCTATTGAAAAGGCCTGCCACCGTCGCACGCATGCGCGTCGGCGCTATCGGTCACCGCTGGCCAGCCAGGAAATCTTCCCAGTCCCAAACGTACGCCGAATTCAAACCAGGCACGCTCGAGCTACGCAGATTCGCGATGAAGAACGTCCGGGTGGGCTCCGGAATCTCATCAATGAGGACGTAAGGCGACCCGCTATCGCGGCCGTGAACGGGTACTAGTGGAGTGGTCGGCCGCGGCGGCAGCTCCTCCGTGCCTGTCAAAGCTACCGCAATGCTGCGTGCGACTAAATCCCACACTGTGGCGGACCAGCGGGGATAGTCCTGCAGGCACCCTCTCCACACCTGATCAGGGAGCAAATCGTCTCCCAATTCGAATTCGTAGTCGGCCCGCGCGCCGGAGCGCGCCCGCCAGATGTCAGCCGTAGCCAGCGTGCGCCGTCCATTCGTGCGGCCCCCTGGCCATAATTCCACCGTCACGCGCAACATGTCTTAGCTCCTTGGCTCCAGAGAAAGTCTGGTTGTCACTCGATCAATCCCTGCTGGGCTGCCGATCAATTTGGCCTAGCGCCGGCGAGGAGTTGCGGACGAAATTCAGCTCCGGGAATTCAATTGGGATCCATGCTCATAGGGGACGCGTCACAACGAATCGCCGGATAACTGCTCGACAGCTTTGGCAGCTCGACACCAGTCAATCAGGCCCACCAGTCGAGCCATTGGCACAAGTCCACCTCTGCGCACACCAGTCGGCGTACTCCGTTGTCCGACCACCGGAATGCCGAGCGTGGCCAGCTTTGTTCGCATTGCGGATGACTTGCTTTGCGCCGCAGCAGCCAGATCCGAAACAGGCACCCATCACTACGGAACTTGCACAGTGCACTGGCAGTAACACGCGTACGCTTCTCCCATGCATCTTCACCGATTCCGCTTTCAGCAATCCTTCTCTGATCCAGTGATCAATTACTTCATATTTCCAGCCAGTTGCACGCTCTAGCTGAGGAAGTGTAAGCGCTGCCGACAACGCAGCCGTTCCAAGGTAGCGATACACTTCACGTGCGGGGAAGACGAATCCTCCGAGGCCGAGTCTTTCACCGCGCCCTATGGGGCGTAGTTTCCCTGCGAAGATGGCCCGATATAGTGATACAAGCGCTTCGCGATCGACCGTACGGCGCGCCGTCAGATCATTGAAAGCCAGTGTGTCCGTGACCGTCTGATCAGGCGTCAAACTGCCTTCCAGTTGCGGGACGAGCCTTTCCAACGCAACAGTCGAAACTGGGCCACTCTTGAGAATGGTCGAACGCCAGTGCGAATCGGTCTCCAGCAGTCCGGCTCGCACAAGATTTTCCAGAACAGAATCAGCGACACCAACCCTCTCCGCCGCCGATGACTTGCTGATCCATTGAGCGCGAGCGGTGCGGACGCGTTCAACCTCGGTCCGCTCGATCATTGCCATGCGGTAGTGGGTGCCCTGACGGATGATCTCCGCTCGAACCTCACTCTTCTCTACTGCCTCTGACAATACCGCTCTACTGAGCCCCAGGGCCCGGGCACTTCCTGCACTGACAGCCATCTACGAGCCATACCAGCCGAAGGCGTCAACCCGACCTCGCCGCGAAGCGCCCCATCGAAGGCGTCAAAGACCACGTCAGAAAACACCTGCCAGAGCGGCGCGAAAGCACCTTGCTTTACACATATCGCCTTCAGCCCTAGGTACCAACTGCCAAGCCTCTTCGCCAGGCTATATTCGTTCGACCGTCCTTGGACGAGTCGATCGTTGACGTGGATTGCAAACCGCTCTGGCCAGGATTGCAGCAGCGAGAGTGCGCCATCAAGAAACGTTAAGCTCTCGGCAACCGTCTTCGGCCGCATGGTTTTTCCCGGTCGGCGCACTGTCGAATCGAGATGAGTTGCAAGCAGGAAAAGCAACTTCGCCAGGTGGATGTAGTCCTTCATTTCGCCGAATTCCACTACGCCGGGCACCGGCCTCGTGTCTCCCTGCAGCCTCGCACTTACGAAGCGATGCATCTCGGTAGCCGGCGTGGCTTGAGCGTGACGAAGGTCGAAGCCGCAATCGCAGTGTTCTATGCCAAATCGTCCTGTGACCAGCTTTTCGCCGCATTCCGGGCACACATCAATCAGGAAGCCTCCATGCTCGGGGCAGGCAGTAACGAAACAATGGCCCCAGGCGTGCCGCAAATGAATGCTATCGGACAGACATTCAGGCAGAACGGATCGGAGCGACTGCGTGAGAAGAAGGAATCGCACAGCCCAACGCGATCACCATTCGCCGGCATGACGGTGTCCAGCCACTCAACCTCAAGCCCCAACGCTTCGGTCAGCGCCGGCTTGTTGGTCCACAGCGCATTCGCTGACGGGTTGAGCCCAATGGCCTGCACGAGGCCTTTCCACCCCGGATATCCGTTCCGCAACGCGAGTCGCCGCAGGTAGCCCACAGGGGCTTCATCCAAAAAGGGGGCGTAAGATCAATGAGTGACATGAAACTCTGCCTTTAATGCGCGTGCAGTCCGATTGGCAAGCTCGGCATCCGCCGTATCGGATGGCAGCACAAGCTCACCTATTGCGAGTTCGCTCACCAAGACACGCATGAGCAACGCGTCTTCAGGCAGAGCATCTCCAAACGGGCTCACCTCCCGCCTACCCGGCAGGTTAAGGTGTTCAGCGGCACCGCGAAGTTGCTGCAGTGATATAGCCGGTCCGTTGAGCCGTTTCGCCAATTCGGCGAAGAACTTTGCCAATAGCCCTATCAGCCCAGCACTGAGTAGATACAAGTGACGGGTCAACGCGTCCCAACCCGGTTCGACACGGTACCCTTCTGCAGTGAAGCATTCCAGAAACTTCCTCGCGCATCCGGCAAAATTAAGTCTGTCGGCCGACTTGTCCCAGCGATATGGCCAGAGTTCGATCGGTCTTTGTGCCCGGTTTCGCAGTTGTTCGTTGGCGTCCAACAGCTTGGCGAGCTTCGGGATCCCTGCCAGCACGCAAGTGACATTCAGTTCGTCTCCTAAATCCTTGAACCAGTCTCCGACCAGTCGAGCCGAGATCCGATGACCTTTATCGATGAGGTGATTCGCCTCGTCAAAGAGAATGACACGAACACCCGCACGAATTAGGGCGTCCTTCATCCGATCTGATAGATCGCCCTCTCGTGCAACGGACCTTACAGGCTGGCCAAGGGCTTTCAAGACACAAAGCGGCAACCCCTTGGGCGAAACCCCAGGGGACAGTCGGACATAGAGAACTTGAGCTAGTAGTCGTCCCGACTGACGAGTCGACGGATACCTATGCGATATGGTTTTTAAAATGGCAGTCTTCCCGGTTTGCGACAGCCCTGTCAGGAACAGTATCTGATACGGGAATCCTGCCAGCGCGTCTTCCACGCTTTCATCAAGCCTGTCGATGGCGCCCACATATGCCGGGTGACCAATGATGAGCTCCGCAATAGCAACCCGAATGCGGTGACTACTATTCATACGTGGTCACCGTATGAACGTTGGTGCGTGGGCGTTGCGACACGTTGAAGTTGGGAATCGCATCTTCAGGGATGAACACCTCCGACGATGGTTGGGACGGCCCATCAGGATTCGTCACTGGCAGGGGGTTCTCGCGCTGGCGCGCCATGGCCGCCTCGAGGAGTGCGGCATCGTGTTGCTCGCGATTGACCTCCTTGCTACTGCGCTTGGACCTCTTCGTTCCAGCATCCATCAGGTCCTTATCGAATTGCACCAAAGCATCTGCAGGCTGTCCGCCGCTGGCTCGCACGAGCTTACGCCGACGTTTCGCCTCATCAAAATCGAGGCCGGTGAGCCTTCCGTTACCTCGTCATTGATTAGCATCAGAAGGCGACCGCTGTCCTTGTCAGGGACGTAGACGAAGCGATAGTCCACAGGTGAATAAAACACTCGAACGTTGGCGTTTGGACCATACTGGCGGACAAGCTTCGGGAGATTCTCGCCGCGGAAGCGAAAGCCCTCGAATGGAATGCCGGTTTTCGGGCTGAGGGATCGAGTGTCGTCCTCAAGCTTAACTGCATTCCAGAGATCACGATCTGGTGGATTCGGTATCGAACAGGTGCGCTCGCACTGCATCCAACGCTGCATTGGAGTTATTCCGTCATCGCGCTCCAGGTGGTAATCAGCGGTGATGAACCGTTCCAGCGTACGATTTGCCCACTGCTCATATAGCCAACGCACTATCCACCGTTCGAGCTCCTCAAACGTCATGAGGTCGTCTTCTTTTGCCTGCTCCATTCGCTCCCCATCTTTACCGTTGAATCGCGTGCACCCTGGCAGCACTTCCAAGTCAGATTTCAATGCGCCATGTAGGCGCTCAATGAAAGGCTTTCGATGGCCAGAATGAGCCGGCGCGCGCTCAACATTGATACCGACCAGGGTTAGCCTTTCCACTCGCTCCCCTTTGTTTTCGGGGCCGTTGTCGACGATTACCTTAATTGGTGTTCCGTACGGGTCAACCGGACAGTTGATGTTGAGCGCGACGAAGAGTTCGCGTTTCGGAAACATTGCCCTCTCAAGGCAAGCAAGCGTGTCGTCGACGGTCGGGCGCTTCTTCATGAGCCGCCAGGACAAGGGCATCGCCGTGAAGCAATCAATAATCAGCATTAGCCACGACTCCGCTAAGATTGCTCCTCCCGGACCGCGAGTAACGAATGGCAGGTGCAACGTGTCGTCCTCGGTGCGATGTAATGCACCGCCTGCGCGGATTCGCTGCTTTGCAACTGCCTTTGCAGACCGTGCGAGCCGCGGATCGAGCCTCCGGTAGTCAAGGTCGGGATGCCAATGCTCTACGAGTACTTTTCGGACAAATTTCCTTCCAAGCTGTTCGCCATCTCGCAAAAGGCCGGCGGCGTGCGCTTGCTGGTTTGCGAGCTTTGCGAGTGCAGGAACACGAAAGCGTGATTTCACCTTGGCGTATTGCTCTTCGACCAGTTGCAGGACGAGTTTGACCACGTGGTCCGAATGCCCACCACCGTGATTGCCGCGTAGGTGGAACTGCGGCAGTTGTGCCTGGGCGCGCGCATCGCCTCGTGCAAGGATGCGATACAAGGTGCGCTCCGAGCCCAGAGGAATTGCGCGGTCGTTTGAGTCCAGCAGCCCTGCTTCGAGCAGTCCGCATATCGCTTGGTGCGCTGTGGCTCCCCGGCCGATGCGCTTCTTGAGCTCGGCGAAAATCGAGCGATTCTCGGCCTCCTTCTTGCGGGCGGCGTTCGATGCATCGTGCAGCGCAACTGCTGCAATCGGTGCCTCACGATTCTGGATTCGGTAGTTTCCCGCGGCCAGATGTGCGCGAAGCTGTGAAAGCCGAACGGTCTCCGATATGAGCTCCGTCGGCTCAAGCAGTTCGACCACGCCCTCTGCTGCCCAAATATCTTTGACTAGTCGCTCGCCGTTCGGCGTGGCAATTAGATTCCCTTTCTGCAGGTAACGACTCATGCGGACGCCTCCTGCAGAGGAAGCAACTCGAGAGCCGACAGGTCGCCACCTGCATAACTGACTTGCATGTCGGCCCGGATGGGGACATTCCCGAGATCAGCGGAAAGTAGCCCCATCAAGAAGAGCAGCGGAGCCTCCCTCAACGACAAATCACACAATTGGAGCGCGTCGACGAGCGTGCCGAGTCCTTGTGCATGGTGCTCCAGTTGCGCGAGCCAATGCGCCGACACGCCGCCTGGTAACCTGCGAAAGCTGGTCAGCAGCGCTGCATTGGTTACCAAAGGATGATCCATCTCTGCAGGCACTTTGATCACTGCGAATTGATAACCGCGTCCGCGAAGCAACTCCGCCGCGTCTCCCAGCTTTTCCCAGTACGAATCGCCTGGAACATGCTGAGACGTCTTGCTCTCAAGTACCCACGGAGCGCCAGATCCAAGTTCGATCTCAAAGTCTGGGGTATATTCGCGTGCACTTACCTCTGGTTTTTTTCGCGCCGATCGCGCCGACTTAAGCTCTTCTCGAGTTCGCAGTAGCCGATTCGTCGGGATGTCAATCGTGAACGGTTGAGCGCGAAGTTTGATTACCCGCGGATCAAGGTCCGCGAGTTGCGCAATGGTCGCTTCTGCTGGCGACTCGATTGCAATGATCCCGCCAGCCTTGACGCTGGAGTAGAGGAGCGAGCCCCGTCCGCCGACTTTGCCCATCGGTCGGGATCCCTGCAACACGATCCCGGAAGGTTCCTTACTACGTGACATCAACTCACTTCTGTTATGTGTCATTGACTCAGAATATAGGTCAATTTTCGCGCGAACCAAGGCCTGGAACTCCCTGGGGCTGAGTACAACAGCGGGCCTACCAAGACCGCACTGTCTCAAACTTCGCCCTATCCCTGAGGGGGCCGGGGCCTATATTGCAGTGCATCCTTGATCGTGGGCATCGCAATGGGCGGGACTTTAACAGGAGCGCGGTGCTCCACAATGACTTTCCGCAACAAATTTCTTTAAGTTCCGGCTTCTGTCTCGTTTTGTGCCAAAACGCCTAGATTCTCGCCAAATTGGCAGTAAGAAAACCAGGCAATGTGAAAGAAATGTCACACAGCATGGCCCTCCGAACCGAACGATTGGAGGACAAGGCGTTGCTGCATTGGCCGGCGACACGCACCAGGCATTTTGCGCCCGACGTAGATGCCTAACCGGACCAGCTTTGCTGGAACAAGTGGGGTGGGCATGCCCATGGGCGCGACGCGAGGGCTCCTAAACTGATCACCGGCGCGCGGGCCGGTCATCGCTTATGCTCGGCATGGGCAGCGCATTGCAGTCAATGTGCGGACGCGCCGCACTTGAGTTCCCGCCTACGGTCAACTCGACTACACCTCTAGTACGCGCCGTCGCGCTCGCCCATTTGAGCCTTGTATCGGCGTAGCCGCAAAAGTGCCGCTCATCCTTGGGTAAAGCGGACGCGAGATTGCTTCGGGTAGGGAGGGGAGCGAACAGCACCTCAGTCTCGAGGTTTCTCAGCCAGCCACTTGCTGGCTAACCTTCGCTACCGGACTCGGACGTGTCAGCAGTGCGATTGAACGGCACGACACGCTGTTGATGCAATTCGTCACCAGCAGCGGCCGCACTTATCGGGTTGCCAATAGAGGTCTCGTCTTCTCCGATGCGTGGTATGCGTGGGAGGCGTGGGCTAGCTTCAATGGCGTGCGCTCGTGGCGCGAGGTAGCCGACGACTACGAGGCAGTCATGCAGGCACTCAGTGCGAACAGACCATCCACCCACTAGGTGGACTTTTGAAGGGAAGCACACTCCTGTGTGTTGCAGTTGAACTGCGTCTTGGGATAGCGAAATAGCTTTTTTCTCAAAGCTATGTTCGAGTTAGCTTCCTCTGCCGCTAATTCCGACATAGCCCAAAATGTCACTAGCGTGCTCGCTCCGTGAACTCGGCAGGCAAGGGCTTAACGCGCATTTCTGCCTTGGACAGGACGAAGTCGGCGGTATCACCCACTCGTCCTGCGCAATCAGCAGCCGAATCTGTTCGGCACCGGCCCCTCTCAGATACTTTGCCACCGCGTTTCCGAGGCTTACGGAACGACTGGAGAGTGGTAAGCATTGATGTGCCGGCGGCCCCAATCGTCACTGACCTGCCAGTCTAAGCAGACGGCGTCAGGAGGTCATGCCACTGCCAAAGCCAAGTTATTACAGCAGCCCCCTTCCACGGAGCCCAGTTTGCAATACAAGCAGCATGCCGTTCAGTTCAGTGCGGCTAACTCTTCGTCGACCACCTTTTAGTGAAGGCCCCAACATGGGCAAAAGCGGCTGCAGGGCCCTCCACAATTCGTTGTCGATCTTCTTTCGCGCCATGCCATCGCTAACGTCCATCAGGCGTCGATTGATGACATGGTCTTCTTAGCCACTCTTAGTCTTGATATCGCTTAGGGATTCAAGGCTCTTGCCATACACTACGCTTGGAGCCTTTTTTTCTTCAATTCATGTCAGGAGCTATTCATGGTACGCCCCGTCGCCATGGATGATGAGAATCCACGTTGGCCACGATGGTTGAGCCAGGGTAAGAAGGTCGCACAGTTCGTAGATAAGGGCATTGCTGGCGGCAAAGACTACGCAGCGATGGAAGTATGGCTCAAGGATGTTGGACTCGCGTCCCGGACAGCACGAAGGTTTGAGTCGCTATACCGCTTTCTCTTGCGCGTGTATCCGGCGATGTTGCGGCGAAAGAAAGTCTTAGCAGGTTCGACGGCTGTTATGGAGCTTATGAAGTTGCATGAACTCTCCGCCGAGCTCGCCGACAAGGTGGTTGTGAAAGTTCTATCTGGCACCCTGACACACGACAAGGTGCGAGCTCAGCGCGAAAGAGTAATTCCCTCAACTGGAGACACTGCGCGCAAGTTGGAACTGCTAAGCGCATAGCAGACTTCGAACATATGGCGGTTGCCCAGATTCGGCGGAGTCCGGAGGTGCTAGGGCTAGTCAAGAAGGGGCGAGTCGAACTACCAGTGCCACGGAAGCCGCTCTTTCCTGATCTCTTGTTCAAGCAAGGTGATTGCACAATTGCCGTGGAGATTAAAGCCGCAGGACCGAGGCGTGACAGCTACATTGCTGGAAGCTATCTGGCTCGTCTGGCGCAATTACTGCAACGATACGACCGCGCTATCTTGGTTCTGCCAGGAGGATGCGAAGAACTAGCCCAAACAACAGTAAAACTCCAGCGGGCATGGGGACCAGCAAATATATCGATAGTCTGTTTATCGGAACCCAAGCCGCGAGTGTTCAATGTCCGGACTAATGAGCTTGGAGCCTGCCTGGCTTTCCAGCCCTCCGATCGATGAAGCCAACGTAATTGCCTGCCCCGGGGGCGAGCCTCTGCTGGCACTCACCCCATAATCCATCCCTCCGCCAGCAGTCGAGAGCTTTCTGACCCGTCCATTGTCGCTCCGCTTCCCGGACTGCACCTCGCTTGCCTGTTGTGTGTCCGTAAGGAAAATCGCTTCGCGTATAGCGAGCAAAGGCCATAACCTCGGCTTCTTGATGTACTTCGCATCTGTGTGAGCACACATCGGTCTATTGAGTCATGGGTCCAGGGACTGCTGCTGGGGGAGTCGCATTACGTCCCGGCGTCCACATTTTGACTTCCCGTTCGCTGCGACGCCGGCAACACGGCATCGCTATGACTCCGCTCGGCACGGCTTTCCTCTGTCTGGTAGCCGCCGCGAGAAAAGAGGATTATGCGTCACTATTCAGCGAGAATTCACCCCGAGTGCCGTAGGAGCTGTGAGCCGATATCTGCGGGACAGCAATCGCCCCTCCCGATGATTTACTGTTGACCATGATCTGTAATTGAGACAGATAACTGCAACGTGTAGAATCCTGGTAGTTAAAATTACTGCACGCGCTCCAGAGACTCCAGCGCCGCAAAGACACGCTGCCATGGATGTACTTGTGCTCACAAACTGCACCAGCAGGAAGCGCAGCCGGACGGCTTCAGGCTCTCCTGCCAACTTGCCAGAAGCCGCCCTCTCTGGAGTGAGGTCGGTAGCCGACCTCGCCCGTCTGTGGAAAAAAGAGCTATCAAGATCCCCCAAACATCAGTTCGCATCTGATCTCTACCTAGGCAGATCTGTTGTCGACGCCCGCGCGACCGCCGATTGGTGGGTGCTCGCCTCGCTTTCGTTTCTGCCGGCCTGGGCCTCACGCACGCAAGTGCGAAAGTTCCCCTCTATGACCTTACCGTGTCGCCCGGGGTCGGTTCGATCGCACCGGCGCTTGCCCATCTCAAATCGACGCCTGCTGATTGGTGGATGGAACTCAACGCAGGACCTGCAATTGCTCGGCTTGTCTCGGACCAACGCACCAAGGCCGTCCTCCTGGCGTTGCCCAGCGGATACCTCGAAATGGTCTCAGGCGATTTACAAGGCTGCGGGAAAGATTGCGCCGAGAAGCTGAGAATTTTCACCTCCGAGAGAGGGCGCATTGCTGTTCCGGAACACTTGCGGCGCTGCATCATGCCCTATGACGACCGGCTAGAAGCCACCGCATTCCCTGGGACGCGGGCAGATTTTCCGCAGCGCGCCCTTCGGCATTTCATTGAAGAACTGCATGGTCACCGCCTTTCGCTGAAGAAGGGGGTCTCAGCAGTGACCTCGGCCTTGGCCAGCCTGGTAGCCCCCCAGGTTCCCCGTCGAGCCAAGCTGGGAGACGAGGAAATCGCTCAATTACTACGCAATAATTGGGAAGCCTACGGCGGCAGCTCCACGCAATTGCTGCGATTCTTGAGGGACGAGGCACAGGTTGCCTGCGAGCAGGGGCGGTTCCGTCGGATTTGGCATGGCCTGTGCCAGGAACTCACTTCGTGACGTGATAACGCTGTGACCACAAATACCAAAGAGATCGTCGTCCGCGCGCTCCACACAACTCAGGGTGGTGGCGTGGACGTGTACGCGTTCTTCATTGGCGGCGCAGACATCACGAAGCTGGCTGATATCAGTCGCATCGAGCGCGACGCCAAGGATACCCTGAAGGGGTTCCAGAGGCCGGAGATCCGCAGTCACGTAAAAGGTATCGTCGAGTACCTCAACCAGGGAAACGTCCTCTTTCCAAACGCAATTATCCTGGCCATGTCGCCAGAGGTACGATTTGTAGCTGCGCGCGGATCCAAACCAACGGGTGACATGGGCATTTCTCAGGCCGGGACGCTTACTATCCCGGTGTTCGAGGAAGGAGCCCGGGTTGCATGGATCGTGGATGGCCAGCAACGGTCGCTTGCATTGGCCGAGGCCAGGAGTTCGACGATTCCAGTACCTGTGATCGGATTCGTATCTGACAGTCTCGACGTACAGCGCGAGCAATTCATCTTGGTCAATAAGGCGAAGCCGCTACCGACTCGATTGATCAACGAATTGCTGCCCGAAACTTCTGGAATACTCCTCCCGCGCGAACTCAACGCGCGACGCGTGCCATCGGAACTGTGCAGCCTGCTGAATCGGGACCCCAACTCCCCGTTTCATCGCCTCATCAAGAGAATGACCGATCGATCGGTCTCCACAGCAGTAATCACGGATACGGCTGTCATTACGATGATACGCAATAGCCTCAACAATCCACTTGGTGCATTGGCAGCGTATAAGGCCGCGCGCGCGAATGAGGCGGCGGATATCGAGGCGATGTATCGCGTTCTGCTGACGTTCTGGTCTGCAGTGCGCGACGTCTTTCACGAGGCATGGGGTTGCGATCCGCGCCAGAGTCGCTTAATGCATTCCGCCGGTATCGAGGCAATGGGCGTGCTCATGGACCGCATCTACGCAAAGCTTTCCGGGGTTAGCGAAGACTACAAGACGATTCGTCATGAACTTGAGAGCATCGCCCCCCAATGCGCCTGGACCAAAGGCCATTGGGACTCGTTGGGGGTGGCATGGAATGAAATCCAAAATACTCCACGAGACATCAAAAGATTGCAAGATGCGCTGGTACGCGCCTATGCCAACCAAGTAAAGAAATGAAGTTTTTGTACTCCGACACGCAGGACTACGTCGATCCGATGTATGACTTCCTGCAAGACCGAAACGCACCGGGCCGGAAACGCTATTGGGACGATTGCTATGCTCATGAACTCATGGAGCCTGCGCCTTATGATGGACTCCTTGTCTCCATGAGTGCGGTCCGGCAAGCGGAAGGCGTTGCCACGTCTAAAGTTAGGTACTCGACCGCTGAGGAGCAGCGAATGCTCCGTGACGGAGCTCGGAAGTTTCTGCGCTTCGGCGGCCCGAAACATAAGGACAAGATGCTAATGGGTGACTGCGGTGCATTTGCATACGTGGAGCACCCTAAACCAGCATATTCCCCGGCGGAAGTGGTGGAGTTTTATTCGGACGCAGCGTTCACGCATGGATGCTCACCCGACCATATCATCTTCGCGTGCGACACAAGCAATCCGCCACGAGTAGAGCAACCCCGTGATGTCACGGACCGCTTTGACATTACCTTGTCTAACGCCGAAGAATTCCTTCGATTGACAGAAGCGGAAGGATGGCCATTCGAGCCTTTGGGGCCGATTCAGGGATGGTCTCCGGAAAGTATGGCGGAGGCAGCCGTGGCATTGGAAAAGATGGGCTACCGCTACCTGGCTGTAGGCGGCCTGGTTCCATTGAAGGTCGACGTCATCCACCAGGTACTGCAAGCAATTCGCAAGGCCATCAAGCCGGAGACTGATATTCACTTGCTGGGATTTGCGAAAGCCGACAAGATCCAAGAGTTTACCGGGTACGGCATTACGAGCTTTGATTCAACGTCGCCCCTGATTCGTGCCTTCAAGGATGCAAAGGCGAATTATTACAGCAGCAATGGTGATGGCACTCTGAACTACTACGCCGCCATCCGCATTCCGCAGGCAATCGAGAATCCTAGGTTGATGCAGGGAATCAAGCGGGGCATCTTCAGCGCTGAGGATCTTATGAGGCGTGAGCAAAAGGCCCTAGAAGCGATACGTGCCTTCGATAAGCGCCGAATGCCGCTCGCGACGGCACTGGATGCCCTCACCGACTATCAGCGCTTCCTGACTCAAGGGGAAATCACGTCGGAAGAGCAGCGCGAACGGGACCTCAAGAAGCAGAGAGACCTGATGGCAAGGACGCTCGAAGCCAAACCGTGGAAGGAATGCGGGTGTCCGATCTGCCGTGACGTCGGCGTGGAAGTCATCATATTTCGGGCAAGTAATCGCAACAAACGCCGTGGGTTTCACAACCTCGGCGTCTATCACAAGCACGTACAGAACATTCTCGAGGAACGCCAGTGAGCACTTTCCGATTCAAGGCCATTCGGGCGCAGCAAGCCAAGGGCCATGACGTCTTTTCCTTTGCAGCGACTCCTGAACAGGTACTGGCGTTCTCCGAAATCGAGCGGATCGGGCGGACCGAAGACGGCCACCTGAAGGGATTCCAACGGCATCAGGTCGCCTCTCATATCAAGGAAATCCGGGACTACCTGAACCGCGATGATGCGCTGCTGCCCAACGCAGTCATTGTTGCCTTCATCGACGGTGTACAGGTAAAGGAGCTCGCCGACGGCCTGGTTAGCGTAAAGATCAACACGGAGTCGGGCAAGCCAGGCTTTGTAGTGGATGGCCAGCAGCGTCTCACGGCGCTCGCCGGCATCAAGAAGCCTGGCTTCCAGGTGTTCGTGTCGGCACTGGTTTGCAAGGACTACAACGAACTTCGCCAACAGTTCGTCCTGATCAACAACACACGGCCGTTGCCCAAAACGCTGATCTACGAACTTCTGCCCAATGTCGAAGGACTTCCCGACCGGTTCACGTCGCGGAAGTTCTCTGCCCGCATCGTCGACCGCCTGAACTATCAGCGGGGCTCGTCGCTGTTCGGTGAGATTCGCCAGCACACCAATCCGCAAGGGGTAGTCAGCGACACGGCTATGCAGCGCCTGGTCATGAATTCGACCTCGGACGGCGCTATCCGCGACTTCATCAAGGAAGAGGACTTTGAGGAACTGTCCGTCTCCCTGATCGACGAGTTTTTCGCAGCGGTCGTGGAGGTGTTCGGGCCCGAGTGGGTAGGCATGGTGCCGAGAACGTCGCGGCTGCGCCATGGGGCCGGCATCGTCGCAATGGGGTTCGTCATGGAACTGCTCTATTCGACGGAAGGCGCGAGACTCAAAAATGAGTTCGTGCGCGGACTTGAACTGCTGAAGCCGTACACTGCCTGGACCAGCGGAACCTGGGAGTTGTCGCAGAACGATATTCGTCCATGGAACGGCATCCAGAATACGCCATCGGATATCGACCTGCTGGCCAACTACCTGACCCGCACACTCAAGCGCCTTCTCCGTAAACCCCGTCGCATTGCCTAATTGGTGAAACTATGCATCAGCGCGCACTGGTTCTTTTTCTGGTGGTCAGGACTCTACGACGTGCCTGGCGTGGGCCCTCCAGCGGTACAAGCACGTCGAGACAATCGGTTTCGACTACGGACAGCGTCACAGCGTCGAGTTGGAATGCCGGCAGACGATTCTGCGGAAGATCAGAACGGCATTTCCCAACTGGGCTGGGAAGCTTGGCGAGGATCATATGCTGGACCTTGGCGTTCTCGGCGCCTTAAGTGATACCGCGCTGACGAGCGAAAAGCAGATTGAATTCAACGCCTCCGGCTTGCCGAACACCTTCGTTCCCGGACGCAATCTGATCTTCTTCAATTTCGCGGCTGCGCTCGCCTATCGGAGAAATCTGCCCGTAATGGTTGGGGGGATGTGCGAGACAGACTACTCCGGTTATCCCGACTGCCGTGAAAACACGCTGAAGTCTCTCCAGGTCGCGCTCAGCCTCGGCATGGACTGGCCGCTGCTGATCGAAACACCGCTCATGTGGCTCACCAAGGCGGAGACGTGGGCCTTGGCGGCGAAGCTGGGCGGGCCGCAGTTCGTCGACCTTATCCGGTATGACGCTCACACCTGCTATGTCGGCGACCACACGACGAGCCATACGTGGGGCTACGGATGTGGAATCTGTCCTGCCTGTGAACTGCGCGGCAAGGGATTTGCGGAATACCTTCAGGCCGCTTCCCGATAACCCGGCGTCCCGAGACCTTCACCAACCGCACATTGACGCCGATGAGATACGAGGTCAGTCAGAAATTTTACTTTGAGGCGGCGCACACGCTGCACCGCGAGATCGATGCCGAAGGAAGTCGGCGCATTCACGGGCACACCTACCACGCCAAGGTAACAGTTGGCGGTGTGCCCTCCCCGG
The DNA here is from genome assembly GCA_001725945.1 of Cupriavidus sp. UYMMa02A. Classification (GTDB taxonomy): domain Bacteria; phylum Pseudomonadota; class Gammaproteobacteria; order Burkholderiales; family Burkholderiaceae; genus Cupriavidus. The sequence goes on along the minus strand of LRMT01000091.1, from coordinate 38,112 downwards.
GGTCCGGCATGATAGTGGACCTCGGCATCCTCAGGCGAGAAATCGACCGCGTGCGCGACATGCTCGACCACCGCTTCCTCGACGAGATCAGTGACCTGGGCCCTGCCACGCTCGAGAACCTGTGCCACTTTATCGGCAAGCGCCTGCGCGAGTCGTTGCCCAATATCGTTCGCATCAGCGTCAGCCGGCCAGCCAGCGGCGATTCCTGTACGCTATACATCGACTAGCTACTGCGCAGACTGGATTGCACCAATAACGGTTTCCACTATTCTCGTCGTGCCGGTTCCCGGAACTTGGCAGAATGCGCTTTCGTCTCGAATCGAGTTCTTGATGCAGTAGAACGCCTGGTGCGTGGCGACACTCGAGACGAAGAATACATAATCGGCATGACGCGTGTGCTGGCGCAGCCTCTGGGTGCATTCGGTATCGCTGTTCGTCGTGACCTTCAGTGTGGGGACCAGTGTTTGCAGCACCTTCAGAGCTCTCTGTGTCGCTTGGCTATCGAGGCTGTACAGCATGACGCGGCGTCCGCGTCGACCTCGCTAGCTTCGTCGAGCTTCGCGAAGCCATCTGCTTGTGGCGCCATGGGTAGCGACGATTCGCGGGCAAGCAGCATCATTAAGGCTTTCTGCGTAGGAGCTAGGCGCGCAATGTACTCCCGCCCTGCGTCCAATACGACCATCATCAAGCGCAGGCGGGCTTCCTCGCTTCTTGTGGGCGCGATTATCAGCGCATCCATCAGGTCGAGCGCCCACCCCATCGAATGCGGGGAGCGCACCTCGTCAAAGATCTCCGTCAGACGCTGTATCAGTTGCTCGTATTGCTCGGGTGTAGGGCCAGCCATGATCAGGTGAAGCGCTGCCCGCTTGATCAGTTCCAGTTTACTGTCAGGGAAGCGGTCACGGATCTGCATCGCTTCGATCAGACAACGGTACAGTGGGATAAAGCGCGCCTGGGGCTTCGTACGCTCAACGAGCCAACCGAACCAGATGGGCAGGAGTGCTTCGAAGGTGCAGGAATTGCTTAGCGCTTCGTCCTCCATGGTCTGCACCAGGCGCTGCGCCATGTCGTCGTCCAGATGGGTGCACGCATCGGTATTCGCCAACTCGCGCCAGTGTTCGACAATATCTTCGACGACTGTATCGTCTTCCGGTTCGGTGCCAAGTTGCGTCTCCAGGCTTTCCGGCGGTTTCCTGGCAGCCAGACGCTGGACATCCGCCAGGAGCCTCGGCCGCGTTTGCTGCATCGCGCTCAGCAAATCGGCAGGGTTCGATTGCACGCGGTCGACGATTTGATGCGCGCGATCGGCATCGCCGATCTCCTTTGCGCATCGTAGCAAGGCGGCCAGCACCTCCGCACTGTCATGGAGCGACCACAGCAGATCGTAGGCATCCTCATAGCGCTCGAGATCCATGCTTTTCAGTGCGGTCTCAAAGCCGTGCCTCGCGTCAGCGCCTGGATACGGGCCCGAATGGAATCGGTCGTCGGCCCAAAGGCGTCATCGCCGAGTTCGGCCAACCACTGTGCGCACAGTTCCGCCGAGGGATGTGCCAGCGACAGTTCGTACAGAAGGAATGACTTGAGCGCCGCCGGCCTGCGTGAGCGGCCAAGGGAGCGCAGCAAGTTGCCCGTACTCGGGCGAACCTCCGATTCGAACGCAGCAACCAACTGCTGCGCATCACGCGCTTGCTCCACCGGACGAATGTGAACCTCATACAGCGCTTCCCAAATGTCGCCAAACGTCTCCGGCGGCAGACGGATTTTGAGCAAGTAAGGGAAGCTCGAGTGCGCGAGTATGTCTTGCCATCGGCCGAAGGCGGCTGCGATGCGGATGTCCAGGAACGCCCGGTTTTCCGCGCTCAGGCCGTGGTGTTCGCGCAAGGCAGCGTAAGCCGCCCGCGCGTCTCTCTCCTGCCGGGCAAGAAGCGCTCGGTCGAGCGCCGCGCGCCGCTGCGCGAACGTCTGATGTTCAAGCGTGCGTCTAACCGGACGACGCTTTAGCAGATCCCAGTAAGTCTCCCATTGCTCGACGATTTTGCTATCGTAGGCGCGCCCCGTGGCGATGAACCGCACGGCGAAGAAATTGTGTTGCGCAAGGATCGGGTCCGCAGCGGTGGCCGCGACGGCCGTCGGGTCGAAGTCGGCGTAACTGGGGCCAACAAACGAGCGCAGGTCAGCACCCAAATCGCGCTGGCCGGGCTTGTCACGTGCGCAGGCGTACCACGTGATCCCGTCTTCCTTCCTGGCCTGGAAGGGTAAGAGCAGGGGAAGGTCATAGGCCCCCTTTAGGCAGCGCCGGATGGCATCGAGCAACGGAGGCGGGACCGCTTGGCCGCCTGATGCCATCGCCACCCCATTCTCACTCTCCAATGCGACGAGACAGGCAAACCGGTTCGGCGGTGCGAAGAATGCATTCAGGCACTCGGCGGCTACCTTGGCATTTACCGCTTCGATCTCAGATGCCATGATCATGGAACTCCATCTTGGCCTGAGCCACATGCTGCGGATCGAAGTCGACGGTGATGACTTCTTCGTTGAGCGAGATGCCGCGCTCCGTGAAATTCATGGACCCAGATATCAGCACATGATCGGTCAGCAGGCTCTTGGTATGCAGCGTCTCGTTTTCGCTCCAGTCGCATTTGTCCTGGAGTCCGGCGTCGGACAGTGCACTGAACAATCGCTTCTGGAATGGCTTGTTATGGCTATCCGGCCGGACGCGGATGACCAGATGCGTGTTGTTCGCCGCCACGGCCACCAATACGTCGATCAATCGAATCTCACGCCGACTCCATTCGGGATTGATCCCGTCGAAGCTGCCCACGGAGTTGTCGAAGATGACGATGTTGCTGATCCACGGCGCCAGCAGGTGAATTGTTTGGCTCGGGGCCAGAAGCTCTTGCGCGAAGACGGCCGCAAGCGCTTCTCGCGCCGCCTCGGGCGCAGACGTCGCCGACTTGAATATGCTACGGAGGGTGCTCATGCGGATTCCGGAATCGAGAAATGCAACTCGATCATGTCTTCTTTGCGCTTGACGGAAGAAAGCGTCGCAAAGACATTCAGATACTCGAAGTGAATCGGCTCGACCGTCAGCGTACGAATGATGACCGGAACAATCTCCCTGGCCCGTGAAGCTTCGACAGTCAAAACCGTCTGCGTTTCGACGGCGAGTTGCTCCCTTGCGATGTCTTCCCATCCTGGCCGGGTGGGATCGACGGGGGCCTTGCGCTGTGTCAGCCACTGCTCGATCAGCAGACGTTCGGTGGAAAGCGCAGACGTGAACCGGTTCGACACGGCCAGTCCGACAGCACGCAAGGCATGCCCTTGCGGCCACAGCAATCCCATCAGAACGCCGAAGCGCCAACTCGCGCGGCCGGAGGCCGGCAGGCTCATGCCCATGCGATCGAAAGCGGCATCCAGACGCGCATCGTCGCTGAAGATTGCGCATACCAAGCGGACGTCGATTTCGACGCCGAGCCTGCTTTCGAGTGCCTGCCAATCGCCGTGGATCTCGGCGATTAGGCTGTCGATGTCATTAGGACTGTTGGGCCGCAGCAAGCGCAGGCTCAGGGCCACAGAGTAGCCATGAAACATGGCTTGCCCGCGTCGCACCAGTTCCGCGCGCAACTTCGCGAACTCTGCCTGGGCCTTAATCGGGCTCGTCGAACATCGAACACGCCTGACCGCTTCGGCAAGTTCGACATCGGGCGTATTGCCACTGATCCAGCCGATCACCTGCTTCAACTGCGCATTGGTCTGCTCGACATCGCTTGCTTCCAGTGCGGCTTCGACATGCTTGTAGAGGCTGTCCGGACGAGATGCCAGCAATTCAACGACTTGCTCGATCATTCCGTTGCCGCCGGGGCTGGTCTCGGAGATCCAAATCTCGGCCCGGTCCGGAAGGGCACCGTCTAACCGGATACCGGGATCGATGTCCACGATCAAGCCGTCGGGGTCGACTTGCGGGCATGCCTGCTGAATGGCGTCCAGGAACGCCGCACCCAGCGTCGCGCGCAGCGTCTGGCCGAGCCACGCTTCCCACTCTTGATTGATGGGTTCGACGAGGACGCGGGCCGCTTCACGGACAGCCAACCGAACGGCCTCAGCCCTCAGCGCTTCATCGAGCGCTTGCCGAAGCCGGTCCGGTCCGTCTTCGCCGGCTTCGACCTCTGGCAATTGAAAGACAGTGGCAAGTACGCCGAGCAGGACGTTCATCTGCCCGCCGGTGGCAACCTCGTCCAGTGCCGCAGCCAACGACGTATTGGCTCGCCTGGCGACGAAGATTGCGGCGATCTGGAAAATCTGCGCGATCCATCCACGCAGGAAGGGGTTCGGCACCGCCTCGGTGAAGGCCGGGCAATGCTGTGCTTCCCAGTTGTATCTGGCGGCACGCGCCGCGCGGACGCGGGCGTCGTTCGACCAGTCGATGGACCGGTGGAGATCAGGCGGCAGGTCAAGGACGATCAATAGCGCGTCCGAGTCGATCTCGAAACCGATGCCGCATGGATGACCATCGCGTTGGAACTTCCAGTTGACTGTAAGCCGGTGCGAGGCGTTGCCCAGTCGTATGCGCATGTCCGCCTTTGACGCCATCGCGTAACGCCGGACCAGAGCGGCAGACTGGCCCGCATGGGTGTGTGCGACGACCGACTTGATCAGCCGGCTGATGCCGATATGCGATGGCGGCGCGAATTCCATCCCTTCCTGCGGCGCCTCCAGATGGGAGCTCCACGTCAACTGTGCGTTGGACGTGTCGTTCACTTCTGGCAAGCCGGATTGTCGTCCGGGCGCATATTTCAGTTTGGCGGCAATCGGGCGGAATGCCCGATATTCCATGACCTTGCCGTGCTCCAGCCTATGGAACGTCCGCTCGGGATCGGCGTCGTACCAATCGGAAATCTCCGCATCCCGATCGAGGATCGGCTGATCGACATCAAGATAGTCGATCAACGTCTGCGGTGACACCCCCAGCCAATGAGCACGGTCAAAGCGACGTGACACCTTGCCCGGCGCGAATTCACCAAGGCCTTGCTGCACCGGCAGATACTCGGGCACCGCTTTATCCGGCAACTCTAAGCGCATTTCAGGCAGACTGAGATCGTCGAACAGGCTGGCCGGGATGTACTCGGGCAAGGGATGGCCGGCGTGATAGTCGCCATGCGGTTTGCCTTTCGCACGCCAGTCGGAGGCAAGCCGCCGAATGGCGGTCGGAATTGCCCCGAGCAACAGCGGGCGTGGCTGGTTCCACAGCAGGACATCCATCTCCTCGCGGCGGATGGATAACCGCTTGCCTAGCGACTGCGCCAACCCTTCCATCACCTCCGTGCCGCTGAGCACCCGCCTGAGAAGTGCGCCGAGCCGTCGCTGTCGCAGACGCGCTCGCAGCCAGTTGGCGCCCGCCCACCGTACATCCTTGTTGAATGTGCGAGGCGCCAGTTGCAGCGCTTCCTGTCGAAACTGAGGCCAGGCCAATGAAACGTCTTCGATGGCACCTTTTGCCGCGAGTTGCTTTAACTTCTTCCAATTGTCCTCAGTCCATGACTTGGGACATTCGACGTCAACCGGTCCACTCAGGTCCCACCACACGGAGCTTCCGATCGCGTCCCCCTGGGTCAGGTCGCCTAATTCGTCAAGCAACGCGTAGACGGACTGCATGCGCTGGACATAGCGGTTCGCCAGGGGCAATTGCCGCGGCGGTAGTTCGGGATCGAAGAGTTGGTCGTACGCCTGATAGACTAACCGGTCACGGCCATAGTCGGTCAGGACCACGATCGTCCAGGGACGCATATGCCGCGTGCGTCCCGCGCGTCCCTTGCGCTGCAGGAAAGACGCGATGTCGCGCGGCGCCTTGTGCTGCACGACCACACCCACCGCGGGATCGTCGAAGCCGACTTCCAGCGCTGCCGTGGCGACGACCACTTCGCTGCGCTGGCTCACGCCTGAATCGTAGGCGGTGGTTCGGCCGATCTCCAACCGGGCGCAGAGATCATGTCCGATGTCTTGCACAACCCGCCAGTCCTGTCCCGCTTCATATCGCCGTCCCGCCGGATCGACGCGGTTGCGCAAGCGCGCAAGACCGCCGTCGGGGTGGCGGAAGGTGTTCGGATTGCCCCTGAAATCCCTGCCTTCCGCATCCTGGAGATTCCGGAACAGGCGATTCGCGGCGTCCAGTTGATCGGTGAAGGCAAATGCGCGCCACCCAAAGAAGGGGCGCTTGTTCTTGTCGAATTGACCGCGCGGATCGAGCAACCGAGCCCCAAGCATCAGGGTCTGGATGGTCGTGGACAGCAATGCCGCCTGGGAGACAGGGTCCCCGCGCAAGGCGAGCAAATATTCCGCCCCTTCGTCTTTGATATCACCTTCCTGAGGCTTGATCTCCTGCACGACCGCCTCGTTCATCCCGGTCAGGTCAGCGAAGAATCGCTTGCCCTCTGCGATCGTCGCCGACAGGCCGACGAAGCTGGAGCGCCTGCCGCTCGCGGACCACCATCGCCGCATCAGGAAGGCGACTTGCGCGCCGTAAGTGCCGGAGTAGAGGTGCACCTCATCCATCAGGACAAGGCCGGGCGCTCCGTGGCTATCGGACCGACGCCAAATACGTGGCGCATGTCCGGATTGGAGAGATGACGATTCAACATCTCCACCGAGGTAAAGAGGATGTCTGGTGGATTCTCCGACATGGCCTTGCGCGTGAACGCGAGCCGATCCGATGGCACACTCTCTCCGCAAGTCCTGCAGACCAGACGCTCGACCTCGCGATCCACGTCCTCTGCCCTGACCGACATTTCTCCGCCGCACCCCGGGCAACTGAAGAACGGGCACACGGACTCTGTTGCGCTGGCTCGCCATCCAGGTTGCTTGAACGCGCTCTTCATGAACCGTGGCGTCTCACCGTAGAGCACGCCGACGCGAAGCGCGGAGCCGCCCCGCTCGCCAATCCAGTCGTCAAATTTCCGGCATTGCTCGTAGACCTCCGCCAATTGGTCCTTGAGCAACTCGTTGCGAGGATAGAGCGCAAGCACTCGAACCGCTCTGGCGTTCGGCGTCGCGACCCTACGCTGCGCGAGCCAAGCCAGCGCAGGCAGGTAGAAGGCGAGCGTCTTTCCGCTGCCGGTTCCCGCCGATACCAAGGTACCAGTACGCGTGCCGTCGTCGAGTCCGCGCAGAATCCGCTCTGCGGCGTCGACCTGGAACCGCGACATCCCCGCATTCGGCGGCAACTGCTGCAGCCAATGCGACACCGCGGACTGGAGATCTGGATTCTTCACGGCGGCGCTGATGACTGCCATTACGGCGTGCCGGTCCTGATCGCGTTCCGGGTAGCGCCGGGCGCGCCGCAGAAAGCGATAGTCCGCGACCAGCGTGGGAGCGGAGGCCCAACGCGCATCGCCGGCATGTTGCGGAAACAGTTGGCGCAGCCGCGCAATCAGCCGAACCCCCTCCGCCATGCGCGTGCGCCAAAACGCATCGCCCGCGGTGGGGCCGGGCACCTCGAACAGCATCCCCAGGCCTACCAGGTGCTCGCGCAGATCGCGCGGGGTGGCGATGCTGCATGCCGGGTCCCGACGCAACTCGAGGTTGCGCTCTTCGGCCAGGACGTGACGCAGAGCGTCGTCGACTTCCGACGTGTCCAGCGCGTTGTCCACCAGCCCCCAGACGAGCGCGCGCGCCTCAATCTGCTCCAACTCGTCCAGGCCGCGTTCGGCAAGCAGGAGATCCGGTGTCAACGCCATACGTTCCCCGCCCGCAGCCTGACGACGAACCTGGCCCAGTCATCATGGCTCTTCAGCCATGCCAGAACCTCTTCCGTGATGAGATCCAGCGACGCGCCGCCTGCGTCTACCGCCTTGAAGAACTTCTGCACGGAGGCCGGCGCTGGTGTCAGCGACGAGTGGATTTCTCGCAACTGTGCAACGCACTCCCGGAGTTGACCGGCGGATGCAGCACTGGCGGGCATTTCGGCGCTCTTGAGCGCCGCGTACCTGCCGAAGAGTTCGCGGTAGCTCGCGAGCGCCTTCTCGTTTGCCGGCGTCGCAGGGATGCGCGATGAGATAGCAGTCAATGATTCCAGGTCGCCAAGCTCCCGGATCAACATGCTCCAGGCTGCCCGAATCGCATCCGCGAAGACCTTGTTCGCTTGTTCCGCCGCCCCCAAGAGCCGCAGCCAAAGGTCGTCGTTCGACAGCACCTCAACATTCTGACTTTCCTTCAGGCGTTGATGTGCCTGGGTGCACAACGCCCGGACGCTCTCATTGGCCTTGGCCAACTGTGCCACGGCGGACTCGTCCATTGGCAGGTATCCCGTTTTCGGCTGGAGTTGAGCGTGCTGCTGCTTGTGCTTTGCCCATTCACCGGTACGGTGTTGAATCACGGCCAACTGGTGACGCATCTGATTCGCCATTCGGACCTTCTCGAGGCCAGCGTGCGCTTTTTGGGCCTCTTCGAGCAATGTCGGCATCATTCCTCCCAAGCCAGATCGTTCACCAGTGTTTCGTGTGCACGGATCGCGGTCTGGTCGTCGATCGAATTCGTCTGAACCGTGATGCGTTTGTTGAGCTCCACGAGGAAGCGCTGCAATAGGGAAACGTCCTTGTGAAATGCAATGAGTTGCGGCAACGGTACGGCTGACAACGCAAGCAAGCGGCGATGGACTTCCGTGCTGTCCTCGGCGGTGCGCATCCGGTGTATGCGTTGAATAGTCGTCTCGACAGTCTCGACCGACAGGCGATCGATCGCACCGCGCACCTCGTTGGTGGTGGCGGTATCGGTGGGAAAGACCGACTCCTGGAGCGCCCGGTCGACGACGCCGCGCATCTCCTCTCTCCACGCCACGCGGGCATGGTTTTCGCCGAATGCGTCCACCGCCGCAGGAAGGTACAGGCCGACCGCCGCACCGAGATCACGCAGCAACATGTCGATAGATTGCGGAGCCAGCCGCTCAAGGACATCGCGCAAGTCCTCGCTCTCTTTCCGTCCACTGTCGCCCAGGCCGAACGCCCATTTCTGCGGGACATCGAGCCTCATCGCTTGGCGCAGTCGCTCGGCGTCGATTGCCATGACAGTGCCCCCCCGGCTTCCCTGGAAGCAGCCGAGATAGTTCCTGAGTCGCTCCTGAAGTTCGGTTCGGCCGCCCGTCGCGCGACGGCGCAGATCGAGTGCGCGGCGTCCGGCGCTTTCCAGCGAATCCTCCACGACGTTCATATCCTTAGGGACCGGGGAAAAGAGGTCCTTCAGGCTGGGATTTTCTGGTCGGTTCGTGATGCCCAGCAGTAGGTTCTGGCGATGTAAGGCCAGCGTCGCAATGCCGGTATCCCGTACTGCCTCGCCGAGCATCAAGTCGAGAACCTTCCCTTCAAGATCCCCGAGCAACGCGCTGGCAGCCGCGTAGTCGTTTTCCGCGTTGGCATAGCTCCAGGATCTACCGTTGATGTCCCACCGATCCAAGGCCTTAAGGCCGGCGATGACCCGAGGTGAAATATGGCTTTCGGGTGGAGAGAGTTGGATCATCGGCTCACGCGCCGGGTTGCCAATACTGCTTGCTGGCGGCATCCAGAACCAACCAGGCTCCACTTTCTGACCGTGCAGGCACCAGTCGTCAAAGTCCAAGCGCTGCGTGAGTGCAGCCGCCAAGAGCGTGCGCGTTCTCCGCGACACGTCATTGATCAAGCGTACCTCGTGCGTCCAGGCTTCGATTGCCTGCGCGTAAGGACTGGCGGGCTCCGCGGATTCGGCCTGCGGCTGTTCCGATACTACCGGACGACTTCCGCTGTCGCCCGGCGTCACTTCCTGGCGCTGGTTTTCGGGGGGCGTAGCAGTTGTCGCGGAAACTTTCCCGCCCTCCCCCGTTGTCGCCGGGCGCTCTGTCGGCCTCTGCACTCCAGCTTCGAACGGCCAGGGGACGGAAAAGGCGTCAAACACTTCACGAGGCACCTGTTGCGCCACAGCAAGCGAAGGAGGGTTGCCACCCCAGTGAAACAGCGCCGACTTCACTCTTTCTAACTGCGCCTGCGGGAGACCGAGATACTGCAGCGACACGCTCACTTCGGAAGGCAGCTTGGGGCTTCGGAAGTTAGCCGGCGGGAACGCGCCCGCCTCGAAAGCAAAACGCTGATTCAGTGTGTTAGTGAGTACCTCGTTGATAAACGCCCGTGGGTTGAACGTCCACGCACTGCCGACTTTCAGGACGGTCGCGGCAAGGGAGCGAACCGCGACCGCGTTGAACGGAAATAGGCTGTAGCCCAACTCGCTATTGCCAAATGCGTCGAGCACATCCGATGAATCCGCGTCGAGAAGTGGGGCGTACTTCGGCACCCAGGAATAGAGGTTGTTGAGATCGAGGGCTGCGCCCGCAAACTCCGTCCGCAGGCGCGCGACGCCCCAGCGGGCAGCGTTGAGGTAGCGGCCCGCGAGTTCGACAAGTAGTTTCGCAACGGCATCCTCGTCGATCCCCTCGCTCGGCACCACCCACTGTTCTCTTGCGCGTGTAAGCACCGTCTGCGGCCCGCGAGGAAGCCGTCGGTGACCGCCACGGCCGTACGGATGGGTGCGCGTACCCGCACGCCCTGCTCATCGCTTTCGGCGATCATGATGTCAAGCAAGGGCTGTTGAATGCCGGAAAGGGCCGCGAGGTCCTCGATCAGCAGGACCAGTTCCTTGCCGTCGACAAGCAACTGTCTGCGGATATCGTTGACGACTTCCTGGATGGTCCGATGCTGCAATGCCTCCGTGAACCGGAAGATGGTCCGCAAAGCCGGATCCAAGACTTCCTGAAGCACCTCTGCGGCCATCGAACGGTTGACACCGTTCGCACTCGCCAGAAATGCCAGCGCGTGATTTACCACGATACGTAGGTCAGTACTGGCGACTGCATCCGGCGCCTCGAAGTCGGACGCCTGAAATTGCCGGTGCGCCGGATTGGCCGTTCCGCCGATGCTGGCGTCGACGATGCGCAACAGCACGTTCCTGAACCAGAGATCCCGGATGTCCGGGTCGCGCATGAGTTCGCGCAGATGTTGGGCCGCCCGGATGCGAGGCCCTTGGGTCAAGTCGCGGTTTGCACGCGCTTCCTCTTCCATCCGTTTCGCATGGGGCCCGAGTTCCTCCGCCAGGGCAATTGCCAGGAGTTCGGCCGCCAACTGCGGGTCCAGTGCCTCCACTACCTGACCAAGGCCCTCCCTCAGCGCTGCGTACTGCTGGCCTCCGAGTGGCTCGAGAATCAGCTCCACGACACGTCGGAGGCTCGCCGTCTTGGGAATGGAGACCACGACCATGCCGGACCGCTGCGGATGGCGATCCAGTTGCGCGCCCAGCCAGCGAACCATGTGCGACTTGCCGACTCCGACGCGCCCGTTACGGCGATGAGGACCGCACTGCCATCGTCGGCCGGACGCAACAGCGCCTCCAGCAGATCGCTTTCGGTCGCGTCTTGCTCGACGCCGGCCTGGGCGGACCTCCGCTTCAGCGTGATCGGCAAGTGTACGGCAAGGAGAAGGGCCTGGTCGACGGTCTCGGCCTCCGTCCGCAGACATTCCGCAACATGCTCTGTAGTCGGCCAGTATGCGATCAACTCGGTCATCGCTGCCTCCTGCCTTTGGTCTTGCGATCCAATGAAACTCCAGGTCCGTGCGGATACCTTGCACGCCCGTCAGGACGATGGAACTGCCCACATCTGCCCTGCGCTGCAACTGCAATTCGCCGGATTCCCTAAGATTGAGCAGAGCACGCGACAACGCAGTGGATAGTTGCCCTTGCCTCAATCTGGCAAGCGCATTGGGATCGAGGGCCGCGACCATCTCTTGCTGCCAAGCCCCTTTGTCGACGACTGGCAATGCGCCAGCCAGCCGATCGAGGAATCCGGCGGCGTCAATGTCTTCGCCCTCCTCCAGCACCTTTGGTAAGACATCGCGCACCGCAACGGTCGGATCGATGTCCGCAAAGGGCTGCTGACTGAATCCGAGGAAGCGCGCCCAGTACTGCAGGCCTGTACGCCGCGTACCATTGCGCAAGAGCCATCGATTTTCATCGCGTATCTGCCGCGACTCCTGCGCTTCGAATTTTCCGAAGTCCGTGCGATATATGTCCTGGGCCAGCATCCAGGCGAGACCACGGGTCAAGTCGGCGGCCAACGCGCCTTCCAGCGCCCAGAAGTCTGGATTGTTCTCCTTCGCAAGAACGCGCGCACAAGCGGCACGACGCGTGAATGCATGCATTTCCTGCGGACTCCGCAGGCGGCCTTGAGGGCGCTCGTTCACCGCTATCGCACCGTCGTTGGTCTCCTGGAACAAGCCGAGTTGCGTCCATCGGGTCAACGTCTGCCGAGCCTGCCTCGCCCCATCTTCCACGACAGTCAACGGTGCCACGGTGTCGAGCAACTCATCCTTCGGAATGGGCTTGCTGACGCGGAGCACCGCCGCATGTAGTTGCACCAGGATATTGGGCAAGCCATCGTTCGTGATGTTCAAAAGACTCATGTTCTTAGTGCTCGAACGACGAATTCTTCATCGGCATGCGTTAGAACGCTCGACCACAGCCGATCCGGACGCTCCGGATCTCGGGTCACACGGGGAATAATCATCACGGTCATGGCACAGGGCGAGTTTCTCAACAATGTATTCACGGACGGCGGTACCGTCTCTGACGACCAGATAATCATCCTGACCTCGTTTGCTCCCCCCGCCAGGCAGTCCGGCGCAGCGATGCTGTACGTGTCGACGAACGCATCGGAATGCAAGCGTCGCAGCCTCATGCGCATCGCATCCACCAGGTCTCGCGACGTCTCGCGCGCCATTGCGATTGTGTGGGGACGCAACCGACTTACCAGCGCATCAATCAAGGCAGACCCCGGCGGCCACAACAATCGCTGGACGTCATCCACCACGACGAAGGCCAGGTTCGAGAGCGTGCGTGGCGTCGCTCGCAGGACCTCACTTGGGACCGGGCGTGCCGCAAAGCAGGTCAGACGGCCAACGAAAGGCGCGACCATGACGGGCTCCGTCGATCGTTCGCCCCAATGTGACCGACAGCCCCCGCAATAGGCGCGAACCGGCCCCCACGCGTTGGGCAAGGCCAGCCTGTAGAGCTCCTTCAACGCATCCTCGACCGGGCGTTCATTGCGCGCGATCGCCGCCATGAGTTGGAAAGCCAGATGGGTAGCGCGTCTGGATTCCGCTCTGGCACCGTGCATCCTAGCCTCGAAGAACGGCTTCGCTCGGTGATCACCACTCGGAATACGGACGGCAGCATAAGCGATTGCCGTGTCGGTTTCCTTAAGGTCGCCCTCTGTCTTTCCGAAGGCATCCGGCCGAGTTGCGCTGAGCGCCGTGACTTCGATCAGACCTGCCGCGGCCATCAAGGTGAGAGTGCGGAGATTCCAGATGAGATTCGATCTGCCGCGAATATTAAGTTGCGGCCTCAAGCGATGCAGATCGATCCAGATTTCACCAGTCTCGGCTGAGTGGAAGAGCGGTTGGTCGATCATAGTCGTCCAGCGCTCGAACCCGAGTTCATTTCCGATGTAACGCGTTCCCGCCATGCGCAGTGCCTGTCGCATGTCTTCGCTCGTGTAAAGCAGCAGACTTGCCGACGCGACGCCGTCGCGGCCGCTGCGGCCCACTTCCTGGTAGAACCGGTCGAGCGATTCCGGAAACGTCGCATGGACGATTGTCCGCACATCGCTCTTGTCAACCCCCAATCCAAAGGCCGACGTTGCAATCATGCCGTCGAACTCGTTCCTTCCCCATCGTTCAAGGAGTGCCTTGCGCTCTCCGGCCCGCGTCTCGCCGGTAAACTGCTCGATCCGCTGGAACCCCTCTTCTCGCAGTAAGTGGAGCCAATCTTCCGCTTCCGCCGGACGCGTGACATAAAGGATGAACGGCCGGGGCGCGACTTTCAGCGCTTCGACGACACACTTCTGCTTCTCCTGCAGCGTCGTGCAAAAGTGGGTGGCGTAGCGCGGTTCCGGTCGGAGATAGATGCCGGAGATAAGCGTGGTTTTCTCGGGAGGTCCAAATTGCTGCTGCAAGACCTTCAGAGTGTGCTGGGTGATCGTGGCAGAGGCGAGTGCGACGCGAATGGCACGCGGCGTCATCGCGCGCAGCCGGGCGATCAAAGCGGGAAGCAACTGGAACGCGGGCCTGAACCCGCTCCCCCAGGAGGCTACGAGGTGAGCTTCGTCGACGATGATGTGCGTAAGCCCGCCCGATTTCGCGCATTCTTCCAGCAGCGCGCGAAGCGATCCAGTTGCGGCTTCTGGGGACGTAAAGATCACCCTCTGCGTGCCGTTGCGCACCGCCTGAAAGACACTGGACCGCTCCTCCGGCTTGAGATCGCCGTGATAGGCGAGCGGATGCTCCTCCCAATCCGGCTGCCGTCGCCTGAATAACTCCACCATGCGACGCCCCTGGTCGATGGCCAGCGCTACCGTCGGAACTATTGCCAGCACCAAGTGCCCCTGGCCATTCAGAAGTGGTGGCAGTTGCGCAAGCAGTGACTTCCCGCTTCCCGTGGGCAGCGCCGCGATAAGCGTCATGTCCGGTGGCATGTGGATCAGGCTGCGAACCGCCTCTCGCTGGCCATCGCCCGTAAAGGACGACACGCCGAGCAGGTCGACGACAATCGATTCGGCTGGGAGTTGGTTTTGCACCAGCGCCTGGACGTGATCGAACGCGTCATCGAACAGATCGCTCTGTTCGCCAAGCCACTTCATTCGTGGTTTCGACGCCAGGATCTCGAGTCGGCCGTCGAATGACGCCACCTGGAAGCCCGCATCCTCCCAGGTCCGGCTATCCGGCCACGCCGGGCCCTTCGGTATGGCAAGCCATCTCCCTCCGCCTCCCACAGTTTGAAACAGCATCCACTGCCGGATCAGTGCGACCAGAGCGATGTGCGATCGAGGAGGCTGCGTTCCTGCATACCTCGATAGCGCCTGACGCAGACGCTCCAAGAGCGGCGTCGCACCGTACGCTTCTAGGATGTTCGGGGCTACCGACCAGTCCGCGAGACATTCCCGGAGTTCCGAATCGCCAAACGATCGACGGGTCATGACTCGGACAAGCCCCCGGAAGAAAGAAATATCGCGCCGGCGACATCGAGATGCAGTACCGGCCTGGCGAGTGCGTTGCACACAGTTGCGTGGAGCGCATCGTCGGCCGACATCTCGTCGAGCGCCTGCCGCCGCTGCGCACCGTCGAGCCGCGCCAGACGCGACTCCGCTTGCGCCCGCCGCATCCGGAATTCTTGATCCAGCGCCTTGAGGGCTCGGTCTACCTGCTGCTCGCAGGCCGTTGATTGCAGGGCCGCCGCTTCCGCCTGCCTGCGCGCCTCGCTGCAGAGCGTCGACCAGTTGCGCATCCAAGTTGATTGAACAGAGGTCGGCAAATTGCGCCACCTCTGCGGATTCAGGTTGAAATCACGGCGGTCATTTTTCCAGTTGTCGTCATACGGCGCGGCCAGAAGGTCCGTTGGCTCGGGCATGACCGCACCCGTACCGTCCACCCATATGCGGACGAATAGTGGGGGAAAGTACCCTTGCGACTGGCGCAGGAGCGCACGCTTCGTCATGTCGAGTGCTTCGCCTTCGCTGTCGTCCTGGTTAGGCGCGGTCAGAGCCGGGCGAATGACGAAGTCGAACCGGAAATACAGGTCAGCGCCGCTCGGATCCTTCACGTCATAGTTGCGATCGACTCGCCACATGGCAAATGCGCGTCCGCGATCGTCCTGCGCGCTGAACTGCTCGAGCGCAGCAACGAACGAATCCCCGATCCGGAGCACGCGAACGCCTTGAGCGCGCGCAGTCCGGGTCAGTGCATTCTGCCGCCGAAAGACGTACCGGTATGTCATGGGCGACCGCGAACTGCCGTTGGGTGCATTCAAATCGATGCTCTGAAGGAACGCGCTGATATAGCCGCCAAGCGGGATGAGCGTCCCGCTTCCACTGCCCGAAGGCACGTAGCCAACCCTGAAGGGTTCATCAGCGTCATCATTGACAGGCCTCTGCCTCTCCCAGTGCGCCTGGAATCTCAGCCCCTCGAGCGCGAAGCCCTTGAAAGCCGATCTCCATTCGCGCCAGGCCTGATCCCGTTCCGTCAGAAGATCGAACGCGTCGGATTCCTGCTCGCTCAAGGCGTCCAGCGCGTCCTGCTGGTCGATCTGCCTGAGTTCACGTTGAACGCGCCCCTCCGGTCCGGCAAGCGACGCGAGATGACTCCGTATAGCGTCCGTTCCTTCCAGAAGCCAATCCTCCGACAACTTCTGCGCTGCGGATTCGATCAGATACTGTAGGCTTGCCACGGAGCGATCGAACAGTTGCCATCCTGTATCGAGCGTATCAATCCAAGCCATCTCGTCCGGATTGCCTTCGTCCTGCAAGACATAGGAAGCAATGGGGTCGCCCGTACCAAAACGGTCGAGGCGCCCCAGGCGTTGCTCGCACCGATTGGGCGACGCCGGCATATCGAAGTGAATAGCGATCTTCTTGCCACCGTGCAGATTGACGCCCTCCTCGGCGCTGGCATCGCACACCAGGACGCGAACCTTCTGGGGTGCCGAGAGGAAACTCTGCCATGGTAGCGGCGTATCGGCATCCCCCTCGAACTCCGTCAACACTTGGTGCCGGACCACCTGCTCGCCGAACATTCCCCGCAGAAGCGATGCCGCCCGGTCGGCATCCGCCCGCTGACTACAGAACACAACCACCTGGGCGGCGGGCATTCCAAGTACGTGCTTGACCAGGTTTGCCAGCGCGTCGAAGCGCTCGTGGCCCTCGCGCATTCGCGCCGCACTACTGTCTAGCGCCGCCGCAGTGTTGCGCGCGGCTCGTCATGCATCTCGTGCAGTTCAAGCAGCGCGAGGAAGCTGGTGGCCTGACGCGCGTTGATAGCGCATTCCAGCAGGGCGGATCGCAACGAATCAGGCAGTGTCTCCAGATTGCTCAAGCACTGGCGCAGCTCTTCGATCCGGCGCCGCCATCGCTCAGTTCCTTCGCCATGGAAGGACACGCGCTTCAGGCCGGCACGCCTTGGCGTCGCCCATTGCACCGCCGCGCGGCGATTGCGCAGAAGCCTGCGGTGCAAGCGGTAGGCTTCGATAAGATGTGTTTTCAATCCGGAAAGCGCGGCTGTGTAATGCTCGTCCTGCTCGTCCGGAAAGGTGTCGATGACAGCACGCAACGCATCGACCTTTTCCATCAGGATATGGTTGTCCCCATAGGCTTCCTTCAGCCGATCGAGCTCGACCGGCAAGCCCCAGAGGTTCTCCGGGACCAGCGCTGCGACCACTTCTGCGATAACCTGGCGCGTTGCAATGCGGCGCTGGAAGCCATCAAGATCGTTGAGCGGAAAGGTGATCGGATCGAGCAGGTGCAGGACACGCAGGAAACCTTCAGGATCGGAAAGAACCGGAGTTGCGGAAAGGAGGAGGAGGCGGGGTATCCGTTGTGCGTGAGCCTGCAGCAGACCGTAAAGCGCGTTTTGACTCTCGTTCACCTGACGAGACAGGTGGTGGGCTTCGTCGACGACGAGCATGCCGGTTTTGGGCAGTTCTTCCTCCAGCGTCTCCAGATCATCGCAACAGATGACGTGAAGAAAGTCGCCCAGCGAGTCGCCCAGGCCGAATCTGGCCGACAACTCTTCGCGCCACTGCGGAACAAGCGCCGCGGGTGCCAGAACAACAGCATGAGCACTTTCTGGCGCATCCAGAAAGTACTGCCGGAGGATCACGCCGGCTTCGATGGTTTTGCCCAGTCCCACTTCATCAGCGAGCAAGTAACGCTGTACCGGATCGGTCAGCACCCGGCGCACGACCTCGAACTGGTAGTCGACAAGCTCAATGCTTGACGATAGCGCTGCCGTGATGCCCGAGGCCGCCGTGTACTGGAGCGCGACCTGACGAATGAATGCACTGCGGGCGTCGGAGAGAAAAGGAGTCTCGGTTGCCTCGCTGACCAACAAAGGCAGTGGGTCTTGAAGTGGACGATTCCATCTGACCTGTAAATCGGCCGCATCTACATTGATCGACTCCCCATTCGGGAATTGGACGAAGAGAGAATTGCGGTCGTCCTCCAGAACCCTTCCCGCTTGCCAACGGCCAGATGCGTGCCGCCGATATACCCGAGTCTGCACAGGTAGTGTGACAGCCTTGATCTGAGCCAGCGGACATTCGACGACTTGCGCCGCTTCTGCGCCAGGAGCATCAAAATACTGTACTCGGCCCGTCCCCGCCGCCGCCCCAACAAATTTCCTGTTCCCCCAACCTGCATAAGGGCGCTCGCTTATCCGCACGAAAGCGCCGACCTCCAAACGAACATCCACCATTTTGTCTCATTGAAATGGAGTTCATCACATCGCGCATTGATTATGGCATTGGCGCCATAGCTTGCGACCTTCGATCCAGCCCGACGACTTCGGACCTGTGCGGCATCATTAACTTCGACCCCTTGCGGCTGTTACCCAGTGGGATGATCCGTCCGAAATGAGTCAGTCCCCCGGACTATCCACGTCTCACAAGTTGGGGCGGGCCCGCCCAACTTGTGAGAAAAAACTCACACAATGGCAAGTTTGCCACTAATTGGGGCAGCATTTGTCACGAATTCCGTCCTGCTACACGCGATTAAACATCAATATTCCGCGCCACCAACGCATTGGATTCAATAAAGTTCCTTCGCGGCTCCACCTCATCCCCCATAAGGGTGGTAAAGATCTGATCCGCCGCAATAGCATCCTCAATCTGCACCTTCAGCAGACGGCGTTGGGTAACGTCGAGCGTCGTCTCAAACAGCTGCTCCGGGTTCATTTCACCAAGACCCTTATAGCGCTGACGGGACACGCCGCGCTCCGCCTCAGAAAGCAGCCACTGCATCGCCCCATGGAAGTCATTGACAGTCTGATCCCTCAGCTTGTCCCCTTCCCCGCGCTGCACCTTGGTCCCCTCAGGCGTCAGCCCCTGGAACGTCTTGGCCGCATTGGACAGCGCCGCATAATCCGCTCCGTGGACAAAGTCCGCATCCAGGTGCGACAGCCGCACGTTGCCGTGATGACGACGCGCAATCATCAGGCGATGCTTGTCGGTCTTTTCGTCGAACTGGGCATACACATCCGCCGTGCCATCGTCGTTGACGGCAGCGCCGAGCAGCGTCTTGGCATGCATCTCCGCGAGCTTGGTCTTCAGCGCCACGGCCGAAGCCTCGGCCGCCGGCGCGCTGTCCAGGTCCAGCGTCACGCCATCAGCAATCGCGCGCAGCGCATCCGTATCCACGATGCGTGACAGACGGCCGATCACGCCTTCCGTGAGCTGGTACTGGCGCGCCAGCTCGGTCAGCGCATCGCCGTTGATCTCCGTGCCATCCGGGCGCACCAGCACGGCCTTTTCCATGGCCAGCTTGAGCAGGTAGCGTTGAGCTCCACATCGTCCTTGATGTAGCGCTCTTCCTTGCCGTGCTTGATCTTGTAGAGCGGCGGCTGGGCGATGTACACGTAGCCGCGCTCGATGATGTCGGGCATCTGGCGGTAGAAGAACGTCAGCAGCAGCGTGCGGATGTGCGAGCCGTCCACGTCCGCGTCGGTCATGATGATGATGCGGTGGTAGCGCAGCTTGTCCAGGTTGTAGTCTTCCTTGCCGATGCCGGTGCCCAGCGCGGTGATGAGCGTGAGCACTTCCTGGCTGGAGAGCATCTTGTCGAAGCGCGCGCGCTCGACGTTCAGGATCTTGCCCTTGAGCGGCAGGATGGCCTGGAACTTACGGTCGCGGCCCTGCTTGGCGGAGCCGCCTGCGGAGTCACCCTCCACCAGGAAGAGTTCGGACAGGGCCGGGTCTTTTTCCTGGCAGTCGGCCAGCTTGCCGGGCAGGCCCATGCCGTCCATCAAGCCTTTGCGGCGCGTCATTTCGCGGGCCTTGCGGGCGGCTTCGCGCGCGCGGGCGGCGTCGACGATCTTGCCGCAGATGATCTTGGCGTCGCCGGGGGTTTCCAGCAGGAAGTCGCTCAGGGCCTTGCCGACGAGTTCTTCCACCGGCAGGCGCACTTCGGACGAGACCAGCTTGTCCTTGGTCTGCGAGCTGAACTTGGGCTCGGGCACCTTGACGGAGAGCACGCAGGACAGGCCTTCGCGCATGTCGTCGCCGGTGGTTTCTACCTTGGCTTTCTTGGCGACTTCGTTTTCTTCGATGTACTTGTTGATGACGCGCGTCATCGCGGCGCGCAGGCCGGTCAGGTGGGTGCCGCCGTCACGCTGCGGGATGTTGTTGGTGAAGCAGAGCACCTGCTCGTTGTAGCCATCATTCCACTGCATGGCCACTTCCACGGCAATGCCGTCTTTCTCGGTATTGGCGTAGAAGATGTTCGGGTGCAGCACGCTCTTGGAGCGGTTGATGTATTCGACAAAGCCCTTCACGCCGCCGGAGAAGGCAAAGTCTTCTTCCTTGCCGGTGCGCTGGTCGACCAGCTTGATGTGGACGCCGTTGTTCAGGAACGAGAGCTCGCGGATGCGCTTGGAGAGAATCTCGTAATGGAACTCGACGAGGGTGAAGATCTCTTCGTCGGCCAGGAAGTGGACTTCGGTGCCGCGCTTGTCGGTGTCGCCGATGATCTTCATCGGGGACACTTCGACCGGCTGGCCGTCCGGGCCGTTGACGGTTTCGACGATACGGTTCTGCACGTCGCCGCGGGCGAATTCGATCAGGTGGACCTTGCCGTCACGGCGCACGGTCAGGCGCAGCCACTTGGACAGCGCGTTCACGCAGGACACGCCCACGCCGTGCAGGCCGCCGGACACCTTGTAGCTGTTCTGGTTGAACTTGCCGCCGGCGTGCAGCTCGGTCATGGCGATTTCCGCCGCGCTGCGCTTGGGTTCGTGCTTGTCGTCGAACTTGACCAGGGGCGGAATGCCGCGGCCGTTGTCGACGATGGAGATCGAGTTGTCGCTGTGGATGGTGACCGCGATCTCGGTGCAGTAGCCGGCCAGCGCTTCGTCGATGGAGTTGTCCAGCACCTCGAACACAAGGTGATGCAGGCCGGTGCCGTCGGAGGTGTCGCCGATGTACATGCCCGGACGCTTGCGTACCGCCTCCAGGCCTTCCAGGATCTGGATCGAAGAGGCTCCGTAGCTGTTTTCCTGTTGCGGGTTCTGCTGTTCGGTCATGTCTTTCTACTCAACGGCTGTGCGAAAACCTGGCCGCGCCGGCACTGAGGCAGGGCGTTGGTGTTCCGCATGGCGGGTTACTAAAAACGGCAAAAGGGGCGGATCGATTTCGATCCTGCCCCTGCTGCGAAGAGACTGCCCGTATTGTTTCGGGTGTCGTAGCGTGCCGTTTGCTGCTCCGGTATATCGTTGTCTGCGAGTCCTGTTACCGGATCATCAGATGCGCATCGGCATGACGACGTACTTGAAGTTGTCGTCTTCCGGCACGGTGATCAGCGCGCTCGAATTCGAGTCGCCGAGGCTGACCTGTACTTGCTCGCTCTTCAGGTTGGCGAGGACGTCGAGCAGGTAGGTCACGTTGAAGCCGATGTCGAGCGCGTCGCCCGAGTAATCGAGTTCCAGCTCTTCCTGCGCCTCTTCCTGATCGGCGTTGGTGGAGCTGATCTTCAGCAAGTGCGTGTCCAGAATGCAGCGCACGCCCTTGAACTTGTCGGTCGTCAGGATGGCGGTGCGTTGCAGCGCCTGCTGCAGCTTCACGCGGTCAATGGCAAAGGCGTTCTTGTAGCCCTTGGGAATGACGCGATTGAAGTCGGGGAACTTGCCTTCCACCAACTTGGAGATCAACTCGATATTGGCGAAGCTGAACTTGACCTGGTTGGCGGCGAGCTGCACCTGCACGGGATCGTCGTTGTCTTCGAGCAGGCGTTGCAGTTCCAGGATGGTCTTGCGCGGGATGATGACTTCCTGGCGCGCGCCCATACCGGCTGCTTCGGTGTCCAGCTCCACGCCGCAGTAGGCCAGGCGGTGGCCGTCGGTGGCGACTGCCATGACCTTCTTGCCATCGACGACGAGCAGCATGCCGTTCAGGTAATAACGGATGTCTTGCTGCGCCATGGCGAAGTGGACCATCGCCAGCAGGTGCTTGAACGTCTTCTGCGGCAGCGAGACGCTGGCGTTGAATTCGCTGGCTTCGGCAACGGTCGGGAATTCTTCAGCGGCCAGCGTCTGCAGTGCGAAGCGGCTCTTGCCGGATTGCACCGTCATGCGCTTGTCGTTGAGCGACAGGGCGACGTCGCCGTCGGGCATGGCGCGCAGGATGTCGAGCAGCTTGCGTGCGGCCACGGTGGTGGCCACGCTGTCATTGCCCACGCCGCATTCGGCGTGCGTGGTGATCTGGATCTCGATGTCGGTCGAGAGGAAGGATACGTTCGAGCCCGACTTGCGAATCAGCAGGTTGGCCAGGATCGGGAGGGTGTGGCGGCGCTCCACGATGCCGCTCACGATTTGCAGCGGACGCAGCAGATTGTCTCGCGAGGTTTTGACCAATTGCATTGAATTTATCCTTCGTCGTTTGTCGTCGGCGACCGCAAACTCCAGCAACTCCAATTCACTTAGAAATCAAGGAGTTAATATGCCATTGTACCAAGGATAAGCCGCTGCGGTGAAGCGGGGCGAAACCGCGGGAAGTGGGGTCTGTGCACAAAAAGCCACGATGCTCGCTGCGCACTTTCTACCGCACTTTCCGCATTCCGTCCCGACTCACCGCAAAGCCTTATTCTGTGGCTGACACTGCACACGGCTGCGGCTGGGCCGATGTTATTTAACAGCGCCCCGGAGACCTCTCCAGTGACGCCGAACCTACAGTATGCCAGCCTCGTCGGCCGGCCCATCAAAATCCGTCCGACCCGGTTTCCCGGGCCGGCATCCGCCCAAACTCAACCCTTGAGCGTCTGTTCCAGAACGTGCAGCTCGTGGTTGAGCTGCGCGTCCTTGCTGCGCTCGTCGGCGATCTTGCGCACCGCGTGCAGCACGGTGGTGTGATCGCGGCCGCCGAACAGCTCGCCGATTTCGGGCAGGCTCTTCTGCGTGAGTTCCTTGGCCAGGTACATCGCGATCTGGCGCGGCCTTGCAATGTTCGCAGGCCGCTTTTTCGAGTACATGTCAGCGACCTTGATGTTGTAGAAATCCGCGCAGGTTTTCTGAATGTTCTCGACCGAAATCTGACGGTTCTGCACCGTAAGCAGGTCCTTCAGCGCCTCACGCGTCACCTCGATGGTGATGTCGCGGCCGTGGAAGTTGCTGAACGCCAGGATCTTGCGCAGCGCGCCTTCGAGCTCACGCACGTTGGAACGCAGGTGCTTGGCGACGAAGAAAGCGACTTCCTCTGGCACGCTCACGCTCTCGGCTGCGGCCTTCTTCATCAGAATCGCCACGCGCATTTCCAGCTCGGGCGGCTCGATGGCCACGGTCAGGCCGGAGTCGAAGCGCGAGATCAGGCGGTCGTCGATGCCGGAGATTTCCTTCGGGTAGGTATCGCTGGTGATGATCACCTGCGCCCGGTTGGCGATCAGTGCTTCGAACGCGTAGAAGAACTCTTCCTGCGTGCGGTTCTTGCCGGAGAAGAACTGAATATCATCGATCAGCAACAGGTCGAGCGAGTGGTAGTAACGCTTGAACTCGTCGAACGCCTTGCGCTGGTAGGCCTTCACCACATCGGACACGTACTGTTCAGCGTGGATATAGCGGATGCGCGCGCGCGGGTTCTCCAGCAGCATGAAATTGCCGATGGCGTGAATCAAGTGCGTCTTACCCAGGCCCACGCCGCCATAGAGATACAGCGGGTTGTAGGACTTGCCCGGGTTGTTGGCCACCTGGATGGCTGCAGCGCGCGCCAGCTGGTTGGCTTTACCGGTGACGAAGTTGTCGAACGTCAGGATCGGGTTCAGGCGCGAGCGCTCATGCACCGTATCGCTGGCCTGGCTGGGCTGGCCGGGCTGCGCACCGGCCGGGCGTGGTGCATGGCCGGGCCCGACTGCATGGGCGGTTGCTGCTGTTGCGCACGGTAGGAGCGGGCAGCGGCTTCGGACGGGTCCATCTGGACCACGTCGATCTCGCCCATGTCCCCACCGTGCTGCGCACCGGGCGCAGGCCGCGGGCGCGAGCCGCCCTGCAGCGGATGGCCGGGGTAGGACGCCTGGGCCGGCGGGAAACCGGGCTGGCCGTGGGCCGCCTGGAACTCGCCATAGCCCGGCTGCATGCCGGGCTGCGCGAATTGCTGGCCCATCGCTGGCCGCCGGGATAGCCCTGCATGCCCGTACCCGGTGCTGCGTGACCGTCCGCCGCGGCGCCGGCATCATGCCCGGCTGGCCGCCCATGCCGGCTGCCGGCGGTTGCGCATAAGCCGCCGCACGGCCCGACGCAGCGGGATCCAGGACAAAGTGAACACTGACCTGCGCTTCCCAATATTCGCAGGCAAGGGCAGTAATACGCCCCGAAAACTGGCTCTTGACCCAATCCAGCTTGAACCGGTTCGGCGCGGCAATGCGCAGCGTCAGCGCGTCTTCGTCGAAACCGACGGGCGCCAACGGCTTGATCCAGGTTTTGAACTGTTGCGGCGTCAGTTCGCGCTCGAGCTGCGCGGCTGCCGCCTGCCAGAAGTCTTGCATTGTTTTTGTTGAGTTAGCGCATCCCCAGGGTGCGCCACTGGCTGCTGTCGCGCCTCGCCAGCCCGGCCTTCCTCGTACCCATGCCTGCGGCGCCGACATCGACTGACGTATACGTCGATGTATACGGTCTGCCGCGTCGACCTGCAAAAACTTGGGGGGAAGCCCGGGATGCGCCTGCGCCACGCAGCCGGTGTTGTGATTGGACCGGGATTGTACCCCCGGCCTTAAGTTATCCACAAAGGATAAGTCTGTGGACAACTTGTGCAAATTCAGTGGATTGCTGTGCACAACCCGAGCAGGGGCGCGGTTTCCGGCATGCTGCAACGCCGGAAAAACCAGCGGAAACAGGGACTTCGGCCCATCCGGCGGCCTTGTGCAGTGCCTATATGAGCACGCAAACTTGTTAACAGGCTGTTGTGGACAATGGCGCACGGCCGTTTACAGAATGGTGTCGCGATTGTGTCCTCGCCCACATGAAGAAGCCTTGACACTCGCGCGGAAAATCGTTTAAATGGCGGGTTCTGCGATGCGGCAGGGGATCTCGTATGCGCATCGCCGGGTCTGGCCTGTCCGTGCCGTCTGCGCCTTCAGATATAGGTATACCTATGCTCTTCGCGCTGGCCGGCTTCAGGGCCGGCACCAAGACAGAACCAGAACGTCGTGACCTTGCCGGTATACGCCCAGCGTTAACCGCGCGCGGCAACCCCATGCGAACCATACGCGGCGGCCACGGCACCCCGGCACCGGCCGGAGGCGGGCTAGCCAGATCAACCAGAGAGTGCAACATGAAACGTACCTACCAACCTTCCGTTACCCGCCGCAAGCGCACCCATGGTTTCCGCGTGCGCATGAAGACCCGTGGCGGCCGTGCCGTCATCAACGCTCGTCGCGCCAAGGGCCGCAAGCGCCTGGCAATCTAAGGGCCGGGCGACCGGTCTGGACGGTGACAACGCCGTCCATGCCAACCGCCTCGCCTATTGGATGGCCGGTAGCTTGCCGCAGGGTGCAGTGTTCCCGCTAGCTTTGCCAAGCGTGTCTACCTTTGCCTTTCCCAAAGCCGCGAGGCTGACAAAGACGGATGAGTTTTCATCCGTTTTTGCTTTGCGGCCCCGGCGGCGCAGTCCGCACTTCGTGCTCTATGTGCGCGCCAACGGCCGGCCTGAAGCCCGGTTGGGCGTTGTGGTGGGCAAGAAGTTCGCACCGCGCGCGGCCGAGCGCAACCTGGTCAAGCGCATGGCGCGCGAGCTGTTCCGCCAGCGGCAAGACCAGCTGGGCGGGCGCGACGTGCTGCTGCGGCTGCAGACCAAGTTTCCGCGCGCGGAATTACCAGCCGCGCGGCGGTCCGACGGGCATGCCTGACGGAGATGACCAGCCTGCTGGAAGTCGCCGCCAAGCCGTTGCCGCCACCGCCGTCACCTTCGGCCGCGCCAGAACCGCCCAAGGGCCTTCCGGCCTGACCGCTCCCAGCCATGAAGCGAATCCTGCTCGCCCTGCTGCGCATCTACAAGATCGCTCTGAGCCCGTACCTGGCTCGCGGTGCCGCTTCTGGCCGACCTGCTCCGACTACGCCCGCGAGGCCGTCATTCGTCATGGCGCCGCGCGCGGCAGCTGGATGGCCGCTTGCCGGCTGTGCCGTTGCCACCCTTTCACACAAGGCGGGTATGATCCCGTGCCGGGTGCGGAAACGGAAACAGCACAAACGGGCAAGTTTGCCCGTCCTGCGACGGGCCACGGGCCTGTCACCGTCCGTCTCCCCAGACCCTGATTTCTCCGACCACAGCGAGACATGGATATCAAACGCACCATCCTCTGGGTCATCTTCTCGATGGCCCTCGTGCTGCTCTACGACAACTGGCAGCGCGCCAACGGCCACGCGTCGATGTTCTTCCCGAGCGCGACACAGCAGCAGGCCGCCTCGCGCCCGCAGCCGGCGCCGCCCAGGGCGATGTGCCCAAGGCCAACGCGACGGCTGGCGCCGCTGCGCCGGCCGCCCCGGGTGCTCCGGGTGCTGCGCCCCAGGCAGCCGCCCAGCCGACTGGCGAAAAGATCATCGTGACCACCGACGAGGTGCGCGCCGAGATCGACACCGCCGGCGGCATCCTGTCGCGCCTGGAGTTGCTCAACGAGCACGAGAAGGACGGCAAGCCGGTGGTGCTGTTCGAGCGCGACACCACGCGCACCTACCTGGCACGCTCGGGCCTGATCGGCGGCGACCTGCCGAACCACACCACCGTGTTCACGGCCACGCCCGGCCCGCGCACGCTGGACGGTGCCGACAAGCTGGAAGTCACGCTGACCGCCGACAAGAACGGCGTGAAGTTGGCGAAGACTTACGTATTCCACAAGGGCAGCTACGTCGTGGACACGCGCTTTGCCGTGACCAACGAGGGCACCGCGCCGGTCTCGCCGACGCTGTACATGGAGCTGGCGCGTGACGGCAGCAAGGTGGAGCAGTCGCAGTTCTACAGCACCTTCACCGGCCCGGCCATCTACACGGACGCGGACAAGTACCACAAGATCACGTTCGATGACATCGCCAAGGGCAAGGCCAGCACGCCTGCCGCCACCACCAGTGGCTGGGTGGCGATGGTGCAGCACTACTTTGCCTCGGCCTGGATTCCGCAGGCCGGCAAGGAGCGCAGCTTCTACGTCCAGCAGATCGACCCGAACCTGTACCGCGTGGGCATCCAGCAGCCGCTGGGCCAGATCGCCCCGGGTGCCACGGTGACGACCGATGCGCGCCTGTTCGCCGGCCCGCAGGAAGAGCGCATGCTCGAGAAGATCACCCCGGGCCTGGAACTGGTGAAGGACTACGGCTGGCTGACCATCCTGGCCAAGCCGCTGTTCTGGCTGCTCGAAAAGCTGCACGGCTTCCTGAACAACTGGGGCTGGTCGATCATCGCGCTGACCGTGCTGATCAAGCTGGTGTTCTTCCCGCTGTCGGCCGCCAGCTACAAGTCGATGGGCAAGATGAAGGAACTGCAGCCGCGCATGACGGCCATGCGCGAGCGCCACAAGGGCGATCCGCAGAAGATGAACCAGGAGATGATGGCGCTGTACAAGACCGAGAAGGTCAACCCGCTCGGCGGCTGCCTGCCCATCGTGATCCAGATCCCGGTGTTCATTGCGCTGTACTGGGTGCTGCTGTCGTCGGTGGAAATGCGCGGTGCGCCGTGGCTGGGCTGGATCCATGACCTGTCGGTACCGGATCCGTTCTACATCCTGCCGATCGTCATGGCTGGGTCGATGTTCCTGCAGACCAAGCTGAACCCGACCCCGCCGGACCCCGTGCAGGCCAAGGTCATGATGATCATGCCGCTGGTGTTCTCGTTCATGTTCTTCTTCTTCCGGCGGCCTGGTGCTGTACTGGGTTGTGAACAACATCCTGTCGATCGCCCAGCAGTGGCAGATCAACCGGATGCTCGGCAAGGGCAAGACCGCTGCGGTCGCCAAGAGCTGAGCACGCGAGATGCTGAAGGTTTAGTGAAAGCCCGGTGGAGACACCGGGCTTTTTTTTGTATCGGCGCCTGCCGGTACGCAGATTCCGAGGAGATATCCATGAGCTGGTCCGCCCGCCAATACGTGGCCTTTGAAGACGAACGCACGCGCCCGGTCCGCGATCTTGTTGCGGCGATTCCCAACGAGATCGTGCGCACGGCGGTGGATATCGGTTGCGGGCCGGGCAATTCCACCGAAGTGCTGATGTCGCGGTTCCCGGGTGCGTCTGTCATCGGCCTGGACAGCTCCGACGACATGGTCGATGCCGCGCGCAAGCGGCTGCCGGATGTGCAGTTCGACGTCGCGGACATCACGGCGTGGAACGATGCCGGTCCCTATGATGTGATCCTGGCCAATGCCGTGCTGCAATGGGTGCCGGATCACGCCACGCTGTTTCCGGCGCTGGTGCAGAAGCTGGCGCCCGGCGGCACGCTGGCCGTGCAGATGCCGGACAACCTGGAAGAACCCGCGCACCGGCTGATGCGCGAGACCGCTGCGAACGGTCCGTGGGCAGGAAAGCTGGCCGCTGCGAGCAACGCCCGGGCGGCACGGGCTTCGGCACGCTGGTACTACGAGCTGCTGCGCCCGCACTGTGCGCGCGTGGATGTGTGGCTGACGGTCTATCACCATCCGCTGGCAGGCGGCGCGAATGCTGTCGTGGAATGGTTCAAGGGCAGTGGCCTGCGGCCGTTTATCCAGCCGCTGGATGATGCGGAGCGCGTGGCTTACCTGGCGCAGTACGAGGCGGAGATTGCAAGGCGTATCCGGCGTTGCCAGATGGATCGGTGTTGCTGCCGTTCCCGCGCCTGTTGTTGTGGCGACGCGCTGAGGTTCGTCTCGAATCGAGCGCTTGTTTGCTCCCCTCTCCCGCGTAGTGGGAGAGGGGTTGGGGGAGAGGGCCGGCGCTGGCAATTGTGAAGGCGCGGACTTCGTGGAAGCTCCTGCCCTCACCCCCGGCCCCTCTCCGCGCGCGGAGAGGGGAGCAAACCATCGGGGAGGCTCAGGCCGGCTTCCTCTTCGACAGCTGCAGTTCAGGCAAGGTCGAGCACGCTCATGGTGGCATTGAGCCGGCTGACCAGCACGGGTTCGCCGTGCACATCGGCAAAGATATCGGCCTCGACCACGATGATGGATCGGCCCGACTTGAGCACGTCGGCGCGGCAGCGCAGGCGTTCGCTGCGCACGGCGCGCAGCAGGTTGATCTTGAACTCGGCGGTCACCACATGCTGGCCCGCCTCCAGGATGGTCGAGGCCGCAGCACCGGCGGTGTGGTCGGCCATGGTCGCCTGCACACCCGCATGCACCACGCCGCCGTGCTGGAAGTGACGCGGCGTGACAGTCAGCCCCGATTCGCACCACCCCGGCCCGCAATCCACGAGCGTGATGCCGACGTCGCTGACAAATGCGGCCTGGCGAAAACCGGCCTCGATGGTCTCACGCAACAAAAGCCGTTCCTGTTCGGTCGACATGATGTCCCTCGCGCGGTAGGTGGCGGTGCGCGCATTGCATCGCGACGGGGCGATGTTGTCAATCCGCCATGGGGCGATTGCGGCGCATCGCAGCTTTGCCGGCGTGCTTCATCACCTACACTGGAACCAGCGCCACTCCCGTCTGCCGAACTCGAAGAGGCCTTCTTCCATGAATGCTGACTCCCGCCCCAGGCTGCGCGGCAAGACACGCCCCGCCGCGGCATTCGCCGCACTAGGCGAGTCCGGGCTGCGCCGCGTCGACCACTCCGTTGCCACGCTGTTCGAGCGCGACGAAGTGGAGGATGTGCATGCATTGCGCGTGGCGGTGCGCCACCTGCGCGCAGTCCTGTGGATATTCGGCCCGCTCTTGCCGCAGGGCATCGCGCAGCGCTGGACTCACGATTTGCGCGCGCTGGCCGACACCGCTGGCGACGTGCGCGACTGGGACGTATTTCTGGCCGAGACCCTGCAGCCCGCGCTCGAATGCCAGCCCGGGGATTCGCTCCTGCATGCCCTGATCGACACGGCACGCACGCGCCGCCGGCGTGCGCGCGAGGCCATGCTGGCCCGGCTCGACCAATACCGGGGCGACGCGCTGCCTGCGCTGCACCGCGACGTGGCGCACCTGCCGGTGCATACCGACGATGGCACCGGTTGCCTCGCGCCATTCGCCCGCAAGCGCGTGCGCAAGGCACGCAAGACGCTGCGCCGGCGCAGCGATGCCGCGCGCCATGATGGCCTGCGGGCACTGCATCGCCAGCGCATTGCTGGCAAGCGCCTGCGCTACGCCATCGAGGCGCTTGCGCCGGTGCTGCCGGCGCACAAGACCAAACGGCTCCTTCACAAGCTGGTCAGGCGGCAGGGCAAGCTGGGTAACGTGGTCGATGACAGCGTTGCGCGCCGGCTGATGTCCGAATGCCTCGGCGTGCCGCAGCAGGAACAAGTCGCCGCGCCTGATGCAGGCTGAGACGCGCCCGCTCCACCGCTTTTCCGTGCCGTGCGCCGCGTAGCGCACGCCGCCGATCCCGATCCCATCGATCTGAGACAATAGCGCCATGACTGCATCCCTGCCTCCTATTGCCGCCATCGCCACCGCTCCCGGACGCGGCGGCATCGGTGTGGTGCGCGTGTCGGGCCCTGATGTGCGCCCGGTCATGCACGCCATCTGCGGCCAGGCGCTCAAGCCGCGCCATGCCACCTACCTGCCGTTCCTGAACGGTGAGGGCAAGGTCATCGACCACGGCCTGGCGCTGTACTTCCCGGGCCCGAACTCCTACACCGGCGAAGAAGTGCTGGAACTCCAGGGCCATGGCGGCCCAGTGGTCATGCAGATGCTGCTGACGCGCTGCCTGCAGGCCGGTCATGACATCGGCCTGCGCCTCGCCGAGCCCGGCGAGTTCACGCGCCGCGCCTTCCTCAACGACAAGCTCGACCTGGCGCAGGCCGAGGCCGTCGCCGACCTGATCGAGGCCAGCACCGAAGCCGCGGCGCGCTCCGCCGCGCGGTCGATGGAAGGCGAGTTTTCCAGCGCGATTCACACACTGGTCGAGAAGGTCATTCACCTGCGCATGCTGGTGGAAGCAACGCTGGATTTCCCCGAGGAAGAGATCGATTTCCTCGAAGCGTCCGACGCACGCGGCCAGCTCGCCACCATCCGCGGCGACCTGGGCAAGGTGCTTGCGCAGGCCCGGCAGGGCGCGCTGTTGCGCGAAGGGCTGTCGGTGGTGCTGGCGGGCCAGCCCAATGTGGGCAAGTCATCGCTGCTGAACGCACTGGCCGGCGCGGAACTCGCCATCGTCACGCCGATCGCCGGGACCACGCGCGACCGCGTCAAGGAAACCATCCAGATCGAAGGCATCCCGCTGCATATCATCGATACGGCAGGGCTGCGCGAAGAAACCACAGACGAAGTCGAGCGCATCGGCATCGAACGCACGTGGGAGGCAATCCGGCGCGCGACGTCGTGCTGCATCTGGTCGATGCGACCGATTACCTGCGCCACGGCCTGTCGGAGATCGACGATGCCATCGACGACCGCCTGAGCGGCCAGTTGCCGCCGGGCGCGCCGATCGTGCGCGTGGTCAACAAGATCGACGTCGCCCCGACGGTCGGCGGCGTGATGTTCCACGGCAACCGCCCACACGTGGTGGCTGCCAACGGGCCGAATCCCACCGAGATCTGGATCTCCGCGCGTAACGGCGCGGGCATTGAACTGCTGCGCAAGGAGCTGCTGCGGCTGGTGGGCTGGCAATCCGGCAACGAAGGCACTTTCCTGGCGCGCGAACGGCACCTGACGGCGTTGCGGCAGGCGCAATCGCACCTCGATGTGGCGGACGAGCAGAGCAAGCAGCAGGCGCAGGCGCTGGACCTGTTTGCCGAAGAACTGCGGCTGGCGCAGGAGCATCTGAACAGCATCACCGGGGAGTTCACGAGTGATGATCTGTTGGGGACGATTTTACGCGGTTTTGTATTGGGAAGTAGCTCTCATCGTCCAGAACGGCGATCCCGCAAAACCACGTTGGTGCCTAGCGCGATCATTCGTGGAGCTTCGGCGGTTGTGCAGGCGTTCGGTCACGAGTCTGTTTGAGCGCCTCCAGGTCAGCATGGGTCAGCCCCAGCCGACGACCCAGCAGTGCCAGCGCATCACCCATCCTCACCCGCTCAGGCGGGTTCACGGCGCGCGTCAGAATGTCGCAAACCTCGGCCTCCGTACTGCGGCCGTGCGCGGCCGCTTGTACTCGCAAGGCGCGGTGGGTTTCATCGGGCAGGTTGCGTACGGTAAGAGTCGCCATTGCAGTCTCCAAGTTGCCTTCAATGAAAGCACACAATGCTAATGCCGCATCACATTGGGAATCGAAGCGCTAGATCAACGACCTCGATGCCAACTCCTCCGCCAGGGTTTCAGCACTCACAAACCGGTACCCATGCAGCCCGGCATCAACCGCCCCCTGCACATTGGCCTCCGTATCATCAATGAACAGGGTCTGCGCCGCGCCGCAGCCAATCTGGCCAATGCAGCCCAGATAAGCCTGCGCTGCCGGCTTGGTCGCTCCAAACGTTGCGGACGGATAAACGTCCGGTCCGAACAACTGCGCGACCGGCGGATTCAGGTAAGCGATATGGTCCGTGACCAATCTGCAGTTGTTGGTCAGGATCGCGATCCGGTATTGGCCGGCCAGTCTGGCGGCCAGCGCCAGGGTTTCGAGGTTGGGCGTAATGGATGCGCGGCGGGAAGCAAGCCAGTCGTCCCGGCTGACGCGGCAGCCCAGCAGTTGCCCGAGTTCCTGCAAGTATTCGTCATCGCTGATCTCGCCCGCATCGGCGCGCGCTTCCAGCCCCGATCCCCAGATAGCCTGCCGTACCTGTTCAGCCGACCGGCCGATTGACGCAGCCAGGTGGTCCGCGCGCACCGCACGGTCATAGTGGGTCAGTACCCCTTCCATGTCGAACAGGACGAGCGTGATCGGTGCTGTCATGGCGTCGGTCCGGTGGATGACCAGAAGCACCCATTGTGCATGGGCCCGGGAACCGCGGGGCAGAAAATCCGGCGTCCCGGCCGGCCCGTGGCATGCAGGTACACTATCGGGCCGGCACGCTTGCCCCATCCGCGCAAGCCGCACGCCGCCAATCCCGCTACCTTTACCGAATGCGCCTGACCCTCATCACCTTTGGCACTCAAGGCGATTGCCGCCCCATCGTCGCACTCGGTGCGGCGCTGCGGCTGGCCGGCCATGATGTGCTGATGCTCGGTGAACGGTCGGCCGCGGCACTCGCGGCGGAGCATGGCCTGGCGTTCGAGGCGCTGGCCGGTGACATCCAGTCCACACTGGCCCCCGGCGGCGCGCTGCACAAGCTGATGACCGAAGGCGGCAATGTCAGCGAGGCGACGCGCGCGTCGCCCGCATTGCCGAGGACAACACCGCTCAGTGGATGGAACAGCTGGCCGCCGCCGCGCGCGAGCGTGACGCCATTGTTTACTCGGGCCTTGCCGCGTATGTGGGCATGGCCGTGGGCGAGGCCCTTGGCAAACCCGCCATCGCCGCTGCCATGTTCCCGCTGTCGCCGACGCGCGAATTCCCGTCGGCGTTCCTGCCGCCGTGGCGCCTGCCGGGCTGGATCAACCGGGCCACCCACCTGCTGATCAACCACGTGCTGTGGCGCATGTTCCGGCCCGCGATCAACGCCGGCCGGCAGACGCAGTTCGGCCTGGCGCCGCGCAAGGCCATGTGGCAGGACTTCCCGTCGCTCTACGGCTTTTCGCCGCGCCTGGTGCCGCGCCCGCGCGACTGGCACGCCGACTGGCTGGTCTGCGGCGCATGGACGCTGCCGGCGCACGACGGCTGGCAACCGCCGGCCGCGCTGCAGGACTTCCTGGCCGCGGGCGAGCCGCCGGTCTATGTGGGCTTCGGCAGCATGGCCGGCTTTGACCGCGAGAAGATGGGGCGGGCTCTGGTGCAGGCGCTGGACGGGCGGCGTACGCTGTTCTATCCGGGCTGGAGCGGCATCGACGTCGCCGCGCTGCCGCCGAACTTCCATGTGATCGGCGCCACACCGCACGACTGGCTGCTGCCACGCGTGAGCGCGGCGATCCACCATGGCGGCGCGGGCACCACGCACGCCGTCGCGGCGGCCGGTGTGCCGTCGATCGTGCTGCCGTTCGCGGGCGACCAGTTCTTCTGGGCTGGCCGCTTGGCCGCACTTGGCATCGCGCCGCATTACGTCGCCGGGCATGACATCGACGCCGACAAGCTCGGTGCGATGCTGGCCTTCACGCAACAGTCCGACGTGCGCGACAAAGCTGCGGCTCTCGGCGCTGCCATCCGCGCGGAACGCGGCGTGGATAACGCCGTGGCCGCCATCGAAACCTTTTGCCAACGGGGCAGGAGATAGCGTCTGGCGCAGCGCACAGCGCCGGACGGCCCATTCAAGCAGGAAATCCAGATGTTGAACCGTACCCAGCAAATCCTCATCGCCATCGTCGCCGTGGCCGTCCTTGGCGTGCTCTGGCTTGCCGGCAATGACAAGGACCGCAGCCAGGAGGCTGCGACGGCCGATGCAGCACTGGCGCCTGCACCGGCTGCCAGCGACGTACGCGGCGTGCCGCGCAATGGCACGCTCGACCCGGTAAGCATCGATCCGCAGCGACCGGCCGACCGGCTGCCGCAGTACCAGGCCGATGCCCTGCTGGACGACTACCGCGACAACCCCGGTGCGGCCGATGAGCGCTACCGCGGCAAGTACATCATTGTCGAAGGCGTGGCCAGCGGCGTGCGGCGCGGCGAGGCGGACAACGTGTTCGTCGATATCCGCACCAACGACCCGAACACGGTCGTACGCGCCCAACTGCTGCGCCGCCAGATTTGCGGCCCGGCCGGCCGCGTGTGCGAGGTGGAAGCGCGCGCCACCATGGTCCGGCGCGGCCAGAAGGTGGCCGTGGAGTGCAATGGCGCGGGGCTGTCCGACGGCACGCCGCTGCTGAGCGACTGCCTGCTGCGCGGCGGCGCCAACTGAGGCCTGACATGCAAACCGTCCTTTCCGTCCTCGCCATCCTCATTCTGATCGCCACTGCGGTCGGGCTGGTTTCGCCCACGCTCATCAGCCAGACCTTCCTGCAAGGCAAGCCCGTGGGCCGGTTGCAGATCGCCGTGATCGGCCTGTGCCTGGCGGCACTGTTGCTGATTCTGGTGGGACGGCTGGCGCAACCCGTCGCCGGCGCTGAAACGCCACGCGGCGCGGGCATCAGGCAACTTGCGCCCGTTTTGCGTCTCTGTTCCGCGCATTGGCGCGCCGCGCCAGCGCATACAGTGCATGGATACGCTGCCGATGCTCCGCCTGCCGTGAACGGCAGGGAGCGTCGATGCCATCCAGGACACTCCATGAACAAAGCACTGCTGGCCGCCGCGCTGGGCCTGACGATTACCGGCTGCTCCACTTACCAGCCGTGACGCCCGTGGACCGGCCCGCGCAGGCCGACCCGTTCGCGGCTTTCCAGGTACCCGCCGGCAGCACCGCCGCCGTGGGCCCGCGCGGCAACTATGGCGCGAACGGGGCGCTGCTGTGCGTAGTGGCGAATCCGGTTTCCGGCAATGAATATCTCGACGCGTTTCGCGCGTCGCTGCAGGCGCGCAATTTCGAGGTGAAGCTGCTGCCGCCGTACGCGCCCGTGGAGTCGTGCCCGCTGGTGGCCACGTACTCGGCCAAGCGCGCGTGGTTCTGGATGTCTTACCTGAACAGTGTGGACATCACCGTGTTCCAGAACGGCGCGCGCGTGGGCAAGGCGGTGTACAACGCCAACCGCAGCGCGGGCGGCGTCAACCTGAGCAACTTCGTCCTGCCGGCGGCAAAGCTCGACGAGCTGGTGGAACAGCTGTTCCGGGCATGCTGCCACCGCCGCCTCCGCCCGCAGGTACGCCCGTGGCCGCACCCGCCGCGCCCGCCGCAGCGTCCTGAACGCTCAGCCCTCCAACCGGCCCAGCCGCACCACGGTCACGCCGGGGCGCAGCTGCCGCAGCGAGGGCATCACCAGCACGCAGTTCGGATAGGGCGTCACCACCGGCTCGCCGTCGCGCCAGCCGATCACGGTGCCCGCCTCCGCGAAGGTCTCCAGCCCGGTGTAAGGGCCGGCGAAGCGGAAGTCCATGCTGCTGGCCACCACGGGTTCCGTCACCCGTACCACGCGCTGCGTGGCCGGCAACGGCTGCAGCCAGCCGGCCGGCACGTCCTCCGACCCGAGCACGCCCGCATGGATCAGGAAGCGCGCCGCGCTGTCGCGCGCGACCGTGACGGCCGACGTTTCCCAGTGCTGGCCGCATTCGATCAGCAGCGCGTTGCGCGCGCTGGCAGGGTCGCCGAAGTCCGCGTAGTCGCGCATGCGGCGGCCTTCGGGATGGCCTTCATCGACGATCACATCGGCCGGCGCGCCAAGCTGGCGAGCCAGCGCGATGCCCTTGTCCAGCGGTCCGGACACGATCAGCGGGCGGCTCCGCTCATGCATCGAATGCAGGTCGAGCAGCAGGTCCACGGTATCGATCACCGGGCGCATGGCACGCGCGCGGCGCAGTTCGGACGAGTCGCGGCCGGCATCGTCGAGCACCGCGGACGTCCAGACGCGGTTGAAGTCCTGGTCGACAAAGCGCGAGGCATCCGGGCGGGCCGGGTCGAAGCGCGCATAAGCGTCCACGTTGGCAAACGCCAGCGTCAGGCGCCCGCGGCGCGGCTTCACGCCGGCATCGAGCAAGCCTTTCACGGTGATGGCGCCGCACACTTCGTTACCGTGCGTGAGCGCGTTGATCATCACGTGCGGGCCGGGCACGCCGCTGTCGAACGTGAACACGTATGGGATGCCGCAGTTGCCGTCGGCATACGGGCGGATATCCGGGAATTCGACTTCGACAGGGTAGGCGTCGAAGGTAAGGGGAGCGTTTGTCATGCTGGAATGTCCTGCCTGATGGCCGCTTACTCGCGGATGCCGGCGGTCTGAACGATGGTGCGGTAGCGGCCGGTCTCGCGCTTGATGAACGCGCCGAACTGCGCCGGGTTGCCCGGAGCCACTTCCACGCCGGCCTCGGCCAGCTTCTTCTTCACCTCGGGCATGGCGAGCACGGCCTGCATTTCAGTGTTGAGGCGGTCGATGACCGGGCGCGGCGTGTTGGCCGGGCCCATCAGGCCGAACCACACGCCCATGTCGACGCCCTTGAGCGCGGGCGTTTCCGCGAGCGCCGGCACATTGGCGCCACGCCGGAACGCTTCGCTTCCGTCACGCCATAGGCCTTCACACGCCCGGCCTGAATGTGCGGCAGCGCCGAGGACAGCACCATCACCGCCAGGTCGATCTGACCGCCGAGCAGATCGGTGGCCATGGCCGAAGCGCCCTTGTACGGCACGTGCGTGATGTTGACGTGGCCCTGCTGCTTGATCAGCTCGCCCGCGAGGTTCAGCGGCGTGCCCACGCCCGACGACGCATACGACAGCTTGCCCGGCTGCGCCTTAGCCAGCTCGATCAGCTCGGCTGCGTTCTTCGCCGGCAGCGCGGTCTTGCCGACCAGCACCATCGGCTGCGTGCCGACGAACGTGATCGGCGTCAGGTCCTTCTCGCCGTCGTAGCGAACCGCCGGGTTGGTCAGGCGCGCAATGGAGACTTCACTGCCCGATCCCAGCAGCAGCGTGTAGCCGTCTGCCTCGGCCTTGACCACCTTGGAGGCGCCGATTGTGCCGCCCGCGCCGCCCAGGTTCTCGATGACCACGCTCTGGCCCAGGCGCTTGCCCAACTCGGGCGCGACCGTGCGTGCCACTAGGTCGACGCTGCCGCCGGCGGTGTAGCCGACCACCAGCGTAATCGGCTTGGTCGGCCAGCCGGAGGCGTGGGCGGCAAGCGCGGAGAAGGCGAGGGTGGCGGCGGCAGCCGCGCGCAGCAGGGTCTTCGTGGTCATGGCTCGGATCGGAGGATTGGAATGGGAATGGCGCTGGCCCGATGTTAGTGAGGGCGACGGGCAACGGCATGCGGCTTTGGCAAGGGGGGGTTGCCGTTTTGGCAATGGGTGCAATGTGGAAGCTGGGACTTCGTGGGGATGCCGG
>LRMT01000090.1 GCA_001725945.1 Cupriavidus sp. UYMMa02A | reverse complement strand
CAGGGAATCAGCAAGTCAGCAAATCAGGAAAGCAGGTTGGCCGGGCGTTCGCCGCGGCGCAGTGCCGCGATCCCGTCGATCAGAAGCCATCCCATGGCATTGCGCGTTTCTTCCGTCGCGCTGCCGATATGCGGACTGAGAAAGACGTTGTCGAGAGTGCGATAGCGCGCATCGATGTTCGGTTCGTTGGCGAAAACATCGAGGCCAGCAGCAAAAAACGTGGCCGTTGTTCAGCGCTTCGATCAGCGCATCGTCATCGACGATGTCACCGCGGGATATGTTGGCGACGACTGCGCCAGGCCGCAGCGCGCGAATGTGCGCATGATCGAGCGCGCCTTTGAGTTGTGGTGACCCCGGTGCCGCGACCAGCAGCATGTCGCTGTGTCGACATAGGCCATCGAGGGTCGCGTGGTAGATGCGCCCGCGGCGTCCTCTGGCCCGAGTTGGGAGCGGTTGTGGTAGTGGATCTGCATGCCAAATGCACAGGCACGCGTCGCGATGGCTCGGCCGATGCGGCCCATGCCAAATATGCCGAGCCGCTTGCCGACCAGGCCTTTGCTAGTAATTGAGTGGGCGCCAACCGGGCCATTGGCCGCTGCGAACCATACGATCTGCTTCATAGCCGCGTCGTGCGGCATTGAGCAGGAGCATTAGCGCGACTTCGGCACAAGCATCGCTCAGGACGTCAGGCGTATGCAGAACCTCGATGCCGAGTTCGCGAGCCGTGGCCAGGTCGATGTGGTCGTAGCCTACCGAGAGGGTGGCCACCGTCTTGAGGGTGGGCGACAGTGCGCGCA
This sequence comes from Cupriavidus sp. UYMMa02A, assembly GCA_001725945.1. Lineage (GTDB taxonomy): Bacteria > Pseudomonadota > Gammaproteobacteria > Burkholderiales > Burkholderiaceae > Cupriavidus. Next base: position 215 of record LRMT01000090.1, on the reverse strand, counting down.
ACACGTTGCCGTCAATGCGCTCCGTAGCGGTTACCAGCAGCACGCTCGCGCCTTGGCGCGCTCGATGATGGTGGCGGAATCCGTCAGTTCGTCGCTTTCGTTGAGCCTTACGACGAAGCGCTCTTTCAGTGCAGCTTCGATCTCCGCAGGCATGCGTCTGCATACGTAAGCATTTTCACCCGACGGATATGGTCCTCGGCCTCATTGATGCAGTC
>LRMT01000089.1 GCA_001725945.1 Cupriavidus sp. UYMMa02A | reverse complement strand
CGTCGCTGAAGCGTCGAGGCCGCTGCTGGTCGTCGATCAAGCGGCGCGGACGTGCCTGGCGCTCCCCTTCGGCGGGGCGGCCGGGGCGCGGCGGGCGCTGGCCTTCGCCGCGGGCCGGCCGCGCAGAGCGGCCGCCAGCGGGGTCGGCATTGGCCGGGCTGCTCTTGGCGGACTTGGCGCCAGCGCCACCTTGGGAGCGCCGGATACCTTCGGCCACGGCCTGCACGCGCTTGCGGTTCAGGTCCGAGACGCGCACGGGCCGGTTGCCGGATGGCTTGCGAGGTGCAGTGCCTTCGGGCGGCTTGATGCCGAGCGTCTTGCGCTTCGGTGAGTTGCTGTCGGTCATATCTTCAATGCTGCGCGGCCGGGGTCAGATTTCCAGCGCGGCGAGCAAGTCCTGTTCAAGCTGAATCTGCAATCGGTTGTCGGCGGCAAGGCGGCTGCCGTCGACCAGGAACACGTCTTCGACGCGTTCGCCAAGGGTGTTGATGCGCGCCGTATGCACGGACACGCGATGTTTCGCCAGCACGCGCGTGATCGCGTAGAGCAGGCCGGTGCGGTCATTGGCCGACAATGACAGAAGGTAGTACTGGCCGCGCTCGTCGGGCCGCAGGTCCACGCGCGGCTTGATCGGGAAGCTGCGCGACTGGCGCGACAGGCGCCCCTGGCTCGGCTCGGGGAGCGCCGCCTGCTGATGCAGGCGGTCGCACAGCTCATGCTCCACCAGCGCGAGGATGTCGCGGTAGTTGCCGCCGTCGCCAGCCAGGCCCGGGTCGGTCACCTGGAACGTGTCCAGCGCATAGCCATGGCGCGTGGTGTGGATCTTGGCGTCCTGGATCGAGAACGCCTTGCGCTCGAAATAGCCGCAGATGCGCGCGAACAGGTCCGGCTGGTCCTTGACGTAGACGGCTACCTGCAGGCCTTCGCCGGCCGGGGAGATGCGTGCCTTGACCACTGGCACCGGGCTGTCGACCTGGTTGAAGAGGTGACGGGTCAGCCAGGCGATGTCGCGCGAATCGTGGCGCAGGAAGAAGGCCACGTCGAGTTGCGCCCACAGCGGTTTGCCCAGTTCGGGATCAAACGCCTTCAGCCGCAGTTGCGAGATAGTTTCTTCCTGGCGCTGCGCCCAGATCGAATGCGGATCGACCCTTGCGCCGCCCAGCACGCGCAGCGTGATGCGGTACAGGTCTTCGAGCAGCTTGCCCTTCCAGGCATTCCAGACCTTCGGACTGGTGCCGCGGACGTCGGCCACGGTCAACAGATACAGCGCCGTCAGGCGCCGCTCGCTGCCGACCACGCGCGCAAAGGCGTGTACCACGTCCGGGTCGGTCAGGTCCTGCTTCTGCGCCACGTGACTCATCGTCAGATGGTGCTCCACCAGCCAGCAGATCAGGTCGGCGTCCTCGCGCCCGATGCCGTGCTGCTTGCAGAAGCGGCGCGCGTCCACGGTGCCCAGTTTCGAGTGGTCGCCGCCGCGGCCTTTGGCGATGTCGTGGAACAGCGCCGCGACCGACAGCACCCACGGCTTGTCGAAGCTGGCCATGAGCTGGCTGCAGAACGGGAATTCGTGCGTGTGCTCGACAATCGCGAAGCGGCGCATATTGCGCACCACCATCAGGATGTGCTGGTCCACGGTGTAGACGTGGAACAGGTCGTGCTGCATCTGGCCGACGATGCGCCGGAAGTTGATCAGGTAGCGGCCCAGCACGCTGGTCTGGTTCATCAGACGCAGCGCGTGGGTGATGCCCTGCGGTTCCTGCAGGATGGCCAGGAACAGCCGGCGGTTTTCCGGGTCGCGGCGCCAGCGCGCATCCATCACGGTACGCGCGTTATAGAGGCCCCGCAGCGTGCGCGGCGACAGGCCCTTGATGCCCGGCGTGCGCTCGTAGAGCAGGAACGTTTCCAGGATGGCGTGCGGATCGTCTTCGTAGAGGCTGTCGCTCGTGATCTCCAGCATGCCCTGGCGCTCGACAAAGCGCTCGTTGATCACGCGCGTCACCTGCGATTCGCTCGGGAACAGCAGCGCCTCGATATTGAGCAGCAGCACGCTGTTGAGCTGGGTCACCGCCTTGGCGGCCCAGAAGTACCGGCGCATGAGCTGCTCGCTGGCCCGCTTGTTGGCGTTCTGTCGATAGCCGAACGATTCCGCCAGTGCGGTCTGCAGATCGAACACCAGCACGTCCTGTCGCGCCCGGCCACCAGATGCAGGCGCGCGCGGATGGTCTTGAGCAGGCGTTCGTTGCGCGACAGCTCCTGGGCTTCGCGCTGCGTCAGCAGGCCCCTCTCGAACAGCTCTTTCCAGCTGTCGCCGAGACCGGCAGCTTGGTCATCCACAGGATCACCTGCAGGTCGCGCAGGCCGCCCGGGCTTTCCTTGCAATTGGGTTCGAGCGCGTACGGCGTGTCCTGGTACTTGGCATGGCGCTGGCGCATTTCCAGCAGCTTCGCCTGGAAGAAATCGGCCGGGTCCAGGTCTGCCTGGTGCTGCGTGCGCAGCGCATTGAACAGCTTGCGGTCGCCGGTCAGCAGCCGCGCTTCCAGCAGCGAGGTCTGGATGGTGATGTCGGCGCGGGCCTCGCGGATGCAGTCTTCCACAGTGCGCACCGACGAGCCGATCTCCAGCCCCAGGTCCCAGCACATGCCGATGAACCGCTCGAGCCGGCTGATAGTGCCGGCATCGGGCTCGGACGGCAGCAGCAGCAGCACGTCCACGTCGGAGTACGGGAACAGCTCGCCGCGGCCGTAGCCGCCGACGGCCACCAGCGCCGCGCTGGCGGGCATGCCGAGCCCGCGCCAGGCCTCGATGAGCGCGGCATCTACGGCGCGGCGCAGGCGCGTGATGAGCGTACCCACGTGAGACGACAGGTTGAAATCGGCAAACAAGGCCTGCTTGTCGGCTTTCAACTGGTCGCGAATGCGCGCGGCGAGCAGGAGTTCCGGCGTGGTGTCCATGGGCAGGGCGGTAAGGTTCGTGGGCACGGCTGGAAAAAGAAAGGCGCCTGTCAGGCGCCCCTAACTATGTTGCGGCTCAGGCCGCGACCGACTCCGTGATGAACGCGGGGGGCGCCGGCGTGCCGGCGGACACCGTCAGCACCTCGTAGCCGGTCTCGGTCACGAGGATGGTATGTTCCCACTGGGCGGACAGGCTGCGGTCGCGGGTCTTGACCGTCCACTGGTCAGGCATGGTGCGGATGTCGCGCTTGCCTGCGTTGATCATCGGCTCGACCGTGAAGATCATGCCTGCCTTGATCTCGGCGCCGGTACCCGCGCGCCCGTAATGCAGGATCTGCGGGTCTTCATGGAAGTTCTTGCCGATGCCATGGCCGCAGTACTCGCGCACAACGCTGTAGCCGGCCGCTTCCGCGTGTACCTGGATGGCGTGGCCGATATCGCCCAGGCGTGCGCCGTGGCGGACCTGCGCGATACCCTTCCACATGCACTCATACGTCACCTGGGCCAGCGCTTGGCGAGGATGGACCCGTCGCCCACGATAAACATCCGGCTGGTGTCGCCGTAGTAGCCTTCCTTGGTGATGACCGTGATGTCCAGGTTGATCGCGTCGCCGCTCTTGAGCACGCGGTCGCCCGGAATGCCGTGGCAGATCACATCGTTGACCGACGTGCAGATCGCGCCGGGGAAGGGCGGGTAACCGGGGGGCGCATAATTCAGCGGCGCCGGCACGGTGCCTTGTACATCACGCATATAGGCGTGGCAGAGCCGGTCGAGTTCGCCGGTAGTCACGCCAGGTTTCACAAACGGCGTGATGTAGTCGAGGACTTCCGAGGCAAGGCGGCAAGCCACGCGCATTTGGGCGACGTCTTCGGCGGTGTTCAGGTAGATGCTCATGCTGCTTCGCCAGAAAAAGTGATGGCGAGGCCGCGGGCCGCGCCAAAATCAGATGGGTAATGTGGGATTATCGCACCATCGGCGCCCGATCGCAGCGATTGTCGACGCAATCGGGGTCAGATGAAAGCGCCCCGCAGGCCGCGGCGCCGGGCGGAAGGTTTCAGTCCCGCTTGAGCGCGACGGGCATTTATTGCTAGAATAGCGGGCTGACTTGTTTGCGGTGCAACATTTTCCGCTGCGAGTCTGTATTTTGAACGAAGCTGAACGAAATCGCTGGTCCGCCCATCCGGGGTGTTCCTTTTCAGGAATGTCGGGGCGGACTTCAGACCCAACCCTATTGGAGAATCACATGTCCGTTACCATGCGCGAAATGCTGGAAGCCGGTTGCCACTTCGGCCACCAGACCCGCTTCTGGAACCCGAAGATGGCCCCCTTCATCTTCGGCCATCGCAACAAGATCCACATCATCAACCTCGAAAAGACGTTGCCGATGTTCCAGGACGCGCTGAAGTACGTGCGTCAGCTGGCAGCCAATCGCGGCACCGTCCTGTTCGTGGGTACCAAGCGCCAGTCGCGCGAAATCCTGGCTGAAGAAGCAGGCCGCGCCGGCATGCCCTACGTCGACGCCCGCTGGCTCGGCGGCATGCTGACCAACTTCAAGACGGTCAAGATCTCGATCAAGCGCCTGAAGGACATGGAAGCCGCCAAGGAAGCCGGCGCGCTGGAAACCATGAGCAAGAAGGAAGCGCTGATGTTCGAGCGCGAGATGCTCAAGCTGGAGAAGTCGATCGGCGGCATCAAGGACATGGGCGGCATTCCCGACGCCATCTTCGTGGTGGACGTTGGCTACCACAAGATCGCCGTGACCGAAGCCGCCAAGCTGGGCATTCCCGTCATCGGCGTGGTCGATACCAACCACTCGCCGGAAGGCATCGACTACGTGATCCCGGGCAACGACGACTCGTCCAAGGCTGTGGCCCTGTACGTGCGCGGCGTGGCTGACGCGATCCTGGAAGGCCGTGCCAATGCCGTGCAGGAAGTCGTTGAAGCCGCTCGCGGCGGCGACGAATTCGTCGAAGTGCAGGAAGGCTGATTACCGGCTGCCGAGAGGACCCCGATCACGCGCATCGCCACGGAACGATCACAAGGCATCGGCCACCGGACCAGATAAAAGGTGCGGGGCGTTGCGCGGAGCCGGTCAATACCGGCCTCGGCAGAGCGGAAAGAAAAAAAGGGGGCACATCCGGCGCCCCCTTTTTTTGAATTTGCAGTATCTGGAATATTGTCATCCGCCGCAGGCAAGCTCTGTCGCGGGTGAGGCTGTACACCCCCCGCCGGTTGCCTGCCAGAGAACTGGCGCAGCGGCGCGAACCATTCAAGGAGTGACAAATGGCGGCAATTACCGCAAGCATGGTGGCTGAACTGCGCGCGAAGACCGACGCGCCGATGATGGAATGCAAGAAGGCCCTGACCGAGGCCGACGGCGATCTGAACAAGGCTGAAGAGCTGCTGCGCGTCAAGCTGGGCAACAAGGCCAGCAAGGCTGCATCGCGCGTGACCGCTGAAGGCGTGGTCGCTTCGTTCATCGACGGTACCACCGGCGTTCTGGTCGAATTGAACTGCGAGACCGATTTCGTCTCCAAGAACGACGACTTCCTGGCTTTCACCGCCAAGGTGGCCGAGCTGATCGCCAAGCAGAACCCGGCCGACGTGGCCGCGCTGTCGGCGCTGGAAATCGACGGCGTGAGCGTTGAAGCCACCCGTACCGCGCTGATCGGCAAGATCGGCGAGAACCTGACGATCCGCCGCTTTGTCCGCTACGCCAATGGCGGCAAGCTGGTTTCCTACCTGCACGGCACCCGTATCGGCGTAATGGTCGAGTTCGACGGCGACGAAGCCGCCGCCAAGGACGTCGCCATGCACGTGGCCGCCATGAAGCCGGTGTCGCTGTCGGCCGACCAGGTGCCCGCGGAGCTGATCGCCAAGGAGCGCAGCATCGCCGAGCAAAAGGCTGCCGAGTCGGGCAAGCCGGCCGAGATCGTTGCCAAGATGGTCGAGGGTTCGGTGCAGAAGTACCTGAAGGAAGTGTCGCTGTTCAACCAGCCGTTCGTGAAGAACGACAAGCAGACCGTCGAGCAGATGCTCAAGGCAGCCAACACGACCGTGAAGGGCTTCACGCTGTACGTCGTGGGCGAAGGCATCGAGAAGAAGCAGGACGACTTCGCCGCCGAAGTGGCCGCCCAGGTGGCCGCCGCGCAGAAGGGCTGATGCCCGGGGCGGTCCGTGCCTGCCTTCTCGGTTGGCACGCCGCCTATAATGCCGAAGGGGCGCCGCGAGGTGCCCCTCTGCATAAGTAGCACCGAAGCAGATTTGCACGGCCCCGCGGGCTGTGTGCACTGCAACAGTCAGTTTTCGGAGTCATCCGCCTGCCGCGGGTGACCCCGAAAACCGGCCTATCTCCGGCACCCGGCAGCTTGCGCCGCGCGGGTGTATCAAAACAATACGTCTCAAATCGAGCGACTTGCTCCTGTCCGAGGGTGAACATGCCAGCCTACAAGCGCGTCCTACTGAAACTCTCCGGTGAAGCCCTCATGGGCGACGATGCCTTTGGCATCAACCGCGCTACCATCGAAGGGATGGTCAACGATATTGCCGAGATCGTGAAGCTCGGTGTCCAGGTGGCGGTCGTGATCGGCGGCGGCAATATCTTCCGCGGCGTCGCGGGCGGTGCTGCCGGCATGGACCGCGCCACGGCGGACTACATGGGCATGCTGGCCACGATGATGAACGCACTGGCTCTCCAGGACGCCATGCGCCACGCCAATATCGAAGGCCGCGTCCAGTCCGCGCTGCGCATGGACCAGGTGGTAGAGCCCTACATCCGCCCCCGCGCGATCCGCCAGCTCGAAGAGGGCAAGGTGGTTATCTTCGCCGCCGGCACCGGCAATCCGTTCTTTACGACCGACACTGCCGCCGCGCTGCGCGGTGCGGAGATCGGCGCCGAGATCGTGCTCAAGGCGACCAAGGTGGATGGCGTGTATACGGCAGACCCGAAGAAGGATCCGAGCGCCACGCGCTACACCACGATTACGTTCGACGAGGCGATCTCGCGCAACCTGCAGGTCATGGACGCCACCGCTTTCGCGCTGTGCCGCGACCAGAAGCTGCCGATCAAGGTGTTCTCGATCGTCAAGCCCGGCGCGCTCAAGCGCGTGGTCCTGGGCGAGGACGAAGGGACGCTGGTCCACGTCTGAGCGCAGGCGCGGGCGCGGAATCTGTTGCGCGTCCGGGCAAAGAGTAGAATGATTCATTTTCGATCCCGGGTTGCCGGGATCCTCGTAGCTGATTTCCGGAGGTAATGATGAGCGTCGCCGAAACAAAGAAGAGCGTCGAGCAGAAGATGCAGAAGTCGATCGAGGCCTTCAAGGCCGATCTGGCCAAAATCCGCACCGGCCGTGCCCACGTCGGCCTGCTCGATCACGTACAGGTGGACTACTACGGTTCGATGGTGCCGATCAGCCAAGTGGCCAATATCGGCCTGGGCGATGCCCGCACCATTACCGTGCAGCCTTGGGAAAAGAAGATGGTGGGCGCGGTCGAGAAAGCTATCCGCGACTGCGACCTGGGGTTGAACCCCGCCACCATGGGTGAAGTCATCCGCGTGCCGATGCCTGCGCTGACCGAAGAGCGCCGCAAGGAACTGACCAAGGTCGTCAAGGGCGAGGCCGAGGGCGCCAAGATCGCGGTGCGCAACCTGCGCCGCGACGCCAACGAGCAATTCAAGAAGCTGGTCAAGGACAAGGCGATCTCGGAAGACGACGAGCGCCGCGGCCAGGACGAAGTGCAGAAGCTGACCGACCGGTACGTGGCCGAAATCGACAAGATGGTCGCCGAGAAAGAGAAGGAGATCATGACGGTCTGACGGCTTCCCGGCGCTTTGCCGCCGGGGTCTTCAGTGTCGTCTGCCATCATGCAGCACATCAGTTCTACGCTCGCCGTCCCCGACAGTTCCTATGTGCCCCGCCACGTTGCATCATCATGGATGGCAACGGCCGCTGGGCGACGCAACGCCATCTGCCGCGCGTGGCCGGTCACAGCCGCGGGCTCGATGCCGTGCGTGCCGTGGTGGAGGCCAGCGCCGCGCGCGGCGTGCAGTTCCTGACGCTGTTCGCCTTCAGTTCCGAGAACTGGCGCCGTCCTGCGGACGAAGTTTCGTTCCTGATGCGCCTGTTCATGACCGCCTTGCGCCGCGAGGTGGTGAAAATGCATGCGAACAGTATCCGCTTGCGCGTGGTCGGTGACCTGGGCCGCTTCAGCCCGCGCATCCAGCAGCTCATCAAGGATGCCGAGGCGCGCACTGCGGGTAACACCGGCATGACGGTGACCATTGCCGCCAACTACGGCGGCCGCTGGGATCTGCTGCAGGCCATGCGCAAGATGCTGGCCCGCTCGCCGATGCTCGATCCGGAGTCGATCGACGAATCGGTGCTGGCGCCGCACCTGGCCATGTCCTATGCGCCGGAGCCGGACTTGTTCATCCGCACCGGCGGAGAGCAGCGCATCAGCAATTTCCTGTTGTGGCAGCTCGCGTATTCGGAGCTGTATTTCACCGACGTCTTCTGGCCCGACTTCGACGCCGCCGAGCTGGACAAGGCCTTTGCCTCGTATCGCCAGCGTGAACGCCGCTTCGGCCGCACCAGCGCCCAGCTGGTTGCGCCGGGGCTGTCCGGCACTGCCTGAGCGGCAGGCCAATCCATCATTCCACGGGACTAGCAGCGCATGCTCCTCACCCGCGTCATTACCGCCCTGTGCCTGTTGCTGCTGATCCTGCCGATCCTGTTCCTGGCGCCGCCTGCGGCGCTGGCAGGGCTGGTCGCCGTGATCGCGCTGCTCGGCGGCTGGGAGTTCGGGCGGCTCATCGGGCTGCGCGGTGCGTGGCCATATGTCTATGCGGTGGCCTGCCTGCTGGCGCTGATTGCCTGGCATGACCTGCCGGGCCGCCATGGCCTGACCTGGCTGCTGCAGGCGGCCGTGGTTTGCTGGGGCGTGGCGCTGGTGCTGCTCGCGCGGGGCGTGCGGACGGCGACACCGGGTTTCACGGTGCTGGGCGCCATTCTCGGCCTCATCATGCTGCCCGCCTTCGGGCACGCCACCATGCTCCTGCGGGACGCCGGCATCGGCGTATTGCTGACGGCGGCCGTGCTGGTGTGGGCGGCGGACATCGGCGCCTATTTTGTCGGCAAGGCAATCGGCCGGCGCAAGCTGGCTCCGTCCATCAGCCGGGGAAATCCTGGGAAGGCGCCATTGGCGGCTGGCTGCTGGCGATGCTGATCGGCCTGGGCCTCGCGGTCACGCACGCGTTTGCGCCGACCTGGTTCTCGGTCATGGGTGACCGCGGCGGCCTCGCGCTGGTGGCGCTATTGACTACGCTGCTGGTTGCCGCGAGCATCGTCGGTGACCTGTTCGAGTCGCTGCTCAAGCGGCAGGTCGGCAAGAAGGACAGCAGCCGGCTGCTGCCGGGCCATGGCGGCGTGCTGGACCGCATTGACGCGCTGATTCCAGTGTTTCCGCTGGCGGCCCTGATGGTCACCTATTTCTGAGGCCGTTCTGTTCTGATATGCATCGAATTACCATCCTCGGCGCTACCGGCTCGATCGGCGAAAGCACGCTCGACGTGGTGCGGCGCCACGCCGACCGCTATGCCGTCCATGCCCTGACCGCGCACCAGCAGGTGCAAAAGCTCGCGGCGAGCTGCATCGAGTTTCGTCCCGCCCGTGCCGTGGTGGGCACGCCCGAGGCTGCGGCCGAGTTGGAAGCGCTGCTGCGCGCGGCAGGTGTCGCAACGGAAGTCAGCTACGGCGAGGCCGCACTGGAGTCGGTGGCCAGCGACGCGCAGACCGATTCCGTCATGGCCGCGATCGTCGGCGCAGCGGGGCTGCGCCCGACGCTCGCCGCTGCGCATGCCGGCAAGCGCGTGCTGCTGGCCAACAAGGAAGCGCTGGTCATGTCCGGGCGCATCTTCATGGATGCGGTGCGAGAAAACGGCGCCACGCTGCTGCCGATCGATAGCGAGCACAACGCCATCTTCCAGTGCCTGCCGGCAAACGATCAACGCTATCGCGCCGGTGTGGCCAAGGTAGTACTGACCGCATCGGGAGGACCGTTCCGCACGCGCGATCCGGCCACGCTGCATGACATCACGCCCGACCAGGCCTGCGCCCATCCCAACTGGGTGATGGGCCGCAAGATCTCGGTGGACTCGGCGACCATGATGAACAAGGGCCTGGAGGTCATCGAGGCCCACTGGTTGTTCAGCGCGCCGGCCCAGCACATCGAAGTGCTGATTCATCCGCAGAGCATCGTGCATTCGATGGTCGCTTACCGGGACGGTTCGGTGCTTGCGCAGCTGGGCAACCCGGACATGCGTACGCCGATCGCCTATGGGCTGGCTATCCCGAGCGCATCGATGCCGGCGTGTCCGCGCTGGACCTCACCCTGGCCGGCGCGCTTAGTTTCGAAAGCCCGATCTGGCTCGCTTCCCCTGCCTGGCGCTCGCGTTCGACGCGCTGCGCGCGGGCGGTATTGCCCCGGCAGTGCTCAATGCAGCCAATGAAGTGGCTGTCGATGCATTCCTGCGGGGCGGCATCCGGTTTACCGACATCGCGCGAGTGGTCGGGAACGTGCTGGAAAAAGCACCCGGCGGAGCCGCGGATACGCTCGAAAGCGTGCTCGATGCCGACCAGCGCGCGCGAGAGGCAGCGCGTGCGTGTCTGCAGGAACTGACAACAAGCGCCTTGCGCTGACGGGCGGCCGGTGGCATCTGCGACAATGGCAGTGCTGCGTCGGCCGGCGCCCGTGATAAGGCGACCGGCCTTGCGGCCTGGCTACGGCCAGCCCGGCCAATTTTCCTGACGACCTGTCATGCAAACCGTTATCGCCTTTGTCGTCGCCCTCTGTGTGCTGATCTTCGTCCACGAGATGGGCCACTACCTTGCCGCGCGCGCCTGCGGGGTCAAGGTGCTGCGGTTTTCGATCGGCTTCGGCCGGCCTTTGCTGCGCTGGATTTCCAAGGGAAGGGACCGGACCGAATGGACGGTCGCGGCCATTCCGCTCGGCGGCTACGTCAAGATGCTGGACGAGCGTGAGCGGGACCCTGAACACGATGCGCCGATCGACCCGGCCGAACTGCCGCGCGCTTTCAACCGGCAGCCCGTGGGCAAGCGCTTTGTCATTGTCGCGGCCGGGCCGCTGGCCAACTTTGCGCTGGCGATCGTGCTGTATTTCGGCCTTTTTACCGGCGGCATGCGCGAGCCGGCGCCGATCCTGGCCGCACCTGCCGCCGGCACCATGGCCGCGGAGGCCGGCGTGCGCGAGGGCGACCGGGTGCTGTCACTGGAGGCCAACGGCAGCGAACAGGCGGTCCGTTCCTGGAACGAACTGCGCATGGCCGTATTCGCCGAGGGTTTCGGCGACGCTCGCGCCGTCCTGCGGGTACGCGGCACCGATGGCAGCGAGCGTGACCTGGCGCTGGCGCGCTGCCCAGCACCGGCAGCAATCCGGAGCAGGATCCCTTGGCCACGCTCGGCCTTTCGCTGAAGGGCGGTCCCGTGACGATCACCGAGGTCTTGCCCGGTTCGGCCGCCGAACGGGCCGGCCTGAAGTCCGGCGATCGCGTGGTTGCCTGGCAGGGCAAGCCGCTCACGCAAGCAGCGGAGCTGATCAAGGCAGTGCGTGCGCAGCCGGGCCAGCGCGTGGCGCTGGGCATCGAGCGCGGCGGCCAGCGGCTGGATATCCCCGTTACGCTTGACACTGCACCGCCCCGTGATGGCGACGTTCCGGGCGCGGCACCGGCCGGCAAGCTGGGTGCTGCGCTCAGTCAGGCGGTGCAGATGGAAACCGTGCGCTATGCCCCGGTCGAGGCCCTGAGCCGTGCCGCGGGGCAGGTCTGGAACACCAGCGCGCTGTCGCTCAAGCTGCTTGGAAAGATGCTGATCGGGCAGGCTTCGCTGCAGAACCTGAGCGGCCCGCTGACCGTGGCCGACTACGCCGGACGCGCTGCCCACCTCGGATTGCAGGCCTTCGTCAGCTTCCTGGCGTTGGTCAGCGTCAGCCTCGGCGTGCTGAATTTGTTACCTATTCCGGTTCTGGATGGGGGGCATTTGCTGTATTATTGCGTGGAATTTTTGACTGGCAGGCCCGTCCCAGACCACTGGCAGGCAATGCTGCAGAAGGTAGGCATCGCCTGCATCTTGCTCCTGACTTCGCTCGCTTTGTTCAATGACGTCAGTCGGATGTTTCTGGCCAATGGCTAGGAGCAGTACCGGCAAGCAGGGCGATCGTGTTGCCGACACCGTCGCCCGGGATGCTATTGACAGGCGCAGTCCCACGAAGCATCGGAGCGCAATCCTGGATGGAATCAAAGAGGGGATCAAGATTGATCAGACATAAGCGCATCTCGCTGGGCTTGCTCGCGAGTGCCGTTATTGCAGCCTGGAGCCCGGCGGGGTGGGCCGCCGATCCATTCGTCGTCAAGGACATCCGCGTTGAGGGCCTGCAACGCGTGGAGCCGGGTACGGTCTTTGGCTACCTTCCCGTTCGCGTGGGCGAGACATTCACCGACGACAAGGGCGCCGACGCCATCCGCGCCCTGTACAACACGGGCTTCTTCAAGGACGTGCAGATCCGCGCCGAAGACGGCGTGCTGGTCGTGCAGGTGGAAGAACGCCCGGCCATTTCGCAGCTCGAGTTCGTCGGCATCAAGGAATTCGACAAGGACACGCTGCGCCGCTCGCTGCGTGCCGTGGGCGTTGCCGAAGCGCGGTACTACGATAAGGCCTTGATCGACAAGGCCGAGCAGGAGCTCAAGCGCCAGTACGTGGCCCGCGGCTACTACGCGGCCGACGTGCAGACCACGGTGACGCCGGTCGACCGCAATCGCGTGTCGGTGGTGTTCAACGTGGAAGAAGGCCCGGTCGCGAAGATCAAGCAGATCAATATCGTCGGCAACAAGGCTTTCAAGGAAAGCACGCTGCGCGACGAAATGCAGCTGTCCACGCCGAACTGGCTCTCCTGGTACACCAAGAACGACCTCTATTCCAAGCAGAAGCTCACGGCTGACCTGGAAGCGCTGCGTTCGTACTACCTGAACCGCGGCTACCTGGAATTCGCCATCGAGTCGACCCAGGTGTCGATCACGCCGGACAAGAAGGACATCTACCTGACGCTGAACATCAAGGAAGGCGACCAGTACAAGGTGTCCGACATCCGCCTGGCCGGCGAACTGCTCGGCAAGCAGGAGGAAATGGAAAAGCTGCTGCAGCTCAAGAAGGGCGACATCTTTTCGTCCGAGAAGCTGACGGGCAGCACCAAGGCCATCACGGATCTGCTCGGTACCTATGGTTACGCGTTCACCACGATCAACCCGCAGCCGCAGATCGACCAGGAAAAGCGCGAAGTCGCGCTGACGCTGATGGTCGACCCGGGCCGCCGCGTGTACGTGCGCCGTGTCAACGTGGTTGGCAACAGCAAGACCCGCGACGAGGTGGTGCGCCGTGAAATGCGCCAGATGGAAAGCTCCTGGTTCGATAGCGAAAAGCTGCAGCAGTCGCAGGCGCGTATCAACCGCACGGGCTATTTCACCGACACCAACATCACCACCGAGGACGTGCCGGCGCGCCCGACCAGGTCGATGTGAACGTGAACGTGACCGAAAAGCCGACCGGCCAGATCAGCCTTGGCGTGGGCTTCTCGTCCACGGACAAGCTGGTGTTGCAGGCCGGCCTGCGCCAGGACAACGTGTTCGGCTCCGGTACCAGCCTGGGCCTGGACGTGAACACCGCCAAGTCGTTCCGTACCATTGCGCTGACGCAGTACGACCCGTACTTCACGGTCGACGGGATCAGCCGCTCGACCGACGTCTACTACCGTACGTCCCGCCCGCTGTACTACACCGGCGACCAGGACTACAAGATCGAAACGGCCGGCGGCGGCTTCAAGTTTGGCGTGCCGTTCTCCGAAGTCGATACCGTGTTCTTCGGCATCGGCTACGAATGGACGCGTATCTCGGTGTCGCCAAATACGCCGAGCCAGTATGTGAAGTTCCTGCACGATATCGGCAAGATGCCTGCTGGCCAGACGACGGGCACGGCCTCGCCAATCAACAACTTCCCGTTCACGATCGGCTGGGCGCGTGATCGCCGTGACTCGGCGCTTGTGCCGACCAAGGGCCCCTACACCCAGGCCAACCTGGAAGTCGGCATCCCGGGCGGCGACGTGCAGTACTACCGTGCGAGCGTCCAGCAGCAGTACTTCTATCCGATTTCGAAGGCCTTCACGCTGGCCCTTAACGGTGAAGTCGCCTATGGCCACGGCTACGGCAACACGCCGTTCCCGGTGTACAAATACTTCTATGCCGGCGGTATCGGCTCGGTGCGCGGCTACCAGACCAGCACGCTGGGTCCGAAGGACCAGAACGGCAATCCCGTGGGCGGCGCCTCGAAGATGATCGGTAACGTCGAGTTCATCTTCCCGCTGCCGGGTTCGGGTGTGGACCGCACGCTGCGACTGTTCACGTTCTTCGACTTCGGTAACGTGTACCAGGAGGGCGCGCCGCTGTCGTTCAGCGAGCTCAAGTACTCCACTGGTTTCGGCATGTCGTGGCTGTCGCCGATCGGCCCGCTGAAGATCAGCATGGGCTTCCCGCTGAAGAAGGATAATACCGACAAGGTTCAGCGCTTCCAGTTCCAGATCGGCACTGCATTCTGATTCTGTAAAAGGATCCGTTTCATGAATACAAAATCTAAATTGGTCAAATCCCTGGGCGCCGCAGCCGTGGCTGCAGTGGCGCTGTGCGCTGCGGCACCGGCAATGGCCCAGGAAGCCCGCATTGCCGCCGTGAATTCCGAGCGCATCCTGCGTGATTCGCAGCCTGCCAAGGCTGCGCAAGTCAAGCTGGAGCAGGAGTTTTCCAAGCGCGATCGCGAACTGCAGGACATGGCCCAGAAGATCAAGGGCATGGCTGACAAGCTGGACAAGGATACGGCCGTGCTGGCCGATTCGGACCGCCAGCGCCGCCAGCGCGAAGTCGCGGACCTGGACCGCGAGTTCCAGCGCAAGCAACGCGAATTCCGCGAGGACCTGAACCAGCGCCGCAATGAGGAACTGGCACAGGTGCTCGAGCGCGCCAACCGTGTGATCCGTCAGCTTGCCGAGCAGCGCAAGTACGACTGATCGTGCAGGAAGCGGTGTATGTGAACCCGCGCATCGATATCACCGATGACGTGATGAAGGCGCTGAACGCTGGTGGCAAGTAAGCCGCTGACCGTTCGTTTTCAGGAAGTACCGCCATGCAGACACCCACACTGGGGCAGCTCGCCACCGAGAACGGCGCGCAGGTTGTGGGTGATCCCGACCTCGCGATCATCGGCCTGGCTCCGCTGGACCAGGCGGCCCCGGCGAACTCTCGTTTCTCTCCAATCCGCTGTACCTTTCGCAGGCGCTGGCGGCGACGGCTGGTGCGGTGATCGTTTCCGCGCCGGACCTGGAGCGCATCCGCGCCGAAGGGCAGGCCGACGGCCGCAACTGGCTCGTGGCCCGCAATCCATACGTGTGCTTTGCCCGGATTGCGCAGCGCTTCGACAATGCCAGCCGCGACACGCGCACGGGCATCGATGCGCGTGCCAGCGTTGCGCCCGATGTGAGGATTCCGGCTTCGTGCTTTATTGGTCCGAATGTGGTCATCGAATCCGGTGCGCGCATTGGCGAGCGCGTGCGTATCGTGGCCAACAGCTTTGTCGGCGCACATGCCGAGATCGGCGACGATTCGCTGATCTACGCCAATGTGTCGGTCTACCACCATTGCGTGGTGGGGGCGCGCGCCATCCTGCACAGCGGGGTCGTGATCGGTGCGGACGGGTTCGGTTTTGCGCCGGACATCGGTCCCACAGGCGTTGAATACGTAAAGATTCCGCAGACCGGCCGCGCAGTCCTTGGCAACGACGTTGAAGTCGGCGCCAATACCGCGATCGACCGCGGCGCCATGGCGGACACCGTGATCGAAGACGGCTGCAAGATCGACAACCAGGTCCAGATCGCGCACAACGTGCGGGTCGGCGCGCATACCGTGATTGCCGGCTGTGCCGCGGTGTCGGGCAGCACGCGCATTGGCAGGTTCTGCGTGATCGGCGGCGCCGCAAACTTCTCGGGGCACCTGACGATTGCCGACCGCACCACAGTATCGGGCGGGACCTCGATCACCAAATCCATTACCAAGCCCGGTGGCCACTTCACCAGCGTGTTTCCGTTCCTGCCGCATGGCGAATGGGAACGCAACGCTGCGATCGTGCGCGGCCTGACCAAGCTGCGTGAACGCGTCATGCAGCTGGAGCGTCGCCTGCGCGGCCAGTCCGCCGGGACCCAAACCTCACAAGACTAAGAGAAAGATCATGACCGCCGCACAAATCGACATCCGCCAGATCCTCAAGCTGTTGCCGCATCGCTACCCGATGCTGCTGGTGGACCGCGTGCTGGAGTTCGAACCGCAGAAACGGATCAAGACGCTGAAGAACGTCACCATCAACGAGCCGTTCTTCCAGGGGCATTTTCCCGGCCAGCCGGTGATGCCCGGCGTGATGATCCTGGAAGCGCTGGCGCAGTCGGCCGGCCTGCTGACCTTTGGTGCCGATATGGAGCGCAAGGAAGGCGCGCTGTACTACTTCGTCGGCATCGACGGCGCGCGCTTCAAGCAGGTCGTCTATCCAGGGGATCAGCTGCACATGAACGTGACCGTGGAACGCTACATTCGCGGCATCTGGAAGTTCAAGGCATTCGCCACCGTAGACGAGAAGGTGGCATGCGAGGCGGAGCTGATGTGCACGGTCAAGCAGGCTGACGCCTGATTCCCTTGCCCGCGGCATCGCGGCAAGGCGGCTTATGCCGCCACCCTGGGCGGCCCGGCCCCCGGGGCTCCCAGACACCAGACCAACAGGACAGGACGTATGACGCAAATCCATCCCACCGCACTGGTCGACCCGAAAGCAGAACTTGCTGCCGACGTGACTGTCGGCCCGTTTTCCATTGTCGGCCCGAATGTGCGGATCGGCAGCGGCACGAATATCGGCGCGCACTCCACGGTGGAGGGCCATACTACGATTGGCGAGGGCAACAACATCGGCCCCTATGCTTCCGTGGGCGGCGTGCCACAGGACATGAAGTACCGCAACGAGCCGACCCGGCTCGACATCGGCGACCGTAACACCATCCGCGAATTCACCACGATTCATACCGGCACGGTGCAGGATCGCGGCGTGACCACGATCGGCAGCGACAACTGGATCATGGCCTACGTGCACATCGCGCATGACTGCGCGGTGGGCAACAACACGGTGTTTTCCAGCAATGCGCAGATCGCTGGCCACGTTGAGGTGGGCGACTGGGCCATCCTCGGCGGCATGAGCGGCGTGCACCAGTTCGTGCGCATCGGCGCGCACGCCATGCTCGGCGGTGCGTCGGCCCTGGTGCAGGACGTGCCGCCGTTCGTGATCGCCGCCAGCGACAAGAACGGCAACAAGGCCACGCCGCATGGCATCAATGTCGAAGGCCTGCGCCGCCGCGGCTTCGATGCGGCGCAGATCGCGGGTCTGCGCCAGGCCTACAAGCTGCTGTACAAGTCGGATCTGAGCTTCGACGAGGCGCGCAATGAGATCGGCAGTTTGCTGGCGCAGGCCGATGCCAGCGCTGCGCAGCCGCTGCGCGCGTTCCTGGATTTCATCGCCGCTACCCAGCGCGGCATCGTGCGCTGAGACTGCCCAAGACATGGTCGACGCCGCAATTCGGGACATGCTGCCTGCCGGTACCGGGACCAATGCGAGCCAGCGGGGCACGGTTGCCATGGTGGCCGGCGAAGCTTCCGGCGACCTGCTGGCATCATTGATGCTCGGCGGGCTCAAGGCCCGCCTGGGCGACACGGTCAGCTATGCCGGCATTGGCGGCAAGCGCATGATGGCCGAGGGTTTTGTTTCACACTGGCCGATGGAGACGTTGTCGGTCAACGGCTACGTCGAGGTCCTGGGCTCGCTGCGCGAGATCCTTGCCACGCGCCGCGCCATTCGTGACTCGCTGCTTGCGAATCCGCCGCTGTGTTTCATCGGCGTGGATGCGCCGGACTTCAACTTCGGGCTCGAGGTGCCGCTGCGGCGCGCCGGCATTCCGGTGGTTCATTTCGTCAGCCCGTCGATCTGGGCCTGGCGGGGCGGGCGTATCCGCACGATCGCGCGTGCGGTCGATCACATTCTGTGCCTGTTCCCGTTCGAGCCCGAGATCTACGCCAAGTCTGGCATCCCGGCCACCTACGTGGGTCATCCGCTGGCCGATGTGATTCCGATGGTGCCCGATGTCGCGGCGCGCGCGCGACGCTGGATTTGCCCGCCGGGTGCCGCGTGGTGGCCGTGTTGCCCGGCAGCCGGCAATCCGAGGTGCGCAACCTCGCGCGACATTCTTCGCGGCCATGGCTCGGATGCACCGCATGGACCCGAACCTGGCCTTCGTGCTGCCTGCCGCGAGTGCGCCCTTGCGCGCCATCGTCGAAGGGCTGCACCAGCAGTACCCCGAACTCCGCCTGACCATTGTCGACGGCAATTCACACCTGGCGCTGGAGGCGGCCGACGTGGTGCTGCTGGCCAGCGGTACCGCGACGCTGGAAGCGGCGCTGTACAAGAAGCCGATGGTGATCTCCTACAAGGTGCCCTGGCTGACCGCACAGATCATGAAGCGGCAGGGTTACCTGCCATACGTAGGCCTGCCGAATATCCTGTCGGGGCGCTTTGTGGTGCCTGAACTGCTGCAGGACGACGCCACGCCGGAAGCGCTTGCGCGCGAGACGCTGCTGCAGCTTAATGACCAGGGCAATATCGCTTTCCTGTACGAACACTTCACGCGGATGCACGAAACGCTCAAGTGCAATACCGCGCAACTGGCCGCCGACGTGGTCGTCGACCTGATGCGCACGCGGGGGCTGGTCTGATGGCGCCCCGAAACCTTCCGTCGCCGCAGATGGGGCTCGACCTTGCGCCGGTGGCGGCAAGCGTCCAGTTCCTGTGCGGTGTCGACGAGGCTGGCCGCGGGCCGTTGGCCGGTCCGGTGTATGCTGCCGCGGTGGTGTTCGACCCAGCCAAACCGATGATCCGCGGGCTGGCGGATTCGAAGATCCTCAGCGCCATCAAGCGTGAGGCACTTTACGACAAGATCTGCGAGCGCGCGCTAGGCTGGCATATCGCGTTCGCGACGGTGCAAGAGATCGATACGCTGAACATCCTCCATGCCTCGATGCTCGCGATGCAACGCGCGGTGCAGGGGCTGGTCGAGAAGGGCATCACGCCGGACTTGGTCCAGGTGGACGGCAACCGCTGCCCGCAGGTGCCATTTCCGGTCGAGGCGATCGTCAAGGGCGATTCGCTGGTGAAGGCGATTTCGGCGGCGTCCATCCTGGCCAAGGTGGCGCGCGACCGCAATCTGCTGACGCTGCACGAGGTCTATCCGCAATATGGCTTCGATTCCCATTTTGGTTATCCGACCCCGCAGCATCTTGCAGCGCTGGCGCAGTTCGGCGCCACGCCGCACCACCGGCGCACGTTCGCACCCGTGCGCGAGGCCATCGACCGAGGCCTGGTGGCCTTCTGAACGCAGAGCGTGAACCGAGATCCACTCCTGTGAAGCACGTCATATCGCGCGACAACGCGCTGTTCAAACATCTCAAGGCCCTGGCCACATCGACACACCAGCGCCGCAAGGCCGGGCAGTCGCTGCTCGATGGCGTGCATCTCGCGCAGGCCTACGTCGCGGCTCTGGGGCAGCCGGTGAGCTGCGTGGTGTCGGAGCGCCACTACGATCATGCCGAAGTGGCTCCGTTGCTCGCCGCGATCGACAGCCAGCGGGTCGTCGTGCTGGCCGATGCGCTGTTCACGCAGGTCAGCGGCGTGGCGAACGGCATCGACCTGATGCTGGTTATCGAGACGCCGGCGGGTCACCTGCCGGCGCGGATCGAGGAAGACTGCATCATCCTCGATGGCCTGCAGGATGCCGGCAATGTCGGTTCGATCCTGCGCAGCGCCGCGGCGGCGGGTATCCGTCACGCCTTCCTGGGCACCGGCTGCGCTTTCGCCTGGTCGATCAAGACCCTGCGCGCAGGCATGGGCGCCAACTTCCATCTGAATATCGTCGAACACTGCACCATCGACATGCTCGCGCCGCGGCTCGCGGTGCCGTTGCTGGCGACGTCGTCGCATGCCGACGCAGCGGTGTTCGACACCGACTTGCGCGGTCCGGTTGCCTGGATCGTGGGTAACGAGGGTGCCGGGGTCAGCACGGCATGGATGGAGCGCGTGGCGCGTACCGTCGGCATTCCGCAGCCGGGCGGCCTGGAGTCGCTGAACGTGGCCGCCGCCACAGCGATCTGCCTGTTCGAGGCCGTGCGGCAGCGGCGCGGCGCTCAGTAGTTGTCGCGGTCGACCTTGATTTCCTGAAGAATCGTGGTCGCGATTTCCTCGATCGACTTGTGCGTCGAGGAAAGCCACTTGATGCCTTCGCGGCGCATCATCGCCTCGGCCTCATTGACCTCGTAACGGCAGTTTCCAGCGCGGCGTATTTGCTGCCGGGGCGGCGTTCGTTGCGGATTTCCGTGAGACGCTGCGGATCGATGGAAAGGCCGAAGATCTTGGTCTTGTAGTCGTACAGGGCCTTGGGCAGCTTGCCGCGCTCGAAGTCATCGGGTATGAGCGGATAGTTCGCCGCTTTCAGGCCGTACTGCATGGCCAGGTAGAGGCTGGTCGGCGTCTTGCCGCTGCGCGAGACGCGACGAGGATCACGTCGGCTTCCTGCAGGTTCTTGTGTGACTGGCCGTCATCATGCGCGAGCGAGAAATTGATGGCCTCGATGCGGTTCTGTAGGCCTCGGTATCCGCATTCTGGTGAAAGCGGCCGATCGCATGCGTTGACTTGAGCCCAAGTTCCTTTTCGAGCGGCTCGATGAAGGTCTGGAACATGTCCAGGATCATCGCCTTGGCGCGGCGCAGCGCCTTGTTCGCTTCCTGGTTGACGAGCGTGGTGAATACGATCGGAGGCACCCCTTCGGCGTAGAAGGCCTCGTTGATCTTGCCGACGGCGATATGTGCTTTTTCCGGAGTGTCGACAAGGGCATGCGCACTTTGCGGAAACGCATTTCAAATTGCGCCAGGATCGAATGGCTGAACGTTTCGGCGGTAATGCCGGTCCCGTCAGACACAATGAACACCGTGCGGGTGGCGGGGCGATCGCTCGCAGGAGGTTGGGGAGATGGCGGCGTGGCACCGGCATTGGCCGGCTGGGCGCCGTCCGGCGCGACTGGCTCAGACATGGGCGAGCAGAATAAATTAGATTCAACGTTCCGCAGAAAAGTGCGGCGCAGCACGGTAGAATAGCGGCGATCTTTTCGCTAAGCAATTCTGCGGGTCTTTTGCCTGTGCGGTTATGCCGTGCGGAGTTGTCGACAATGTGCGCTGCGAGACGAGAGCCACAAGACGCAATTCCCCTCAGAAGTGCGGGGTTGTTTAGCCAAGCGATCCGTTCGGGAACAGAACATCAAGAACATACCGGACACCCGCGCCAGTTTTCTTACTTTGTTTTGAGGCTTTCATGACTAACCAGGCAAATAACGGCGCCTACGTGCAGCCGTTCGAGCAGTTGCGCATGTCGGATGTGGAAACGGTCGGCGGCAAGAATTCCTCGCTGGGCGAGATGATCTCGCAACTGGCCCAGGCCGGCGTCCGTGTTCCCGGTGGTTTTGCCACCACCGCGCTGGCATTCCGCGACTTCCTCGCCCACAACGACCTGACCACCCGTATTTCCGATCGCCTGAAGAGCCTGAACGTCGATGACGTCAAGGCCCTGGCCGAAGCCGGCGCCGAGATCCGCCGCTGGGTGGTCGAAGCCCCGTTCCAGCCGCGCCTGGAGCAGGAAGTCCGTGAATTCTACGCACGCGCCGCCGAGCGCGAGGGCGCCGAGGCATCGTTCGCCGTGCGTTCGTCCGCTACCGCGGAAGACCTGCCGGACGCTTCCTTCGCCGGTCAGCAGGAGTCCTACCTGAACGTCAGCGGCATCGACGACGTGCTGGACAAGATCAAGCACGTGTTCGCCTCGCTGTACAACGACCGCGCCATCTCCTACCGCGTGCACAAGGGCTTTGCCCACGACGTGGTGGCGCTGTCGGCCGGCGTCCAGCGCATGGTTCGTTCGGACCTGGCATCGTCGGGCGTGATGTTCACCATCGACACCGAATCGGGCTTCCCGGACGTGGTCTTCATCACCTCCAGCTATGGCCTGGGCGAGACGGTGGTGCAGGCGCCGTGAACCCGGACGAGTTCTACGTCTTCAAGCCGACGCTGCAAGCCGGCAAGTACCCCATCATCCGCCGCTCGATCGGCTCCAAGCTGATCAAGATGGAATTCACCAAGCCGGGCGAAGCCGGCCGCGTGAAGACGGTGGACGTTCCCGCCGAACTGCGCAATCGCTACTCGATCACCGACGACGACGTGTCGGAGCTGGCCAAGTACGCCATGATCATCGAGAAGCACTATGGCCGCCCGATGGACATCGAGTGGGGCAAGGACGGCAAGGACGGCAAGATCTACATCCTGCAGGCCCGCCCGGAAACCGTGAAGAGCCAGTCGGCCGGCAAGGCCGAGCTGCGCTTCAAGCTGAAGGGCACCGCTCCGGTCCTGACCAGCGGCCGCGCCATCGGCCAGAAGATCGGTACCGGCCCGGTGCGCGTCATCAACGACCCGTCCGAAATGGAACGCGTGCAGCCCGGCGACGTGCTGGTGGCCGACATGACCGACCCGAACTGGGAGCCGGTGATGAAGCGCGCCTCGGCCATCGTCACCAACCGTGGCGGCCGTACCTGCCACGCGCCATCATCGCCCGTGAACTGGGCGTGCCGGCCGTGGTTGGCTGCGGCGATGCGACCGACCTGCTGAAGGACGGCACCCTGGTGACCGTGTCGTGCGCCGAAGGCGACGAAGGCCGCATCTACGACGGCCTGCTGGAAACCGAAGTGACCGAAGTCCAGCGTGGCGAAATGCCCGAGATCGACGTCAAGCTGATGATGAACGTCGGCAATCCGCAACTGGCGTTCGACTTCGCGCAGATCCCGAACTGCGGCGTCGGCCTGGCCCGCCTGGAATTCATCATCAACAACAACATCGGCGTTCACCCGAAGGCTATCCTCGACTACCCGCAAGTCGATGCGGACCTGAAGAAGGCGGTCGAAAGCGTGGCCCGCGGCCATGCGAGCCCGCGTGCCTTCTACGTCGACAAGCTGGCCGAAGGTATTGCCACGATCGGTGCGGC
The DNA here is from genome assembly GCA_001725945.1 of Cupriavidus sp. UYMMa02A. Classification (GTDB taxonomy): domain Bacteria; phylum Pseudomonadota; class Gammaproteobacteria; order Burkholderiales; family Burkholderiaceae; genus Cupriavidus. The sequence goes on along the minus strand of LRMT01000089.1, from coordinate 53,553 downwards.
TTTCTACCCGAAGCCCGTGATCGTGCGCCTGTCGGACTTCAAGTCCAACGAGTACAAGAAGCTGATCGGCGGTTCGCGCTACGAGCCCGACGAAGAGAACCCGATGCTGGGCTTCCGTGGCGCCTCGCGCTACATCGCCGAAGACTTTGCCGAAGCGTTCGAGATGGAATGCAAGGCCATGAAGCGCGTGCGCGACGAAATGGGCCTGACCAACGTCGAGATCATGGTGCCGTTCGTGCGCACGCTGGGCCAGGCCGAGAAGGTCATCGGGCTGCTGGCCAAGCATGGCCTGAAGCGCGGCGAGAACGGCCTGCGCATCATCATGATGTGCGAAGTGCCGTCCAACGCGATCCTGGCCGAAGAGTTCCTGCAGTTCTTCGACGGCTTCTCGATCGGCTCGAACGACCTGACCCAGCTGACGCTGGGCCTGGACCGCGACTCGGGCATGGAGCTGCTGGCCAAGGACTTCGACGAACGCGATCCGGCGGTGTGTTTCATGCTGTCGCGCGCGATTGCGGCGTGCATCCGCCTGGACAAGTACGTCGGCATCTGCGGCCAGGGTCCTTCGGACCATCCGGACTTTGCCGCGTGGCTGGCCAAGGAAGGCATCAAGTCGATCTCGCTGAATCCGGATTCGGTGGTCGAGACCTGGCAACAACTGGCGTCCTGATGTATTTGACGTCACAATAACGAGGACTTCCGGCGCCGCGATGCGCCGGGTAGCACCGGCCCTGCGGCAGGTGTGAACAAGGGCCCCCGCAGGCGCCACTGGCGTTGCGGGGGTTTTTCTTTGCCTGCCGCATTCGAAGACGGATGTCCGGCCTGGCCGGGGGAAGGGGACAGATGGCATCGCACTACCTGTGGTTCGTCGCCGTGGTCGTGCTCGTGATCGCCGAGCTGGCGACCGGAACGTTCTATCTGCTGATGATTGCGGTCGGGCTCGCCGCTGGTGGCGTCGCGGCGCTGTCGGGGTCGGAACCGCCGGCGCAGACGCTGGTGGCAGCGCTGGTTGCCGTGGTCGCCATTGTCCTGCTGCGCCGTACACGCTTCGGCCGGCTGCGCAGGGGCAACGCGGCGGCCGACCCGAACGTCAATCTCGATATCGGCCAGGAACTTGAAGTGCCGGCGTGGGATACGTATCGCCGTGCCCGCGTGCCGTACCGTGGCGCGGACTGGACCGTCGAGCTTGCGCCTGGTGCCGATGCCGCGCCAGGGCGCTTCCGCATTGTCGAAATCCGTGGTTCGACGCTGATCGTCCTGCCGCGCTGATTCCCGATGTTGCCACGCCCTGGCGGCGCGGCGTTGTCGTCGTTTGTCGTCAACGCTCCGCAGGGTCTTACATGGAGTCTTTCAGCTTGGCCTGTTGCCGCTGATCATCCTGATTGCCGCGATCGCGCTGATTGCGAAAGGCATCAAGATCGTATGTAGAGCTTTGAAAATCCCCGTCATTTTTCCTATGAAACGTACATAGGCGGACGGCATGCCGGCCCATATGCTTCGGATTGTGCCGGGCGGCTCAGTGCAGACCTCTGCGGCGTACGAGAACCATCTCACCGTCGGAGCCCGCATGTCGAACCACCACGTGACCGATCTCATTTCAATCGTCGGCCCGACCAACGTACTGGTCGGCGAGGACACCCAGTCCTTCGCCACCGACTATCGAGGAGTTTTCCGTGGTCAAGCCCTCGCGGTGGTCAGGCCGTCGTCGACGGCCGAGGTGAGTGCTGTGGTGGCGTACTGCTGCCAACAGACCCGTACGCGTGGCAGCGTGCGTTGCGATATCTCGGTGCCGCTCTCGAGCATCCCAAGTTTCATCCGCGAGACCTCGGCAAAAGTGATGGCCGTCGCGCCGTCGACGCGTATGGTCGTCTATGGCCATGTTGGTGACGGCAATGTCCACTTCAATCCTCTGCGTCCCGCGGACATGACACCCGAGGACTACCTCGCCCGGCACGGAGCTGCGATTACGAAGCTTGTCGATGACGCCGCAATGGAGCTTGACGTCGATTTCCGCGGAGCATGGCGTCGGCATCGCCAAACGAGACGAGTTGCTCCACGTACGTAGCGAGGTTGAATTGAAACTCGCATGGCGCGTTAAACGTGCCCTGGACCCTGCCAACCTGATGAACCCGGGCAAGGTGCTTCCCCTCATGCCCACGAACTGATCGTTCAAGTCGCAATTGCGCTTGCCGGTCCCTGCATCGTGTTTGCAGCCGGCTGCGCTGCTGCGGAGAATGATGGTGCCAATAGGCCGGCGGCTGCGCTTAACGTGAAGTGGCGTCGATTCACAGGAGTCTCCTCGCGTAGTTTGCGTCAGGATAGGCTTCTGCGTCCGACTCCTCTTCCTCCGTCCAGTAGGAATGGGTATGCGCATTCCTCTACGGTTGGTAGGAATTCTGTCGTCGGTCGAATCGGATTGCGGAGGGGCATCCTCAACATCGACGATTGGTGGCGGCTCGAAAAATGAGCGGGCCGTCAGGTCTCAATTGTCCTAATTGCCGGAGCGCCTCTATGAGGCTGCGGTGCGACGGCCCCGAAAATGCAGTCGGTGGCTGGTTTGTGGATGGTGGGGGTTTGGTGAGCATCGAGAAGGAGCGCGAAGTCCGCTTTCGCTGTGCACGTCGACCAGAGGGCAGCAAAGCGAGGAGGTATCGGACCTTTGTTACTGCCCGTGTGAGAGACGCCGCGGCCTTAAATGAGAAGGACCGCCGCCCCAGCCAATCGGCCGGCGCGCAAGTCATCCAAAGCGACATTGGCACTAGAAAGAGGATAGGGCGTGGTACGAATATGCAATGGCCACTTGGCTGCGGCTTCCATCAGGCCGTGACCGTCGGCACGAGTCAGGTTTGCCACGGAGACGATCCGCCGTTCTTCCCATAGCTGGCGATACGGAAAGGACGGGATGTCGCTCATATGGATGCCACCGCAAACAACCGTGCCGCCTTGTCGACAGCCGCCAGCGCCGTAGGCACAAGCGCCGTCGGAGGCGAAAATCAAGGCAGCATCCAGAGTGTGGGGGCCTTGTCCTGGCTGCTGCCAGCCCAGGCTGCGCCGACATCGGTGGCCAGGCTCTGGGCGGCGCGGTCCCCAGGGCGCGTGAAGGCGTAAACGGTCCGCCCTTGTGCCACCGCGATCTGCGTCACGATATGCGCGGCGGCGCCAAATCCGTAGATGCCGATACGCTGTGCATCCCCGGCCGAGTGCAGTGTCCGAAAGCCGATCAGGCCGGCGCAGAGCAAAGGCGCGGCATGCTCGTCATCGTACGTATCAGGAATGTGAAAACAATAGCTGGCATCGGCGACCACGTACTCGGCGTACCCGCCATCACGCGTATAGCCGTGGAACTGGGGGGCGTCGCAGAGGTTCTCCCGCCCGCTCAGGCAGTAGGAGCACTGCCCGCAGGTGTGTCCCAGCCACGGCACGCCGACCCGCTCTCCGATTGACAGTCCAACTACACCGGCGCCGACCGCATCGATGCGACCAACGATTTCATGGCCTGGAATCAGCGAGGGCTTGGGCGAGGAGAGTTCTCCATCAACCACATGCAGGTCCGTACGGCACACGCCGCACGCCGCCACACGGATTCGCACTTCACCCGCTCCCGGGACTGGTACTTTCACCAGGCGTTCCGCGAGGATTGGGCTCCCCCCGTCGAAAACCATTGCGCGCATCGTAGCGTTCATGGCGTGTCCTTCCCTGGCCGAATGGGGAAAATGGCTTGCTACATTATTTGCTGGCGCCACCTAAGGAAGTCATTTTGATAGAACTTCTTAGAACAAGAGCCCGAACAGATGCTTAACCAGTTCTTCGAGAGGCATCATGGTGAGCGCCAGGGGCACAATTGGAATGAGTACGGCCACGGCAAGCTGCACGATGGCATCCCTGGTGACGGGCGCAATCCGCATGCCGCGTACCACCTCGAAACTGTTGCCAAGATCGGCAAGCGACTGGATGTCACCGCTGCCCACCAACGGTTCGTCGACTGGTGCGCATCCACGCAGCCATTTGTTGTCAAACTCCCGCACATAGCGTTCCGCCAGCGTCCCATACTCGTTCAGTCCCGTGCGCTTCGCCTGGGCAAGCTGCGGCGAGAACACCAGCAACGGGCCGACAACTATGCCCAGCAGAAAGATCATCATTGCGCCAATTTCCATTTTGTAATCCGGTAGCGCAGCCTGGAGGAAAAAGATGCGGTTGCCGAGATTTGACGCAAGCATGACCCCATGCGCCGTCAGCAGGAGCGCGAAGGCGTAGACGGTATTGGCAAGAAAGCCGAGGCCGCCAACGCGATCCGGATGCGTTGGGATCAGGCTCAGCTTGATGCGCGATACCTGCCAGAGAAAACGCATCCAGATGAATAGCCGGAAATACCAGCGAACCAGCAGGAACTGGAACAGCGGCAGGCTCACATAACCGTACCAGATACCCGCCAGCGAGAGCCGTGAACCGCCGTCAGCGGGCGTTGCGTACCACGTGGCCGTCTGGAGGCCGGTGTAATGACGCCAGACGATCAGGATGCCGACTCCATAGACGACAGCGATCAACAGCAATTCGCCGACTACTGAGTTGCGCAGCCGGAATGCGGCGCCGAGGGCCTCGTCGAATTGGCTCATCGCGGCGTCGGGAATCAGATTCCGTTCGATGAATGCGCGGCCGATGCCACGCAAGCGCCGGTGTACGACGAGTTCGGCGGCCACCAGCAAGGGCACTGCCACGAGAAATCGGAGATGAACCTCCATATCCATCAGGAACGGTACCGTCGTAGCCTTGCTGAATAAGTTCCCCTCGAAGGCAGACAACATCAGCAACGGCAACCAAGCGAAGAGCGAGATGAAGAGAATGCGTTGCCGCACGAGAAGCAATGCATCATCGGACAAATGGGCGCGACGCATCAATTGATAAAGTGGCCCACCGAGGACCAGGGAAAAGTTCTCCCGATTTCGCAGAACATCGTCGGTGGAACCGGATGAGCCTGCGTTTGCTTCGATCCAAGACTTCGGCTGATGCTCATCGCGTTCCTCCGGTTACTTCGGCTCACGCCCGCGTGATGTCTCGATCGCGAAGACGACAAGCATCCCGCCCAGGATCGCGATGTTCTTCAGAATGTGGTTGAGCTGATTCCAGGAATCGGCGAGATCGGCGCGCCAGAAGCGTGGAAGATCAGGGTGGTTGGCACCAAAAACATCGCGAGAAGCAGAGCCCCCCATTTGCGTTCCAACCGGAAATGAGGGTCAATCCGCCCGCGATCTCGATCGTCATGACCAGCACCAGCAACAGGCTCGGCATCGGCAGTTCAGCACTTGCAATCCAGGCTGAATATCCGGCGAAACTGCCCATCTTCATTAGCCCTGAAATCAGAAAAAGGGAACCAAGCAGCGCACGGCCGACGGAGTACAGGCGCGCAACTGTCGTGGTCGTGACGGAAATGGTGGCCGTGGTCATGACAATGCTCCGGAATGGATAGGGCGAGAGGGAGCGCGCCTGCGCAACGCTTCGACTCTGGATTCAGCCTATGACTTCGGTTGCAGGCCCGGTTGCTGTAGATCAAAGTACGGTGGATGGATGGTGCAACGTGGACGACCCCATGGGGAGCGGCTTTTTTCCCGTATCGAAGTGACGGGATCGCATCGTACGCTTGCGTACGCCGGTTCAGCCCTCTACGCTGGGTGTTGGCATAACGTCCTGGGCGGAGTCACACGTGCGTTGCTTTCGTCGATGACGGTTCCGGTGCTGTTTTCACACTGAAGCTCAAAACACTGATGATGGGCCCACGTTTGTACTCGCCAGCGAGTTCTGCGTCTGGGAACCGGGAGCAGGTTGACGCTTGTCAACCCGACCTCCACGCGGATGCCTAAATTTACCGTGAGCGAACGGTCTGGCCTGGCTCATGCTCCGATCCAAAAAGGATCTCCGCATGCACAAAACGTCCCGACTTCCACTGACCGACCGGCACCTGTTCCTGTTCGGACCCCTCGTTCACTGGTTCGCACGTTGCGAAGCCACCATGGATGCGCCCATCTCCGCTGTTTGCGGCGCAAGCCATGCGGACGTCATGCTCCTCACTTGCCGTCTGGACTTCGGCGACCATGATTGAGGACGACATCGCAACGACCATCACGAGGGAAGCTGCCTCCTTGCCAGCGGACCTGATCGTGATGGGCACGCATGGCCGCCATGCGCGCGCCGTCTGATCATGGGCAGCGTTGCGCGTGGCGCCACGATGCAAACCAATCTGCCGGTCCTGCTGGTGCGGAACGAGCCCGGCAGAAGCACCGATCCGTTTGAAGCTCAGGATAAGGAGCGAGCATGAACTACAGCAGCATTCTGGTCCATCTGGACCGCAGCAGGCATACGACGACTCGGCTGGCGCTGGCGACCCAACTGGCGAGCTCCCATGATTGTCCGTTGATCGGCCTCCTGGGCAGCTTCATTCCCGATCCCGCATGGTTCTACCTGATGGACAACGCCGCCGACTATATCGAAAGGGACAGGCAGCGGCGCCAGTTGGTCGGGGAACGTATCCGACATCGGTTCCAGGAAATGACAAAGGCGCTTGGTGCGGGCGTGGAATGGCGGGCAGCCGAGCACGATGTGTTGTCCACGGTGCTGCGTGAGGCGCGCGAAGCCGGCCTGATCGTCGCTGGCCAGTATGACGCCAATGGCGAAGAAGGCCCGCTTGCTACCCAGGTTCTCGAAGCGTTGCTGTTGGAAAGCGGACGTCCGGTGCTCGTCGTGCCGTGTGACGGGCAGTTCAAGGAAACAGCGCGCGGGTAATGGTGGCATGGAATGGCAGCCGCGAAGCAGCACGGGCTCTGCATGACGCGCTGCCGCTCATTGGCGGAGCGGCGGCACGCATACTGTGCGCCCAGACTGCGGCCAAGGAAGCACGTCCGGACGCCACGCCGGTCGCCCATGCGGTGCGCGTCCTGGAGCGACACGGCGTGACGGCGGAGGTCGAGCACGGCCCGGGCGGTTCCGACCTGACCATCGGGGAACTGCTGTTGTCACGTGCCGCCGACTTCGACGCCGACCTGATCGTGATGGGGGCCTACGGCCATGGGCGCATGCGCGAGCTTGTGCTCGGCGGCGTCACCCGCACGTTGCTGTCGTCAATGACGGTGCCCGTATTGTTCTCGCATTGAAATTCGGATCGGCACGCCGGTGACGAACCGTGAATCGCCGATGTCCCGGTGATGGCGCCTTTCGGTCCAGGCATGCAGCAGGAGAAGACAAATGTACACGAGGATTCTGGTGGCGATAGACGGAAGTCCCTGCAGCGATCTCGGACTGGCGCAAGCCATTGGTCTGGCCGCGGCGAGCGGTGCGGAGCTGGACATCGTGCATATCGTCGATGGCGGATACGAAGAGCCGGACGTGCGTGCGGGCCTGGTCCGTGCTGGGCACCGGCTCCTGGCCGAGGCGCAGGCAAAAGCGGAGTCGAAGCAAGTGCGCAGCCAGGTAATCCTGGTCGACCAGATCCTCGCGCTCGGCGATCTCGGCAAGCAGCTTCAGGAGATTGCACAAGAGCGTGGCGCCCAGATCGTGGTAGCCGGTACGCATGGCCGCTCGGGTATCGGTCGGGTATTGATGGGAAGCGTCGCGGAAAGCCTGCTGCGCCACGGCAGCTTGCCCGTATTGCTGGTCAAGGCAGGCGGACATGGCGGTGCGGCGTCCTGATTCCGGTTCGGGCGCCTCGGCGCCCGCGGCCGTGGGCGCGGGCACAGTGCGCCGCGCCCGCAGGCGGTTACAGCGAAAGCGTCCATGGCGCCGTCGCGGGCCAAGGCCAGGGAAACCGGCACGGCGGATGTCATCGCGCGAGCTGGCGCCGCGGCTGCCGGCGCGCCGCGCTGCATTGGGCCGATCTGCGCGGGGCCGTGCACATCTTCTGCATCGTGGTGCATGGCGATCGGCGAGCCAGCATTGGCCCTAGGCGGAAAACCGGAAATGGCCACTATGCAGGACGATGCAATGTGCGCCAGTCATCTCGAACATGTTGCGGGCGACGTTCTCGATGGCCTTGCGATGAGACGAGAAGGCGGAAGCCAGATCTTCATAGAGATACGACCGTGCGCCGAAATGGTCTTCCAGCGCCTCCGCCGTGATCTCGAAGGTGGCGGCGGCGCCGTCAATCTGTGCCGGGCACTGCAAGCTGGGCCCCGCAGGACAATAAGCCGGTACGGCATCGGGAAAAAGAATCTGGCTCATGGCGGCAGCCTGCTCAATTGCGGTGGATCGTGGCCGCTCCGCTTGTCGCGGAGTCCGATACCTGAAGGCTAGATGCCGCGGCGGAGCAGGACTTGACGCGTATCAAGCCGGACGGGCGTCCGGGTTCGGTGGCGGCCACCATCGCGAGTCTTGACGTGCGACAACTGCGCGGATGCGCTGCGACCTACATTGCAGATGCTGATGTATCACACCGCGCAACGGAGGCTGCTAATGGACTACGCCACCATCCTGGTTCACCTGGATGCCAGTCGCCGCACGCACCAGCGGCTGCACATCGCCGTCCGGCTGGCACAGGACTTTCATGCAACGCTGGTTGGATTGCTCGCGATCGGCCATGCGGATCCCAGTTCCATTCGCTATCTGGTCGCTTCAGCACCAGGGCTGGCACCGGTGTCTTGCCGGTCAGTGAGGCAATATCGTCCTCCGCCCGGAATCCGCCGCGCGAGGCCATGACGCAGATGGCCGACACCGAGCCGGAAAACGGTGCATGGGTTGTGGTCGCAACGGTCTGGCTCGGGCGGCTGGCAGCGCCCATGCGCAAGTTCCTGCTGGACGCAGCGCGACGTACAGAGCCAGACAACGCCTGAAGCCATCGTAAGGCCAGCGTGGATATCGCCCAGAGAAGCCTGGTGACGGGTCTTTTCCGGTTAGCAACCCTGACGGAGATGCAGCATGTACAAGAAGATTCTGGTGGCGGTCGATGGTAGTCACTGCAGCGACTTGGCCCTGGACCACGCGATCGGGCTCGCCGTCATCTGTGACGCCGAACTGCAGCTTGTTCACGTGATCGACAACGGCTATCTGAAATACGACATGGGATATGTGGACCTGACTGATCTGCGTTCGGGCCTGATCAAGGGCGGCGAAGACCTGCTAGCCCAGGCGCAGGAAAAGGCAAAGGCCGCGCATGTGCGCTGTCAGACCGTCATGATCGACGAGATTGTGGCGATGGGCGATATCGCACACCAGATCCGCCAGCTTGTCGAAGACAGTACTGCCGAACTTGTGGTGCTAGGCACGCATGGCCGTCACGGGGTGAGCCGGTTGTTGCTCGGCAGCGTGGCCGAAAGCCTTGTGCGTCAGTGTCCTGTGCCGGTGTTGCTTGTCAGGGCGAAGGGTGAGGCCTGAGCTGGCTGCCCAGCCATGCCGATGATGTCTGCGCAGCTCGCCACGGGCGCAGTGGGACGCCAAATAGCGGGCAGTGAAGCCGCCGCGAACCCGGCGGCCATTCACGCGCCCGCCAGTTCCGTTACTGGCCCGGGCCGCGGCGGGCAGCGGGGCCGTATTCCCCCGTCGCCCCGGTACTCCGTTTGCATGAGCCCACTTCATCCCTGTGGGCGATGCTGGTTCCGATCCTGGCCGTGTATCTACTGGTAACCTTTGTGGTTCGAAGCCTGCTTTCGAGATATCTCAAACTGGACTGAAGGACTGTCTCTTCCTAGGCACTTCCTGGTCGGGATAGCTGGTCCCGCGCCGTTGCACCGGGCGCCGATACTCCTATATCCTGTGGAGGATTGTTCAGTGATGTGCGGTCGGGGCGCCAGGATGTCGAAGGGGATGACCACTTACTCGATCCGGATGCGCGGGGTCCGACATCGCGCGGGCCGCGCGTTGGGCCGGCCACCGAATAGTCAGGCGCAATTGGCCGGAATCATTCGTTCGTCCATGGAAGCCATCATTTCCGTAGACGCCGATCAGCACGTGGTGTTGTTCAACCCCATGGCCGAAGGGTTGTTCGGATGGCCGGCAGACCAGGCGATCGGACGTTCGCTCATGGACTTCATCCCGGAGCGTTTCCGGACCGCGCATGAGGCTCATGTGCGCCGGTTTGGCATCACCGGCGTGTCGGATCGCCAGATGGGGCGCCAGCGCCCACTCTACGCGCTGCGCCGCGATGGCACCGAGTTTCCGATCGAGGCATCGATTTCACAAACGACGCACCGCGGCTCCAAGCTCTTCACTGTCATGCTGCGCGACATCACGGAACGCGTGCGCGCCGAGCAGGCGCTGCGGCGGTCGCGAGAGGAACTGCAGCAGCTTTCGGACAGCATTCTTGCGACCCGTGAAGAAGAGAAGCGCCGCATCGCGCGCGAACTCCATGACGACCTGGGCCAGCGGCTGAGCGCCCTGAAGATGGACATGACCATGCTTGCCGCAGATGTCAGCGAGGGCAGGGACGCCCGCGGCATCCTTGAGAACATCACGGCCATGAACGACGTCATTGACGATACGGTCGCGTCGGTACGGCGCATTGCCAGCGATCTGCGGCCGGCCCTGCTTGACGAACTCGGCATGCTGACCGCGATTGAGTGGCTGGCCAACGATTTTTCGAACCGCTATGGCCTGCCGGTGAGCGTGGACGGTGTGGATGCGGACGTTCCCGAACAGACTGCCATTGCCATGTTCCGCATTGTGCAGGAGGCGCTCAGCAATGTCGTCCGGCACGCCGACGCAACGACCGTGGACGTGTCACTCGCCCAGACGGATGGGCAGATCGAGTTGCGGGTCGAAGACAATGGTGTCGGATGGGACAAGAAGCCATCAGGAAGCGGACCACGCAAGTCACTGGGGCTGCTGGGAATCCGGGAGCGGGCGCGCCTGCTTGGCGGCGCTGCCACAGTCGACAGCGAACCTGGCAAGGGATTTCGCCTGACCGTGCAGATTCCTCGGGAGAAGGGGGCATGACATGACGCGCGTGCTCATTGCCGATGACCATGCCGTCGTGCGCGACGGCCTCAAGCATATCCTCGAGCGCGCCGGCAAGTTCGAGGTGGTAGGCGAAGCCGCCGACGGCACGCAGGTCATGAAGCTGGTGCGCGACTGCGCGCCGCAGGTGCTGCTGCTCGACTTGTCGATGCCTGGCCGCAGCGGTCTGGAACTGATTCGCCTGTTGCGGGACGAGCAACCGGCACTGCGCATCCTGGTACTGACCATGCATGCGGAGCAGCAATACATCGTGCGCGCATTCCAGGCCGGCGCGGCAGGCTATCTGACCAAGGAAAGCGCTGCTACCGAGCTGGTTTCCGCGATTAACCAGGTAGCAAGCGGGGGCACGTATGTCAGTCAGGCGATTGCCGGCAAGCTGGCGACCAGCCTGCAGGAACATCAGGACGAAGCGCCGCACTTGCGTCTGTCCGACCGCGAACTGGAAGTCTATCGGCGGCTGGTGCTGGGCGAGCCGCTCACCGCGATCGCGACAGCGCTGTGCGTGAGTGTCAAGACGGTCAGTACGTACAAGATGCGGCTGATGGAAAAGATGCACGTGCCCAGCGAAGCGGCGCTGCTGCGCTATGCCATGCGCAACCATCTGTTCGACGAGGAAGAGGACATCTGAGGCACGCACGCCCCCCGCATGTCTCCACGCACGCTCTTCTCAGTGCGGTTCGATGGAGACGCCGGCTGTGCCAGCGCGTAGCTGCACGAGTAATCGAGTTCGCCCGAGGCCTGGGCATGGATCGTGAACAACGGTGCCGGCCCGGACTTCGTCGTTGACCCTTACCCGCATCTCGAGGCCGGCCACATGGCGCATCGGCGCGCCGGCCAGCTTTGCGGTGCGGTCAATGTGGCGGTTGGATGCAAAGGCAAGTGCTTATCGCAGGTCGAGCGCCTCAAGATCCAGGAGTTCAATCTGCTTGCCCTGTACCCGAATCAATCCCTCCTGCTGAAAGCGGGACAGCGTGCGGCTCGCGGTTTCCAGCGTCATGCCCAGATAGCTGCCGATGTCCTCGCGCGTCATGCGCAAGACGAAGCATGTCGCCGAATAGCCCCTGTGCTGGAGACGACGCGAGATGTTGAGCAGGAAGGTTGCCACGCGCTGTTCCGCCGTGAGGTTGCCGAGCAGCATCATCTGGCCGGTTTCGCGGACGATCTCCGCGCTCATCATTTTGTGCACCTGTTGCTGCAGCGATTTGACCTCGCGGCAAAGGGCCTCCAGCAGATGGAACGGGATTACGCAGACGGCACTGTCTTCCAGCGCAATGGCATCGCAGGTATGGGCCTCTGTCGCGATGCCGTCCAGGCCAAGCGTTTCCCCAGGAAGGAAGAAGCCGGACACGCATTCCCTGCCGCTGGGGTGAGACAGCACGGTCTTGATTGAGCCGGAACGCAACGCGTAAATGCTCTGGAACGGATCTCCGGCGCGGTAGAGCGCTTGCCCTTGCCTGACCATCTTCCAGTTTCTCACCACGCTGTTCAGGCGCGCCACATCCGTCTCGTCGAGGTTGGACGCCATGCAGATGTGCCGCAGCATGCAGGTGGAGCACTGCGCAACCGGCTTCGGGGCGTTTTCGGCGGACAGCCCCGCATGGAGGTGAAGGGGGGCGCCGATAGCGTTCTGTTCGAGGTCGGCCGAAGGTGAATCGCTGGTTCCGAACATCGTTGTCTCCGGATGGCGGTGCTATCGGGAGCACGTAGGCCGGCCCCAATAACCCGGTACTCCTATGGTCCGCTGCTTTTCGTCGCGGTGCCGGACATCTCCAGCAGAGCGGTGCGCAGTTTGTCGAATTCCAGCGTCTTGTCGAAGCAGTAACTCCCGCCGGCCCTCAAGCAGGCCTTACGCATCAGCGCAGACCCGCTATTGGACAGCACGATCAAGGTGCTCCTCGGCAGTTTTGCTGTCAGCAACCGTACGTGCCTCAGTGATTGCCCGGTGCGCAGCCCGACCAGCACAACGTCGGGCTGAAGCGCCTCGAGCGTTGCCAAGTCGGCTTCGGCATCCATACCCGCCCCGACCACTTGCATGCCTGTAACAGCCTTGAGCAGACGCAATTGCCGCGTCCTGATCGGACTCGCATGCTCGAGGATGTAGACAGTCAGGTCGCGGAGTTGGGGCCGGTTGCTCATGTGCCCAGTATTGTCGTTGACGGAGCATTCCGAAATCAGGCTGGGCTGAGACTGGTGTCAGCCTTGCCGTGTGCCTTGTCAGATTTACCTGACAGCGTGGCAGACGATTTCCGACGCTTGCAACGTCGTCTTAGCGACGCATGGGGCGATGCATCGGTCTTGATGCAGAACAACGCCGGGCGCGCGCAACTGCCAATCTGAAGACAGCCGGCATTTCCGGTTCTGTTCCCTCTTCCAAGGCAGGAATGGGCGGAAGCCGTGGCCGCACAGGCGCGTCGAATACCGTTCCGCAACACCATGTTGAAAACGCTCAGTCATGGCGTTTCCCCGAAGCCGAGGCGTTTGTTTTTCGTGCCCGCTGGGCGCCTGTGCATTTCCTTTGATCCAGCTTAATTCACGGTCTGACAGGGCGCATAACTTATCCCTATGTGACCAGCGGCCTCTGCCAACCCGAAACATGGTGGCGTGTGACGCTGCCTGGTACGCCATTTTCCCTGGCATCCCCCGGCCGTCGGCGCGCTGCAGGATCCTGTCAACGAGGAGCCCAACATGAAAGCCCGAGCACAGTTTGTGAAAGTTCACCGCGTTTGGTGGAGTCCGTTTCTCGACCATGCGGAAACTGAACTGCATGGGAACTGGCACCGGGATTGATCGGAGCACCCGAACAAGATGGGGGCGCCAATGAAACTCGTCACTGCGCAGCAGGTAATGATCCACGCGGATGACCTAGTCCTTCCGGGGGAGCTGGCGTTGCCTGACGCACTCCGCGGGATTGTGCTGCTCGCCCACGGGAGCGGCAGGTCCCGCCATAGCCCGCGCAACCGTCTGGTCGCGTCGATGCTGCATGATGCAGACATCGGTACCTTGCTGTTCGACCTGCTGACGCCGGAAGAGGGTATTGGCCTGACGCGGCGTTTCGATATTGCGCTGCTGTGTGACAGGCTCAGCGCCGCGACGGAATCGATTGACGCCTGGCAGGGCAGCGCGATCTTCGACTTGGTTACTTCAGTGCGAGCACCGGCGCGGCCGCGGCCGTACGTGCCGCCGCGGCGCCGGCGGCGCATAGGCGCATCGACGCCGTGGTGTCCAGAGGCGGGCGTGTTGACTTGGCAGGACATGACGCGCTCTGCCGCCTCGCGTCTCCGCTGCTAATGATCGTCGGGGAGCTGATCCGGCGTCGTCAACCTCAATGCGCGCGCGGCGGCGTGGATATCCTGCGAAAAGCGGCTGGAAGTGGTCCCCGGGGCGACCCACCTATTTGAAGAACTTGGCGCCCTGGAGCACGTAGGCAGGCTTGCGGCCGGATGGTTCGCGCGCCATTTCGCCGCGGCAGACGCGGAAAGAGGCACGTAGCGCCCTTGCTGCATGTGGAAGTCCCGCTTCAGCTCTCTCCATATGGATGCCGGATCATCCATCTCGGTATGGCACAACGCGCCAGGATTCGATAGACAAGCAGAAAGCGATGATGAACGATAAAGGAGAACTGTCATGCCCGATCTGACAACGCAGGAGCTGGCGGCCCTGGCCGTGCTGCTGGACGCCAGCGAGGCCCGGATCCGGGCTGCCGTCGGGACGGCAGCCTCACCGCTTGCGGCCTCAATGCAGCGGGAGGCGCGAGACGGTGCGGATCTGGCGGAAGAGGAAGTCGTACAGCGCCAGGCGGACGCGATGCTGGAACATTACCGCACGGAACTTGCCGACATACGGGCGGCCAGGGACCGCATGAAGGCGGGGCAATACGGCACTTGTACGGATTGCAGCGAGGCAATACCGTATTCGCGTCTGCAGGCTTACCCCACCGCCAGGCGATGTACTGACTGCCAGCGCGCGCACGAGCGCCTGTCCGCTCGTGAGCGTCAGTGAGGTGTGGCGCCGCAGGTATGCTATTCGTGACTGAGATCCATGCCGAACCCGCCAGCGAGTTCACAGTCGATGGCGCCGGCCGCATACGCGAACAACCAGTTCTCTGCTTCCTGCGGCGTTGCAGGCGGACGGATCCAGTCCGGCGTAAAGCGCACGCCCATATCGCGGCCGGGCCCGCTGATCTGCACGCGACCGTTTGAGCTCGACGCGCCCGGGTCCATGGCATCGGGCACGAAGAGCACAATCCGGAATCCTTTGTACGACCGTTCTCGTTCTGGCATTTGATCCTCCGCTGACGGATTGGCGCCGATGGCCTTGACCGCAGCCTGGCATGCGGCGTGACGCCGGGGAAGGCTTCAATCTAGACGGCACGGCAGCCCGCGGCTTGCGCTCGGTCAAGGCCGCGGCGGATGAAGCAGGGTGGTGCGGGCGCAAACGGCAGAGACAAACTTGCGCTGCCTCAAGCGAGCGCCCCTTCTGTGGATTATCTTGATGTCAGGGGCGTGCATGACTGCGAACCCATCGGAGACACGGCGACTTGCGCCTGTCGGTCGATCGCGTTAGTGGCATTCCGCACGGCACAAATCAGATGAGCGGCCGGAACCCCCCCTGCAGCCACAGCATGAATTCCTTGATGGGCAGTCCGGATGACTTTTCGGCGGCGTGGGCACGGATGGGGGCATTCGTTTCCGCCATGCGCGGCGCCAGTTTGCCTATGCCTATGAACTTTTCCAGAGGTCGATGCGTCAGTGCGGGCCGCCGTCCTACCATCTGGATTCGGTCTGCCGGGATGGCAAACGCGTGCCCGTGAAAATGGACGTTGTGGCCGAGGCCCCGTTCTGCCGCTTGCTGCGTTTCTCGGCGGGCGAAGGCCGCGACGTACGTCGGATGCTGTGCGCGCCGCTCGCCGGGCACCGTGCGGCGGTGGTCCGCGACGCGATCGAAGCCATGCTCCTTGACGCGGATGTCTACGTCACTGATTGGACTGACGCCCGCGACGTGCCGCAGGAAGCCGGTCCGTTCGGCCTGGCAGACTGCGTCTTGCTGCTAGAGCAGTTCATGACGCTTCTCGATCCGGCGTGCCTGGATGTCGTGGCGATCTGTCAGGCGACAGTCCCCAGCCTGGCGGCCGTGTCTCGCCTGGCATCGAGAGATGCGCCGGAGGTGAGGGCGCTGGTGCTGATGGGCGGCCCGGTGGATGCAAGGCTTCACCCGACCAGGCTCGGCGACATTGCGGCGATGATGCCAGTGCCGGTGTTCCTCGCACACTGCACGGGCGCGTGCCGCGTGGGTATCGCGGGGCGGGGCGCAGTGTCTATCCGGGCTTCCTGCAGTTGCCTACGCTGGCAAGTGGTCAGCCGGAACGGCTAGCGGCCTGGTGCTCGATGCGCTGCCATATCCGTGGCCAGGGTCTCGTGCGCAGCGAGATATCGAGCCCGCAGCCGTAGCGGGGTACGCGGCGATGATGGACATGCCGGCCGAATTCGTGCTGGATACCATGCGGATCGTCTTTCGCGAACACCTGTTGCCACGCGGGTTGTGGTGCATCGGGGAAGTACCGGTAGATCCGGCAGCCATGCGAGCAACCCGGCTACTGACGGTGGAAGGCGCGCTGGATGCGATCACCGCGCCGGACAGACCCACGCCGCGCAGGCGCTGTGCCGTCGTCTTGAAAGACGTTCTGGTGCGCAGGTTACCGTGCCGGATTGTGATCACTATGGGTTGTTCTCCGGCCCTATGTGGCGAAGCCGCGTCTATCCCGTGCTACGGAACTGGCTCGACGCACTGGCGTAGCGCCGTCGAACCCGGCGCGCCGGGACGTTCGTCGAGGCCTTGGTTGAGGCTGGTCAATTGCCGTGGGTGGGGTGTCCTATGTTGACCAGAGGGCGACAAGCCCATTTCGGGTCAGCAGGAGCAACCACCATGGCAAGCCGTCATTGCATTTCATTCTTCATCACGCTCGCCGTCGCCGCAGCCGGGCGCCCGGGGTGTTCGCAGCGCCGGCAACCGACCGTGCCGCGTACGAAGGCAAGCACGCGCCGGAGCGTCCGGACGAACCTGCGGCCGCATCTCAGGGATCCGCGCAGCGTAGGATCGACCCGCAAGGCGCATGAAGGCCGCAGGCAAGCGAAAAGCCTGCGGCAGTCAGGCCGGCAGGAAAGCCTGGGTGAACTGGCTTGCCGGAACGACACAGGCACGCTGGGCCTCGGTCAGGGGCTCCTGTATGCGCAGTTGCCACTCCAGCGTGGCGCAGTCGGCCTCGGATACATCGTGGCCTGACCGGGCCCGTGCCAGGATGCGCGTTCGCAGCGTGTCCACGGAAGCTTCGCACTGGACAATGAAGAACGGCACGCCAAGACGGCGCGCCAGCGCCATGAAGCGGTCCCTCTGCCGGCAAGACAGGAACGTGGCGTCGGCAATCATCGAAAATCCCGCACTGCAGCCAATGCGGCAAATGGCGCGCAGGCGTTCATAGGTGCGATCCGTCTCCCTTGTGTCATATCGGCCGTCCGTCGCCCGCGCGCCATGGCGCAGCCGCTGGCGCTCGACGTCCGAGCGCACGCGCACCATTGCCACGGTTTCCGAGATTCCCGCCGCGACGGTCGACTTGCCGCTGCCTGACAAGCCATGCATCACCACCAGCGCGGCCGGACGGCGGACCAGGACGCGCCTGGCCAGGGCCAGCAGATTGCGGTATTCCACGCGGAGGGCCGACATGGACGCGTCCAACGTGTTGCCCTGCTGGTGCGACCGTTCAAGCAGCACGCGTGCCCGTACCAGCGCGCGCATGGCGACATAGAGCGGCAAGAGCTTCAGTCCCGCGTAGTCGCCGGAATGTTGCAGGTAGGCATTCAGCAGACGGTAGGCCAGGTCCTGCCGCCCGTGATGGAGCAAGTCCATGAAAGGAAAGGCAATGTCACTGATGGTGTCGATCCAGCGCAGGCCCGGATCGAACTCCAAGCAATCGAATGGCGTCGGCTCGTCCTCCAACCATACGATGTTGCCCAGGTGGAGGTCGCCATGCACTCGCGTACATGACCGCTCTGCAGGCGCGACTGTATGGCCTCGCCAAGGGCAGCCGCGCGAGCGCGAACCAGCCTGGAAAGCTCGGTCAATAGCCCGGAACGGTCGTCGAGCCGCCCGATACCGCCGAGGGACTCGTCGAGGGTGGCACGAACGCGGGCGGGCGTGCCATATCCCTCCTCCAGCTGAGCGCAAGGCTGATCACCATGGAACCGGGCCAGCCGCACGGCAAGCGCATCGATATGCGAGACCTTTAACCGGTTCGCCGTCAGCATCTCGATGAACAGGTCCTGCTGCGCAAAGCGCCGCATCTTGACAGCGTACTCGACGGTGATGCCCGTGCCTTCCACCTTGACGGATCCGGCCGTGTCCCCGGCGACGATGGGGACCACATCGAGATAGAGTCCCGGGGCCAGGGGCCGGTTCAGTCTGAGCTCGGTCTGGCAGTCTTCACTGCGCGCTTGTGCCGTCGAGAAATCCACGAAATCGAATCGCACCGGCTTTCGGACCTTGTAAGCGAAGTCACCGGCAAGAAACACGCGCGAAATGTGGGTCTCGATGACCCGCACGCCATCGACCGGATGAGGGTAGGCGTCCGGCTTCGCCAATGCCGCCGTCAATGCCGCATCTTCCAAGGGATTCCTCGCTGCCGTTACCTGTCGATCGTCTCAGTGTAGCGGCTGGCTGCACGCTGGCGCCAGCTATGCTGCCGCGCGGGCGGGCGTTCCGAAGAGGATGCCAAGGGTGGCCTGGACCGCACGCCATGGCCTGGTCATCAGTGCCTCCACCTGTTGGCTGCGGCCCTGACCAGACACACACCACGTGCAGAAGTGTTCGCAGTTGTTGGTAAGGAGGGGGTAGTTGTTTTCACCGAGCCGTGACCTCGCGCGCCGGACAATCTCCACGCCGATATACTGCGCCGCCGCGCTCGTTTCGACGCTGAGGCCATAGCCATTGGCGAAGTCCGACAAGGTAGTCTTTTCGACGGGGCCGCAGCGCAGGAGCGACATAGTGTATGACCTCGCCGTTGCCGGCATAGATGCCGTGATGAATGCAGCCTTGGCGGCGCGTCACGAGATGCGCGCCAGGCGCAAGCGTTCCCACCAGTGCCGTCAGAACTGCTGCGGATTCGACGTGTTGCGCGTCGTTGTTCATCGCACGCCCCTTCTCATGTTCTTCATGCAGCGGGGACGATCCCATGGCTGCCATGAGTGCGATGCATCGCGAGATCTTCAGAGTTGCGACCGTCCTTGGCAGGACAATCGCCCAACTGCCGTCGGAGGGGCCGGATCCGCGTACGGTGCAGGACTTACAGCGTCTGCTCTACGGCCTGGACGCTATCCTGCGATTGCATTGTGCGCAGGAGGATGAGCTGTTTCATGTGCTTGGGAAGGGCGCCTGACGAAGCGAATGTCCCCCTTGTGCCAGTATTGCGCTGCTCAACGAGTTAGCTGCATCATGATCGATCCGCAAGTAATGGCGGCACACCCATCTTCGCCTCCATTTGGAGGGAGAACAGTTGCTGAGCAATCAAAGTCAAGTTCGTGGCAAACCAGCCGCGTTTATTTGGTCGCGTCGACAATTTTCAAGGCTGCGGCGATCATTCCTCCCATTTCGCCGAAGTTTCCCGGGACTATCAACGTGTTACCTTGTTTGGCTAGATTCGAGAATGCGGAGACATACTGCTCCGCTACCTTAAGGTTCACGGCATCCTTGCCCCCTTGATATTGAATTGCAGCGGCGATTTTCTCGATGGCTTGGGCATTGGCACTCGCAACAGCAAGGATGGCGGATGCTTCGCCTTCAGCTTTGTTAATGGCCGCTTGTTTTTCACCTTCGGATTTTTGAATCGCCGCTTCACGGGCACCGGCTGCGAGATTGATTTGCTCTTGCCGCTTGCCTTCCGAGGCGGCGATGAGAGCTCGCTTCTCCCGTTCCGCCGTAATTTGTGCCTGCATCGCGTGCAGAATCTCCTTTGGCGGCGTGAGATCCTTGACTTCATAGCGTAGTACCTTGACGCCCCAGTTGGTAGACGCGACGTCAAGCGCATTGACAACCTCGTGATTAATAAAATCACGCTCTTCAATGTCTTGTCAAGCTCGAGTTTGCCGATCACCGAGCGCAACGTCGTCTGAGCGAGTTGCGTGATGGCGAGTATGTAGTTGCTTGCGCCATAGGACGCCTTCATCGGGTCCGTCACTTGAAAATACAAAATACCGTCTATTTGAAGTTGAGTATTATCTTTGGTGATGCAGACTTGCGCTGGTACGTCGAGGGGTACTTCCTTCAGCATATGACGAGCTGCAATGCGGTCGACGAATGGAACTATGATACTTAGCCCCGGAATAAGGGTCGTGTGATACCGGCCCAAACGTTCCACGACATAGGCATGCTGTTGGGGGACGATCTGGACGCCTTTTGCAAGCAAAATGATGGCGGCAAGGAGAATCAAGAGGGGTATCAGATTGCCGTAAAATGCGAACATAGGAATCCCTTTTTGTTTGAATTGAAGATCATGTTACGACGATGATCGTGCGCTCTTGGCATGCTTGGTGCCATCGGTGCAGGCGCAGCGAACACGTCGGCGACGTTCCGATGCCGCTGATCGTGCCGCGGGCAACCTTGGCGAGATGAGCAGCATTGCCTCGGCGCTGCAGATCGTGAACGGGCAGAAGGTATGCTGAACACACGGTCCGCAATGACCCACCGTCATTCCCGCGCACGCGGGAATCCAGTGCCTTTCAACGCGGCTGGGTTCCCGCTTTCGCGGGAACGACACTGAGGATCTTACTCCTTGGTTGCGCCCTTCATGATGCGCGACTTCTCGCGTTGCCAGTCGCGCTGCTTCTCGGTTTCGCGCTTGTCGAAGAGCTTTTTGCCCTTGGCCAGGCCGATCTCGCACTTCACGCGGCCACGCGTGTAGTGCAGGTTCAGCGGCACCAGCGTGTAGCCACGCTGCTCGACCTTGCCGATCAGCTTCTTGATTTCGTCGGCCTTGAGCAGCAGCTTGCGCGTGCGCACCGGATCCGGCGTCACGTGGGTGGAGGCACTCTGCAGCGGGCTGATATGGGCGCCGATCAGGAACAGCTCGGCATCGCGCACGACCACATAGCCTTCCTTGATCTGCACGCGTCCGGCGCGGATCGCCTTGACTTCCCAGCCTTCCAGCACGATGCCGGCCTCGTATCGCTCTTCAATGAAGTAGTCGAAAAAGGCCTTCTTGTTATCTGCAATGGTCATGCGTGCGGGTATGAGATCCGTGAGTGGAGTACCTGGCCTGCGCGGCCCGGTCCTGCGGCGGGGATGCCGCGGGCGCCAGCGTCGGCTAAAATCCCGATTTTAGCAAACCAGCCCCGGTATCGGTCCATGCCCGCCGCGCCAGGTACGTCCTGGCGTGATATTGCAGTGCGGTATGGCTGGATGACCGATTTTCCCCATTCATGGCAGACGTCCATAAATCCGTGCTGCTCGGCTACTCGGCCGCGCAGATGTACGACCTGGTCACGCGCGTCGAGGACTATCCCAAGTTCCTCCCCTGGTGCGGTGGCGTGGAGGTGTTCGAGCAGACCGAGACCACGCTCGATGCCAAGATCCATATCCAGTTCAAAGGCATCCAGCAGTTCTTCCATACGCGTAATACGCAGGAGCGGCCCACGCGCATCGACATGACCTTTGCCGACGGGCCGTTCAAGACCTTCAACGGCTCGTGGCGCTTCACGCCGCTGCGCGAGGATGCGTGCAAGATCGAGTTCCACCTGCACTACGAATTCTCGAGCCTGCTGCTGGAAAAAATCATTGGCCCGGTGTTCAGCATCATCGCGAATACTTTCGTGGATGCCTTCGTCAAGCGCGCCGAGGTGGTCTATGGCGCAAGCTGATGCCGCTGCGCGCACCGTGCACGTTACGGTGTGCTACGCCCGGCCGGACTCGGTCTTCCTGAAGGAGCTCGATGTGCCCGAGGGCACGACGATTGCCGCTGCCATTGTCGGCTCCGGCCTGCAGCAGGCCTTTCCGGAGGTCGATCCATCGACCATGCGGGTTGGTATCTACGGCAAGCTGAAAACACCCGAGACCCTCGTGCGCGAAGGCGACCGCGTCGAAGTCTATCGGCCGCTGACCGCGGATCCGAAACAGGCCCGGCGTCGGCGCGTGCAGAAGACGCGTGAAAGCGGAACGCGCGAAGGGCAGAAGTGGTTGCGCGGCGGCGGCTGAAACTCCGGCGCAGCGGAACTGGCGTTCAGCTTCGTCTTAGCTGCAGTCCTTCTCGATGCTGGCGTTGGTCTTTACGATCTCGGCCTGGCGCTGTTCGCCGACGAGATGCTGAACGCTGCCGTCTGCCGTCATCACGCCAGCGCGCGTGCCCTGCTGCAGGCCGTTGGCGTAATTGCGCAGTTCGGCGCAACGCGTAGCGCGCTCACCAGCCTCCTGCTCTTTCCGGGCTTCCTCGGCAGCGGTCTTGATCCGCTCGGCGCGGCGCTTCTGGAAGGCTTCTTCAGGCGTGGGGACGGGCGCTGCAACGGCCTTTTCGGCGGCGGTCAGTTTGGCCGGAGCGCCCTCGGCACTGGCGGGCGCGTTCTCGACCGGCCGGTACTCGCCGGCAGCTTGCCCCGGCGCCCGCACGATGTGCGTGACCGAAGGCGGGGGCGGTACGTCGCTGTACACCATGCGGCCATTGGCGTCGCGCCATTGCCACTGGGCGGATGCCGATGCCGGCATGGCGGCGAGGGCGGCGGCAAGCAGCGAAAGCGACAGCGCGGACGAACGGATCATGGCAAGGAATCGGTAGTGGCTGGACGATTTTCGTAGGGTCTGCGACGCAGCGCATGCCCAGGCCGAGCTTCTGGATGTGACCCCGGCGACATCGAGAGCAAGTTTATGCAGACTTGTCGTTCGCGTGCAAGCGGACAGACCAGGCAACCCCGGTCATGAGCAGGACGATGGCGGCAATTTCCAGCGGTCGCGGCCAGCGGTGATCGAACACAAACCCGTATGCCAGCGCGAAAAGGGTCTCGAACACGATCATCTGGCCCGATAGCGTGAGTGGCAGGCGGCGGCTCGAGATATTCCAAAGGTTGTTGCCAATCAGCGACGCTCCCAGCGCGACGGCGGCGTTGACCATCCAGAACCACTGCCAGTCGCGCCCGGTGTTCGGGGCGCTGAGCGCGTCACCCGCCAGCAGCCAGCCAATGAGGGCGAGCACGGCGGAGACCGCGCCGGTCGACAGGCCATACAGCGCCGACCACTCGTTGCCGCTGTAGTGGGGATTGCGCTGCAGGTAGCGTGCGTTGTCCACGGCATACAGCGTCCAGCAAACCAGGCGCCGGCCGCGCAAGCCACGCCGGCCAGCTTCTGCCACGCTGGCCGCGCCCCGGCACCGGCCACGGCGGCATGCGCGCTCTGGCCGCCGCCGAACAGGTCGATGTTGATGCAGGCAATGCCGGCCGCCACCACCAGCAGCGGCAAGATCAGCCGCGACAGCGGCACCGCGCCATGGTCGCGGCGGCCCATGATGGTCACGGAAATCGGCAGGATCCCGATGATCAGCGAGGTGGGGCCCACCCCGGCCAGCTGCACGCCGAAGGCCAGCAACACGTAGTACAGCAGGTTGCCGGTGAAGGCCTGGCGCAGCAGTGCCACGCAGTCGGGGCGCGTGAGCTTGCGGGCAATCCGCTTCATCAGCGGCAGGGCGGCAATGAATGCGACCAGACCGTAGGCCAGGTAGCGCCCGATGGCCAGCTCCCATGGCGAAACGCCGGCAGCAGCTTGGGGGCGATGAACACCATTCCCCAGAAGGCCCCCGCCAGCAGCCCGCAAAGTACGCCGATCCCCATGGTCTGCAACGCGTTGAAGAAAAGGCGTCGAGGATAGCAGACAGCGTCGCGCGCGGGCGTTGGGGGCGCATCAAGCGCGCGCATTCCTGTATAATTCGGTTTTGCGCCTAGAGGAATTGCTATGCGTCTTGTCCAGAAAGCACTCACGTTCGATGATGTGCTGCTCGTGCCGGCCTATTCGGCCGTCCTTCCCCGGGATGTTTCCCTTCGTACCCGCCTGACCCGTTCGATCGACCTGAACATTCCGCTCGTGTCCGCTGCCATGGATACCGTGACGGAGGCTCGCCTTGCCATTGCCATGGCGCAGGCCGGCGGCATCGGCATCGTCCACAAGAATTTCAAGCCGGCGGACCAGGCTCGCGAAGTGGCTCGCGTCAAGCGCTACGAATCGGGCGTGCTGCGTGATCCAATCACCATTTCGCCCGACATGAAGGTGCGGGAAGTGATTGCGCTGTCACAGCAGCATGGCATTTCTGGCTTCCCCGTGCTGGAAGGCAAGACTGTTGTCGGCATCATCACCAACCGCGACCTGCGCTTTGAGGAAGAACTCGAAGCCCCGGTGCGCGCCAAGATGACGCCGCGCGAAAAGCTGGTGACCGTCAACGAAGGCGCCACGCTGGAAGAAGCGAAGCGCCTGATGAACCGCCACCGCCTGGAGCGCGTGCTGGTGGTCAACCAGGCCTTCGAGCTGCGCGGCCTGATCACCGTCAAGGACATCCAGAAGGCCGTGGACAATCCGCTGGCCAGCAAGGACGACCACGGTCAGCTGCGCGTCGGCGCCGCGGTCGGCGTGGGTCCGGATAATGACGAGCGCGTCGAACTGCTGGTCAAAGCCGGCGTGGACGTAATCGTGGTCGATACGGCGCACGGCCACAGCCAGGGTGTGCTGGATCGCGTGCGCTGGGTCAAGCAGAACTTCCCGCAAGTGCAGGTCGTCGGCGGCAACATCGCCACTGGCGATGCCGCACGGGCGCTGGTCGAGCATGGCGCGGACGGCGTCAAGGTCGGCATCGGCCCTGGCTCGATCTGCACGACGCGTATCGTGGCTGGCGTCGGCGTGCCGCAGATCACCGCGGTGTCCAATGTGGCCGAGGCCCTGAATGGTACCGGCGTGCCGTTGATCGCCGATGGTGGCATCCGCTACTCAGGTGACGTGGCCAAAGCGCTGGCAGCCGGCGCCCACACCGTGATGATGGGCGGCATGTTCTCGGGTACCGAGGAAGCGCCGGGCGAGGTGTTCCTGTTCCAGGGCCGTTCGTTCAAGAGCTACCGCGGCATGGGCTCGGTTGGCGCCATGAAGGACGGCGCGGCTGACCGCTACTTCCAGGAAGACAACACCGCCAACGTCGACAAGCTGGTTCCGGAAGGGATCGAAGGCCGCGTGGCCTACAAGGGCTCGGTCATGGCCATCATCCACCAGCTCACCGGTGGCGTACGTTCTTCGATGGGCTATTGCGGCAGCAAGTCGATCGCCGACTGGCATGAAACGTCGCAGTTCGTGCAGATCACCGCGGCTGGCATGCGTGAGTCGCACGTACACGACGTGCAGATCACCAAGGAAGCGCCGAACTACCACATCGACTGACCCGCGCGGCACGCATGCCGAGCCAGGTGCCAGGCATCCCGGCAGGCATGCCTGCCGGCCCTGCTGAGGAATGCCCATGAAGGTACTGCTGCGAGCCGTGCTGTTCTTCGACGCCTTGCTCGACCTGCTGCTCGGCGTGCTGCTGCTGATGTCCCCGTTCACCACGCTGTATGCGGCGCTGCAATTGCCGCAGCCGCAACCGGCGCTGTTCGGACAGTTGCTGGGCGTGGCGCTGATCGGCCTGGCCTGGCTGCTGTGGCACGCCACCGTCAACGGGCAGATGACCGTGACCGTGGCGCGCACCGCAGGCTACGTCAACCTGGCCAGCGCGCTGCTGATTCTCTCCTGGATGATTTTCCTGGAGTTGCCGCTCGAAGGCGCCGGCAAGGTGTGGTTGCCCGTGCTGGTAGTCATGCTTGGTTTCTTTGCGCTGGTGCAGATACCGGCGGCCAAGCGTGTCCGCAACCGTGAACGGCAACTGAAGGCAGAACGCGAACTGCAGCAGGCCGGCCCAGAGGCCGACGACGCGCGCAAGCAATCCGGCGCCGTGCGCCAGCCACAAACTTCGCAATACCCCGACAACGGCGCGAGCCGGTCATCACGCCGCCGCCCGGCTACGGCCCGGGCACGGAAGTGACGACCGAACCCGAACCGGAAGATACGCCACCCGCCCATCATGCACGACAAAATCCTTATTCTTGATTTCGGTTCGCAGGTCACGCAGCTGATTGCCCGCCGCGTTCGCGAGGCACACGTCTATTGCGAGATCCATCCGAACGACGTGAGCGACGAATTCGTCCGCGAATACGCGCCCAAGGGCATCATTCTGTCGGGCAGCCACGCCAGCACCTATGAGGACCATCAGCTGCGCGCGCCGCAGGCAGTATGGGATCTGGGCGTGCCGGTGCTGGGCATCTGCTACGGCATGCAGACCATGGCCGTGCAACTGGGCGGCAAGGTCGAGTGGAGCGACCACCGCGAGTTCGGCTACGCCGAAGTGCGTGCCCATGGCCACACCCCGCTGCTCAAGGGCATCGAGGATTTCACCACGGACGAAGGCCACGGCATGCTCAAGGTCTGGATGAGCCACGGCGACAAGGTCGCCGTGCTGCCGCCGGGCTTCAAGCTGATGGCCTCCACGCCGAGCTGCCCGATCGCCGGCATGGCCGACGAGGCGCGCGGCTACTACGCGGTCCAGTTCCACCCGGAAGTCACGCACACGTCGAAGGGCCGCGAGATGATCGAGCGCTTCGTGCTGGGCATCTGCCGCGCCAACGCGGACTGGGTGATGAAGGATCACATCGAGGAAGCCGTCGCGCTGATCCGCAAGCAGGTGGGCGACGAGGAAGTCATCCTGGGCCTGTCCGGTGGCGTGGATTCGTCGGTGGCTGCTGCGCTGATCCATTGCGCGATCGGTGACCAGCTCACCTGCGTATTCGTCGACCACGGCCTGCTGCGCCTGGATGAAGGCAAGATGGTGATGGACATGTTCGCCGGCCGCCTGCATGCCAAGGTCGTGCATATCGATGCGTCGGAACAGTTCCTCGGCCACCTGGCCGGCGTGACCGACCCCGAGCAGAAGCGCAAGATCATCGGCCGCGAGTTCGTCGAAGTCTTCCAGGCCGAGGCCAAGAAGCTCGGCAACGCCAAGTGGCTGGCCCAGGGCACGATCTATCCCGACGTCGTCGAGTCGGGTGGCACGAAGACCAAGAAGGCGACCACGATCAAGAGCCACCACAACGTCGGCGGCCTGCCCGAGACGCTGGGCCTGAAGCTGCTGGAGCCGCTGCGCGACCTGTTCAAGGACGAAGTCCGCGAACTGGGCGTGGCGCTCGGCCTGCCGCCCGAGATGGTGTACCGTCACCCGTTCCCGGGGCCGGGCCTGGGCGTGCGCATCCTCGGCGAAGTCAAGCGCGACTACGCCGAGCTGCTGCGCCGCGCCGACGCCATCTTCATCGAGGAACTGCGCAAGACCATCGCGACCGAACAGGACGCCGCCGCGGGCCTGTGCGAGCCGCAGCATGTGGGCAAGAGCTGGTACGACCTGACCAGCCAGGCCTTTGCCGTGTTCTTGCCGGTGAAGTCGGTGGGCGTGATGGGCGATGGCCGGACCTACGACTATGTCGTCGCGCTGCGCGCGGTGCAGACGACCGATTTCATGACCGCGCACTGGGCACATCTGCCGTATTCGCTGCTGGGCCGGTGCTCGAATCGCATCATCAACGAGGTGCGCGGTCTGAACCGGGTCGTGTATGACGTATCGGGCAAGCCGCCTGCGACGATCGAGTGGGAGTGATTAAGGGCTGGCATTGACCAGCCAAAGAGCAGGAAATCACCGCTAAGCCCGCATCATTGCGGGCTTTTTGATTCTGATTTGGGCATTGCCTGGCAGTCTCTGTGGGAATATGCCGACAATCGAACGGGACGTCGCCGACTGACGGCGCCGAACGAGCCGCCTACGCTCCACAGAGTACCGGGTGGGCCGGATAGCTTCCAACCACGTTGCGCCAGGATGCCATGACCGCACGTCGTTCCGCTTCAGCCACGGCGGAAGCCGTCTTTACACCGGCACCGTCGGTGGCGCGCAAACTGCCCGAGCTGTTTGCAGCACGCCATTGGCAGCCCTTCGACTTCCAGCGCGCAGTATGGGAAGCCATTGGCCGAGGGCAAAGCGGTTTGCTGCATGCCACCACTGGCACGGGCAAGACCTATGCCGCGTGGCTGGGCGCGTTGCTGGCCTTTGCCCATCCGCCGTCCCGGCCCGGGGCGCCGTCGCCCCCGCTGACCGTGCTGTGGCTCACGCCCATGCGAGCGCTGGCGGCGGATACACGCGGGCGCTGATTGCGCCGCTGGCCGAGCTGGGCCTCAACTGGAGCGTCGGCCTTCGCACCGGCGATACCAGCAGCAGCGAGCGCGCTGCGCAGGCACGCCGGCTGCCCACCGCACTCGTCACTACCCCCGAAAGCCTGTCGTTGCTCCTGACGCGTGCCGATGCGCGCGAGGCGCTGGGAAGCGTGCGGCTGGTCGTGGTGGACGAGTGGCATGAGCTAATCGGCAGCAAGCGCGGGGTGCAGGTGCAACTGGCGCTGGCGCGGCTGCACCATTGGCAGCCGGACCTGTGCGTCTGGGGCCTGTCCGCGACACTCGGCAACCTGGAGCATGCACGCGATGTGCTGCTGGCCGGTGTCTTGCCGGAACGGCGCGTGCTCGTGCATGGCCATACACCCAAGACGCTCGTCATCGACACGCTGCTGCCGGATGTCGCCGGCCGTTTTCCATGGGCCGGGCACCTGGGCCTGTCCATGCTGCCGCACGTCGTGCGCGAACTGGAAGCCAGCACCACGACGCTGGTCTTTCTCAATACGCGATCGCAGGCGGAGCTTTGGTACCAGGCACTGCTGGACGCCGACCAGAGTGGGCCGGGGTGATTGCGCTGCATCATGGATCGCTGGACCGTGCCGTGCGCGAATGGGTCGAGCTGAACCTCAAGAACGGCAAGCTGCGCGCCGTGGTGTGTACTTCCAGCCTGGATCTCGGCGTGGACTTCCTGCCCGTGGAACGCGTGCTGCAGATCGGCTCGCCCAAGGGGGTGGCGCGGCTGCTGCAGCGCGCAGGAAGATCGGGTCACGCGCCGGCCGGGCTTCGCGCGTGACCGTGGTCCCCACGCACAGCCTCGAACTCGTGGAGTCGGTCGCTGCGCGCCAGGCCGCGCTGGCAGGGCGAATCGAGGCGCGTGATTCGCCGGACAAGCCGCTCGACGTGCTGGTGCAGCATCTGGTCACGGTGGCACTGGGTAGCGGATTCCGGGAGAGCGACCTGCTGGCCGAAGTACGCGCCACGTGGGCCTATCGGGCGCTGACCGACGATGAATGGCGGTGGTGCCTGGACTTCGTGCGCAATGGCGGCGGCACGTTGTCGGCCTATCCGGACTACCGCCGCGCGATGCCCGATGACGACGGCGTCTGGCGCGTGCCGGACGCCCGGCTGGCGCGCAGGCACCGCATGAGCGTGGGCACGATTGTCAGCGATGCGACGATGCAGGTGCGCTACTGGACAAGAGGAGGCAGCGGTGGCGCGTCGCTGGGGACGGTCGAGGAGGGCTTTATTGCCCGATTGGCGCCAGGCGACTGTTTCCTGTTTGGCGGCCGCCTGCTGGAGCTCGTGCGCACGCAGGAAATGACCGCCTACGTGCGCCGCGCCACGGGCAAGCGGCCTGCCGTGCCGCGCTGGAACGGCGGCAAGATGCCGCTTTCCACGGAGCTGGCGGATGCCGTCGTCGCCACGCTTGATGCCGTGCAGGCGGGCGGGCTGGATCCTGCCGCCACGCCGGAACTGCCGCTGATCCAGCCTCTCGTGGCGTTGCAGATGCGCTGGTCTGCGCTGCCCACCCCCGACACGCTGCTGGCCGAAACGCTCCATTCGCGCGAAGGCTGGCATCTCTTTCTCTATCCGTTTGCGGGGCGATCAGTGCATCTCGGCCTGGGCAGCCTGTTGGCATGGCGGTTGGGCCAGAAGGTCCCGGCCACGTTCTCGGTCGCGGTCAATGATTACGGGCTGGAATTGCTGGCATCCGCACCCCTGAACTGGGAGCAGTGGCTGCCCCAGGTGCTGGCTGAAGAGCGCCATCGAGATCTGGCCGCCGACGTGATGCATAGCCTGACGCCGGCGAACTGTCGCTGCGTCGTTTCCGCGAGATCGCACGCGTGGCGGGACTGGTGTTCCAGGGCTATCCGGGCGCGGCCAAGAGTGCGCGGCAGTTGCAGGCCTCGTCGAGCCTGTTCTATGAAGTCTTTCGCAAACACGACCCGGGCAATCTTCTGCTGGGGCAAGCCGAACGCGAGGTGCTGATGCAGGAACTGGATGCCCACCGCCTGGCCGCCACGCTGGTGCGGCTGGCGTCGATGCGGCTGGACTTGCGCAAGCTGGAGCGACCTTCGCCGCTCGCGTTTCCGCTGATCGTGGAATTCCTGCGCGAAAAGCTCAGCACGGAGAAGCTCGCCGACCGCATCGCCCGCATGCTCGCCGAGCTGGAGCGGGCAGCGGGGCCGGCACCGGACTATGCAGGGCCGATGCATGATATGCAGCCCGGATGCGGCGCGCGTGCCGCGCAAGCGCGCTTCGGCATGTCCGACCACGCCGGGCCGGCGGGCCCGCGCAAGCCCCGCCGGCACGCAAGCGTCCCGGCCGCTGCCACTGTTATGACCTGGGTGGACGACATCGACCTGGACGCGTGGGGGGCCCACGACGTGCGCGTGGCCGGTGAAACTTTGTGGCTGCTACCGGAGCACGCGGTGTGGTGGCCGGCCGCCAGAATGCTCCTTGTCGCGGACGTCCACATCGGCAAGGGCGCGGCATTCCGTGCGCTGGGCCAGCCGGTGCCGAGCGGGACCACGGCTGACAACCTGCAGCGGCTGCACGCGCTGGTGCGGCGCTATCCAACGCGTGAACTGGTCTTCCTGGGAGACTTTTTGCACGCCCGCGCGGCGCGCACTGCGGCAGTGCTGATGGCGCTGCATGACTGGCGGCGGTGTCTGCCGGCGCGCGTACGCTGCACGCTGATACGTGGCAATCACGACGCGCACGCTGGAGACCCGCCACCGGAACTGGGGATTTCGGTCGTCACCGAACCGCGTCCTGCAGGGCCATTCGCGTTGTGCCACATGCCGGGCTCATCGCCCGAAGGCTATGTGCTCGCCGGCCACCTGCACCCGGCCTGCGTGCTGCGCGGCACCGGCGCAGACGTGTTGCGGCTGCCGTGCTTCATGTTCGGCTCGCAAGGCGCGATCCTGCCCGCTTTTGGCGCCTTCACCGGCCATACCACCATCCGGCCGCAACCGGGCGAGCATTGCTATGTGGTCGGAGGCGGACGGGTGTGGCCAGTGCCGGTGCGGTAAAGGCGCAGTTCAGCCCCCACCGAGCAGATCCTGCTCATCCAGCAGCGCATAGGCAATCTCGGGCGTACTCTCCATCGCCCGCCGTACTGCCGCAGGTATCGCCTGCTTCGTTTTTCGGCAGAGCCCAGGCTGTTCTTCCAACTGGATGTTGATCCCCCGCAGCGTGCGCACGCCGTTCGCGCTCGGCGTGATGGTCAACACGATGCCCAGCTGTGCGTGCAATCGGTCACCCATGTGGCGCAGGTCCGCCAGGCTCGTCACGCTTTCCAGCCGTGCCACGAGTCGTTTTCCTCTTCCCGGGTCAGCCGCAGGACGCGGATATCGGCATTCGGGTCGGCCAGCAATTCTTCCCTGCGGCAGGTGCAGGCGCCGGGCGGGCACTCCGTGCGGATCGGGAAGGGCGCGTTCATCGGGGGCGGCGTGGTAAGGCCCATGTGCGGGGCCGATTGCCGGATATCTTAAGGCAGGAATCCGTGTCCGGGCGGGCAGCACGTCGGCTGCACGAGTTGCCGATTGGATTTATGCTGCCGCTGGCGGCGCAGCGTCGCCCCACAGTAGCGAAAACCACACACGACCCATGCCAGGAGACCACATGGCCCTCTCGATGTATGACGTATCGATTCCGGCGTTTATCCGCGCCCTGACCAACCTGTCCGCCATTCTGGAAAAAGGCGCGGCGCATGCGCAGGCGCAGGGTATGGATCCGGCGGACCTGATCCAGACACGCCTGATCGCCGACATGGACGCACTGCCCGCGCAGGTGCAACGTGCGAGCGACGCCGCGAAGGGCTGTGCAGCGCGCCTCGCCGGCGTCGACATCCCGTCTTATGCCGATACCGAGACGACCTTTCCTGAGCTTCAGGCGCGCATTGCGAAGACGGTGGACTACCTGAAGTCGATCCGTCCCGAGCAGCTCGAAGGCAGCGAGACGCGGGTCGTCGAGCTGAAGCTGCGGCAGGGCCCGATCACCTTTGATGGCAAGAGCTACTTGCTTGGCTTTGCCCTGCCGAACTTTTACTTCCACGTCACCACGGCCTACGACATCCTGCGCCACAAGGGCGTGCAGATCGGCAAGATGGATTATCTCGGCACGCGCTGAGCGTAGTTCGGGTCCCGGAGCGCCGGAATTCGGCGCTCCGCGGTGCAGGCAGGCCGCCGCGGGCGTCGAAAAATTCAAGTATTCATCGGCGCATATTCATCGGCGCATGAACGTGCCGTGACCCTCAGCATGAGGCCTGCGGAGTGACGGAGGGTGCCTTCCCGCGATGTGCGTCCCGCTCGCCTATCGGCGAAAACCCTGACTCGTCTGGTATACTTGATCAATATCTGGCTGTTGGCCGGATACAGCCTGCGAGAGGCCATGCGGACCACCGCCCCGACTGACTGCCGGATGCCGCGTCACCTCATGCCATCTCTGATCCGGAGTCCTGGCCTCGCTCTCCCGACCCATGAAAGAACGGCCGCCACCGGCCGCTGAAACCATTGCGTTCCTGAACGGAGCGCGCTGCAAAGCATGACTTACGCCGTCAAGGAAATCTTCTATACGCTGCAAGGCGAAGGCGCCAACGCCGGCCGCGCCGCCGTGTTCTGCCGATTTGCCGGCTGTAACCTGTGGACCGGGCGCGAGGAAGATCGGGCGACGGCCGTATGCCAGTTCTGCGACACGGATTTCGTGGGTACCGACGGCACGCGCGGCGGCAAGTACCGCACGGCCGAGGAGTTGGCCGCCACGGTCGCTTCGGAATGGCCGCAGGGCGCCGGCGGCAAGCCGCTAGTGGTGTGCACGGGCGGCGAGCCGCTGCTGCAGCTCGATGCGCCGCTGATCGACGCGTTGCATGCGCAGGGTTTCGAGATCGCGATCGAAACCAACGGTACGATTGCGGTGCCGCAAGGCATCGACTGGGTTTGCGTGAGCCCGAAGATGGGTTCCGAGCTGGTGGTCAGGAAGGGCAACGAGCTGAAGGTCGTCATCCCGCAGGCCGGGCAGGACTTTGCTGCATACGAGCAGCTGGATTTCCAGTATTTCCTGGTACAGGCCATGGACGGCCCGCTGGCCCGCGAAAATACCGCCGCCGCAGTGGCGTTCTGCCAACGGCATCCGCGCTGGCGGTTGTCGCTGCAGACCCACAAGCTGCTCGGCATCCGCTGATTGCTGTCGCGCAGGCGGCACCTCGGCGACAATAGCGCCCACGGACCCCGGCACGAAGTCCATCCAACGCAGGCCGCCTTGCAAGCGCCCGTACTCATGAGCAAACAAGTTTCCATTACCCGCCGGCTGGAATTTGATTCCGGCCACCGCATCCCGAACCACTGCGGCCAGTGCCGCAATATCCACGGCCATCGCTATCGGCTGGACCTCACGCTGTCGGGCGAGGTGCTGCACCGTGAAGGCGCGTCGGACGACGGCATGATCCTCGATTTCGGCGATATCAAGACGCTCGCGCAGGAGCACCTGGTGTCGAAGTGGGATCACGCGTTCCTGATCTATCGTGGCGACACCGCGCTGCTGAACTTCCTGCAATCGATGGAAGGGCATAAGACCGTGGTGCTGGATGCCATCCCGACTGTCGAGAACCTCGCGCAGATTGCCTTCGACATACTGGCGCCCGTGTTCAAGGACTGCTTTGGCCACCATCTGCAGCTGACCCGCCTGGTCCTGTTCGAAACGCCCAACTGCTGGGCTGAAGTCACGGCCACGGCGGAGCTGCCGGCGCAGGACTGAGCCAGCAATGACGGATACCCGCACTGCGCAGGAGATCGCGCGCGACGAGCACTACATGCGCGCCGCCATGGAAGAGGCGCGGCTCGCCGAAGCTGCCGGAGAGGTGCCGGTCGGTGCGGTCGTGGTGTGGAACGATGCCATCATCGCGCGCGGTCACAACCTGCCGATCAAATCGATGGATCCGTCGGCCCACGCCGAGATGCAGGCGCTGCGCGCGGCCGCGCAGGTGCTGGGCAACTACCGCATGCCCGAGTGCGAGCTGTACGTGACGCTGGAGCCGTGCGCGATGTGCAGTGGCGCCATCCTCCACGCCCGCCTGCGCCATGTGGTGTTCGGCGCGGCGGACCCGAAGACCGGTGCGGCCGGCAGCGTGGTGAACTTGTTCGAGCAGGCGCAGCTCAACCACCAGACCACCATCACGAACGGTGTGCTCGCCGGCGAATGCGGGCAGATGCTGAAGGATTTCTTCGGTGCCCGGCGGCGCGCGCAGAAGGCGGCGCTTCTCGCCGCGCGCGCGGCAGCGGATCCCGAGCAAACCTGACGAAATCTGACGACGATAGCGAGCACGCATGAGCACACCGAGCACCCGGCCCCATACCGAAGTCCGCCTGATCGCGTCGTCGGGCTACCCGCACGATGTCGCCGTCGCGGCGCACGGCTGTGCCTGGCTCAAGGCGCACGGGTACCACACTACAAACCCCGATGTGCTCGCGCGTCGCTACCTGCGCTTCGGCGGCACAGACGCCGAGCGGTTGGCGGACCTGCATGCGATCGGCACTGGCGCGCCGCACGAGCTGACCCTGGCGGTGCGCGGCGGCTACGGCATCGCGCGGCTGCTGGCGCGGCTTGATTTCGCGCAGATCGCGGAGCAGGCACGAGCGAGCGCCACGCCCATCGTCGGCCACAGCGATTTCA
Organism: Cupriavidus sp. UYMMa02A; assembly: GCA_001725945.1. Classification (GTDB taxonomy): domain Bacteria; phylum Pseudomonadota; class Gammaproteobacteria; order Burkholderiales; family Burkholderiaceae; genus Cupriavidus. The sequence goes on along the minus strand of LRMT01000089.1, from coordinate 18,651 downwards.
CGGCGTTCCAGCTCGCCTACCTCGCCGCGACCGGAGGCGTGACGTTTGCCGGCCCGATGCTGCTGGCGGACTTCGGCGGTGACATGGTCGACCCGTTCATGTGGGAGCACTTCGAGGGTATTCTGCGTGATCCGGCCTACACAGTGACGGTGATGGCGCCGCAGGACGGCGGCCAACCGTTTTCGGGCACGATTGCCGGCACGCTGTGGGGCGGTAACCTCGCCATGCTGTGCAGCCTGCTTGGCACGCCGTTCATGCCGCAGGTGGATGGCGGCATCCTGTTCCTCGAGGACATCAACGAGCCGCCCTACCGCGTCGAGCGCATGCTGTTGCAACTGCTCCAGGCCGGCGTGCTGGGCGCGCAGCGCGCGATCATCCTCGGGGATTTCTCGAACTACACCGTGACGGATTACGACAATGGCTATGACATGGATGCCGTAGTCGCCTACCTGCGCGACCAGATGCAGGTGCCGGTGCTGACCGGCCTGCCGTTCGGCCACTGCACGCGCAAGCTGACGCTGCCAGTGGGCGGCCAGGCGCAGCTCAGTGCACACGCGGACGGCTTCACGCTTGCCATGTCGAACTATCCGGTGCTTCCGCCGCTGGCCTGAGGGCATTTCCACCCGCGCCTTCCGGTCGCCGGAAAGGCGTGCGGATGGTAAAATAATCGGTTATTTCCTCATTTCCTGCCGGGTTCTCCCATGAACCGGGGCGCATTGACGCGGTTGAATTCCGCGGCCCCCGTTCCGGCAAGCCTGGCGCATTGGCGCCATACCCAGTTTCCAGACAAGGTTTCAGACGTGCTTTCTACCGCAAACATCACCATGCAGTTCGGCCCCAAGCCGTTGTTCGAGAATATCTCGGTCAAGTTCGGCGAGGGCAACCGCTACGGCCTGATCGGCGCGAACGGCTGCGGCAAGTCCACCTTCATGAAGATCCTGGGCGGCGACCTCGAGTCGTCCGCGGGCACCGTCATGCTGGAGCCGGGCATCCGCCTGGGCAAGCTGCGCCAGGACCAGTTCGCCTATGAAGACATGCGCGTGCTGGATGTCGTGATGATGGGCCACACCGAGATGTGGGCAGCCGCGCAAGAGCGCGACGCCATCTATGCCAACCCGGAAGCGACCGACGAGGACTACATGAAGGCCGCCGAGCTGGAGGCCAAGTATGCCGAGTACGACGGCTACACCGCGGAGTCGCGCGCCGGCGAACTGCTGCTGGGCGTGGGCATCCCGACCGCGCAGCACCAGGGCCCGATGAGCGACGTCGCGCCGGGCTGGAAGCTGCGCGTGTTGCTGGCGCAAGCACTGTTCTCGAACCCGGACGTGCTGCTGCTCGACGAACCGACCAACAACCTGGACATCAACACGATCCGCTGGCTGGAAACCGTGCTCAACGAGCGCAACTCCACCATGATCATCATTTCCCACGATCGCCACTTCCTGAACTCGGTCTGCACGCACATGGCCGATATGGACTACGGCACGCTCAAGGTCTACCCGGGCAACTACGACGACTACATGGAAGCGTCGATGCAGGCCCGCGAGCGCCAGATGGCTGCCACGCGCGCGCCAAGGAGCGCATCAGCGAACTGCAGGACTTCGTGCGCCGCTTCTCGGCCAACAAGTCCAAGGCACGCCAGGCCACCTCGCGCGCCAAGCAGATCGAGAAGATCAAGGTCGAGGACATCAAGCCGTCGTCGCGCCAGAATCCGTTCATCCGCTTCGAGTTCGAGAAGAAACTGCACAACCTCGCTGTCGAACTGGAAGGCGTCACCAAGACCTACGACCGCAAGATCATCAACAACCTGTCGATGGCGATCCAGGCCGGCGAGCGCGTGGCGATCATCGGCGAAAACGGCGCGGGCAAGACCACGCTGCTGCGCAGCCTGCTGAACGGTGCGGTGCAGACTGGCGTGCAGCGCGGTGTCGAGGTGGATCGCGGCACGGTCAAGTGGGCCGAGAACGCCAATGTCGGCTACATGCCGCAGGATACCTACGAGGAATTCCCGGAAGACCGCGACGTGATGGACTGGATGAGCCAGTGGACGCAGGCCGGCGACGACGAAACCTCGCTGCGCGGCACGCTGGGCCGCCTGCTGTTCTCGGCCGATGACATCAGGAAGAACGTCAAGGTGCTGTCCGGCGGCGAGAAGGGCCGCATGATCTGGGGCAAGCTGATGCTGGGCCGCCACAACGTGCTGGCACTGGATGAGCCGACCAACCACATGGACATGGAATCGATCGAGTCGATGCAGATCGCGCTGGACAAGTTCCAGGGCACGCTGATCTTCGTCTCGCACGACCGCGAGTTCGTGAGCGGCCTGGCCACGCGAGTGATCGAAGTGCGTACCGATGGCACGGTGACGGATTACCTCGGCACGTACGACGAGTATCTGCAGTCGCAGGGGATCGACGCTGATCGCCGGGGAACCTGTGCTTTCCTCATGGACAATCAGGGCTGTCCTTTGGGCGGCCCTTTTGTTCCGTCATGAGTGAGGTGTGCGGCGTTGGACATTCATGCCATCATGCGGTCATGCCGAGACCTGTTTGTGCTAGCATGCATACGCACCCCGAATCTTGGGCTAATGTGCGATAGGAACCCAGCGGCCGCGAACCGGCTTCCGGGTCAAGGGGCTAGAAATTGGCCGTGCAAGCGGGCGAAGGACGTACGCGCCCGGTGGTGGAGAGCCGACATGACAACAGTGTTGGACCGGAATGTCGCCGTTAAGGTGATTGGAGCGAGCGGTCAGATATCGCTCGGCAAGGAATACGCGGGCAAGCAAGTCCTAATTGAGGAAAAGGAGCCGGGCGTGTGGTTGGTGCGGACTGCGTCATCATTCCGGAGAATGAGATGTGGTTGCATGGCCCCCAGGCAAGCCGTGATCTTCAGGAAGCAATGGCTTGGGCTGTGGGCAACCCGGCGCAGGAAAGCGACCCGGACGATCTTTTGAAGAAAGCCACGCATGCGACCAGGCGCAAGCGGTAGCTCCCAGCAAGTGCAACTGGATCTGAACAATCCGGTATTCCAGCAGAATTTGTTTGGGCTTGATGCAGATGAACTGAAGCGCGCGATCAAGACGCTGGAGAAGTTGAGGAAGATGACATGGGGCGCGGTCTATATGGATCACGGCCTCAAGTGGGAGAAGATCACATCAGTGATGCCCGCGAAAGGCATCGACGTCGTGTATTCGTTGCGCATTACGCATCTCGTCGTGCCGTAGCATACCGGGATGGCGGCTATCTACGTTTTTGACGATCCCGCCGGATCACGACGCGACGTACGGCAAGAAATAAGGTGCGGCCCTGACTCGCTTTGCTGACGAGTATCTGCAGTCGCAGGGGATCGATGGCTGATCGCCGGGAACCGTGACAATGCAAATGGCCGCCTTCGGGCGGCCTTTGTGCTTGTTGGGACAGGGTTTGCTCAGACGCCTTCGTTCATCTCGATCCCCTCGACGATCCGGTCGAGTTGTACCGCGATGGCTTGCGCGGTGATATCGCCCTTGGCCTTGAGCAGCGCTGCGTACAGCGGGTCGCGCAGGGCGATCAGAGCTGGGAGATCGGTGGCTTTTTCCACCTTGACCTGCATGACGTATCCGCGCAGCCCAAGGTGCTGGCTGATGACGTCCGTGTAAAATGGTAGAGGCGCTGGTAGGCCTGGATCTGCGCCTGGGTGTGTGGCGCATCGCCGCCGGGGGGGGACAGTGCCGCGGCGGAACCCTGGGTAGCAGCCCCAGGTGCTTCCACGCGGCGCATGGCATACAGCGAGAAGAGATTGCTGTCTTCGGCGGCCGGTCCAGCGGCCGGCGCCCGAGAGGCTGGCTCGCGGGCCGGCTCAGGCACGGGTTCGACCAGTGACATTTGCACGAGCTGGGCGAGCGACTCGGGGCCCACGCCCATGCCGCCAAGCTGTGACAGCAGTTCCTGCTCGCGCCGTTCGCCATTGACGATCAGCAGCAGCGCGCGGAGCTTGTGATCGAGCTTGCGTGCGCGGGTCTTGATCTCGTCAAGGCCGGCTTCCGTCTTGCGGTAAATCGGGTTGACCACGTCTCGCTCCTCTTGTTATGTATCGGCCGCTCTAGCGAGATACCCGTGATGCGGCCGATTATCGCCATCTGTTGTATCGTGGATTTCGCGGTGCAAAAAACCGCCGCCGCAATCCGCTCTACAATGTGCGTGCACCATAAAAGTAACAAAAATTGCAACCGCTGATTGACCAATCTGACAACTGTGGCCATGCAACAACGAGACAAACTCTTTATTAACGGCAAATGGGTCAGCCCCCACGGCACGGGGCTGATCGACGTCATCCACTCCACCACCGAAGCGGTCATGGGCCGCATCCCGGAAGGCAGCGCGCGCGACGCGGAAGACGCGATCCAGGCTGCCCGGGCGGCGTTTGACGGCTGGGCCGCTACGCCGCCGGCCGTACGCGCCGAGTACATCCGCAAGATTGCCGAGGGCCTGAAGGCTCGCACCGAGGAACTGGCCCAGATCATCGCGGGCGAGGTCGGCATGCCGATCAAGCTGCGCGCGCGATCCAGGTCGGAGGCCCTGTCTACAACTGGGGCCAGGCCGCGAAGCTGCTGGAAGGCTTCGATTTCGAGGAAGAGGTTGGCAACTCGCTGGTCGTGCGCGAGCCGGTTGGCGTCGCGGCGATCACGCCGTGGAACTACCCGCTCAACCAGATCACGCTGAAGGTGGCCCCGGCGCTGGCGGCAGGCTGCACGGTCGTGCTCAAGCCGTCGGAAGTGGCGCCGCTGAATGCCTTCGTGCTGGCCGAGGTGATCGAGGCCGCTGGCCTGCCCCCGGGCGTCTTCAACCTCGTGCGCGGCTACGGTCCGGTGGTGGGAGAAGTGCTGGCCAGCCATCCGGAAGTGGACATGGTGTCGTTCACGGGTTCGACCCGCGCCGGCAAGCGTGTGTCCGAACTGGCATCGCAGACCGTCAAGCGCGTGGCGCTGGAGTTGGGCGGCAAGTCCGCCTCTGTGGTGCTGGACGATGCGACCTGCCTGCGGCGGTCAAGGGCACCATCAATGCGTGCTTCCTGAACTCCGGCCAGACCTGTTCGGCGCATACCCGCATGCTGGTGCCGCGCAGCCGCTATGACGAGGTGAAGGCCATCGCCGCGAAGGTGGTCGAAGGCTTTACGGTCGGCGACCCGCTGCAGGAAACCACCAAGCTCGGACCGCTGATTTCCGCTGTGCAGAAGGACCGCGTGACGGGCTATATCCGCCGCGGCCTGGAAGAGGGCGCGGAGCTCGTAGCCGGCGGTCCGGACACGCGGCTGGGCTGGAGAAGGGTTTCTTCGTCAAGCCGACGGTGCTGGGCAATGTGGAGCCGCGTGCCACCGTCGCGCAGGAAGAGATCTTCGGGCCGGTACTGTCGATCATCTGCTATGACACGGAAGAAGACGCCGTGCGTATCGCGAACGACAGCATCTACGGGCTCGGTGGCGGCGTATGGGGAGGCGACGAGGCACGTGCGATCCGCGTGGCGCGCCGCATCCGCACCGGTCAGGTGGATATCAACGGCGGCCCGTTCAATATGCAGGCGCCTTCGGCGGCTACAAGCAGTCCGGCAACGGGCGCGAGGCCGGCAGGTATGGGCTCGAGGAATTCCTCGAGTACAAGTCCCTGCAATTCAAGAAGCCTGCCTGATCGCGCGGTCGGGCATATCGGGCATTCCGGAGCAAGGCCCCGCATGGCAGCATGCGGGGCTTCTTATTTGAACGCATTCGTGGCGATAATTGCCACCAAACAAAGTGCGATAAGTGCGATCAGGGAGACGACAGATGCGCTGGTTTCGATGGCTGGCCTGGCTGGTGGCGACGCTGTTACTGGTCTCGCCAGCAGCGCTGGCGGGCGGCTATATCTGGTACCGGCAGGCATCGCAGCCGCAGACGGCGGGCACGTTGACGGTGCCGGGATTGCAGGGACGCGTCACCATCGTGCGCGACCGCAATGCCGTACCGCATATCCGCGCGGCTTCGCGCCTGGACGCGTATTACGCCATGGGCTTCGTGCATGCGCAGGACCGCTTGTGGCAAATGCAGATGAACAAGCGCATCGTGGCCGGGCGCCTCGCCGAGATTCTTGGCCCCAAGGCGCTCGATACCGACCGCTTCCTGCGTACGCTCGGCGTGCGCCGCAATGCCGAGGCCATTTTCGCGCAGCTCGAACCCGACACGCGCGCGGCGCTGCAGGCGTACGCCGCCGGCGTGAACGCCTATATCGATCAGCGCAAGGGACCGCTTCCGCCGGAGTTCCTGCTCCTGCAGACCCGCCCCGAACACTGGGAGCCCGCTGATACGCTGGGCTGGCAGACCATGATGGCATGGGACCTTGGCGGCAACTGGACCCAGGAAACGCTGCGCATGGCGCTGTCGCAGGTATTGCCGACTGCACGCATCAGTGAATTGCTGGCGCCGTATCCGGGCGAGCGGCCGGTGCGCACGCTCGATTACGGCAGCCTGTACCGCCATCTCGCACCGCTGGCCTCGGCGCTGGCCCGTGTCGGCGACATGGCGCCGCCCAGCTATGTGGAGGGGATGGGATCGAACAACTGGGTCGTATCGGGCGCGCATACGCAATCGGGCAAGCCGATGCTGGCCAACGACCCGCACCTCGGCCTGCAGGCGCCGGCACTGTGGTATCTGGCCCATCTTCAGGCGCCGGGACTGGACGTAACCGGCGCGACGCTGCCCGGCGCGCCGCTGGTCGTGCTGGGCCATAACGCGCGCATTGCCTGGGGCTTCACCAATACCGCACCGGACGTGCAGGACCTGTTCCTCGAACGACTGCAACCGGGCAGCTCCGACACCTACCAGACGCCGGACGGCTGGGCCGCATTCGTGACGCGTACCGAGACCATCCACGTCAAAGGCGCTGCGGACGTGGTCCTGACCGTGCGTGAGACGCGCCATGGTCCGGTCATCTCCGATGCGTCTGAGCCCGTCGCCAATGCCGCGTCGCCACTGGGCGCGCGTTACGTCGTGGCCTTCCAATGGACCGCGCTGCGCCCCGACGATCGCACGTTCCAGGCCAGCCTGAAGCTGAACCTCGCGACGGACTGGGCCAGTTTCACGCAGGCGCTGCGGGACTTCCACGCGCCCCAGCAGAACATGGTCTATGCCGATGTCGATGGCAATATCGGCTTCATCGCGCCGGGACGCATTCCGCTGCGCCGCGCCGACAACGACCTCAAGGGGCTGGCCCCTGCGCCGGGATGGGATGCGCGCTATGACTGGAACGGCTTCATTCCGTTCGAGCACCTGCCGCGTGCCTACAACCCGCCCAATGGCGTCATCGTGACCGCGAACCAGCGTATCGTGGGGCCGGACTATCCGTACTTCCTCACCAGCGAATGGACCGTGCCATACCGCTACCAGCGCATCCGCTCGCTGCTCGATGCCACGCCGCGCCACACCTTCGCGTCGTTCGGCACGATCCAGAAGGATGTGGTCTCGCTGGCCGTGCGCGATATCCTGCCGTTGCTGCTGGCATCGCCGGTAGCCAGCGACAAGTCGCGGCCGGAGCGCGAGCGCGAGTTGTTCGATGCGCTGCGCAACTGGGACGGCACGATGGATGCCGGGTCCGCCGAACCTCTGGTGATTTCCGCCTGGCTGCGCGAACTGTCGCGCCGTCTGTTCGAAGACAAGGTGGGCGAGGCACTGTTCCCGCGCATGTGGGAGCAGCGCAACGTCCAGCAGCCGATGCTGAATATCCTGCGCAATCCGTCCGGCCCGGGATCGCTCGGCAGTTTCTGGTGCGACAAGTCGGATACGACCGAGCACGAATCCTGCGCCGATGCTGTAGCGGACGCGTGGACGCTCGCGATTGCCGACCTGTCGCGGCGCTATGGCGACAACGCGGGCAAGTGGCGCTGGGGCAAGGCGCACGCGGCCCGCTCCGAGCACAAGCCGTTCGGCAAGCAGCCGTACCTGTCGGGTTTGTTCAACCTGCGCGTGCCGACCGGAGGCGATACCTATACCGTCACGTCGGCCGCAACAACCTGCGCGACGAGCAGGCGCCGTTCGAGAGCACGCATGCCGCCAGTCTGCGAGCGCTTTATGACCTGGCGGACCTGGATGACTCGCGCTTCATGGATTCGACCGGGCAGTCGGGCAATCCGGTGTCGCCCAACTACCGTGACTGGACCGGCAAGTGGGCGGCGGTCGAGTACATCACGCTCACGGGCAGGCGGGAGCCGGTGCGCGAACCGTTCGACACGCTGGTGCTCCAACCGGCGAAGGCACGGGAAGGGGCAGGGCGCGGCAAATAGCCACGCGCCGGACGTCCTTAGCCGAATGGCGGTACCATTTCGGGCCATTCCCTCGGCAGGAGCCGCGCATGGCAACGACCACCCCCTCGCGTACCACCCACATCATCCAGCACGTCGCCTTCGAGCACGGCGGCGTGATTGCCGAAGCGCTGCGCGCGCGCGGCCATGCGCTGCAGGTGTTCCAGGCTGGCGTGGATGACCTGCAACCCATTGCAGACGATACGCCGGACCTGCTGCTGGTGCTTGGCGGGCCGATCGGCGTGTACGAGACCGAAGCCTATCCTTGGCTGGAGCAGGAAATCGCGCTGATTCGCGCGCGCCTTGCCGCGGTGCAAGGTGATCGGGGTTTGTCTCGGCGCGCAGCTGATTGCACGCGCTTGCGGCGCACGCGTCTATCCGGGAACCCGTGAGATCGGCTGGGCCCCGATCGTCCCGACTGCACGTGGGCGCGATTCCGCACTGGCGGAACTGGCGGGCGCCAACTGGGAAGTCCTGCACTGGCACGGCGACACGTTCGACCTGCCCGAGGGTGCCGAGCTGCTGGCGTCCACCGCCGCCGTGCCCCACCAGGCCTATGCGATCGGCAAGCAGGTGCTGGCCCTGCAGTTCCATCCCGAAGTGCTGCCGCGCGATATCGAAGCCTGGCTGATCGGCCATACGGTGGAGCTTGGCAAGGCGGGAATCGACCCGCGCGCCATCCGAGCCCGTACCGCGGAAATCGGCCAAGGCGTCGCGGCGGCCGGGCGGCGCATGTTCGCACGCTGGCTGGATGAGGCAGGGCTGTGAGCCAGCCATCCTTGCCCGCCTTCCCTGAAGTCGCTGTCGATGCGGTCCTGATTGGCCAGGTTCGCCCGTTCGGCCCGAAAGGCTTGCCTAGTGGCATCGACAAACGGCCAACGACCGGCCCCGTGCCGGTGACAGCGCTCGGGCTGGCCGGCGATGGCCAAGGCGATCCAAAGCACCACGGCGGTCCGGAAAAGGCGCTGCATCACTACGCGTATGACCATTACCCGGCGTGCTCGCTGAGCTCGCGGAAACTTCGCCGCAGGCTCGCACTATCCTTTCCGCCCCCGGCGCTTTGGAGAAAACCTGAGCACGACGGGGCTGACCGAGGCCGACGTCTGCATTGGCGACTGCTTTCGCCTTGGCACGGCGTTGGTGGAGGTGTCACAAGCACGGCAACCGTGCTGGAAGCTCAACCACCGGTTCGGCCACGCGGGCATGTCGCGCGCGGTGCAGCAGAGCCTGCGTACAGGCTGGTACTACCGTGTGCTGGAAGAGGGCGAACTGCGCGCCGGCGATCCGCTGGCGCTGGTCAGCCGCCCGTATCCGGACTGGAGCCTGGCACGCCTGCTGCGTGTGCTGTACGTTGATCGGCTGAACTACGTGGCATTGTCGGATATGGCGGAATTGCCGCCGCTGGCCGAGAGCTGGCGCAAGCTGGCAAGCCAGCGCTTGGCGCGGCACGAGGTCGAAGACATGGAAAAGCGCCTGGCCGGCGGGTGACGCCGCCGGACCAGTTCAGCCCTGGCGGAAGCGCCGGGCCGTTCCCTCGCGGGTGATGCGTTCCCAGACTGCCTGCTTCTCGGCATCGCTCAGGAATACCCAGTTGCTGACTTCGGCCGCGGTGCGTCCGCAGCCCTGGCAGATCTCGTCGAACAGCGTCGAGCAGATGCCGATGCAGGGGCTGTCAGGGCGGTCAGCCAGTCCCGTGGCGTCGGACTGGACGGCGGGCAAGACGGAATCTGAGGGGGAGGACGACATGCAGGAGCGGGAGGAACTGGCAGTCCGGCATTATAAACGGCCTACCCGGAGGCTCCGGGATTCACGGCCCGCCATGTGGCGGCACTTGCTGCCAGTTCGGTCTCGAATTGTTCCGATTACCTCCGAGGTCGTTGAGCGGATACGCCATGCCCCGGTACGCTTCTTCCATCGACGAACGACCCATAGGAGCCAGACATGCGAGAAGCTGCCCCCGCCGTGACCCACCCGAGCATGCGCCGCATGGTGCTAGACGTACTGATAGGCTCCCCGGTCGCCCGCGCTCGGCGTACAGCTCGATGTGCTGAAGCCGGAACACGTCGAGCTGGTGTTGCCATTCAGCCCCGAGAACATCACGGTCGGCAACATGGTCCATGGCGGCGTCATTGCAACGTTGATCGACATCGCCGGGGCGGCGGCTGCGGCTTCTGGCGCCGATCCGGAGCAGGTCAAGGGTGGAGCGACCGGTTCCCTGACCATCCAGTACCTGGCGCCAGCGAACGGTGCCGGCCTTCGCGCCGTCGCGACCGTGGTACGCCGAGGCCGCCGGCAGGTGGTCAGCGATGTCGAGGTGTATGCCGAGGAACGGGACGGCGGCACGCTGGTGGCGAAAGCGCTGATGAGCAGCACGATGTTCGGGTAAGGGCTTGGCAAGCCCTTAATGCTCAGGACCGCAGATAGGCCAATTAACGCAATTAACCGACAAGCGCGACACCAAACAAAAAAGCGCACCGGCTTCCCGGTGCGCTCAACTTACTACCAGCACAAAGAGGGGTTAGCGCGCAGGCTCAGTACTTCCACATGATCTGCTGCAGCTCCTTGCTGTCGTTGGTCTTCGTCAGTGCCAGCGCCGTTAGGATGCGCGCCTTCTGCGGCAACTGGTCGTCGGTGACGACCCAATCGTACTTGTCGTCCGGCTGCTCGGCGTTGCGGACCACGACGCCGCTGCCGGTGCGGGACGCGCGCACGATCTGCACGCCCTTGGCACGCGCGGCCTTCAGCGGCTCGACCATGTAGTCGCCGACACTGCCGTTGCCGGTGGCGGCATAGACGATGGCTTTGGCGCCATTCTTCACCGCGGCATCGATGCTCGCCGGGTTCACGTTGCCGTAGGCGTAGACCACGGCCACTTCAGGCAGCTTGTCGATCTTGTCGATGTCGAACTCGGTCTGCGTGGTGTGCGGGCGGGCAGGCAGGCGGTAGAACAACGTGCGGCCTTCCACCACATAGCCAAGCGGGCCGAACGGTGAGCGGAAGGTCTCCGCCTTGAAGGTGTTGCTCTTGGTCACATCGCGGCCGGTGTGGATCTCGTCGTTCAGCACCGCCAGCGTGCCTTTGCCCTTGGACGCGGGGTTGGAAGCCACCAGCACGGCGTCATACAGGTTCAGTGCGCCATCCGCGCCCAGTGCCGTACCCGGACGCATCGAGCCGACTACCACCACGGGCTTGTCGCTCTTGAGGGTCAGGTTCAGGAAGTAGGCCGTTTCCTCGATGGTGTCGGTGCCGTGGGTGATGACAATGCCATCCACGTCGGGCTGCTTGAGCAGTTCCGAGACACGCTTGCCAAGCTTCAGCAGCCGCTCGTTGTTGAAGCTTTCCGAACCGATCTGGAAAATCTGCTCGCCCTTGACGTTGGCGACCTTCGAGATCTCCGGCACGGAGGCAATGATCTTGTCGACCGGTACCACCGCCGATTGATAGGCTGCAGTATTAGTGGCCGAAGCGCCGGCCCCGGCAATGGTGCCGCCCGTGCCAATGATGACGATATTGGCCTTGCGGGCTTCCGCCTGGGTCGCGACAGGCGCTCCCGATGACGGTGCGGTCGGGGCCAGTTGGGCGTGGGCGGTGCCGGTGATCAGCTGGCGGCGAGCAGGGCTGCGGCCAGCGTCGTGGTGCGGGCAAGACGTTTCATGGTTCTCCTCGGTGCGCAACGGCTTGCACGCCTTTTGGGCAGGATGCCGCCGTTCATGTTCGATTGATGGCTGCCATGCAGGGCCCGGATTTCGGGCCGCCGGCGGCAGCGGGTCGAACTATAAGGCAGGAGAAATTGCCGCGCGATAGGAGATACCAGGGTTATGCCGATTCGGCATGACCCTTGCAAGTTGATAACTCAAATCACATACAAATCGACGTATTCATGCACGGGCGTCTGATCCAGCCGGGCTTGGTCGAGTGACACGGACAGGATGGCATCCTGCTGGCGCGGCGGGAAGCGACGGCCCAGGTTGGTCCTGAACTTCTCGATCAGCAACGGGGTCCCCTCGGCGCGGCGGCGCTGGTGGCCAAGCGGGTACTCGACAAGGACTTCAGGCAGCACCGTGCCGTCGTCGAGCTCCACTGTCAGACCGTTGGCGATGGCGCGCTTGCCGGGGTCGTGGTAGTCCGCCGTGAGCGCAGGATCCTCCACGCAGGTAATGCAGGCGCGCAGCAGGTCGATGCGCGGATCCCCGGCGACGTCATCCTCATAGTCCTCGGCCGTGAGGTGGCCGAACAGCAGCGGCACGGCCACCATGTACTGGATACAGTGGTCGCGGTCCGCCGGGTTCGCGAGCGGCCCCTGCTTGTCGATGATGCGCAGGCAGGCTTCATGCGTGCGGATGGTCACGGCCCGGATGTGGTCGGCCGACTTGCCAAGCGCGTCAAGCTGGCCGTGCAGCGACATGGCGGCTTCCACCGCGGTCTGCGCGTGGAATTCGGCCGGATAGGCGATCTTGAACAGCACGTTCTCCATCACATACGAGCCGTAAGGTCGTTGGAACCGGAACGGCTGCCCCTTGAACAGCACGTCGTAGAAGCCCCAGGTCTTCGCCGTCAGCGCCGAGGGGTACCCCATCTCGCCGGTCCGGGCCATCAACGCGAGCCGCACGCGCGGCTGGTGGCGTCGCCGGCGGCCCAGCTCTTGCGGCTGCCGGTATTGGGCGCGTGGCGGTAGGTGCGCAGGCTCTGGCCGTCGACCCACGCGAGCGACAGCGCATTGATGATCTCATCGTAAGACAGGCCGAGCAGCTGCGCTACCACGGCCGTAGACGCCACCTTGACCAGCACCACGTGGTCCAGGCCAACCTTGTTGAACGCGTTCTCCAGCGCAATGCAGCCCTGGATCTCGTGGGCCTTGATCATGGCCGTGAGCACGTCCTTCATCGTCAGCGGCTTGCGGCCGGCCGCGAGGTTGGTGCGCGATATCCAGTCCGCGGTGGCCAGGATGCCGCCGAGGTTGTCGGACGGGTGTCCCCATTCGGCGGCGAGCCAGGTGTCATTGAAGTCCAGCCACCGGATCATCGTGCCGATGTTGAAGGCTGCCTGCACGGGATCGAGCTGGAACTGGGTGCCGGGCACTCTGGCGCCGTTGGGAACGATGGTGCCGGGCACGAGCGGGCCCAGCAACTTGGTGCAGGCTGGATAGGAGAGGGCTTCCAGCCCGCAGCCTAGCGTGTCGATCAAACACAGCCGGGCCGTGTCATAGGCCAGGCCGCTGCTGACCTCGTATTGCGTCACGTAGTCGGCAATATCGACCAGGACCTGGTCCGGGTCGGGGCGTCCGGCTGACAGCATGTCGCCTCCGGCAAGGGTCAGAAGCGGCCCGGTGAGGCCGCTTCGATTCAGAAGGCGTCGCCCGGTACGCGCACCCAGCCTTCCATCAGCACTCGGGCGCTGCGGCTCATGATGGCCTTGGTGACCGTCCAGTCGCCGTTGACCTGGCTGGCTTCCGCGCCAACACGCAGGGTACCGGAAGGATGGCCGAAGCGGACCGCATTGCGTTCGCCGCCGCCCGCCGCCAGATTGACCAGCGTACCCGGAATGGCCGCCGCGGTACCGATGGCGACTGCCGCCGTGCCCATCATGGCGTGGTGCAGCTTGCCCATCGACAGCGCGCGTACCAGCAGGTCCACGTCACCGGCACTCACCGGCTTGCCGCTGGACGCGACATAGTCCTTCGGCTTCGCGACGAAGGCGACCTTCGGCGTATGCTGGCGCTTGGCAGCCTCATCGACGTTCGTAATCAGGCCCATGCGCACCGCGCCGTAGGCGCGGATGGTCTCGAACATGGTCAGCGCCTTCGGGTCGCCGTTGATGGCTTCCTGCAGTTCGGTGCCGGTGTAGCCGATGGCTTCCGCGTTGACGAAGATCGTCGGGATGCCGGCATTGATCATGGTCGCCTTGAACGTGCCGACGCCCGGCACTTCGAGGTCATCGACCAGGTTGCCGGTCGGGAACATCGCGCCGCCGCCGTCGCCGTCTTCGTCGGCGGCCGGGTCCATGAATTCGAGCTGCACTTCAGCGGCAGGGAAGGTCACGCCATCCAGTTCGAAGTCACCGGTCTCCTGCACTTCACCGTTGGTGATGGGTACGTGGGCGATGATGGTCTTGCCGATGTTCGCCTGCCAGACGCGCACGACAGCCGTGCCGTTCTGCGGGATGCGCGAACCATCGACCAGCCCGCCGCTGATCGCAAACGGGCCGACCGCTGCCGACAGGTTGCCGCAGTTGCCGCTCCAGTCGACGAACGGCTGGTCGATCGATACCTGGCCGAACAGGTAGTCGACGTCGTGGTCCGGGCGGCTGCTCTTCGAGATGATCACCGTCTTGCTGGTGCTCGAGGTGGCTGCGCCCATGCCATCGATCTGCTTGCCATACGGGTCCGGGCTGCCGATCACGCGCATCAGCAGTGCATCGCGCGCCTTGCCGGGAACCTGGGCGGTTTCGGGCAGGTCCTGCAGGCGGAAGAACACGCCCTTGCTGGTGCCACCGCGGATATAGGTGGCGGGAATCTTGATCTGGGGTACGTGGGCCATGGGAGTCTTTGTCCTCGTCAAACTGCAGCGGGCGGTACGTTGCCGCACCGCCCGCATCATCTTGCTGCCTTACGCAGCCGCTTTCGCGGATTCAAGGAAGTCCTGCGCGAAGCGCTGCAGCACGCCGCCCGCCTCGTAGATCGACACTTCCTCGTCGCTGTCCAGGCGGCAGGTCACCGGCACTTCCAGGCGCTCGCCGTTGCGGCGGTGGATCACCAGCGTCAGGTCGGCGCGCGGCTGGCGCTCGCCGGTCACGTCGTAGGTCTCGGTGCCGTCCAGGCCCAGCGTCAGGCGATTCACGCCCGGCTTGAACTCCAGCGGCAGCACGCCCATGCCGATCAGGTTGGTGCGGTGGATGCGCTCGAAGCCTTCGGCGACGATCACCTCACGCCTGCCAGGCGCACGCCCTTGGCTGCCCAATCGCGCGACGAGCCCTGGCCGTAGTCGGCACCCGCAACGATGATCAGCGGCTGCTTGCGGTCCATGTAGGTCTCGATCGCTTCCCACATGCGCACGACCTTGCCTTCCGGCTCGACGCGAGCGAGCGAACCCTTCTTGACCTGGCCGTCGACCACAGCCATTTCATTGATCAGCGTCGGATTGGCGAACGTCGCGCGCTGCGCGGTCAGGTGGTCGCCGCGGTGGGTTGCGTAGGAGTTGAAGTCCTCCTCCGGCAGGCCCATCTTGGCCAGGTACTCGCCGGCGGCGCTGTTGGCCATGATGGCATTCGACGGCGACAGGTGGTCGGTGGTGATGTTGTCGCCGAGCACCGCCAGCGGACGCAGGCCCGTGAGGGTGCGCTCGCCAGCCAGCGCGCCTTCCCAGTACGGCGGGCGGCGGATGTACGTGCTCTGCGCGCGCCAGTCGTACAGCGGGCTGATCTGTTCGCCGCTTTGCGCGGTGATCGCGAACATCGGCTCGTAGACCTTGCGGAACTGTTCCGGCTTCACGCTCTTCGCGACGATCGCGTCGATTTCTTCGTCGGTCGGCCAGATGTCCTTCAGGTAGACCGGCTTGCCGTCCTGGTCGGTGCCCAGCACATCGCGCTCGATGTCGAAGCGCATCGTGCCGGCGATGGCGTAAGCGACCACCAGCGGCGGCGAGGCCAGGAAGGCCTGCTTGGCGTACGGGTGGATGCGGCCGTCGAAGTTGCGGTTGCCTGACAGCACAGCCGTCGCGTACAGGTCGCGGTCGATGATCTCCTGCTGGATCTTCGGATCGAGCGCGCCTGACATGCCGTTGCAGGTCGTGCAGGCAAACGCGACGATGCCAAAGCCGAGCGCTTCCAGGTCCGGCAGCAGCTTCGATTCTTCGAGGTACAGCTCAACCGCCTTCGATCCCGGCGCAGCGACGATTTCACCCACGGCTTGCGGGTCAGGCCGCGCGCGTGGCATTGCGCGCGAGCAGCGCGGCGGCAATCACGTTGCGCGGGTTGCTGGTGTTGGTGCAACTGGTGATGGCGGCGATGATTACGGCGCGTCGGGCATCAGCCCTTCGGCTTCCTGCGCCTTGGCCTTGTCCAGGTCGACGGCGATGCCGCGTTCGGCCAGGGCCGAGGTCGGCAGGCGCTTGTGCGGGTTCGACGGGCCGGCCATGTTGCGCACGACGGTCGACAGGTCGAAGTTGAGCACGCGCTCGTACTCGGCGTTCTTCAGCGTGTCGGCCCACAGGCCGCAGTCTTCGCGTAGGTCTCGACCAGCTTGACCTGTTCGTCTTCGCGGCCGGTCAGGCGCAGGTAGTCCAGCGTCTGGCCGTCGATGAAGAACATCGCGGCCGTGGCGCCGTATTCGGGTGCCATGTTCGAGATCGTGGCACGGTCGCCGAGCGTCAGGCTCGAGGCACCTTCGCCGCGGAATTCCAGGTACGCGCCGACGACCTTTTCCTTGCGCAGGAACTCGGTCAGGGCCAGCACGATGTCGGTGGCGGTGATGCCGGGCTGGCGCTTGCCGGTCAGCTCGACGCCGACGATATCGGGCAGGCGCATCCACGACGCGCGGCCCAGCATGACGTTCTCGGCTTCCAGGCCGCCCACGCCGATGGCGATCACACCCAGCGCGTCGACGTGCGGCGTGTGGCTGTCAGTGCCCACGCACGTGTCCGGGTAGGCCAGGCCCTTGTCCGAGTGAATCACGGGCGACATCTTCTCCAGGTTGATCTGGTGCATGATGCCGTTGCCCGGTGGGATCACGTCGACGTTCTCAAAGGCCTTCTTGGTCCAGTTGATGAAGTCGAAGCGGTCCTCGTTGCGGCGATCCTCGATGGCGCGGTTCTTGGCGAACGCGTCGGGGTCGAAGCCGCCGCATTCCACGGCCAGCGAGTGGTCGACGATGAGCTGCACCGGCACCCCCGGGTTGACCTTGGCAGGGTCGCCGCCCTGGTCGGCAATGGCGTCGCGCAGGCCGGCCAGGTCCACCAGAGCGGTCTGACCCAGGATGTCATGGCACACCACGCGCGCCGGGAACCACGGGAAATCCAGCTCGCGCTTGCGCTCGATCAGCTGTTTCAGCGAATCGGTCAGCGTGGCCGGGTCGCAGCGGCGCACGAGGTTCTCGGCCAGCACGCGCGACGTGTAGGGCAGCTTGTCATAGGCACCGGCTGGATTGCCTCAACGGCTTCGCGCGCATCGAAGAAATCCAGCTTGGTGCCCGGCAGTGGTTTGCGGTATGCAGTGTTCATGGCGTGGGGAGGAATACGGGGTAATGCACAGGGAGGCGCTGAGCGGGGCGCAAGCGCCCCGCTCCACGTTCCCCAGTCAGCGCAACGTGATCAGCGCTTCTCGATCGGCACGAACTTCAGGTTCTCAGGACCAGTGTAGTTGGCGCTCGGGCGGATGATCTTGTTGTCGATGCGCTGCTCGATGATATGCGCGGCCCAGCCCGAGGTGCGCGCGATCACGAACAGCGGCGTGAACATCGCGGTCGGCACGCCCATCATGTGGTAGCTCACGGCGCTGAACCAGTCCAGGTTCGGGAACATCTTCTTGATGTCCCACATCACGGTCTCCAGGCGCTCGGCGATGTCGAACATCTTCATCGAGCCGGCTTCCTTCGACAGCTCGCGCGCGGTTGCCTTGATGACCTGGTTGCGCGGGTCGGCAATGGTGTACACCGGATGACCGAAGCCGATCACGACTTCCTTGTTCTCGACGCGGCGGCGGATGTCAGCCTCGGCTTCGTCGGCATTGTCGTAGCGCTTCTGGATCTCGAAGGCCACTTCATTGGCGCCGCCGTGCTTCGGGCCGCGCAGCGCGCCAATCGCGCCGCAGATGGCCGAGTGCATGTCCGAGCCCGTGCCGGCGATCACGCGGCCGGTGAAGGTCGAGGCGTTGAACTCGTGCTCCGCGTACAGGATCAGCGAGGTATGCATCGCGCGTTCCCACTCCGCCGACGGCTTCTTGCCGTGCAGCAGGTGCAGGAAGTGGGCGCCGATGGTGTCGTCGTCGGTTTCCACTTCGATGCGCTTGCC
Source organism: Cupriavidus sp. UYMMa02A (assembly GCA_001725945.1). Classification (GTDB taxonomy): domain Bacteria; phylum Pseudomonadota; class Gammaproteobacteria; order Burkholderiales; family Burkholderiaceae; genus Cupriavidus. The sequence continues at coordinate 347 of LRMT01000089.1, read as the reverse complement.
ATTGTGGCTGTAGTGGTACCAGTACAGCAGCATCGAGCCGAGGCTGGCCATCAGCTGGTCGGCGATGTCGCGCGCGCCGGGGTGTTGTGGTCGTCCTTCTCGGGCAGCACGGTGCCGAGCACGGACACGCCGGTGCGCATCACGTCCATCGGGTGGGCGGAAGCCGGCACGCATTCCAGGGCGGCCTTGACGTTGGCGGGCAGGCCGCGCAGGGCCTTGAGCTTGGTCTTGTAGGCGGCCAGTTCGGCCTTGTTCGGCAGCTTGCCGTGGACCAGCAGGTGGGCGATTTCCTCGAACTCGCAGGCGTCGGCGACGTCCAGGATGTCATAGCCGCGGTAGTGCAGGTC
>LRMT01000088.1 GCA_001725945.1 Cupriavidus sp. UYMMa02A | reverse complement strand
TAGCACGAGCACCGCCGCAGTGGTCAGGACGAAGGGTGCCAGTCCGATAGTCGCTGGCGAACATCTGCATCCGATGTCTTTTGACATTTTATTTCCTCCAGGTGTCTCCAAAGATGGGGCAGATCGCCGCGCTGGCGTTCGCCGCGCTCGCCGCGTTCACCACGTTCACCACGTTCACCACGTTCGCCGCGCTCACCACGCTGGCCCTGGCCGCGGCCTTCGCCACGCTGGCCGCGGTCACGACGGCCTTCGGTGCTGCGCGTCTCGCTGGCGACGGCTTGGCCGGTTCCACAACCACCGGGGCTGCTGCCGGGCGGGCGCCGAACAGGCCCTTCAGCCAGGCGATGAAGCCACCGCCTTCCACAGGCCTGGTCGCCGGTACGGGCGGGGCCACGGGAGTTGCCTCCGGACGCGGTGCGCGCTCGCGCGCGGCACCGACACAGCGCCGGCTGTTCCGGCGTGATGCCCTTGACGGCAGCTTCCTGGCGCGGCTTGGCGTCTTCCTTCTTGCGTGCGCTGTAGCTGGTGTCCGCCTCCAGTTCCTTGGCGGCGGCTTCTGCCATGCGGTAGCTGGCCATGCCTTCTTCCAGGCGCGGATCGTCGTGGCGCAGGCGCTCCAGCTTGTAGTGCGGCGTTTCCAGGTGCTTGTTCGGAATCAGCAGCACATTGACCTTGAAGCGCAGTTCGATCAGGTTGATTTCCTGGCGCTTCTCGTTGAGCAGGAAGGCAGCGACCTCCACCGGTACCTGGCAGTGGATGGCGGCGGTGTTTTCCTTCATCGCCTCTTCCTGGATGATGCGCAGCACCTGCAGGGCAGACGATTCGGTATCGCGGATATGGCCCGTGCCATTGCAGCGCGGGCAAGTGATGTGCGAGCCCTCCGACAGCGACGGACGCAGGCGCTGGCGCGACAGCTCCATCAGGCCGAAACGGCTGATCTTGCCCATCTGCACGCGCGCGCGGTCGTGACGCAGCGCGTCCTTCAGGCGGGTTTCCACGTCCTTCTGGGCCTTGCCCGACTCCATGTCGATGAAGTCGATCACGATCAGGCCGCCGAGGTCGCGCAGGCGCAGCTGGCGAGCGATTTCGTCGGCAGCCTCGAGGTTCGTGCGCAGCGCGGTTTCCTCGATGTCGGCGCCCTTGGTGGCGCGGGCCGAGTTCACGTCCACGGAAACCAGCGCCTCGGTGTGGTCGATCACGATGGCGCCGCCCGACGGCAGCATGACCATGCGCGAGTAGGCCGACTCGATCTGGTGTTCGATCTGGAAGCGCGAGAAGAGCGGCACGTCGTCCCGGTACTTCTTCACGCGGCTCATGTTGTCAGGCATCACCACGCTCATGAAGGCGCGGGCCTGTTCGTAGATCTCGTCGGTGTCGATCAGGATCTCGCCGATATCCGGCTGGAAGTAGTCGCGGATCGCGCGGATGACCAGGCTCGATTCCAGGTAGATCAGCAGCGGGGCCCTGTTGTCGCCGGCGGCGCCGTCAATGGCCTTCCACAGTTGCAGCAGGTAGTTCAGGTCCCACTGCAGTTCCTCGGCCGAGCGGCCGATGCCGGCGGTACGGGCGATGATGCTCATGCCGTCCGGTACCTCCAGCTGCGACATGGTTTCGCGCAGTTCCTGGCGGTCTTCACCCTCGATGCGGCGCGAGACGCCACCGCCGCGCGGGTTGTTCGGCATCAGCACCAGGTAACGGCCGGCCAGCGAGATGAAGGTCGTCAGGGCCGCGCCCTTGTTGCCGCGCTCTTCCTTCTCGACCTGGACGATCAGTTCCTGGCCTTCGTGCAGGGCATCCTGGATGCGCGCGTTGCGCACGTCGATGCCTTCCTTGAAGAAGGCGCGGGCCACTTCCTTGAACGGCAGGAAGCCGTGGCGCTCTTCGCCGTAGTTGACGAAGCAGGCTTCGAGCGAGGGTTCGATGCGGGTGATGACACCCTTGTAGATGTTGCCCTTGCGCTGTTCGCGCCCGGCAGTCTCGATGTCGATATCGATCAGTTTCTGACCGTCGACGATGGCGACGCGCAATTCTTCCTGTTGCGTCGCGTTGAACAGCATGCGTTTCATCGCAATACCTCACTCCAGTGTCGCGGATGGCACCGTCAAGCGGTGTCCGCGGCTATCGATGAAGCACGCAAGGGAGCGAAGCGAGGCGCGAGAATTGCCGAAAAGCGCCAGATTGCGTCGGAACGCAACCGGCTGGGCGCGGGTGAAAGAGAGGCGACGACGCCGCGAGAACGTCCGCGTGGCGGGAGAGAACGCCGGCTACTGCTCTTTTCGCAGAGATCCGGCGCGTTCCCGGATGCCGGTGGCGATGCGGGACCGGCGCAACCGGCGCTGGCGGCATCGCGGCCGGCCACGGAAGGCCTAGACGCGTCAAAGAGCAAGTTTTTCGGACACGGCACGTCGGGCCATTTGCCTCCTGACATCTCCTGGCGGGCGCACCTACTACTTCTTGGAGTTCTGCGACCGGGCGCCGGTATTTCTAGTCAGGGGGCAGGCACCGCCTGCGGCCGGCACCGTTTCCCGGTGCGGCGGGACTTTCTCTCACCGAAGCGGATGCCACATGGCATCCGCCCTTGAATTCTGTATTACCTGAACACTTTGTTCCCACGTAATTGCCGGCCTTGCCGAAGCCACCTATGGGCGACTTCCTGCGCGCCGGCAACTGCGCGCGTGCTGCTTTGCCGCCATTTTCCCATCTGGCGCTTTGCGGGTTACGCGAATAAGCGGGAGACGGAAGGGCTGGCGGCAACCCCAAGTGTAAAATGCGGTAAATCGCTTACACAGGTCTGCGCTGCCGGTCATTGGCCGGAACAGCGAGGAAATTATATTGAAAATGAATGAGTTACGCCATCAAATTGAAACAGGGGCAAAGTCTGCGCCGGCTGGCCCCCAGGTGGCGTACGTCACGATTGACGAAGGCGCCGACGGGCAGCGTATCGACAACTTCCTGCTGAAGGTTTCCAAGGGGGTACCGAAGAGCCACATCTACCGGGTGCTGCGCTCCGGTGAGGTGCGTGTCAACAAGGGGCGCGTCGATGCGACCTACCGCCTGCAGATCGGGGATGTGGTGCGCATTCCGCCGATGCGGGTGGCGGAGGCTTCACAGCCGCCGGCCGGCAGGCAGTACCGGCAGCCGATTTCCCCGTACTGTTCGAGGATGCGCACCTGCTGGTCATCAACAAGCCAGCCGGTGTAGCGGTTCACGGTGGTTCCGGGGTCGCATTCGGTGTCATTGAGCAGCTGCGCAAGGCGCGGCCGCAGGCGAAGTTCCTCGAACTGGTCCACCGGCTGGACCGCGAGACGTCCGGCATCCTGGTCCTTGCCAAGAAGCGTTCGGCGCTGGTCGGCCTGCACGAACAGATCCGCGGCAACAGCATGGACAAGCGCTACTTTGCCTGTGTGGCCGGGGAATTCCCGAACAATCGTCAGCATGTCCGGCTGGCGCTATATAAATACAGCACGCCTGACGGCGAGCGCCGTGTCCGGGTGCAGGAAGACGGCCTGGCGTCGCATACGGTATTCAGCCGGGTTGAAGCATTTGCGGGCTTCACGCTGCTCGAGGCCGAGTTGAAGACCGGCCGCACGCACCAGATCCGTGTGCACCTGGCGCATTCGGGCTATCCGATCATCGGGGACGATAAATACGGCGACTTCGCGCTCAACAAGCGATTGGCCCGGGCGGGCGCGCGCCCGGGCATCAAGCGCATGTTCCTGCACGCGCACAAGTTGACGTTTGTCCATCCGGGCACGGGGGAGCCGCTTGTGGTGGCCGCGCCACTACCGGACGAATGCACCGGATTCCTGCAACAATTGCGCAGCCAGAGCAACCAGGACGCCCCGAAGCAGGGCGCCCGCCACGCCAACAAGGAACCAAATGGCCAGGCAGAGATTTGACCTGATCGTGTTCGACTGGGACGGAACCCTGATGGATTCCACCCCGACCATCGCCAAGTGCATCCAGTTGGCCAGCAAGGACCTGGGCCTGCCGGTGCCCGACGACAGCGCCGCGAGCCATGTGATCGGCCTGGGCCTGAAGGATGCGCTGTCCTATGCCGTCCCGACGCTGGATCCATCCGACTACCCGCGGCTTGCCGAGCGCTATCGCTACCACTTCCTGACGCGTGACGCCGAGCTGGTGCTGTTCGCCGGCGTGCGCGAAATGCTCGAAGCCTTGCACGGTGAACACTATTTCCTTGGCGTGGCGACGGGCAAGACGCGTGTTGGCCTGCAGCGCGCGCTGGCGGCAAGTCGCCTGACGCAGCTTTTCGACGCCACGCGCTGCGCGGACGAGAGCTTTTCCAAGCCGCATCCGGCGATGTTGCAGGAACTGACTCGCGAGCTGGGCCAGGACATGGAGCGCACGGTCATGATCGGCGACACAACGCATGACCTCCAGATGGCCGCCAACGCTGGCGCGCACGGCATCGGTGTAACTTACGGGGCGCATCCCGAGGATTCGCTGCGCGCGATGACGCCACTGCATTGCGCCGGTTCGATTGGCGACCTGACGGAATGGTTGCTGGCGAATGCCTGAGTCCGGCACCGAAGGCGTTGCCGCGCAGTTCCTGTGTCCGGCCGAAGCGCTGGCCGACGGCGGGGCAGGCGTGCGCTTTACCGTCGAAATCCATACGCGCCAGGTGAGCGCGTTCGCGGTCCGCTTTGACGGCGCCGTGCATGGCTACCTGAACCAGTGCGCCCATGTGGCCATGGAGCTGGACTGGCAGGAGGGACAGTTTTTCGAGTCCTCGGGCCTATACTTGATCTGTGCGACACATGGAGCCATGTACGAGCCCGACAGCGGGTTATGCATCGGCGGGCCATGCCGAGGTGCCGCGTTGGTCAAGCTTCGCATCGAAGAGCGTGAAGGCAAGGTATTCTGGGTGCCTGAAGCGCCATACTGTCCAGCCGAACCTGTGGCTGATGCATAAGCCGGCCGTGTCGCGCCAGCCCTTCCTAGAGCCCTTCCACGAGTCACTTGCATGACAGAACAGCAGAAACCGCCTTTTGGCGAATCGGGTCAACCGGACGAACACGGGGTCGCCAGCCCGGCCGCAGCGCCGGGAGGCGCCGCCAGCGAAGGCGGGGCGGAACGTCTCGAGACGGTCCAGAATGCCGACTACCCGCTCGAACGCGAACTGCGTGCCGGCGACGATGCCGCGCGCCGCGAGGCCGGCGAACGCAAGGCGCGCATGGAAAGCGGCAAGGGCAGCGCACCCGTCGGCGGCGGCGCGGGCTGGGAGCGCGATGTGCTCGAGAAGGTGTTGATGGCGACGCTGCGCGAGCAGCGTGCCGCGCGCCGCTGGCGCATCTTCTTCCGGCTCGCCGGTCTGGCGGTGCTGCTCCTGATCTTCCTTGCCGTGTTCGATTTCAAGGGCGACACTGCAATCGGCTCGGGCCGGCACACCGCCATGGTTTCGCTGGAGGGCGAGATTGCGGCAGGCACGCCGGCCAGCGCGGAATCGATCAACGCATCGCTGCAGGCGGCCTTTGCCGACAGCAATGCGGCTGGCGTGATCCTGAAGATCAACTCGCCCGGTGGTTCGCCGGTGCAGGCGGGCATCATCAATGATGAGATTCACCGCCTGCGCACGCAGTACCCATCCAAGCCGTTCTATGTGGTCGTGGAAGAGATCTGCGCGTCGGGTGGCTACTATGTCGCGGCCGCCGCGGACAAGATCTATGTCGACAAGGCGAGCATCGTCGGGTCGATCGGTGTGCTGATGGACGGCTTCGGTTTTACCGGCCTGATGGACAAGCTCGGTGTGGAGCGCCGCCTCTACACCTCGGGGGCCAACAAAGGCATGCTGGATCCGTTCTCGCCCCAGGTGCCCAGGCAGAAGGCCTATGCCGAGGCGATGCTCAAGGAGATCCACCAGCAATTCATCGACGTGGTGAAGGAAGGGCGCGGCGACCGCCTCAAGAGCGATCCGGAACTGTTCTCGGGGCTGTTCTGGTCGGGCGAGCGCAGCGTCGAGCTGGGGCTGGCCGATGGCCTCGGCAGCGCGGACTATGTCGCGCGCGACCTGTTCAAGGCCGAGGATATCGTCGACTACACCGTCAAGGAAAACATCGCCGAACGCGTGGCCAAGCGTTTCGGTGCGGCGGTTGGCACGGCCGCGATGAAGACGATGCTCTGGAGCACGGGCCTGCAGGGCATGCGATAAGCGGGAGCGGACCGCCTCCCGGGCGGTCCCTGTCGGACGCGGCTCGGAGGTCCTGGTTCCGGGCGTTCGCGCCGCTTCAGCCTGCGAGCAGTGAAAAGATGGCCGGGCGCTTGTGCAGGTCCAGCCGGTTCGGCCGCCAGTGGGAGAGCGGCAGCGTGACGATGGTCTCGGTCGGCAGCGTGAGATCCACGGCCACCGACAGCAAGGTGGTGCCCGCGCAGTGCTGGCGCAGTGCGTCGAGCAGGGCGCCGTTGCGATAAGGCGTTTCGATCCACACCTGGGTCTGGCGGAACTTGCGTGAGTGCTGTTCCAGTTCGCGCAGCCGCTTCGCCCGCTCGTCTGCGTCCACGGGCAGGTAGCCGTTGAAGGCAAAACTCTGGCCGTTCAGTCCTGATCCCATCACGGCGAGCAGGATCGAGCTGGGCCCGACCAGCGGACGCACGCGAATGCCGCGGGCATGGGCAAGCCGCACCAGTTCTGCACCCGGGTCCGCCACGGCCGGCACGCCGGCTTCGGACAGTAGGCCGCCGTCGCGGCCCTCGGCCAGCGGGGCGAGCAGATCAGCGAGCGCATCGGCACGTGTATTGACGTTGAGTTCGCGGATTTCGATCTGCTGGATCGGGCGCGCCAGCGGGCACGTTTCGCCCAGTTTCTTCAGAAAGGCGCGCGCGGTCTTGGCATTCTCCGCGACCAGATAGTCCAGCCGCGCTGTGACCTGCTGGACGCCTGCCGGAATGACATCGGTCAGCGGATCGGCTTCATCGCGCTTGCCCAGCGTGTTGGGAATCAGGAAAAGAGTGCCGCTCATCGTGTTGGTGCCGTTCATGCGGCAAAGAAGGGGTAACCAGCCTGGCGCAGCATCGTCGTGAGCGCGATCAGCGGAAGGCCGACCAGCGCGGTCGGGTCATCCGACTCCACGCGCGACAGCAGCGCGATGCCCAGCCTTCCGACTTCGCGCTGCCGGCGACATCGTAAGGCTTTTCGAGGCGCAGGTACGCATCGATCTCGGCGTCGCTAAGGTCGCGCAATGTGACGCGCGTCTGCACGTCGGCAAGCTGCGACTGGCCGGTGCGGCCATCGAGCAGGCAGAGCGCGGAATGGAACGTGGCGGTACGTCCGCGCATCAGGCACAACTGCTCGCGGGCCTTGTCATGCGATCCGGGCTTGCCCATCTGCCGGCCGTCGAGCGTCAGCACCTGGTCCGACCCGATGACCAGTGCGCCCGGGTGCTGTTGCGCGATGGCCTCCGCCTTGTTCAGCGACAGGCGCAACGCCGTGGCATCGGGCGTTTCGCCAGTCAGCGGGGTTTCATCGATGTCGGGCACCGCTACCTCGAAAGGCAGGCGCAGCCGTTCGAGCAACTCGCGGCGGTAGGGCGAACTGGAGCCCAGGATCAGTCTGGGAAGCAGTTGTGAAGTCATAAGTGATTGAAGCGGAACAGGAATTCAAGGGGCGATGCGGTCAAGGCCTTTGACCGCGGAGCGGTTTTCGTCTTATAATCGCGCGTTTAGCTGCATCCGAACATGTGTTGCCGGCCGCCTGAGGGGCTGCTGATCCCGGATGTGGTGAACCCAGCATGAGCAGCAATATGACCCAGCCGATCGACCTGCGCGAGCTAGATCTCTTTGCTTTTTGCCGCAAGGGCGGCAGCGCAGCGGGCGAAGTGCCGGTGCGGGATTTGCCGCGCATCTTAGCCGAGACGGCCGCACAAGCGCCAGCTTCGGCGCCGGACGAGGTGTTTACGTATACGGCCACCGGTTCTGTGCGCGAAGAGGCCACCGAGCCGGGCGCGCCGATGGTGCAGCGCCTGTTCCTGCATCTCGCGGTGAATGGCCACGTGTGGCTGGAGTGCCAGCGTTGCCTGGATGTCTATGCGGAACCCGTCGCTACGTCGATGGGCTTTGAGGTGTTCGCCAGCGATGCCGTGGCCGACGCCGCGCCAATGGACGATGACGAGCTCGATGCGATTGTCGGCTCCAAGCGGTTTTCGTTGCTGGAACTGATTGAGGACGAGGTGTTGCTGGCGTTGCCGGCGGCGCCAAGCATGCCGTCTGCCCGGTGGTACACGAGAGTCTCGTGACTGGCGCGGACGGTGAGGTGGAGCCTGAGCTCCGCCCGAAGAAGAGGAAAAGCGGCCATCGCCCTTCGCGGCGCTGGCCGGCCTGAAGACCAAGCACTGATGCCGCGGCGCGGCACGACGCAAGGTCTTGCGGGTAGTGGTTGAAGCATCCGGCCGGGCCCCGGCTACGCCTAGCGCAGGGTGCGTGTGTTAATATTGAAAAATTCTCGAAGGAGTCATCATGGCTGTTCAACAGAACAAGAAGTCGCCGTCCAAGCGCGGCATGCATCGTTCGCACGACCACCTGTCGGTCGCCCCGCTGGCAGTTGAGCCGACCACCGGCGAAACTCACCTGCGTCACCACGTGAGCCCGAACGGCTACTACCGTGGTCGCAAGGTCATCAAGACCAAGAACGACTGATCGCTTCGTTCGGCGTGACATTGCGTCTCGCTCGCGCATGCCTGTAGATCAGAAACAAAAAAGCGGCAAGATCGTTGCCGCTTTTGTTGGGCGCTCGGGACGCGCACCGGCCTTGGCCGGCGCCGATGCGTAATCCGTATCCGGAACAATGACGATCAAAATCGCTATCGACTGCATGGGCGGCGACCACGGTGTTTCCGTGACTGTCCCGGCAGCGATCAGTTTTCTTTCCAGCCATGACGATGCCGCGGTGGTGCTGGTCGGCTTGCCCGACGCCATCCAGGCGCAGCTCAAGAAGCTGCACGCGCAGGACCATCCGCGCGTCAGCATCGTGCCGGCGACCGAGGTCATCACCATGGATGACCCCGTCGAAGTGGCGCTTCGCAAGAAGAAGGATTCCTCGATGCGGGTCGCGGTGACCCAGGTCAAGGAAGGCCTCGCGGGCGCCTGCATTTCCGCCGGCAACACCGGTGCGCTGATGGCAGTGTCGCGCTATGTGCTGAAGACGCTCGAAGGCATCGAACGCCCGGCGATTGCCACCACCATTCCGAACGAGCAGGGCTGGGGTACCACGGTGCTCGACCTTGGTGCCAATGCCGATTGCGAGCCGGAGCACCTGCTTCAGTTCGCACGCATGGCCGAGGCCATGGTGGCTGTGGTGGACCATAAGGAACACCCCACGGTGGGCCTGCTCAACATCGGCGAAGAGGTCATCAAGGGCAACGAGGTGGTCAAGCGTGCAGGTGAACTGCTGCGTGCCTCGGGGCTGAATTTCCACGGCAACGTGGAAGGCAATGACATCTTCAAGGGCACGACCGATATCGTCGTGTGCGATGGCTTCGTCGGCAATGTGGCGCTCAAGAGCACCGAAGGCCTGGCCAAGATGATCGGCCGCATGATCAAGGAAGAATTCACCCGCTCCTGGTTCACCAAGCTGCTGGCGGGCATTGCCATGCCGGTGCTCTCCCGCCTGGCCAAACGGCTGGATCCGGCGCGCTACAACGGTGCCTCGCTGCTGGGCCTGCGCGGCTGGTGATCAAGAGTCACGGGTCGGCCGATGCCCATTCTTTTGAATGGGCGATCAACGCGGGTATGATGCCGCCAAGAACGGCGTCATCGAACGCATAGCAAGGGCATTCGCCGACAAGACCAGCGCTGCGGGCGCTGCGCCGGCCAGCCCGGAGACAGCACCAACCCCGCACCCCAGCACCCGCGCCGCCTGATGCATCGGGCCGCGCCCGAGGCTGCCATACGGACAAATCGATCCGACACTACATGACCAAGTACGCAAAAATCATCGGTACCGGGAGCTACCTGCCCCCGCGGCGCGTGACCAACCATGATCTGGCGGCGCAGCTTGCCGAGAAGGGCATCGAGACCAGCGACGAGTGGATCTTCTCGCGCAGCGGCATCTCGGCGCGCCACTGGGCCGAACCGGATGTGACCAGCAGTGACCTGGCCGTCAAGGCTGCCGAGCAGGCTATCCAGGCCGCCGGCATCGACCGCCAGAGCATCGACCTGATCCTGGTGGCGACGTCGACGCCTGACTTCGTGTTCCCGAGCACGGCGTGCATCGTCCAGAACAAGCTTGGCATCACCAACCAGTGCGCGGCCTTCGACCTGCAGGCAGTGTGCTCGGGCTTCGTGTATGCGCTGGCCACGGCCGACAAGTTCATCCGCAGCGGCTCGCACCGCAATGTGCTGGTGATCGGTGCCGAAGTGTTCTCGCGCATTCTCGACTTCAACGACCGCACCACCTGCGTGCTGTTCGGCGACGGCGCGGGCGCGGTCCTGCTGTCGGCATCCGACGAGCCAGGCATCCTGTCGACCGCGATGCATTCCGATGGCAGTCACGTCGATATCCTGTGCGTGCCCGGCAACGTTTCCGGCGGTGCCATCACCGGCAACCCATTCCTGCGCATGGACGGCCAGGCCGTATTCAAGCTGGCCGTGAACGTGCTGGACAAGGTGGCGCGCGAGGCCATGGCGGCCGCTGAAGTCCAGCTGAACAGGTCGACTGGCTGATTCCGCACCAGGCTAATATCCGCATCATGCAGGGCACGGCGCGCAAGCTCGGCCTGCCGGCCGAGCGCATGGTGGCCGTCGTGCAGGAGCACGGCAATACCTCGGCCGCTTCGATTCCGCTGGCGCTCGATGCCGCGGTGCGCGACGGGCGCATCCGTCCGGGCCAGACCGTGCTGCTGGAAGGCGTAGGCGGCGGCTTCACCTGGGGCGCCGCGCTGGTGCGCATGTAACGAGGCCGGCGCGGCAGGCGATGCCGGCCGCGCGGCTACCGGTATTCAAATCTAGGATTGCACTCCGATGAAATTTGCTTTCGTATTTCCCGGCCAGGGCTCGCAATCGGTCGGCATGCTCAATGCGTTCGCCGACAACGCCGTGGTGCGCGCGACCCTGGAGGAAGCCTCGACGGCACTCGGGCAGGACATCGGCCGCATGATCTCCGAAGGTCCGGCCGAGGAACTGAACCTGACCACCAACACGCAGCCGGTCATGCTGACCGCGGCGGTGGCAATCTACCGTGCCTGGCTCGACGCCGGCGGCCCGGTGCCTGCCATGGTGGCCGGCCACAGCCTCGGCGAGTACTCGGCGCTGGTCGCCGCCGGCGTGATTCCGTTCGCCGACGCCGTGCCGCTGGTGCGTTTCCGCGCGCAGGCCATGCAGGAAGCCGTGCCGGTGGGCGAGGGCGGCATGGCTGCCATCCTGGGCCTGTCCGATGAGGATGTGCGCGCCGCCTGTGCCGAAGCATCGGCTGCGGGCGTGGTCGAAGCGGTCAATTTCAACGCACCGTCGCAAGTCGTGATCGCCGGCAGCAAGGCCGGCGTGGAAAAGGCCTGCGAAGTCGCCAAGGCCAAGGGCGCCAAGCGCGCGCTGCCGCTGCCGGTGTCGGCGCCGTTCCACTCGTCGCTGCTCAAGCCGGCGTCGGACCGCCTGCGCGAGCGCATGGCCGGGCTGGCGTTTGCGGCGCCGGCCATCCCGCTGGTCAATAACGTGGATGTGGCCATCGTCAACGATCCGGACGCAATCAAGGACGCCCTCGTGCGTCAGGCTGCCGCGCCGGTTCGCTGGGTGGAATGCGTGCAGAAGATGGCGGCCGAAGGCATTACGCATGTGATCGAGTGCGGTCCGGGCAAGGTGCTGGCTGGCATGACCAAGCGCATCGACGGCAACCTTGCCGGTGGTGCGATCTTCGACCCGGCCTCGCTGCAGGAAACCCTGGCGCTGCTGAAGTAAGGAAAGGATTGGCAATGACGAAGTTCTTGGAAAACCAGGTAGCACTTGTCACCGGCGCGTCGCGCGGCATCGGCCGCGCCATCGCGCTCGAACTGGCCCGCCAGGCGCCACCGTGATCGGTACCGCCACGAGCGAATCCGGCGCTGCCGGCATCACCGAATACCTCGGCGCCGAAGGGCTCAAGGGCAAGGGCGCAGTGCTGAACGTCAATGACGCGGCAGCCTGCGACGCCCTGATCGACGAGATCGTGAAGGGTCACGGCGGCATCGGCGTGCTGGTCAACAATGCCGGCATCACGCAGGACCAGCTCGCCATGCGCATGAAGGACGAGGACTGGGTCGCGGTCATCCAGACCAACCTGACTTCGGTGTTCCGCCTGTCGCGGGCGGTGCTGCGTCCGATGATGAAAGCACGCCAGGGCCGCATCATCAACATCACTTCAGTGGTCGGCTCGGTGGGCAACCCGGGCCAGATGAACTACTCGGCTGCCAAGGCGGGCGTGGCGGGAATGACCCGTTCGCTGGCTGCCGAAATCGGCAGCCGCAATGTGACCGTCAACTGCGTCGCGCCGGGCTTTATCGATACCGACATGACCAAGGCGCTGTCCGAAGAGCAGCATGCTTCGCTCAAGCAGCAGATCCCGCTTGGCCGCCTGGGCCAGCCGGAAGATATCGCCAATGCGGTGGCCTTCCTGGCGGGTCCGCAAGCCGCCTATATCACCGGCACCACGCTGCATGTGAACGGCGGCATGTACATGAATTAATGAGTTTTTGGGTGGATCTTTCGGAGAAGAAGCCGGAAGAAGCTGCCTGAAGTCGTAGTTTTCCGAACCAATCGGGCGCGATTCTTGCAAAGCTTGGCAGGCGGCATTTCTGACGCCGCAAACCTGCTAAAATGCGCCCACTTTTGTCGAACTTCCCTGGAGGGTTACATGGACAATATCGAACAACGCGTCAAGAAAATCGTGGCAGAACAGCTTGGCGTGGCCGAAGCGGACATCAAGAACGAATCGTCGTTCGTGAACGACCTCGGCGCAGACTCGCTGGACACGGTTGAACTCGTGATGGCGTTGGAAGATGAATTCGGCATGGAAATTCCGGATGAGGAAGCCGAAAAGATCACGACCGTGCAGCAGGCAATCGACTACGCCACCGCGCACGTCAAGGCCTGAGGCAGTCGTTTCTGAATTCCGAGCCACAGAAGGCGGGCGGGCGCACCGTTGCGGTAGCGCCTTGCTGTTTTCTGTGGCTTTCGTCTGTTCGAAGACGCAGAATCAGGGCATGTGCCGCGCGAACCTGATCACCTGGCCAGCAAGCCGGTGAGGGAATGCCGCAGCATGTATCACGGATCCTGCATCACGCACCCGTAGGAAATCATAGTGAGCCGTCGTCGCGTCGTTGTCACTGGGCTTGGCCTTGTGTCTCCGGTCGGAAACACGGTTGCCGAAGGCTGGGCCAACCTGGTTGCCGGCAAGTCGGGCATCGCCACCGTCACCAAATTCGATCATTCCGCGCTTTCCGTGCACTTTGCCGGTGAAGTGAAGGGCTTCAATGCCGAGGATTACATCCCCGCCAAGGAAGCCCGCAATATGGATACGTTCATCCACTTCGGCATTGCGGCCGGCGCGCAGGCGCTCAAGGACAGCGGCCTGGAAGTGACCGAAGCCAACGCCGAACGCATCGGCGTGCTGGTGGGCTCGGGCATTGGCGGCTTGCCGCTGATCGAGGAAACGCATGCCACGCTGACCGAGCGTGGTCCGCGCCGCATCTCGCCGTTCTTCGTGCCGGGCTCGATCATCAACATGATCTCGGGCCACCTGTCGATCATGCACGGACTGAAGGGTCCGAACCTTGCTGCGGTAACGGCGTGCACGACCGGCCTGCATAGCATTGGCCTGGCGGCCCGCCTGATCCAGGCCGGCGACGCCGATGCCATGCTGGCGGGCGGCGCCGAGTCGACCGTGTCGCCGCTGGGTATTGGCGGTTTCGCGGCCGCGCGCGCGCTGTCAACGCGCAATGACGATCCCGCGGCGGCTTCGCGTCCTTGGGACAAGGACCGCGACGGCTTCGTGCTGGGCGAGGGCGCCGGCGTCATGATGCTCGAAGAGTACGAATCGGCGAAGGCACGTGGTGCGCGCATCTATGCTGAACTCGTTGGCTTTGGCATGAGCGGCGACGCTTTCCACATGACCGCACCGAACATGGATGGCCCGCGCCGCTGCATGGTCAACGCGCTCAGGGACGCAGGCATCAACGCGGACCAGGTCCAGTACCTGAACGCGCACGGCACGTCCACGCCGCTCGGCGACAAGAACGAGTCCGATGCCGTCAAGGCAGCCTTTGGCGACCACGCCTACAAGATGGTGGTGAATTCGACCAAGTCGATGACCGGCCACCTGCTGGGTGGCGCTGGCGGCTTGGAATCCGTCTTCACCGTGCTGGCCTTGCACAACCAAGTGTCGCCGCCGACCATCAACATCGATAACCAGGATCCCGAGTGCGACCTGGATTACGTTGCCAACACGGCGCGTGAGATGAAGATCGATGTGGCCGTCAAGAACAACTTCGGCTTCGGCGGTACTAACGGCACGCTTGTCTTCCGTCGCCCCTGATTCGGTGTTACGGAAACGCCTCGCCGGCTTCCGAATCGGCGGGCTCCATCGCTTGCGGTGGGCCCTGCTCGTGTTCTGGGCCGGCGAGGCTGCTGCCCTTGGCCTGCTGGCCAGGATGTGCCTGAGTGCGATAGCGCCTCAAGCGCAGGCCGGCAGTCTCTATTCCTTCCTGATTTGTACCGCATGGCTTGGCCTGGCCGCCCTGCTGGCATGGGTCGCGCGCGACTGGTGGTCATGGGCCGGCCAGTCTTGTTCCGCAGTCCTGCCCTCGCCGCAGCGGTACGGCATGCCTCGTGTAGTGGTGCGGCGGCCCGGTGCCGGCCGTGAAACCGCTGTCGTGACGGGTAGCTGGAACATCGGCGGCATTCACTTTCTAAGCCTTGCGCAGGGCCGCGACAAACGCCGGGGGTTGCTGGTTTTACCGTTTCAGGCCCGATCCCCGCGCGTGGTGCGAGCGGCCCGATTTGCGATGGCGGTTGCACGAGAGGTGCAACCAGTGCAAGGCGATCGGGAACGTTATTGTTAGGCAGCGGTCACAGCATGCACTTTGAAGCACCGGGCGATCGGCAGTTCGTAGGTAAAATACAACGTTCGTCGTGATGACCAAACCAAGAGATACACTGCAGGTGAGCCATACGTGAGCGAACGCGAAGCCGATCAGCTCCTAGTTGAACGCGTCCAACAGGGCGACAAGCGGGCATTTGAACTTCTGGTGACGAAATACCATCGGAAGATCATTCGCCTGATTTCGCGCCTGGTGAGAGATCCCGCTGAAGTCGAGGACGTGGCGCAGGATTCCTTTATCAAGGCCTATCGCGCCTTACCCCAGTTCCGCGGGGAATCGGCCTTTTACACGTGGCTGTACCGGATCGCCGTGAACACGGCCAAGAACTATCTGGCCACGCAGGGACGGCGCCCCGAAGCGTCCAGCGACATCGATGCAGAAGAGGCTGAAACTTTTGCGGATGGTGAGCAACTAAGGGATATCAATACGCCGGAGTCGATGCTTCACACGCGCCAGGTTGCCGAGACGGTGAACCGCGCGATGGAGGCTCTGCCCGAGGAATTGCGTACCGCCATCACCTTGCGCGAGATCGAAGGCCTCAGCTATGAGGAGATCGCCGAGGCGATGGGTTGCCGATCGGGACTGTGCGTTCGCGCATATTCCGTGCGCGCGAGGCGATTGCCGAGAAATTGCGCCCGTTGCTGGGAACGGCAGAGGGCAAGCGATGGTAGTAAGAAGAATGTCGTGCGGCCAGCGTTGCAGCCTATTCCTGCATCGATAAGCGACAGCAAGTGACGGGATTATCGGTGTTCAATGGAATTGGAATGTCTTGGGGTGGGAAATGGGTCAGGCTCATAAGCAGTCGGTTCATGTAGTGGAAGCGGCGGAGCAGATCTCCGTCTTGATGGATGGCGAACTGGCGCCGCACGAGGTCGATGCCGTCGTCGCGCTCGCCAAGAGCGAATCGGGCATGGCGAACTGGACCGTGTTCCAGATGATCGGCGATACGCTGCGCTCGGAAGAGCTCAGCCATGCAGGTTCGACCAGCGATTTCCTCGCCCGCTTCTCCGCGCGCCTCGACGACGAGCCGCACGTGCTCGTGCCCGCCGTGGCCCAGGCCGCCGGCATGCGCCAGCGTCTGCTGCTGCGCCCTTCCTGGGTGCGCCGGGTCATGCCTGGCACGGCGATTGCCGCGGCGGTGGCGGCCGTGAGCTGGGTCGTGGTACCGCAATTGCGCGGACCGGCCGACCTGGGTACGCCTGACGCGGTGGTTGCACGCGCCAACCAGCCGGCCGCAGCCAAGCCCGCAAACATCGTTACCGTCGCAGCCGAAAACGCCCAGATGATCCGCGATCCGCGGCTGGACGAATACCTGCGTGCCCACCGTAACTCCGTCGCGACGGAGGCATTCGTGCCGACCATGCGTGCGGTCGCCAATGGTGCCAATTTCTCTCAGGACAATTCGCAGGAATAATGCCGGACATGCACAAAGGATGGTCGCCCGCCAATGCAGCGGGCGCACCGAGAATTGGGGCCCTGCGTAGGTCCTTTTTTCTGGCTTTGTGTCTGAGCGCGGCGGCCGCAACGGCGCAGCCCTTGGACAATTCGCTGAATCGCCGCGACGCATCGGCCTGGCTCAGCAAGATCCACCGTGCAGCACAGCGCGAGAATTATGTCGGCACGCTGATCTACCAGCGCGGCAGCGTGATGCACGCGTCGAAGATCCAGCACTATAGCGACCTCGTCCACAACGAATACGAGCGCCTGGAAACACTCGACGGCAAGCCGCGAGAGGTGCTGCGACAGAACGATGTGGTCCACAGCCTGATCCCCGAAGCAAAGCTCGTGGTCATCGAGAAGCAGGAGGCGAAGGACCGCTTCCCGGCGCTGCTGGCCACCAACAAGAGCGATGTGCTCGATCTCTACGACATGCGCAAGCTGCCGGGCGAGCGTGTGGCGGGCGTGGAGTGCGAAGTGTTCTCGCTGGAGCCGCACGACACGGCCCGCTATGCCGTACGCCTGTGGGCCGAGAAGAATTCGGGCCTCCTGATGCGTGCACAGACCGTCGGCGACGGCGGCAAGATACTGGAGCAGGTCGCGTTTCCCAAGTCGAGATCGGCGTGCCGTCCGACAAGCAGCGCATTCTTGGCGCCATCAAGAATGCGAGTTCCTGGAATCACTACGAGGTCACGTACCAGCCGACCAACGTCGCGGACGAGGGCTGGAACATCCCTGTCCCGCTGAAGGGCTTCCAGAAGATCCGCGAGGTGCGCCGACCGCTCGGCGAATTGCGCGCGCCTGCGCAGGGCAACGGACGCGGACAGGTATTCGAGGTGCTTCAGGTCGTGTACAGCGATGGGCTGACCGGATTGTCGGTGTTCATCGAGCCTGTGTCCGAGCAGCGTGTGCGCCGAGAGGGCGTCGCGTCGCTGGGCGCCACACAGGTGGTGGTGCGCCGCATTGCCGACTACTGGATTACAGTGGTCGGCGAAGTTCCCGCCAGCACGGTGCGGCAGTTCGCGTCGGCCGTGGAATACCACCCTCCCAAGGCGTTACACTGAGCACGTACAAGTGCCGGATGCGGGGCTTGCACGCCCGTGCGTCCGGTGACGTTCGGTCGCCCCTGTGCGGGACCTCCGGTATTTGTTCCAGCCGGTACCTCATCATTTGCTGAATCCCGGGAGTTGTCGATGACGTTCAGATCCCCAGCCCTGCGCGTGCCATGGTCATGGCTGCCATATTGATTCTTGGCCCGGCGGTTGCCGAAGTGGGCCATGCCCAGGCTGCAGCTTCCAACTACAACCTCCCGGATTTCACCGACCTGGTGGAAAAGGCCAGCCCCGCCGTGGTCAACATCCGGACCACCGAGCGCGTGCGCTCGCGTGCCGGCCAGGGCAGCGAAGACGATGAGATGGCCGAATTCTTCCGGCGCTTCTTCGGTGTGCCGATGCCGGGCGCCCCGACGCCTGGCACACCGCCGCGACGCGGCCAGCCACCGCAGCCACCGCAGGGCGAGGAGCAAAGCCGTGGCGTCGGCTCCGGCTTCATCATCAGCCAGGACGGCTATGTGATGACCAACGCCCACGTGGTGGCCGACGCGGAAACGATCTACGTCACGCTGCCCGACAAGCGCGAGTTCAAGGCCAAGCTGATCGGTGTGGACAAGCGTACCGACGTGGCACTTATCAAGGTCGAGGCCACGGGACTGCCGAGCTGACGCTCGGCGATTCGGACAAGGTGCGCGCGGGCGAGTGGGTGCTGGCAATCGGTTCGCCGTTCGGGCTCGACAACAGCGTGACCGCCGGGATCGTGTCCGCCAAGGGCCGTGATACCGGCGACTACCTGCCATTCATCCAGACCGATGTGGCGGTCAACCCCGGCAATTCCGGCGGCCCCCTGATCAACCTGCGGGGCGAGGTCATCGGCATCAACTCGCAGATCTACAGCCGCAGCGGCGGCTATATGGGTATTTCGTTCGCGATCCCGATCGACGAGGCCCTGCGCGTCACCGAACAGCTCAAGACGTCTGGCCGCGTCACGCGCGGACGCATTGCCGTGGCGATCGGGGATGTGACCAAGGAAGTGGCGGATTCGCTCGGGCTGGGTCGCGCGCGCGGCGCGCTGGTCGGCAGCGTGGAGCCGGGTGGTCCGGCGGAGAAGGCCGGCATCGAGCCGGGCGATATCATCCTGAAGTTCAACGGCCGCGAGATCGAAAAGGCATCCGACCTGCCGCGCATGGTCGGCGATACCAAGCCGGGCACGCGGGTGCCGATGCAGTTGTGGCGCAAGGGTGCGACCCGCGATGTATCGATCACCGTGACGGAGCTGGAGCCGGAAAGCCGTGCGAAAGCACGCAACGCGCCGTCGCAGAAGGATGAGAGCAGCACGCAGGCGGCCAAGCCCAACGCGCTGGGGCTGATCGTCAATGACATTCCCGATGCCCGTCTGAAGGAACTGAAGGTGAAGTCCGGCGTAGAGGTCGAAGTCTCGGATGGTCCGGCCATGCGCGCCGGGATTCGCCCCGGCGACATCATCCTGCGGCTCGGCGATACCGACGTGACCGGCGCGCGCAGTTCAATGACCTGGTCAAGGGTCTGGACAAGAACCGCATTGCCGCCGTGTTCGTGCGCCGCGGCGATGCACGCAGGTCCTGACGCTGCGTCCGGGAGCCACGGCAGCCCGCTGACCGTGCGTCTTGCTGCGGCTTGCGTTGTGCAGCAAGACGTATGAGAGGGCTTGCGGCACACGCATGCGCCTGAACGGGCACTTCCGATCGCTCGCGAGCGATCGGCGGTTCGCCTATTCACGGCCCGGAAGTCATTGAAAATCCGGTAAAATTCCAGATTGGCGCAAAATCCGCGCCCCAAGACCTGCGGCCTGGCCGCGGGCGTCCCCACGGGGCGCTCGCGGCAGGCCGTTCACGAATCCGCTGCCGCGAGGGCGAAGACGCCCGCGCCTGCCTGAACATTAGATGGACCACATTCGTAATTTCTCGATCATTGCCCATATCGACCATGGGAAATCCACCCTGGCCGACCGGATCATTCAGCTGTGCGGGGGGCTGTCCGATCGCGAAATGGAGGCCCAGGTCCTCGACTCGATGGATATCGAGAAGGAGCGCGGCATCACCATCAAGGCGCAAACCGCCGCGCTGACCTACAAGGCGCGTGATGGCCAGGTCTACAACCTGAACCTGATCGACACGCCGGGGCACGTCGACTTCAGCTACGAGGTCAGCCGCTCGCTGTCGGCGTGCGAAGGCGCGCTGCTGGTAGTCGACGCCTCGCAGGGCGTCGAGGCGCAGACCGTCGCCAACTGCTACACCGCGATCGAGCTCGGCGTGGAAGTCGTGCCCGTGCTGAACAAGATCGACCTGCCGCAGGCCGACCCGGCCAATGCCATCCAGGAAATCGAGGATGTCATCGGCATCGACGCACAAGACGCCACGCCGTGCTCGGCCAAGACGGGCCAGGGCGTGGAGGACGTGATCGAGGCGCTGATCGCGAAGGTCCCGCCGCCCGAGGGCGATGCCAGCGCACCGCTGCAGGCGCTGATCATCGACTCGTGGTTCGATAACTACGTCGGCGTGGTCATGCTGGTGCGCGTGGTCAATGGCGTGCTGCGTCCGAAGGACAAGGTACTGCTCATGGCCACCGGCGCGCAGCACCTGGTGGAGCAGGTGGGCGTGTTCTCGCCGAAATCGGTGCCGCGGGATTCGCTGACAGCGGGCCAGGTGGGCTTCGTGATCGCCGGCATCAAGGAACTGAAGGCCGCCAAGGTGGGCGACACGATCACCACCATGGCACGCAAGGCCAGCGCGCCGCTGCCCGGCTTCAAGGAAGTCAAGCCGCAGGTGTTCGCCGGTCTGTACCCGGTTGAGTCCAACCAGTACGAGGCACTGCGCGAATCGCTCGAGAAGCTGCGCCTGAACGACGCCTCGCTGATGTTCGAGCCGGAAGTGTCACAGGCGCTGGGCTTCGGCTTCCGCTGCGGCTTCCTGGGGCTGCTGCACATGGAAATCGTGCAGGAGCGTCTCGAGCGCGAGTTCGACATGGACCTGATCACCACGGCGCCGACCGTGGTGTACCAGGTACAGATGCGCGACGGCACCACGGTGACGGTGGAGAACCCGGCCAAGATGCCCGATCCGAGCCGGATCGAGGCCATCCTGGAGCCGATCGTCACGGTCAACCTGTACATGCCGCAGGAATATGTTGGCTCGGTGATTACGCTGTGCACGCAGAAGCGCGGCACGCAGATCAACATGAGCTACCACGGCAAGCAGGTGCAGCTGACCTACGAGATTCCGATGGCGGAAATCGTGATGGATTTCTTCGATCGGCTGAAGTCGGTGTCGCGCGGTTATGCGTCGATGGATTACGAGTTCAAGGAATATCGCCCGTCCGACGTGGTCAAGGTCGATATCCTGATCAACAGCGACAAGGTCGATGCGCTGTCGGTGATCGTGCACCGCTCGAATTCGCAATACCGCGGGCGCGAAGTGGCCGCGAAAATGCGCGAGATCATTCCGCGCCAGATGTACGACGTGGCGATCCAGGCCGCGATTGGCTCGAATATCATTGCGCGTGAAAACGTCAAGGCGCTGCGCAAGAACGTGCTGGCCAAGTGCTACGGCGGCGATATCAGCCGCAAGAAGAAGCTGCTGGAAAAGCAGAAGGCCGGCAAGAAGCGCATGAAGCAGGTCGGCACCGTCGAGATTCCGCAGGAGGCCTTCCTGGCAATCCTGCAGGTCGACGACAAGTAAACAGTTTCGCGAACAGGAACGGGACCGCCGCGCCGGTGGCGCGGCGGTAGTAGAAGAGGCTGTAGCAAGACATCCAAAAACCAGAAGCCGTCATGAATTTTGCACTGATCCTTTTTGTGCTGGTGGTGATTACAGGTATCGCGTGGATCGCGGACAAGCTTGTATTCGAACGGCAGCGGCGCGCTTCGGCGCGCCTGGCGCTTGCCGAATTCGATTCGCGCCAGTCTGACCTGCAGCAGAGCCGTTTCGGGTCCGGCGAGATCGATTCGACGCGCAAGCGCCTGGCCGAGGAAAAGCTGCGCCAGCCGTGGTGGCTTGAATATTCGGCCAGCTTCTTTCCGGTGATCCTGGCTGTGTTCGTGCTGCGTTCTTTCGTAGTCGAGCCATTCAAGATCCCGTCCGGCTCGATGATTCCCACATTGCTGATCGGCGATTTCATCCTGGTCAACAAGTACGACTACGGCATTCGCCTGCCGGTCGTGAACAAGAAGATCGTCGATGTCGGCGAGCCACAGCGCGGCGACGTCATGGTGTTCCGTTATCCGAAAGACCCGTCGCTCGACTACATCAAGCGCGTGATCGGCGTGCCTGGCGATGTGGTGCAGTATTCGAACAAGCACCTCACCATCAATGGCAAGCCGGCTGATTACACGCCGCTGCCCGATTATCTGGATGAGGAGCGCCTGGCGTATTCCAAGCATTTCCGAGAGAAACTGCCCGGTGGCGTGGAGCATGGCATTCTCAATGATGTGGACCGGCCGGCATTTGTAGCGGGCGCGATCCGGATTTCCCGTTCCGGGAAAACTGCACTTACAATCAGCAGGGCGTAACCTGCAAGGTGCCTGCGGGTCACTATTTCGTGATGGGTGACAATCGCGATAACAGCCTGGATTCCCGTTACTGGGGATTCGTGCCGGACGAGAATATCGTGGGCAAGGCGTTCGTGATCTGGATGAATCTCGGCAATTTCGGACGCGTCGGGTCATTCAAATAACGCACCTGCGCGGCGCAAGAACACTCAACTAGAAAGAGGGAAGCGCAAATGGGTCAGATGGGTCAATGGGAGCGGGGCAGCTCCGGCCGGCGGCGGGCGAGGGGATTTTCCCTTTGGTCGCTGCTGATCGTGATCGTGTTCGTGATTGGCATAGCGTTGCCGGCGCTCAGGGCGATACCGAGCCTGACCGAGTATTTTTCGGTCAAGCGGGCAGCAAGTTACGCAAAGCAGAGAGCCACCAGCAAGCGCGAGGTGGTGGAATATTTTGACAAACAGGCAACCATCGACCGGATTGCCGCGGTGAAGGGAGAAGACCTCCAGATCCGCGAAGACGAGAACGGGACGATCCAGTCGGTCGATTTTGCCTACCGGACCGAAGTTCCCGTCTACGGTCCACTGAGCTTAATGATTACCTATTCGGGAACGCAGCACTGATATGAACCTCGACGCCTTGCAGCAACGTCTCGGCTACCGTTTCAGCAAGCCTGAGTTGCTGCAGCAGGCGCTGACGCACCGCAGCCACAGCGCCCAGCACAACGAACGCCTCGAATTTTTGGGCGATTCGGTGCTGAACTGCGCTGTGGCGGACATGCTGTTCGGCATGTTCGGCAAGCTCGATGAAGGCGACCTGTCGCGCGTGCGCGCCAACCTGGTCAAGCAGCAGGCGTTGTACGAGATCGCCCAGATGCTGCAATTGTCGGATGTACTGCGCCTGGGCGAGGGCGAGCTGAAAAGCGGCGGTTTCCGCCGTCCGTCGATCCTTGCCGATGCGCTCGAAGCCATTGTCGGCGCGGTGTTCCTCGATTCCGGCTTCGAGTCCGCGCGCACGCTGATTCGCAAGCTGTATATCCCCATCCTCGAGCAGGTCGATCCGCGCACGCTCGGCAAGGACGCCAAGACGCTGCTTCAAGAGTACCTGCAGGGCCACAAGATCGCCCTGCCTCAATATAACGTAATCGCCACCCACGGCGCCGCGCACAGCCAGCAGTTTGAAGTCGAGTGCATGGTGCCTAAACTGGAAGTCCGGGTGTTCGGCACCGGCGCCTCGCGCCGCGCGGCGGAGCAGGCGGCGGCCAAGCTGGCGCTCGATGAAGTCCAGAAGCTCGTGCCGCAGCTGCTCAAGCGCAGCCGGGCCGAGCGCACCGGCAAGACCCGCAAGCAGGCGGTGCCACCGGACCCACAGTTGTCTCTCAGGTTGAAGGAATGACCGAATCCAATGATCCGCAGCAGCCCGCTGCGGATACCCAAGCCAAGGCGTTTCGCTGCGGCACCGTGGCCATTGTCGGCCGCCCCAATGTCGGCAAGTCCACGCTGATGAATGCGCTGGTCGGCCAGAAGATCAGCATCACGTCGCGCAAGGCGCAGACCACGCGCCACCGCCTCGTCGGCATCCAGACGACCGATGACGCGCAGTATGTCTTCGTCGACACGCCAGGTTTCCAGACCCGCCATGCCAGTGCGCTGAACCGCTCGCTCAATCGCGCGGTCACGTCCACGCTGTCGTCGGTGGACCTGGTGCTGTTCGTCGTGGAAGCCGGCTATTACGGCGCCGACGACGAAAAGGTGCTGGCGCTGCTGCCGAAGAACACGCCCGTGCTGCTGGTGACCAACAAGCTCGACCGCGTGACGGACGACCGCGCCGGGGTGATGATGCCCTTCCTGGAAAAGATGGGCCAGCTGTTCCCGTTCCGCGAAGTGGTACCGATGTCGGCCAAGACGCGCGACCATATCGCGCGCCTGTTCGAGATCATCCGGCCCTACCTGCCGGAAGGCGAGCCGATGTATGACGCGGATGCGATGACCGACCGCAGCGAGCGCTTCCTGGCTTCGGAGATCATCCGCGAGAAGGTGTTCCGCTGGACCGGCGATGAACTGCCGTACACGAGCACAGTCATCATCGACAAGTTCGAGACGGAAGGGCGCCTGCGCCGCGTGTTTGCCACGATCCTGGTCGAGCGCGACGCGCACAAGGCCATGATCATCGGCAACAAGGGCAGCAAGCTCAAGCAGATCTCCACCGAGCGCGCCTCGACATGGAAAAGCTCTTCGACGGCAAGGTCTACCTGGAAATGTGGATCAAGGTGAAGAGCGGCTGGGCCGACAACGAAGCCGGACTGCGCGCCTACGGCTACGAGTGAGCAAAATGCCTGACCTCGCGCGCGGGCCTGCCAAGGGTCGCCGCGCCGATCCGGTGGTAGATGAGGCCGCGGAACTGCTGGACAGCCGCGCGCTGCCCGGCATGGCCGATGCCGCGGGCCGGGCGATGATGGACCGCGCCATGCGCATCGTGCCGGCGCGCAGCGAAACTCGCGTGTCGGACCAGCCTGGCTTCGTGCTGCACGCGTGGCCGTATCGCGAGACCAGCCTGATCCTCGACGTCTTTACCCGCGAACACGGGCGCCTGTCGATGGTCGCCAAGGGGGCCAAGCGCCCGCATTCGGCATTGCGTCCGGTACTGCAGCACTTTCATCCGATTTCGCTGTCCTGGAGCGGCCGTGGCGAGGTCAAGACGCTGACGCGCGCCGAATGGGTTGGCGGCATGCCGCCGCTGGCCGGCGATGCGCTGCTGTCCGCGTTCTACCTCAACGAACTGGTGATGCGGTTCTGTCCGCGCGAAGATGGCCATCCGGCCCTGTTCCGGCACTACATGGCCACGCTCACGCGCCTCGCGCACGGAGAGGCCGCCGGCCTGGTCCTGCGCAGCTTCGAACGCGTGCTGCTGCAGGAAACCGGCTTTGCCGTGGCCTTCGACCAATGCCTGAGCACCGGGGAGCGCGTGCAGCCCGGCCTGGACTATGTCTACCAGCCCGAGCGCGGCGTGCGCCGGGCCCAGCCGAGCGATCCGTCGTCGTGGCCCGTGGTGTCGGGGCAGACATTGCTCGACATGTCGCAGGACGACTACGGCCGTGCGCAGACCGCGCTGCAAAGCCGCGCGCTGATGCGCTTCCTTCTGCATTATTATTTGCAGGGAGCGCCGCTCAAGACGCGGCAGATCCTGATCGACCTGCACTATCTCTGATCCACCGGGCTGCCGGCCCATTGCTGATTCCGCACGCATGATCTTCCACGCAAATCCGGGCGTCATCGACCTCGGCATCAACATCGACCACGTCGCCACGCTGCGCAATGCGCGCGGCACGGTGTATCCCGATCCGATCCAGGCGGCACTGCAGGCCGAAGAGGCCGGCGCGGACCTGATCACGCTGCACTTGCGCGAAGACCGCCGCCACATTCGCGACGCCGATGTGCGCGCGTTGCGCCCGCAGCTCGCCACGCGCATGAACCTGGAATGCGCGATCACGCAGGAGATGCTCGATATCGCCTGCGAGATCCGGCCGCAGGACGTGTGCCTGGTTCCCGAGCGGCGCGAGGAGGTGACGACCGAGGGTGGGCTCGACGTGGCTGGCCGCTTTGAACAAGTCAGTGCCGCTTGCAAGCAGCTCGCCGCTGCCGGTATCCGCGTATCGTTGTTCATCGATGCCGATGCCGACCAGATCGCCGCGGCTGCAGCCTGCGGTGCACCCGTGATCGAACTGCATACCGGACGCTATGCCGATGCGCATACGCCGGACGAGCAGGCCATTGAATTCCGCCGCGTTGCCGATGGCGTCGACGACGGCATCCGCCACGGCCTGATCGTGAACGCGGGCCACGGCCTGCACTACACGAACGTGCAGCCGATTGCCGCGCTGCCAGGCATCAAGGAACTCAACATCGGCCACGCGATCGTCGCGCATGCGGTGTTCGTCGGCTGGCAGAACGCCGTGCGCGAAATGAAGGCCATCATGGTCGCCGCGCGCCTCGGCACCCGCTACCCGACCGCAGGCAAGCCGGCGTGATCTACGGCGTCGGCACCGACATCATCGAGATCGCGCGCGTGCAGGGCGTGATGGAGCGCACGCGCGGCCGTTTCGCCGAGAAGGTGCTCGGGCCCGATGAACTGGCCAAGTACCACGCGCGCAAGGCGCGCTCCGAGCGGCGCGGCCTGGCCTTCCTGGCGACGCGCTTTGCCGCCAAGGAGGCCTTCTCCAAGGCGATCGGCCTCGGCATGCGCTGGCCGATGACCTGGCGCGCGATGGAGCTGATGAACCTGCGTCCGGCGAGCCCACGCCGATCTGTCATGGCGAACTTGCACAGTGATGGCGGAACGCGGCATCACCGTGCGTGTCAGTGTCAGTGATGAACATGACTACGCGGTTGCCTTTGCAATCGCAGAACGGGGCGGCCCCGCCGCGTCCCGCAAACCCAGCCTAGCCTCGAAAAAATTCCATGACCAAGAAGCTTTCCGGCAAGCGGCCGGGACCCGTGGTACTCGACGTCGTCGGCAAGCAACTCGACGCCGAAGACGCGCGCCGCATTGCACACCCCCTGACCGGCGGCGTGATCCTGTTCGCGCGCAATTTCGAATCGCGTGCCCAGTTGCTGGCACTGACGCGCGCCATTCGCGCAGTGCGCGAAGACGTGCTGATCTGCATCGACCACGAAGGCGGCCGCGTGCAGCGCTGCAAGACCGATGGCTTCACGCATCTGCCTGCGATGCGCAAGCTCGGCGAGCTGTGGGACCGCGACGTGCTGGCTGCCACCAAGGTGGCGGTGAGCTGCGGCTACGTGCTAGCCGCGGAACTGCGTGCGTGCGATATCGACCTGAGCTTCACGCCGGTGCTGGATCTCGACTATGGCCGCAGCGCCGTGATTGGTGACCGCGCCTTCCATGCCGATCCCCGCGTGGTCAGCATGCTGGCGGGCCAGCTGAACCATGGCCTGCTGCTCGCGGGCATGAGCAACTGCGGCAAGCATTTCCCCGGTCACGGCTATGTCGAAGCGGATTCGCATGTCGCGATTCCCGTGGATGAGCGTCCCCTCGAGGAGATCCAATCGCAGGATGCACGTCCGTACGACTGGATGGGCCTGTCGCTGTCGTCGGTCATGCCGGCGCACGTGATCTACCCGAAGGTCGACCCGAACCCGGCCGGCTTCTCGCGCTTCTGGCTGCAGGATATCCTGCGCACGCAGCTCGGCTTCGAAGGCGTGATCTTCAGCGACGACCTGAGCATGGAAGGGGCGAGCGTGGCGGGCAATGTCACGCAAGCCGCGCGCGCCGCGCTGGCCGCTGGCTGTGACATGGTGCTGATCTGCAATCACCCCGAGCGTGCCGACCAGTTGCTGACGGAACTCGACGCGAGTATCGACAAGACTTCGCAGCGCCGCATCCGCAAGCTGTTCGCGCGCCGCAAGCCGCTCGACTGGAACAAGCTGCAACAGGAGGCCGAATACCGTGCCGCGCTGCGCCTGCTGAGGGACCATGAACTGATCGCCTGAACGGGCGACGGTTTTCCCTCAGAAAATAAAAAAAGGCAGCCGAGGCTGCCTTTCTTCGTTACCGGCCCCGCCATGCTGGCGGAGCGAGCCGTGCGCTCAGTTGGCGCGGCTGCGGTATTCGCCGGTACGCGTGTCGATTTCGATCTTGTCGCCGATGTTGCAGAACAGCGGCACCTGCAGTTCGAAGCCGGTGTTGATCTTGGCGCCCTTCAGCACCTTGCCCGACGAGGTGTCACCCTTGACGGCCGGCTCGGTGTAGACGATTTCGCGCACCAGCGTGGTCGGCATTTCGACCGAAATGGCCTTCTCGTTGTAGAACACCACTTCCACGGCCATGCCGTCTTCGAGGTAGTTCAGCGCGTCGCCCATGCTGTCCTGCTCGACTTCGAACTGGTTGTAGTCGGTGTCCATGAACACGTACATCGGGTCGGCGAAGTACGAGTAGGTGCATTCGCGGCGCTCGAGCACCACGACTTCGAACTTGTCGTCAGCCTTGAACACCGACTCGCCCGGGGCTTCGGTGAGCAGGTTCTTGTACTTCATCTTGACCACGGCGGCGTTGCGGCCCGACTTGTTGTACTCGGCCTTTTGCACAACCATCGGAGCGCCGTTCATCATGAACACGTTGCCGACGCGGAGTTCCTGTGCGATTTTCATCTGAACTGTTTTCCTGAAAAAGAAAGTCTCGGAAATTGGTATGGCGAGGTGTGGCGGAGGCGCCGTGCGGGCAGCCTGTCGCCGCCGGCAGCGCCTGGTGGGCCCATGCCCACGCGCTCTTGACCCCGTGCTCAGCGTTCGCTCAGGTTCCCGCTCCACGGCGCGTGCGCTGCATCGCCGCCGGCTGGTCGCAGGGAGCCTTGGTTACCCGGCCCGGTCGCCATCAAATCAACCCGCTATTTTACCCGATTTTCACAGAACGCCACGAGATTTGCCGCCAGGTCGCCCAGGCCGAGCAGGCGCGCCTGCCATTGCTGCGCGCCGCGGGTCAGGATGGGCAGCTTGCTGCGCAGGGCCACCCAGTCAGGTGCGTTGCCGTACGCATTCCAGGCGTGCCAGAAATCGGTCAAGGTCTGCGCCGCTGCGGTATCCACACCGCTACGGCTGAACAGCGCGAGCCACGCGTCGAGCTTGTCATGGTGTGCCTCTTCATCCTGCGGATAGATGTGCCACACCATTGGCCGCGCCGCCCACTGCGCACGTACGAAGGAATCTTCGCCACGCACGAAGTTCAGGTCGCAGGCCCACAGCATTCGTCGTAGTGCTCCTGACGCACGAACGGCACGATATTGACTTGCAGGTTGCCGCGCGTGACGACCTTGCCGGGCACGGCAGCTTCGCCGGACCAGACGGCAAGCTGCTCAACGGCCAGTCCCTGCGGGATCAGGCACTGGATCGGCTCCGGGCCGTCGCGCCACTGCTCGAGCAGTGCAGGCAGGGCAGGGTTCTGGTACGAAAACAGGCTGACCTTCAGCGCGCTGGCATCGGGCGTCGCGCGCAGCCTGTGCCACAGGGCGGCCTGCGCGGCCGGGCCGCCCAGGAAAGTACGTTGTTGCTCGCCGAGCATCGACTCGCGCAGCAGGCCGCCGGTGCCGCGTTCGAAGCCGGGGAAGAAGAAGTGCTTGACCAGCGGCAGCCGCGGGTGGGGCGAGGGCATGCCGTGATGCTCGCGCACCCAGGGCTCGGCGCTCAGGTATTCGAGGTTGATCCAGGCCGGGGCGCGCCCGCGCGCCACCATGCGCGCAAGAAACGCGTCGGGCAGGTGACAGGCAAATGCTTCGATGACCGCGTCATGTACGGCCAGATCGGCAAAGCGCGCGCGGTCATCGGCGTCCCCGCCGGGGCGCATGTGCGGATTTCCACGCCCGACAGGCGCTGCTGGTGCGCTGCCGTGTCGAGTGCCGGTGCCAGCCGGGCGAAGCTGTGCAGGTCGTCCACCCACAGGCGAACCTCATGCCCATGCTCCTGCGAGAGCTGGCGCGCCAGTCGCCAGCAGACGCCGATGTCGCCGAAATTGTCGATGACGGTGCAGAAGATGTCCCAGGAGCGGATCGGCATGGGGGCGGCGGATGAGGGGTCAGTGGCAAGCAAAGCGGGCTGGGCGGTGAATTGCTCTAAACTTCCGATTTTAGAGCCGTCGCCGCGAATCGCGAGCCGGCCGCATCGATTTGGTCACCGTTCCTCATGTCCGACCAGCTTCCAGACGCTTCCGCTCACTCGCCTGATCCGGCGCCTGCAGAACCCTTCGACCCCAAGCCGGTCATCGCCCGCCTGCCGGGCCTGCCCGGCGTGTATCGCTACTTCGACAGCGCCGGCAACGTGCTGTACGTCGGCAAGGCGCGCGACCTCAAGAAGCGCGTATCGAGCTATTTCAACAAGACGCAGCTGTCGCCACGCATTGCGATGATGGTGGCGAGGATCGTGCGCATCGAAACCACGGTGGTACGCACCGAGGCCGAGGCCCTGCTGCTCGAGAACAACCTGATCAAGGCCCTGGCGCCGCGCTACAACATCCTGTTCCGCGACGACAAGTCCTATCCGTTCCTCAAGCTGACCGGCCACCGCTTCCCGCGCATGGCCTATTACCGCGGCGCCACGGACCGCAAGCACCAGTACTTCGGGCCTTTTCCGAGCGCCTATGCGGTGCGCGAAAGCATGCAGATCCTGCAGAAGGTGTTCCAGCTGCGGACGTGCGAAGACACCGTCTTCAACAACCGGACGCGGCCCTGCCTGCTGCACCAGATTCACCGCTGCACGGGACCTTGCGTGGGCGCGATCAGCGAAGCCGACTACGCGCGCGACGTCGGCAACGCGGCGAGCTTCCTGCTGGGACGTGAGACCGAGGTGCTCGAAGGCCTGCAGTCGAAGATGGAAGAGCATTCCATGCGGCTGGAGTTCGAGCAGGCCGCCGGCGTGCGCGACCAGATCGCGGCGTTGTCGACGGTGCTCAAGCGCCAGGCGGTCGAGGAAGTCGGCCAGGCGCGCGATATCGACGTGCTGGCGGTAGCGGTTGAGGGTGGGCGCGCATGCGTCAACCTGGCCATGGTGCGCGGTGGCCGCCACCTTGGCGACAAGGCCTATTTCCCGGCGCATGCGGACGAGGCGGCGATGATTGTCGAGGATGGCGTCGACGGCGAGGAGGGCACGGAAAACGAGCCGGCGCACGCCCGGCTGCCTGGCGTGGAGCGTATTGCAGCGCGCGTGCTGTCGGCCTTCATGGCGCAGCACTATCTCGATCAGGCAGCGCCGCCAATCATCGTCGTCAGCCACGTTCCCGACGATTCGGCATTGCTCGATGCCTGGCGCTCCATGCGGGCCGGAAGATCGCGCTAGTACGGCAGCCGCAGGGCCAGCGCAAGGCGTGGCTGGAAATGGCACAGCAGGCGCTGCACTGGCGCTCGCGCGCCGGCTCGCGGAGCAGGGTAGCCAGGAGGCGCGTACGCGCGCGCTCGCGGAGACCATCGGGATCGACCTGGAAGACCTCGCGCTGATGCGTGTGGAGTGCTTCGACATCAGCCATACCGCGGGCGAGGCCACGCAGGCGTCGTGCGTCG
Source organism: Cupriavidus sp. UYMMa02A (assembly GCA_001725945.1). Taxonomy (GTDB): domain Bacteria; phylum Pseudomonadota; class Gammaproteobacteria; order Burkholderiales; family Burkholderiaceae; genus Cupriavidus. The sequence continues at coordinate 7,879 of LRMT01000088.1, read as the reverse complement.
TGTTCCATCATCACGATATGCAGAACGGCGAGTACCGGCGCTACAACATCCAGGACATTACGCCGGGCGACGACTACGCGGCGATGCGCCAGGTGCTGACGCGCCGGTATCAGAAGCTGGTCGAGCAGATGCAGGAAGATGGCGGGCTTGACGCTGCCGGCGAGGCATCGTCGCCGGTGCCGCACGTGGTGCTGATCGATGGCGGCAAGGGGCAGGTCGAGGTGGCACGGCAGGTGTTCGAGGAGCTGGGACTCGATATCGGCCTGCTGGTAGGCGTGGCCAAGGGCGAGGGCCGCAAGGTCGGCCTGGAAACCCTGGTGTTCGCCGACGGCCGCCCGTCGCTGGAACTGGGGCAGGGCAGTGCCGCGCTGATGCTGGTCGCGCAGATCCGCGACGAGGCGCATCGCTTTGCGATTACCGGGATGCGGGCGCGCCGTGCCAAGCGCGCACCACCTCGCGCCTGGAGGAAATCGAGGGCGTGGGCGCGCGCCGGCGCCAGAAGCTGCTGACCCGCTTCGGCGGCCTGCGCGGCGTCATGGCGGCCAGCATCGACGAGCTTGCCAGCGTCGATGGCATATCGCGCGGCCTCGCCGAGGAGATCTACCGCCAGCTCCACTAGCGCGTCTATGCTCGCGATTTGGCCGGTTAGGCGCGCATTCGCGCCGAAATCGGCGACAATCGCGGAATTCGTCACTGCACCATCGGTCTCCAAGCCCCATGCCCTTCAATATCCCGATCCTGCTGACCTGGTTGCGCGTTGCCATGATTCCCCTCGTGGTCGGCGTGTACTACCTGCCGGAAGCATGGCTGCCGATGCACACGAAGAACATCACCGCGGCGTCCTTCTTCATCATCGCCGCGGTCACGGACTGGCTGGATGGCTTCCTGGCGCGGCGCTGGAACCAGACTTCGGCATTCGGTGCGTTCCTGGACCCGGTGGCCGACAAGCTGATGGTCACGGCAGCGCTGTTGTCGCTGCTGGCACTGGGACGCGTGGCCGATCTGGTGGCACTGGTCATCATCGGCCGCGAGATCACGATCTCTGCCTTGCGCGAGTGGATGGCACAGATCGGCGCTTCGAAGAGCGTGGCGGTCAATTTCCTCGGCAAGCTGAAGACTACCGTGCAGATGGTGGCGATTCCCATGCTGCTGTACAGCGACCGCTTGTTCGGCATCGACGCGCAGGTGGTAGGGACATGGATGATCTACGTGGCCGCCGTGCTGACGCTCTGGTCGATGTTCTATTACATGAAGCTGGCGTGGCCGCAGATCCGCGAGCGCAGCGGCGTGCTTGGCGAGGCCCGCACTCAGAAATGATGCCGCGCGCAAAAAAGGTGTTGACGAACGGACTCATTCTTTGCAATAATCTCGTTCTCGCTGCTGACGACATAAACGAAAGCAGCAAGATAAGCTGGTTTAGCGCAAGAAGCTGTTATTTGCAGCCAAATGCGTAGGCAAAAGCAGCGCAATGCGGGAGTAGCTCAGTTGGTAGAGCGCAACCTTGCCAAGGTTGAGGTCGCGAGTTCGAGACTCGTCTCCCGCTCCAATCCCCAAAGGGAAGCAGCGCTCCTTTTGTTTGGGTTGGTAACCGCAGGCGCTGTCAGGCAGCGTTCAGGGAATGCGGATACAATCCAGCAGCACGTCACCTGGCGGGGTGGCAGAGTGGTTATGCAGCGGCCTGCAAAGCCGTGTACGCCGGTTCGATTCCGACCTCCGCCTCCAGTTGAAAAAAACAGCGCCCATCGGGCGCTGTTTTCGTTTCTGTATCCAGTCCGGCGGCCGTTCAGGCCTTCGCGCCAGTCTGTGCAGCCACTACGCGCAGGCGCAGGTACTCGGTGAACGCCAGCAGTCCCCGCGTCGGAAACTTGTCCTGGTGCACGACAAGCTGCAGCGGACGCACGATGCGCGGCAGTCCCTCGCGCACAGCCACCAGCGTGCCGCGCTCCAGTTCGTCCCGCACCACATGCAGCGACAGGCAGCTCACGCCGAAGCCGCTCATCACGGCACGCTTGATGGCCTCCGCATTGCCCAGTTCCAGCGCGAAGCGCAGTTCACCGAGCAAGGGCACCAGTCGTTCCTCGATGATCTCGCGCGTGCCGGAGCCCGGCTCGCGCACGATCCATTCAGCATCGCGCAGGCCATCGAACGACGCATCCGGGGCCGCAAGGGGATGGGTGGGGCCAACCACCACGACCATTTCGTCGTCGCACCACGGTACGCTGCGCAGCTCGCGCTCATGGCTTGCGCCTTCGACAAGCCCGATGTCGGCATCGAACTGCATCAGCGAGCGCAATACGTCGCGCGTGTTGCCGATGCGCAGGTCAAGCTGGCAAGGTCCGCCCTGCGACGCTCGGAAGCCGGCAAGCAGAGCCGGAAGGATATAGCTGCCGATCGTATTGCTGGCCGCGATGCGTAGCTGCACGCCGGTCTGCGTGGCAAAGCGTTCGAGTTCCTGGGCCTGGTCGAGCAGCGACAAGGCGCGCGGGAAAAACTGTCGTCCGGTCTCATTGATGCTAAGCCGCCGCGCCACGCGGTCGAACAAGGGGCCGTCGAGCGCACGCTCGAGCTCTGCCAGCGAGGCGCTGACGGCCGACTGGGACATGGCCAGCGCTTCCGACGCGGCGACCGTGCTGCCGTGCTGTGCCACGGAGACGAAGACCTGGAGCTGGCGCAAGGTCAGGCGAAGGGGGCGTTGATCCATATCGACATTTCAGGTAATTCATAACGATATTACCCGTTTTGCAGATTGACGGGGGACGGGTACGCTCAAGTCACCTAACCATAACGACTGCCGCCATGTCTTCCATGTCCGCCCCTACACCCGCTCAGGCTGTCTCGCCAGCCGCCGTGCTGCCGTGGCACCAGCGCCTGCTGCCTTTGCTGCCTCTTGGCGGCGTCGCGTGGCTGGCCATGGTGCTCGCCGATCACCCGGCCATTTCCCGCTACGGCCTGAGCGCGCTGACGCTGGCGATGTGCGCCGGTATGGTCGCCGCGAATACGCTGCCCAAGCACTGGCTGCAGCCGCTTGCCCCGGGCATGCAGCTCGCCCGCCACCACCTGCTGCGCCTTGGCGTGGCCCTGTATGGCCTGCGATTGACCTTTGCGTCGATTGCGGCGCTTGGCCTGCCCGGCATCGTGGTGCCGCTTGCCATGCTGCTTGGGACCCTGCTATTCGGCACGTGGATCGGCACGACCGTGTTCGGCCTGAGCCGCCGCGAGGCCATCCTGGTCAGCTCCGGCAGCGCAATCTGTGGCGCAGCGGCGGCGATCGCCGTGTCGTCGGTTGTGCGTACCGATGACAAGCAGACGGCAGTGGCGGTGGCCACGGTGGTGCTGTTCGGTACCGTGGGCATGCTGCTTTACCCGTACCTGTTCGAGCTGGTGACCGCCTCGTGGCACTGGAACGTCAGCGACCGTATGTTCGGCATCTTCACCGGCGCGACGCTGCACGAGGTGGCACAGGTGATCGCGGCCGGCAAGATGATCGGTGATACCACGGCGGACGCCGCGGTGGTGGCCAAGATGGTGCGCGTGCTGGCGCTCGGCCCGGTGCTGCTGGTGATGGCCCTGTGGCCGAACAAGGATGCAAAAGCCCAATCCGGTGGCCCGCGCTGCGTGGCCTGCTGAAGTCGGTGCCGTGGTTCGCGGTGGGCTTCGTTGCCGTGATGGCTGTGAATTCGGCCGGTGCGGTTCCGCAGGATGGAAGGGCGGCCTGATCGCGCTGGACAACTGGATGCTGGCCTGCGCCATGCTGGCCATCGGCCTGCACACGCGGATCGGTGACCTGCTGCGCGCCGGACGCAAGCCGCTGGCGCTGGCTGGCGTGCTGTTCGTCTTCCTGATGTGTGCGGGTGCTTCGCTCTGCTACGTGATGGCCTGAGCGGTCAGACGGGTCCCGATGATGGCCGCGACCTGCCTTGCGCTGGTGCGGCCACGGGACTCGAACCCGTAAGCCCGTAAGGGCGGCAGATTTTAAGTCTGCTGAGTCTACCAATTTCTCCACGGCCGCGCGGAAAGCCCGATATTGTGGTGGCTGCGCATCCGGGACGCAAGTGCAAATGCAAGCGCACTATCGCTACGCGGAAGTTCGCGGCTCTATCCAGAAGTGATCCGTCTGTTACGCCTCGTAACAATGTCGTGTGCGCCGTTGCACTGCGAATTTCCGAGCCACTAGAATAGAGTCATCAGAAATCCGGGACAGAGGGGCAGGAAATGAACGTTGGTGGCTCGCAGCATTCGGTATCGTCGCAGGCCTTGCGTCGGGCGCGGCAATGGCCCATGTGAGCGTTGGCGTTGCGATTGGTGTGCCCGGCGTGGTGATCGGGCCCCGGCCTACTATCCCCCAGCCCCGGTCTACTATCCGCCCCCGCCGCCGGTCGTGGTGCGCCGGCCCCGGTCTACTATGGCCCGGCGCCTGTGTACTACGGCCCCCGCTACTACGGCCCTCGCTACTATGGCCAGGCACGCTATTATGGTCCGCGTCCCTACTATGGCCCGCGTGGCTATCACGGGCATGGCCACTGGCGCTGATCACCTGGCCTTGAAGGATTTTGAAAGAATGAGCCCCAGCAATGGGGCTCTTTTATTTTCTTCCCGCAGCGAAAGCCCTATGGTGAGCAGCTCCGGACAGGTTCCCTATGGCGGTAGTGGGGTCAAATTTCCTGAATGGATTTATCAAAGGGTTAGCACTTTCATATTAGGGTTTCCCCTAAACTGCACTTGTGACGCCGCGATGCCACACGAATAGATCGTGTCTCGCGCGGTGCCTGTCTGTCATTGAGAACTAAGGGGAATCACTCATGAACATCAAGCGTAGTTTGGCTGCCGCAACGGCCCTGGCAGCGCTTTCCGTCGTGTCAGTTTCGTCGTTCGCTGGCACAGGCAAGGTGGATCCGTATCTGGACGGTGCCAAGATTGGCAAGGTCGATGCGTTCACCGATGGCGCACGCGTCGGCAAGACCGATCCCTTTACCGACGCGCCCGGATCAGCAAGCCCGATCCGTACACCGATGGTGCGAGGATCAGCAAGCCGGACCCGTTCACCGACGGCGCCTGACATATCGGCGTTTCCCGCGCCGTGTCATGGCGCCTGATCTGCAACATGACCCGCCTCCCGCGCGGGTCATGTCGTTTGGCAATTGTGTTTGACCCTTGCTGACTGGCCCGCCGCGATGACTGTGGCAATTGTGCGGCGCTATACTTCTGCCTCACACTGTACGAACATCAGGAGAGTGGTATGCAGCAAAAGACCGTGCTGACGGCAGAAGACGTGAAGAAGATCATGGCCGCAGCAGAGGCCGAGGCAAAGACCCATCAGTGGGCTGTCTCGATCGTGGTGGTGGATGATGGCGGCCACATGCTGGCCATGCAGCGCCTGGACAGCGCCGCGCCGATCTCCGCCTACATCGCCACGGAAAAGGCCCGCACATCGGCACTGGCCGCCGTGAGTCGAAGATCTACGAAGACATGATCAACAACGGCCGCTATTCCTTCATGACGGCGCCAACGCTGCAGGGCATGCTGGAAGGTGGCGTGCCCATCGTCCACAACGACCAGGTCGTGGGTGCGGTAGGCGTTTCGGGCGTCAAGTCAACAGAAGACGCGCAGATCGCCCGTGCCGGCATTGCCGCGCTGGGTCTCTGATCCTTTGCAGGAGGGCCCCGCGAGCAGCGGGGCCGGCATTCGCATCACTCCGGCGGGCCGTCCGGCCTGCCAACCCTTCGCTATTTCACTGCCCCACCCGCCGCACGGTCGCTGCAGGCGTCGTGCCTTCGTTTTACTTCGTCAGGATCAGCTTGCCGTAGCGCGTGACGCGCAGCGTGTAGATGTCGCCGTTATGGCGGATCGGCAGCTTTGTGGCGCCGCGCATGATGGACTCCAGCGCAACCGGCTCGCACGCGGGCGTGTTCGGCAGGTTGTCGCGCACCAGCGCCTCCAGGCGTGCGGGCAGGGCCGCAACGGCCGATTTCACGGATTCGAGCGCGGACGCGCGGTGGTATCGCGTCGGCCCTGCGGCGCAACTTCCACGCGGCGTAACGACAGTCGGCGGCGGGTGACTTCACGGGGTTGCGACAGCGGCAGGGAAAGGGTGCTCATTATCTGGCTCCGTTCGGCAGTAGGTGGTTGGCTTGCACGCCGAGAATTGGGGTCTCGCCCACCGGCAGTGCTTGCGATCGGATCATCATAAATGAGAACCGTTATCATTACAATAGTGGCAATCCATCGCGTTGCACTTCTTGCTGCCGCACGCCACAAGACAGAAAGGGCACCCCGCGGGATGCCCTTTCTTGCTGCCTGTGACCGGTCAGACTGGTCGGCCGGAACCTAGTGCTTTGGCTCGGTGATGAAGCCGATCTTGCCGAGCCCGCCGTGCTGCGCGGCGGCCATGACCTCGGCCACGCGCTCGTAGCGGACCTCGCGGTCGGCGCGCAGGTGCAGCTCGGGCTGCGGCTCCTGCTGTGCGGCCAGCGCGATGTTGTTGGCCAGCGCGGTCTCGTCCACTTCGGTCTGGTTCCAGTAGACCTTGCCCTGGGCGTCGATCGAGACGTTGATGCTTTGCGGCTTGGATTCGTTCGGTGTATTGCTTGCGCGCGGCAGGTCGATCTTCACCGCGTGATTGATGACCGGGATCGTGATGATGAAGATGATCAGCAGCACCAGCATGACGTCGACCAGCGGCGTCATGTTGATTTCGCTCATCACCTCGTCATCGTCTCCGTCGAGCGTGCCAAATGCCATGATGACTTCCTTGATGCGGTGGTGTTACTGCCGTGCCGCAGCGAGGCGCACGGCGCTGTCGTCGGTGCGGGCGGTGGCGGGGCGAATACGCGCGCCGGTGACGAAGTAGGCGTGCAGATCGTGGGCGAAGCGGTTCAGCTTGGAGATGACCGCCTTGTTGCCGCGGGTCAGCGCGTTGTAGCCGAGCACCGCGGGAATGGCCACTGCCAGGCCGAACGCCGTCATGATCAGTGCTTCACCAACCGGACCGGCGACCTTGTCGATCGTCGGCACGCCCGAGGCACCGATGCCGATCAGTGCATGATAGATGCCCCACACCGTGCCGAACAGGCCCACGAAAGGCGCGGTCGAGCCGACCGAGGCCAGCACCGCCAGGCCCGACTGCATGCGTGCCACGGCCTCGTCGATCGAGCTCTTGAGCGAGCGGGTCAGCCAGTCGGAGATATCCATCACGTCGTGCAGCTGCGGCTGGCTGGCCCGGTGATGCTGGGCGGCGTCCTTGCCGGCGATGGCCAGCGTGCGGAACGGGTTGGCGTCGCTGGCGCCGAGCGTCTCGAGCGCGTGGTCGAAGTCGTCAGAGTGCCAGAAGCGCTTTTCCGCGCCATGAGCCATCTTCTTCAGGCGAAACAGATCCCACGCCTTGGTAAGGATCACGATCCACGACAAGAGCGACATGATCAGCAGAATGATGGCCGTCACACGCATGACGAAATCGCCTTGCGACCAGAGGTGGGAAAGTCCGAGGTCCTGCATGTTGGTTCCTGGTAAGTGCGTTATAGGTTGAGATCAGTTGAGTTCGAATCCGATCGGCTGCTGCGCGGTCACGGCGACGGCGCGGCCGTTGTCCATGTACGGCTTGCAGCGCATGCGCTGGACGGCGTCCACGGCAGCCTGGTCCAGACGTGACGACCCGCTCGAAGATACCACCGACGTCTTGATGACCTTGCCGGTTTCGTCGGTCGTCAGGCGCACGACGGTCTTGCCGGTCTCGCCCATGCGGCGCGACTGGGCCGGATAGCTCGTGCCGGCCGTGCAGGCGGCGCGCGTGCGCATCGTGGAAGGCCTGCGGGCGATCGGCTAGGGATTCGCATGGCGATTCCGCTCAGCTACATCGCACGCAATCTGTGGGCTCGCCGCCTGA
>LRMT01000087.1 GCA_001725945.1 Cupriavidus sp. UYMMa02A | reverse complement strand
GCCACGGCCGGGGGGCTCCTGGCCCGCTTGCGCCGCCACCGGGTCCGCGCGCGCTGTGTGCCTGTGCCCCCTGAGCGTCCGAACGGGCACCACGATGGCTGTACCAGTACCAGCCGCCTCCGGCGAGCAGCACGACGAGGGCCGCTGCGATCAGCGTGCGCCGGGGCGAGCGGGCGGGGCCCAGTGGCGGGCGGGACGGCGGGGTGGGTTGTTGGCCTTGTTCGGGGTTGGACATTTCCGGAATCCTGGGAGCGGCGCGATGCGCGCCGCGGTCTTCGCGCGTTCCTGGGCGCGGTGATGCAGCAGTATGCCGCATGGGTGCGGCACTAGCCCCATCTGGCGTGGGGTTCTGCCCGACCGGGCAGCGGCCTGTGGGGTGGCCGGGCAGCGCAAGGCATGCCATGTCGCAAGGATAATGTGAGACGCCGGATGCACGTGTTTCCGCGGAACGCAGGTTTATTACAGCGGATTACCAGCGCCTCCCGTGTAATCTCCGGAAACAAAGCCGTGGCGCCGATTCGGCTAGAGCACGGCCAGCCTGACTATCATGTGCCTATGCGAACGAACCAGCCCACCCAGATCCTTGTCGTCGACGACGACCCCGAACTGCGCGATCTGCTGCGCGAATACCTGACCCAGCAGGGTTTTGCGGTCTCGGTGATGCACGACGGCGACGGCCTGCAGGCGCGCCTCGAGCGCGAACGCCCGGCACTGATCGTGCTGGACCTGATGATGCCCAAGGTCGACGGCCTGACCGCGCTGCGCAACCTGCGCGCGAAGAACGATGATATCCCGGTGATCCTGCTGACCGCGCGCAGCGACGAGATCGACCGCATCGTCGGCCTGGAGATCGGCGCCGACGATTATCTCGGCAAGCCGTTTTCGCCGCGCGAGCTGCTGGCGCGCATCAATGCCGTGCTGCGCCGCAAGCTGGCGCGTCCGGCGGCCGCACCCGAAGACCGTGAATCGGTCGCGTTCGGGCCGTTCCGCGTGAATTTCCGCCAGCGCTCGCTGCAGCGCGCGGGCCAGGTGCTGTCGATCAGCGATACCGAGTTCGCGCTGCTCAAGCTGCTGCTGATGCATCCACTCGAAGTGCTGTCGCGCGAGCGCATCGTCGAGCTGATGTACGGCAACGCCAGCGGCATCAGCGACCGCGGCATCGACGTGCAGATCTGGCGCCTGCGCCGGCTGCTCGACGAAGACGCGCAGCGCCCGCGCTATATCCAGACCGTGCGCGGGCGCGGCTACACGTTCGTGCCGGACGAAGCCGAAGACATTCCGCAGTAACGCCCCTGCCGCCCGCCTGGTGGTGCGGCGGCAATGACGAGTCCCGACATGAAGTTGCGTATCGATACCCTGTTTGGCCGCATTGCGCTGCTGATCGCCGCCGTGCTGGTCATCAGCCATTTCTCGTGGCTGGCCATCCTGCGCATGGACCGGCGCCAGCAGCAGGTCGACTATTCGGTCGAGCAGATGCTGTTCCAGGTCGCCAGCATCCAGCGCGCGCTCGACGCGCGCCCGCCCCTGCCGCTGCCGAGCCTGGTCGAGGTGGCCAGCGAGGCCAGCGCCGAGCAACACACGACCGCGCCCAAGGGCCGTTCGCGCCGGCTGGTGGAGCAGTTCACCAAGCGCCTGCCGCAAGGCACCGAGATCCGGATCGAGGATGAAGCCACCCCGCGGCTGTGGATCAAGCTGCCGACGCGCAGCGACTGGATCGCCATGCCGATCCTGTGGGTCCACAACCCGCCGCCGGACAACCGGCTGGTGCCGGGCGTGATGCTGGTGGTCGGCGTAGCCATCATCTTTGCGCTGCTGATCGCGTGGCAGATCCAGCGGCCGGTGCGCGACATGGCCGCGGCTGCCGAACAGCTTTCGCGCCAGCAGCCGGTGGCGCCGCTACGCGAGCGCGGCCCGCATGAGCTGCGCCAGCTGATCGAACGCTTCAACCGCATGGTGGCGGACCTGACGCGCATCGACCAGGAGCGCAACACCATGCTCGCCGGCATCGCGCACGACCTGAAGACGCCGCTCGCGCGGCTGCGGCTGCGCGCCGAAATGCTGTCGGACCCGAAGGCGGCGGCGGGCGTCACGCGCGATGTCGACTCCATGGCGGCCATCGTCGAGCAGTTCCTGAGCTTTGCGCAAACCAGCGAGCCCACCGCGCGGCCAGTGTCGGTGGACCGGCGCGTCAATGAACTGGCGGCCTCGCTGGCCGAGCAGGATCGGCAGGTGGTGCTATCGCTTGACGCGGGCGACGGATTCCGCATGATTGCCACGCAGCTGGACCGGATCATCGGCAACCTCGTCGACAATGCCTACGTCTATGGCAAGGCGCCGGTATGCATTGCCACGGCGCGCACGCCGGACGGTTATCTGCTCGTGGTCGAAGACCAGGGTGATGGTATCCCGGAGGACGACAAGGAGCGCGTCACGCTGCCGTTCGTGCGGCTGGACCCGGCACGCGGCGGCAATGCCCATTCGGGGCTGGGGCTGGCGATCGTGGATCGGCTGGTGCGCCAGGCTGGCGGCAAGCTCAACCTCGTCAATGCCGATGGGGGCGGATTCCGGGTCGAGATGTTGTTCGGTGGGGCGTCAGTAGCGTAGGCGTCGCCGGACCGCTGCGACTTCCTCGCTTCCCCGCTTCTTCAGTTTCCCGGTTCCTCGGCAAAGGGATGGTGTTCCTGGAGGGGGAGGATGCTCCGCGGCTGCTGCAGATCTGTGGCAAGCGCTGGACGATCGAGCCGCCGGAACCGCCGCAGTCGCCGGCGCGGTCTCGCATCGTTTTCATTGCCACGCGGCAGCCGGTTGTGACGCCGTTCGATCCGTGGCGCCATTTCGCCCCCGCGCTGGCAGGGTAGGGGAAGACAGCGCCAGCGGCGGCGCCAGATTGCTGACAAAACTGGCGTGCCAGCTTGTTTGCTCCCCTCTCCCGCTTGCGGGAGAGGGGCTGGGGGAGAGGGCAGGCGCATGCCAAGCACCGTGACGCCTCACTTCGTGGGGACTCCTGCCCTCCTCCCCCGCCCCTCTCCCATAAATGGGAGAGGGGAGAAGCACGTTGGAGGAACTCCAATGCTCACCGCCCCGGCCCGCGCTCCAATATCTTGTACAGATGCGAGCGCGAAATCCGCAATTGCTCGGCGGCCCGCTTCTTGTTGCCGCCATGACGCGCAATCGCATCGACTACCGCCGCGTAGGCCAGTTCGCTCATCCCCGCCGCAGCCTCGCTGCCTGGCAACGCCGCGGCAGCCGGCACGCTGCCCGCATCGGCCTCTTCATGCGAATACGCCCGCGCCAGCGGATGCACGACCGGTTCGCTTTCCACCACCAGCCCGCGAGCCGCTTCACCGCGTGCAAAATCCACGACCCGCAGCGCTCGGCCGTCGCAGAACACCAGGCTTCCTCGATGCGCTGGCGCAATTGCCGGACATTGCCGGGCCACGGCTGTCCGGCCAGGTGCCGCGCCACCTCGTGATCGATCTTCGGTACCGGTACGCCGTTGCGCGCGCAGAACGCGCTGACGAAGTGCTGCAGCAGCGCGGGAATATCCTCGCGCCGCTGGCGCAACGCGGGAATGCGCAACACCACGCCGCTTAGCCGGTAATACAGGTCCAGGCGGAAGCGCCCTGCGTCGATGAGCGCCGGAATGTCGCGGTTGGTCGCGGAGATCAGGCGAAAGTCCACGTGCTGCGCGCGGCGGCTGCCGAGCCGTTCGACCATATGGTCTTCCAGCACGCGCAGCAGCTTGACCTGCATCTCCATCGGGATGTCCGCGACCTCGTCGAGGAATACGGTGCCGCCGGCCGCGAGTTCCAGCTTGCCGGCCTGCCCGTGGCGCTGGCTGCCAGTGAAGGCGCCGGGCGCGTGGCGAACAGTTCGGACTCGATCAGCGTGGCTGGCAGGGCGGCCAGGTTCAGGCTCAGCAACGGCCGTTCGCCAACTGGCTCGCGCCCGGCGTTGTGAATCGCGTTGGCGACCAGTTCCTTGCCTGTGCCGCTTTCCCCGAGGATCAGCACCGGCACGTCCAGGCGCGCCACGGTCTGGATCTCGCGGCGCAGGCGCTGCATCGGCGCGCTTTCGCCGATCAGGCCGAGTGGCGGCTGACCCTCGCGCAGGCCGTCCAGCTCGCGCTGGTAGCGCGCGACCTGCGAGCGCAGCTCCGTCAGCTCATCGTGCATGCGGACCATGGCTTCCGGCCCCTTGAACATGATCTGGCCGATCGCCCCGACCACTTCGCCGTCCTGGCGAATCGGAATGCGGTTGACCACGCGCGTGACGCCGTTCATCTGCTGGAGCTGCCCGATCTCGGCCTTGCCGCTGGCGACGACCTGCGGCAGCCGTGAATTCGGGATGACCGTGGCGGCAGGGCGGCCGACGCCTTCGCCGGTGCCCAGTCCCAGGAATCTTCGTGCACGGGGCTGATGAACCGCATCCGGCCCTCCCGGTCCGCCACGGTGATGGCCTGGTACGGGTCGCTCAGGAAATGGTCGAGGATTGCGCTGGCAAAGGGCACCGTGCCCAGGAAATCGAACAGCACCGCATGCGTGTCCGCGCGGCGCAGCAGGATCAGCTCATGCGCGCCGTCTTCGAGGCACAGGCCCACGTAGCGGTGGCCGCCGGCCTCTACGGGAAACAGGCGGCTTCCCTTGGCGCGGTCTGTCGCCGCGGCGCAGGCGGCTTCGGCGGTTTCCGCTGTGGCCGGATTGGCGCACACACCGACTGCCGCTATCCGACGGCCGTCAGCGGATCGCACGACCGCCCCAAGCGCCGCGGGCGCGTCGCTTTGTGTTGTTGCTGAGGACACTGGCTGTCTCCATGTGTGTCCTCACTCGGGACACACTATGTCTTATTGCGGACATCATAGCGCCGGGTCAAAAAATCCTCAATGAAATCAAGGGTTCTGCAAGTGTCTTCGGGCTGGCATGGCTTGTGCGGTACTGAGTCAGACCCAAGAACGAGAACACCGGAGACGCGCCGTGACCTGGCAGCCCGAAATTGATGAACTGGCCTATCGCCGCCGGCTTGCCGCGCGCATGGGCGGCGAAGACAAGGTGGCGCGCCACCGCGAAGCGGGCAAGCTGACCGTGCACGAGCGCATTGCCGGCATTGCCGACCCTAGCTCGTTCCGCGAAGTCGGCGGTCTGAGCGGCAGCGGCCGCTACGACAGCAACGGCCGGCTGGTGGACCTGGTGCCGTCGAACCTCGTGATGGGCCGCGCGCAGGTGGGCGGGCGCCCGGTGGTGCTGGTCGGCGACGACTTCACGGTACGCGGCGGCGCCAATGACGGCGCCGTGGGCGACAAGCTGGTCCACGCCGAGAAGATGGCGCATGACTTGCGCCTGCCGATGATCCGGCTCGTGGATGGCACCGGAGGCGGTGGCTCCGTACGCAATATCGAGATCAAGGGCCATACGCTGATCCCGACCATGAAGGTCTGGCAGCACGTGGTGGAGAACATGTCCGTGGTGCCCGTGGTGTCGCTGGCGCTGGGCTCCGTGGCGGGCATGGGCGCGGCGCGCGTGGCGGCCAGCCACTACTCGGTGATGGTCAGGGAGACCTCGCAGCTCTTTACCGAAGGCCCGCCCGTGGTCGCGCGCATCGGCCAGCAACTGGGCAAGAACGAGCTCGGCGGCAGCCACATCCACACCCGCAACGGCGTGGTGGATGATGAGGTTGCCACCGAGCAGGAAGCGTTCGAATACGCTCGCCGCTTCCTGTCCTACCTGCCGGCGTCGGTCTACGAACTGCCGCCGCGGACCGCGCCTGCCGATGATCCCGCGCGCCGCGACGACTGGCTGCTGGCCGCCATTCCGCGCGACGGCCGCGCCGTCTACAAGATCCGCCCAATCGTGCAGGCGCTCGTGGACGACGGTTCGTTCTTCGAGATCGGCAGGCAGTGGGGCTGCGCGATTGTCACCGGGCTGGCGCGGCTCGATGGCTGGCCCGTGGCCGTGATCGCGAGCGATCCGTATTTCCACGCGGCGGCTGGGACAGCGCGACCGCCGAGAAATTCACGCGCTTCGTCGATATGGCGCAGGCGTTTCACCTGCCCGTGGTCAACCTGGTCGATACCGCGGGCTTCCAGATCGGCCTGGAGGCCGAGCAGGCGGGGACCATGCGCCACGGCGTGCGCGCGCTGGCCGCGGTGTACCAGGCGACCATACCGTGGTGCTCGGTCATCCTGCGCCGGGCCTATGGCATGTCCGCAGCCGCGCACCAGCATATGGGCCGCTTCAATTGCCGCTATGCATGGCCTTCCGCGAACTGGGGCGCGATGCCGATCGAAGGCGGGCTCGAAGTGGCCTACAAGGCCGAGATCGAGGGCGCCGACGACCCGGTGCAGAAGCGCGCCGAGATCGAGCAGCGCGTGCGCAGCCTGACCTCGCCGTTCCGCAGCGCCGAGGCCTTCGTCATCGAAGACATCATCGATCCGCGCGAAACCCGCACGCTGCTGTGCGAGTTCGCCAACCTGGCCGCACCGCTGCGCGAAGCCGGCATCAGCCGCTTCGGCATCCGTCCGTGAGCACGCCCGCAACACCAGACCACTGGCCGCAGAAGCCAAAAGACCATCGTCTTGTCGTGTCCCGCAGGAAGCATCACCACCTGCCGGTCCGGTACTGACGCCGCCATCTGAACGAGGAGACTGAATGAACAAGCTGTTGATCGCCAACCGGGGAGAGATTGCATTGCGCGTGCTGCGCGCGGCATGCGACCTCGATATCGCCACCGTCGCGGTGTATTCACAGGACGACGCCAGCGCGCGCCACCGCATGCTGGCCGACGAGGCGATTGCGCTCGATGGTTCCGGACCGGCCGCGTATATCGACATTGCGGGAATCATCGCCGCGGCGCAGGCAGCCGGTTGCGACGCGATCCACCCGGGCTACGGGTTCCTGAGCGAGCGCGCCGATTTTGCGCAGGCCTGCATCGATTCCGGGATCCGGTTTGTCGGCCCCACCGTCGAGCAGCTTGCGCTGTTCGGCGACAAGGGGCGTGCGCTGGAACTGGCAATGGACAGCGACGTCCCTGTCATGCCCGCGACGCGCGGCGGTGCATCGCTCGAAGAGATCACGAGTTTCTTCGACAAACAGGGGGACGCCGGTGTGGTCATCAAGGCCGTGGGCGGCGGCGGCGGCCGTGGCATGCGCGTGGTCAGGCGGCGCGAGGACCTGGCCGAAGCGTACGCACGCTGCCGCTCCGAAGCGAGTTCCGCGTTCGGCGTGGACGCGCTGTACGCCGAGCGGCTCGTGAGCCGCGCGCGCCATATCGAAGTGCAGATTGCCGGCGACGGCACCCACGTCATCGCGCTGGGCGAGCGCGATTGCACCTTGCAGCGCCGCTTCCAGAAACTCGTGGAGATCGCGCCCAGCCCGGTGCTCCGTCCGCAATTGCGCGAGCAGATCATCAAGGCCGCACTGAGGCTCGCGCGCCGCGTCAACTACCTGAGCCTCGGCACGTTCGAATTCCTGGTCGAAGAGACCGGGTCCGGCGAGCAGAAGGACTTTGTCTTTATCGAAGCGAATCCCCGCCTGCAGGTCGAGCACACCATTACCGAGCAGGTCACGGGCGTCGACCTTGTGGCGCTGCAGCTCGGGCTGGCCGCGGGGCGTACGCTCGGCGATCTTGGCCTGGACCCGGCTTCGCCGCCGCAACCGAAGGGCTATGCCATCCAGGTTCGCGTCAACGCCGAGATGACCGATGCGCAAGGCCTGGCGCGCCCTGCGTACGGTCGCCTGGAGCGCTTCGACCCGCCATCCGGTCCGGACGTGCGCGTCGACTCGCACGGCTACACCGGCTATGAGCCGTCGCCGAACTTCGACACGCTGCTGGCCAAGCTGATCGTGAGCAGCGCCACGCCGAAATTCGAAGCGGCGGTGCGGCGCCTGCAGCGCAGCCTTGCCGAGTTCCGCATCGTTGGCGTGCCGACCAATATGTACTTGCTGCGCGCGCTGGTGCAGCGCGAGGACTTCCTCACGCAGAACATTCACACGCGCCACTTCGAGGCGATCCTGCCAGCGCTGGCGGCATCGGCAGAGGCCATTGCGCAAGGCGGCCGGGCACAGGAGGCGCTGCTGGGTGGCGCCACACGCGCACCGGCAGCGCATGCGCCGCGATCGTCAGAACCGGAAGAAGAATTGGAAGAAGGGCTGGTGGCAATCCGCGCACCGCTGACGGGCCGTGTCGTGGAGATTGCCGTCGGACTCGATGACATCGTCAAGCCCGGCCAGACGGTTGCCGTGCTCGATGCGATGAAGATGGAGCACGCCATCGCCGCCGAATGCGGCGGACGCGTGGTCGACCTGCGGCTGGAAAAGGGCGCGCTGGCATCGGAAAGCCAGGTCCTGATCGTGCTGGAACAGGCCGAGGCCGGCGCCGTAGCGGTGGATGCCGCGCAGAAGGTCGATCCCCACGCGATCCGTGCGGACCTCCAGCGCGTGCTGGACCGGCATGCATTTCTCGAGGACGCTTCACGTCCCGACGCGGTAGCGAAGCGCCGCTCGCGCGGCCAGCGCACGGCGCGCGAGAACCTCGCCGACCTGTGCGATGCCGACACCTTCGTGGAGTACGGCGGGCTGGCACTGGCCGCGCAGTCGACCCGCCGCACGAAAGACGACCTCATTGCCAATACGCCCGCCGACGGCCTGATCACCGGCATCGGCAATGTCAACGGCGCACTGGTCGGCAAGGACCGCGCGCGCAGCGCGGTGATGGCCTACGACGCGACGGTGCTCGCGGGGACGCAGGGCAAGCGCAACCATATCAAGACCGACCGCATCGTCGAGGTCGCGCTGCGCGACGAGCTGCCGCTGGTGCTGTTTGCCGAAGGCGGCGGCGGCCGGCCTGGCGATGTGGATTTCCCGTCCGTGTCCGGGCTCTACCAGCCGTCGTTTGCCGCCTTCGCGGAGCTGAGCGGCGAGGTTCCGGTGGTCGGCATCGTGTCGGGCCGCTGCTTTGCCGGCAACGCGGCCTTTCTCGGCTGCTGCGATGTGATCATTGCTGACAAGTCGGCAAACATCGGCATGGCCGGGCCGGCGATGATCGAAGGCGGCGGTCTCGGCATCTTCCGCCCCGAGGAGGTTGGTCCGGCGCCGGTGCAGTTCGCCAACGGCGTGATCGACGTGCTGGTCGAGAACGAGGCCGAAGCGGTGCAGGTGGCGAAGCACTACCTGTCGATGTTCCAGGGGCGCGTCGAACACTGGAGCGCGCCGGACCCGATGGTTCTTCGCCACGTTGTACCCGAGAACCGGCTGCGCGTGTACGACACGCGCAAGGCCATCGAGGGCATCGCCGACGCGGGCAGCGTGCTGATGCTGCGTGGCGGCTTTGGCGCTGGCATCCACACGGCGCTTGCCCGTGTGGAAGGACAGCCGGTGGGCATCATGGCCAATAACCCCTATCACCTCGGCGGCGCGATCGATGCCGATGCGGCCGACAAGGCGTCGCGCTTCATGCAGCTGTGCGACGCACACGGGCTGCCGATCATTTCGCTGATCGATACGCCGGGGTTCATGGTCGGGCCGGAGTGCGAAGCGCAAGCGCAGGTGCGCCATGTGTCGCGCATGTTCCTGACGGCCGCCAAGCTGCGCGTCGCCCTGCTGGCCGTGACATTGCGCAAGGGTTATGGCCTTGGCGCCATGGCGATGGCGGGCGGCGGCTTCCGCTCGGCCAGCTTCACCGTCGCGTGGCCGACTGGCGAGTTCGGGCCGATGGGACTTGAGGGCGCCGTCAGGCTGGGATTCAAGAAGGAACTCGAAGCCGTTCCCGACGGCCCCGAGCGCAAGGCGTTGTTCGACCAGCTGGTCGCACAGTCCTACGAGCGCGGGCACGCCATCAATACGGCGGCGGCCGTGGAGATCGATGCCGTGATCGACCCGGCCCAGACGCGGAAGTGGATCGCACAGGGCATCGCATCCGCCGAGGTGCGAAGCCGCCGCGAGCGCCGCGCATTCGTCGATGCGTGGTAAGCGCCAGACCAGCGAATCCATCCATAACAGCCAGGAGGTTTCCATGATCAGGAATGGTCCTGACCCGGCGCAGCTCGCGCTGCGCGGGCGGCGCGTACTCGAAATCGGCACCGGTCCGGCGCTGGCGTACGCGGGCAAGTTGTTCTCCGATTTCGGCGCGGAAGTCATCAAGGTGGAAAGTCCGGCAGGCGACGCATGGCGGCAGATGCCGCCCATGGCCGGCGTTTCGGGCGCCAGGGAAAGTGCGCTGTTTGCGTGGCTGAACACGAACAAGCGCAGTGTCACGGCGGATGCCGCCAACGTCGCGGACAGCGCATGGCTCGCCGAACTGGGGCGGACCTGCGATGTCGTGCTCGATGCGCGCGCGCTCACCCAAGGGCCGGGCGTTCTTGCCAACCCGGTCTGGTCGGGTGCGGCGAGCACGCAGCCGCGGCACGAGCCGATCGAAGTCGCGCTCACGTGGTTCGGCGAGAGCGGGCCCTACAGCGAGTACGCCGGAGCGGAGTCCGTCTGCCGGAGCCTTGCGGGTGCGGTGCACGGCAGCGGCCCGGCAGACGGCCCGCCGCACATGCCCCATGACGTGCAGACTGCGATCGCCATTGGCCTGCAGGTGTTCTCCGCCGCCGTCGCGGCCTTGATCGGCAGCAGTCAGGGCAGCCGCCGATATGTGCTGAGCGCGCACGAGGCCATCTTCGGCGTGGTCGAGATGGAAGCGGGCATGGTGCCCGACAAGCGCCATCCGCTGCGGCGCCTGGGCGTCAACCGCTTCTGCGGCACGCATCCGGCCGGCATCTTCGAGACGGCCGAGGGCTGGATCGGCATCTTCACGCACACGCTGCCGCAGTGGAAGGCGCTGTGCGAGGCGATCGGGCGCCCCGAACTCGGCAGCGAGCCGCGCTTCGCGAACGGTCAGGAACGGATGGCGTGCGCCGACGAGATCGACGCGTTGCTGATTCCCGCGTTCCGGACGCGCACGGCGCAGCAGTGGTTCGAGATCCTCGGGGACAAGAAGCATCCGACGGTCATCGTGCCGACGATGGAGGAGTTGCTGCGCCAGGACGTGCATCGGCAGCGCAATGCGTTCGTGCCGGTCGAAGCTGGCGGGGTGGCGTTCGAGGGCCCGGTTGTACCGCTGCGCCTCGATGCGGCGGGTCCGCTGCCCGGAGGCCCGGCGCCGGCCAAGGGCGCCCACGACGCGCTGTATCGGGCGGCCGGTCTCGATCACCATCCATGCCGCAGCTCAGGCGAACGGCTTCCCCGCAGCTTCCGTTGCAGGGCATTCGCGTTGTCGATCTGACGATGGGATGGGCCGGGCCGCTGGCGTCGCGGACACTGGCCGATTTCGGCGCGGAGATCATCAAGGTCGAGAGTGCCGGCTACCCGGACTGGTGGCGCGGTGCCAACTTCACGGAGGAGTTCTATCGCGACAGGCTGTACGAGAAGAACTCCAACTTCAACCTGATGAACCGCAACAAGCTCGGCATCACGCTCGATCTGACACGCCCCGAAGGCAAGCAGTTGCTGCTGGACCTGGTGGCACGCGCCGACGCGGTGATCGAGAACTACTCGGCCGAGGTGCTGCCGAAGCTCGGCCTCGACTACGAGGCGCTGCGCGCCGTGAACGAGCGCCTGGTGATGGTGTCGATGCCGGCATTCGGGCTTGGCAACGCGTGGAGCAACACGCGCGCATATGGCGGCACGCTTGAGCAGGCCAGCGGTCTGCCGCTGCATACGGGGCATCCGGACGGCCCGCCGGCCATGACGTCGTACGCCTATGGCGATCCGGTTGGCGGCCTGAATGCGGGGGCCGCGATGCTGCTGGCGTTGTTCGTGCAGCAGGCAACCGGCGAAGGGCGGCACGTCAACCTGTCGCAGGTCGAGGCGATGTTGCCGATGGCCGCACCGTTCATCCTCGAACAATCGATCTCGGGCACGGTCTCGCCGCGTCAGGGAAACCGGCATCCCGTGAACGTTCCGCACGGCTGCTTCCGCTGCGCGGGCGATGATGCATGGATCGTCCTGACTGTCCCGGACGCGCACTGGCCGGTGCTGTGCCGCGCCATCGGCCGCGAGGATCTTGCCGTGGATCCGCACCTTGCCGGGGCCAGCGGGCGCCGCGCGCAGCAGGACAGGATCGATGCGGCGATCACGTCGTGGACCGAAGGCCGCGACCCGGAAGCGGCGATGCGCGCGTTGCAGCACGCCGGTATCGCCGCCGGCGTGGTCCGTCCGATGTCGCAGGTGCTGCAGGACGCCCACCTGAACGCGCGCGGATTCTGGCGCGGCGTCGAGCGCGCGCACTGCGGCACGTACACGGCCAGTACCGCGTGGTTTCGCACGGGCACGGATGCCATGCCGATCCGCCACGCGGCGCCGACACTGGGCGAACACACCGAGGACGTGCTGGCCCGTGTCCTTGGACTCGACGCGGCGCGGATCGCGGAACTCGAACGCATGGGCATCACGGGCAAGACCGCGCAGCCGAAGTCATCGGGCAGGGCCATATAGGGCCGCTGACGCATTCAAAAACATAACGAGCACGAACAGGAGACAAGCATGCAGAAAATCAACTTTGCTTCGCGCTGCCGGCAGGCCGCACGCCACTTCGGACTGGCAGGCGCCGCGCTGATCGCGCTGGCTTGCACCACGGCCGGGCCGGCCGCCGCGCAGGGCGCGAACTGGCCGAACAAGCCCATCAGGATGATCGTGCCGTTCCCGGCAGGGTCGTTCACCGATACCGTGGCACGCGTCGTGTCTGAACAGCTCAGCAAGTCGCTGGGGCAGCCTGTGATCGTCGACAACAAGCCCGGCGCAAACGGGCTGATCGGCGTGGCGGAGGCGGCCCGGGCGGCGCCGGATGGCTACACGCTGCTGCTGACGAACTCGAGCAGCATCACCATCAATCATCAGGTGTACAAGAAGAGCAACTACAAGCCGAAGGATTTCGCGCCGGTCACGCTGGTGCTCGAGGCGCCGTTCATCCTCGTCACGAACCCGGAGTGGTCGCAGAAGAACGCGGTCGGCACGGTGCCGGATCTGGTCAGGTTCGCCGCGCAGCATCCGGGCAAGATCAGCTATGGCTCGGCGGGCCCCGGCAATATCGCGCACCTGAGCTTCGCCATGCTGAACAACCGGACGAAGATCAAGACCACGCATATTCCCTACAAGTCGGCCGCGCAGGCGGAGATGGCGGTGATGAGCGGGGAACTCGAAACCGCGTTTGACACGTGGACCGCGCTGCCGCAGATCAAGGTGGGGAAGCTGAAGCCGCTGGCGGTGAGTTCGTCAACGCGGATGGCGCAGTTGCCGGACGTGCCCACGCTCGAAGAACTCGGCATCACGCCGTTCAATGTGAGCTTCTGGATCGGCATGCTCGCGCCGGCCGGCACGCCGCCGCAGATCGTACAGAAGCTCCATGCGATCACGCGCGGGGTGCTGGAGGACAGCAAGGCCAGGGCTGCGCTGGGACAGCAGGGGGATGTGGTGATGATCGATTCGGCAGCCTTCGCCAAGCGCATCGAGAAGGAAGATGCGAGCTGGGGCGCGGTGATCCAGCGCGAGGGGATTACGCTGGATTGATGAGCGCGCGTGATGTGGCGGCGCATGCTGGCGCGGCGGGTGCCGGCTTAGGCCGCATCCTCGCGCGGCGCGGCGGCGCCGGGCAGCATCCCCTCCAGCGTGGCCAGCGTATCGGCCTCTTCGATCGGCTTGTCGGTGCGCCAGCGCAGCATGCGCGGAAAGCGCACCGCGATGCCGCTCTTGTGCCGGCCGCTGCGGGCGATGCCTTCGAAGCCGAGCTCGAACACCTGCGTCGGCTCCACGCTGCGCACCGGACCGAACTTCTCCACCGTGGTTCGGCGCACGATCGCGTCGACCGCGCGCATCTCGTCGTCGGTCAGGCCGGAGTACGCCTTGGCGAAAGGCACCAGCGCGCGGCCGGGCGTGCCGGGTGGTGCATTCCAGACCGCGAAGGTGAAGTCGGTATAGAGACTCGCGCGGCGGCCATGGCCGCGCTGGGCGTAGACCAGCACCGCATCGACCGAGTACGGGTCGATCTTCCACTTCCACCAGATGCCCACGTCCTTGGTGCGGCCGGCGCCATAGGCCGCGCTGGCGGCCTTGAGCATGAAGCCTTCCACGCCCATGTCGCGCGAGGCGTCTCGCAGACGGGCGAAATGCGCCCAGCGTCGGCCTGCACCAGCGGGCTCAGCTCCAGCGCCGGGTGTACGTGCCGGGCGACAAGCTGTTCCAGCCGGGCGCGGCGTTCGGCCTGCGGCCGGGTGCGCCAGTCCTCGCCTTGCCATTCGAGCAGGTCGTAGGCCATCAGGATGGCTGGCGCTTCGCGCAGCAGCTTCGCATTCAGCGTCTTGCGGCCGATGCGCTGCTGCAGCAGCGCAAAGGGCTGCACGCGGCCGTGCTGCCAGATCACGATCTCGCCATCGAGCACGGTGCCGTCAGGCAGTGCTGCCGCGGCCTCGACGATCTCGGGAAAGCGTTCGGTGATCAGTTCTTCGCCGCGCGACCATAGCCAGGTCTGGCTGCCACGACAGACCAGTTGCGCGCGGATGCCGTCCCACTTCCATTCGACCATCCAGCCATCGGGGTCGCCGAGTACCGTGTCGAACTGCTCCAGCGGCGCTTGCAGCGGATGCGCGAGGAAGAACGGGTAAGGCTGGCCGCTGGCGCGCAGCTCGCGGTCGTCCTCGCTTTCCGGCGCGAGCAGTGCCTGGAACCGTGCCGCATCGGGCCGCGCGGACAGGTCGGTGTAGCCGACCATGCGCTCGGCCACGCGCTTGGGATCGATGCCGGCCACTTCGCCCAGCGCGCGCGTCACCAGCAGCCGCGAAACGCCCACTCGGAAGGCGCCGGTGATCAGCTTGAACAGCACCAGCCTGCCGTGCGCGTCGAGCGGCCGCCACAGCGCGTCCAGGCGCGGCATAAGGGCTTCAGGCGGCAGCCGCGCAGCGGCAGCAGGCGCTGTTCGACCCATTCGGCCAGGCCGGCGTGGTCGGCATCCATGGGTTCCGGCAGCAACAGTGCGATGGTCTCTGCCAGGTCCCCTACGGCCTGGTAACTTTCTTCGAACAGCCAGTCGGGCAAGTCGGCGGCCTGGCGCGCCATGTCGCGCAGCAGGGACACCGGCACGATCTGTCGCGGCTTGCCGCCGGCGAGGAAATACACCGCCCAGGCGGCGTCCTGCGGCGGCGCCGCGCGCAGGTAGTCCACCAGCGCGGCCAGCCGTGCCTTGGTGGAAGTGGTGCCGTCGAGTGCAGCGTAAAGGTCGGCGAAGGCCTTCATGGCGCCGCTTCCTCGCCGGCAGCGGCCGGTCCCTCTTGCCCCTCGGTGCGCGCCGATTCATCGTCGTCGCCGTATTCAGTGTCGAAAGCCTGCGCCTGGCAGCCGCGCTCGCTCAGGTAGCGGACCATCACCGGCACATTGCCATGGGTCACGATCACGCGGTCGGCGCCGGTGGCATCGATCGCCTTCATCAGTCCCGGCCAGTCGGCATGGTCGGACAGCGCGAAGCCCCGGTCCACACCGCGGCGCGGCGCGTGCCGCGCAGCTGCATCCAGCCGCTGGCGAACGCATCGGAGGCATCACCAAAGCGCCGCAGCCACGACGAGCGCTGTGCGGAGGGGGGCGCAACCACCAGCGCTTGCCGCAGCAGCGGGCTGCGCGGCGCAAGGTCGATGGCCAGCGACATCGGCGGCAGTGCCACCCCGGCGTCGGCATAGGCGGCGTTGAGCGTGGCCAGCGCTCCGTGAACGATCACCGGTCCCGGCAGGCCATTGGCGCCGGCGTGGCGCAGCAGGCCGTGCAGGATGCGTTGGGCCTTGCCGAAGGTGTAGGCATAGATAACGCTGGCCCGTCCTGCCTGCGCGTTGGCTTGCCACCAGTCGAATATCTCGGCCATCAGCGCCGCCTGCGGCGGCCAGCGGTAGATCGGCAGGCCGAAGGTGCTTTCGGTGATGAAGGTGTCGCAGCGCACCGGCTCGAACGGGTCGCAGGTGCCGTCCGCTTCGAGCTTGTAGTCGCCGGAGGCCACCCACACCTGGCCGCCGTATTCCAGCCGCACCTGCGCGGAACCCAGCACATGCCCGGCCGGATGCAGGCTCAGCGTGACGCCGTGGTGGGTCATGCGTTGGCCGTAAGGCAGCGTGTCGAGTCGAATATCGGGCAGCCGTGCCAGCAGCACGCCGCGGCCGGGCTCGGCGCACAGGTAGTGCGCGTGGCCGAAGCGGGCATGGTCGGAGTGGGCGTGGGTGATGACTGCGCGTTCCACCGGGCGCAGGGGTCGATGAAGAAGTCGCCGGGCGGGCAGTACAGGCCCTCCGGGCGCGCGATGATGAGGTCGCTGGCTCGGAGGGTTTGGGATTGGGATGGACTCGGGTGGTCCACGCGGGCCTCCTGATGCACTGCGATCGGCGAGCGGCCGCGATGCTTGCGGTGAGAGACGTGGGCATCATACTTCCGGTGCCTGACGTCGTGGAGCTGGCGGCGGCCGATTTGGGTGTCGGTTTGGTCTGACAAAACGGGCTGGGTTTTGGTGTTGGGGCTCGTCGAAACGGCCGCACCCACTAATCCCCAATTGCCTGAACGCCCCACCCTCTGATAATCGGACACCTTCCATCCGCTTTCCCCTCCGGCATGCCCCGCATCCGCACCCTCAGTTCTCTCGTCGCCGAGGCAGGCCAGCCCGCCAGCAGTGCTGCCAAGGCCGCGCCGGCCGAGGCAGCCACGCCAGCCCCCCCGCAGCAAAGCGAGACCGCCATGCGCATGCTGGAAATCGCCGAGCGACTATTCGCCGAGCACGGTATCGAACAGGTGCCGCTGCGCCAGATCGTGGTCGAGGCCGCCAGCGCAACCGCTCGGCATTGCACTACCACTTCGGCTCGCGCGAGCCTTGGTTGCGCATCTGCTGAATATGCGGCTGGCCCATATCAACGTCCTGCGCAATGCCTATCTCGATGACGTCGAAGCCGCGGGAAAGGCCGGCGATGTGCGTGCGATCGTGCATGCGTCGATCAGCGCGCTGGCCGATACCGTCGTCGGGACGGCATGGGGCGCGAGCTATCTGCAAGTGGCCGCGCAGACCATGTTCAGCCCGTCGCTGTTCAACGCGGACCTGCTCGACAAGAACGCGGTGAGCGGGCTGGTCCGCACGCGACGGATGGTCACCGCCGCGTTGCCCGACCTGCCCGCCAAGGTGATGGACTACCGCCTGATGTGGTTCAACCACGGCACCGTCTTCTCGCTGGCGGACTGGTACCAGCGCACGCATGGCGAGCATGGCGCGCCGCCCGTCGACGAGCTGGCCGATTACTGCACCGCCGGGCTCACCGGGCCGGTCACGCGGACTACGCGCGCGACGCGCCGCGGTGGCAAGGCGCGGCAGGACTGAGCACAGCCGCTGCCGGGCACCAGTATCACTTCATGCCGGTGACGCGCCGGATGGGCGGATAGGCGAAGGTCTTGTCCAGGTGAGGCCGGCGCGGCACGTACAGGCGCAACGTGACATAGAAAGGCTCGTCGGGGGCCGCAGCCAGTTGCCTTGCAAGGCCGGCGCTCCGGAGCGCGCATGCCAAGAAGCAGGCGCAGGCTGCCATCGGCTTCGTGGCGCAGATCCGGCGAGCGGTCCCCGAGCGAATACCGGCACAGTGGATTCTCGACGAGCATGCAGTCGGATTTGCGGTACAGCGTCAGCGACCAGAACGCGTCGACCTGTGGCAGGCCTCCGGCCGGGAAGACCAGCTCGTAGCTGGCACGGCCGTCAAGCGGTTGCCCGTCGCCATCGCAGTCCGCGATCAGGTACATCGCTTCCTCCATGCCCAGCGCGCCGATGTAGTTGCGTGCCACCAGCGCTCGCTCGTCATAGCGTTCGCCGAACGTCGACAGCAATTCGACCGGCAGCGACCAGCCGCCGCCAAGATCCGAAGGGACCGGCGCGGCGAGTTCTGCGTCGAGCTCGGCCAGCGCCGACGCGATGGCATCGCGCTGTGCTTCGTCCATCGCCTGCGCGTTGCAATCCGCACCGATGCCGACGGCGGCAAAGCGGGCGACGTGGTCCGCCTCGCTGGCCGGAGGCGGGTTGTCGCGCAGCATGCGGTTGACCACCGCAGCAAAGCGCACGGGATCCCCCGCGCGCTCGCCGGCCTGCATGCCCACGTCGAACGCGCGCGCGGCCGGCGTGCCATCGGGGCGCGTGAGGCTGACCGCATCTTGCAGGCGATGCACGGCGGGCAGGTCGGCTCGCCGTCGACGAGCCAGCGGCCGATCATCCAGATTGCGTCGGTCGGGCAGGCGATCGCCTGCATGCCCGCCGGGGTGTCGCCTTGCCAGCGTGGGCCATGCAGCAGGAAGCGTCCGGCGCCGGTGCCGGTGGTCCGGCTGCCGATCCCGCCGAACGGATTGGTATACGCATCGAGCAGGCCCAGCACGTAGTAGCGTCCCGCGGTGTCCGGCACGCTCACACACACCGGTCCTTCTGACAGATCGAGCCACGCATTGGTGTAGAGCGTGTCGTTGTTCGGCGTGACCACCTGCCGGTGCTGGGGCCCGAGCAGCACGCGCGAGTGGAAAAGCTGGTTGACCCAGCGCAGCGTATTGTCCGGCGTGTCGCCGGCAAAGGCGCCGTCGGGGCCGCGCCGTGGACATGTGGCGGCGCGCATGCGTGCCATCTCGTAGAGCGGATAGGTGTACACGATGGCGTCGCGCACAAGCGCGGCACGGTCGGAGGCGGGGGTGCGAGGTGCGTTCATGGCGGTCCGGCAGGTTAATTCATCGTATTAAAGTGTGCAAACAGATTAGGCGCTGCCCGCCTGCGCAGGCATTGGGGTTTCCACCATGCCGGTTCGCGCCGGTGCTCTGCTACATTCTGCCTGTAATTAATGCATTGCATTAAATTAGGGCGACCCGACAAGGCCATCCGCCGCTGGCGGCGCTGCCCGGCTACGTGGAGACAGCATGACCATTCACCGCCCAGTTCGTGCCGGCCGGCGCCAAGCGTTGTCGATTTCCATGCGCGTACTGCGTGCCGCGGCACTGGTGCTGTCCGTGGCGCCGTGCGTCGGGCAGGCCGCCGACGCTTATCCGTCTAAGCCGATCCGCATGGTGGTGCCGTATCCGCCGGGCGGACTGACCGATACGCTGGCGCGCACGGTGGCCGATGGCCTGTCGCGGCGCCTCGGCCAGCCCGTAGTGATCGAGAACCGCGCGGGTGCGGGTGGCAGTATCGGCACGGACTATGTCGCCAAGTCGGCGCCGGACGGCTACACCTTGCTGATGACGATTCCGGGGCCGATCACGGCCAATATCGCGCTGTACAAGCGGCTGCCCTATGACCCGCGCACGGACCTTCGGCCGATCTCCGACGTGGCCGTCGCGCGCACGGTGATGGCCGTCAACGCGTCGGTGCCGGTGAAGACGGTGGCGGAGCTGATTGCCTATGCGAAGAAGCAGCCGGGCAAGCTGGTGATGGGATCATGGGGGCCGGGCACGCAGCCGCATACGATCCAGGCGTACCTTGGCAAGGCCTACGGGATCGACATGCTGCACGTGCCATACCGCGGCGAAGGACCGATGATCACGGACCTGCTCGGCGGGCAGGTGAACCTGACGGTGGGCTCGATCACGGCGCTCAAGCAGCATATCGCCGACGGCAGGCTGCGCGCGCTGGCGGTGGTGGGCCCCACCCGGGCGCATGCGCTGCCCGATGTGCCGACCTTTGCCGAGTCCGGCTACAAGGACCAGGCCTTTGCGCTGGTCGGCCCCGTGAGCCTGCTCGCGCCGGCCAAGACACCCGATGTGCTGGTCGAGCGGCTGGGACGCGAAGTCAGCGAACTGGTCAGGAGCCCGGCGGTGAGCCAGAAGATCGAGGAGATGGGGGCGGAGCCACTGGGCAATCTCCCCGGAGAAGCCGTGACGGCTTATAAGGCATACCTGCCAGTGGTACTGAAGCTGACGGCGGATACGGGGGTGGCGTTGGAGTGAACGGAATGGCGCATCGCAAACTTGCCGCAAGACTGTTAGCGGACAATGTTCGGTCTACCCAGCCTCCACAGGAGCCATGCGATGCGTATAGCCAATAACGTCAAGCCGATCAGCTATCTCAAGGGTGAAGCTGCGCAGATCGTCAAAGATCTCGCTGAATTCGTAGAACCATTGATCATCATCCAGGACGGCGACGCCAAGCTCGTGGTCCAGGACCTTCGGAGCTACGAATCCGACCGGCAGACATTGGCCCTGCTGAAGACTATTGCCCTTGGGCAAAAGCAGATCGAACAGGGAAAGTTTTCCGACATCGAGGAGGTGTTCGCGGAACTGGATGAACTGGACCGGCAAGAGAAGCGGCGTTGATAGCTGATGACCTCCAAACAGGGCGCCTTACTTGCGCGTCCGGCCCCGAACGGCCGCCTTCTTCACCACCCCGGCACGCGGCGCTTCCTTGCTGGCCACGACACCGCCGGCATTCATCTGTTCAAGCCACGTCAACGCATCCACGTACGACAGGAACTGCTCGAAATATCCCGGGGACATTTCCCGCATCAGCGTCAGCGAGCGATGCACGAGGTGGCTCGAGTTGAGCGGCCCCGCATGCTCGGGCACCCGATCGAGCGACTGCTGCAACTGCTGGCTGGCGCTGACTCGCGTCCAGGTATCGCGGAAGTAGTCGATCAGCCCCGGCTCTGCACGTGTCGTGCTGCGTGGCGTCGCGACGCCGGCGACGGAGGCGGCATCCGGCACGTGCGCGTGCCGCGCGATGTAGTCGACCACGTCAGCCAGCGCGCCGCGCGCAGATGCGTGCGTGCGTGGCGCATCGCCTGTGGCTTCGCCCTGGCGTGAGGCCTGCTCCACGGCGTCGCCATAGGCGCTCAGGAGTTCAGACAACCTGCCATCGAGCAGGCGCCGCGCATCGCCGCTGTATCCGGCCGCGCGCCGTGCCATCGCTTCGATGAAGCGATACCGCACCGGGTCGACACGGTCGGCGCCGCGCTCGCGCCATGCGGCCAGGGCGTCGCGCACGGCGTCGCTACCCATGCGGCTTCACCGTTCCCATGGATACACGCGGCACCGGTGCGATTTCCACGCGCCGGTTCCTGGCGCGGCCGGCCTCGTCCGCGTTCGATGTCACCGGTTGCCCGGAACCGAACGCGGCCGAGAACACGGAAGAGGGCGGGATGCCCGCATCGATCAGCGCGCGGGTCACCGTCAGCGCGCGCTGGGCGGACAGCTCCCAGTTGTCGGCAAAGCGGCGGTTGCCTTCGCGGACCTGCTGGTCGTCGGTAAAGCCGCTCACCATCAGGATCTCGTCGCGCGAGCGCAGGTAGGCCGACAGCGGCCCGGCCAGGCTCTTCAGCACGTCACGGCCCTGCGGCTGGAGCTGGTCCGAGTTGAGCGCAAACAGCACGCTGCCATTGATGCCGATGCGGCCGTTCACGAGCGTCACGCGGCCTGCGGCCAGCGGCGCCGCCAGCGCCTTTTCCAGGCTCTCGCGGCGCTGAATTTCCTCCTGGCGCTGCTTCGCTTCTTTCTCGAGCCTGGCCGTCAGTTCCATCTGGGCACCGATGACCCCCAGCAGGATCAGCACGAAGGCCCCGAGCACCACGGACATCAGGTCGCCAAAGACCGCCCAGGCGGGCACCGACGGCTCGACGCCGGCGTCGAGGTCGTCTCTCATGCCGCCTCTGCGTTGGGTGCCTGCTGTCCGGCAAACTGCTGCAGGTCTTCAAGGACCTGCTTCTGCGAGCGCATGCTCAGGTCGACGACCTCACGCGCCTGCGCCACGTAGTACGCAAGCTGCTCGTCGCTGCGCACCATGGATTTGTCGAGTGCGGTTTCGATGCGTTCCAGATGCGCCATCAGCTTGTCGTTGGACTCGCTGAACATCTGCACGGCAACGCCGAGCGCTTCGCCGAGGCTGGCCACTTCGACGGCGCTGCCCGTCACCTGCGCGGCTACCGTTGCAAGCTTGCCGGTCTCCGACTCGACCTGCTCGTGGAAGCGCGAACCGACACGGTCAAGCAGGTCGGCGGTGGTGGCGACCAGCGAGTCGACCGCGACACGCTGCTCGGTAGAGGCATGGTTGACCGCATCGAGCAGCGTGCCCAGCGTTTCGAGCAGGCGGCCGCGCTCTTCCAGCATCGCGTTGTCGCGCGCCATGCCGTCCGTGAGCTTCTGGCGCAGTTCGGCAATGACCTCGGCCGCGGCTTGGGCGCTTCGGTGGCGGCTTCGACCAGGCGGGCGACCTCGGCAAGGGTGTGGCTCGCGTGGGCCTGCGTCTGGGCGGAGATGTCGCGCGTGGTCTGTGCCAGCGTGTCGCAGATTTCCTGCTGGCGGCTGGCCGTGTGCGTGGTCGTCCGTTCCCACTCCTGACGCAGCGCGGCGGCCATGGCGCCAAGCGTTTCCGTCCACGCCGCCAGGCGCTGCTCCTCGCGCGCGGCCATGTCGGCCTGCAACGCCACGGCGGCCTTGGGCGCCTGTTCCGCGGCCTGTACCAGACGATCGATCTCGGCGATCGTGCTGCTGGCGTGCGTGCGGGCCTCGGCAGACATAGCGCGGGCCGTCTGCGCCAGTGTTTCGACGATCTCGTGTTGGCGGCCCGTTACCTGCGCGCTCGTCTGCTCCATCTGCGCGCGCAGCGATGCGGCCATGGCGGCCAGCGCCTCGGTCCACGCGCTCAGGCGCTGCTGATCGCGCGAAGCGAGTTCTTCCTGCAGCGCCACGGCGGCCTTCGGGGCTTGCTCGGCGGCCTGCACGAGACGCTCGATCTCGGCGATGGTGCTCCCGGCGTGCGCGCGTGCCTCGGACGCGATATCGCGCGCGGTCTGGGCGAGCGCATCGGCGATTTCCTTCTGGCGGCTCGCGGTATGCGCGCTCGCCTGCGCCATTTCACTGCGCAGGTTCGCCGCGACGTCGCCGAGGGTTGCAGCCCAGGCTTGCAGACGTTGCGCGTCCTGCGTGGACAGTTCCTGCTTCAGGCCCGCATGCGAGCGCTCCATGGCCTGCACCAGCGAGGCCGCTTGCTGCTCGAACGCGGCGGCTGCGCCGACCATGGCCTGCTGGTTGTCGCCGGCCATTTTCTCGCTGATACGGGCTTGCCGGGCCAGCGCGTCGTTCCAGGTTTCGGCCGCGGCGGCCGCGCTGGCGTCCAGGCGGGCGGCCACGCTTTCCAGCAGTCCGGCCGAGCGTGGTCGAAGGTTTGCGCAAAGCCGTCGAGCGTGGCGCGCAGGTCGACCGCCTGCGCTTCGCTCGCGCGTTGATGCCCGGCCAGCGCCTGCTGCCAGAGATCGGCGACAGTGGCCGTGGTGGCTTCGAAGCGGGTCGACAGGCCGTCGAGCTGCTGCTGCACGCGCCGGTGACGGTCGTGTGCAGCGCCGCCGTTTCGCGCGCGATGCCGGCCATCGTCACCTCCACCGCCGGCTGGATCGCCGCGCTGGCCGTGCGTGCACTGTCGGCGATGCTCTGCGTCAGCGATTGCTGGACGGATTCGGCCAGCCGGCCGTATGCAGCGTCTGTGCGGTCATGGAACGCGGCCTGGCTCGCGGCCAGCCGGGCGGACATGGCCTGGTTCTGCTGCTCGATCGCCGTCATCATGGCCTCGAGCCGGTCGACCAGCGCGGGCATGACGTCCGCCTGCCGCTGCATCAGCCGGAACGCCTCTTCGCGCTGGTGCGTACGCGAGAACGGGCGCAGCGTGGTGGCGATGCGGGCATCGAGCGCCAGCGCGGTCTCGATCCGCTCGCGGCGGCACAGCGCGGAAAGCAGGCCCAGCATGGCCGACGTGGCCACGCCGGCGACCGATGTGCCGAACGCGAATCCCAGGCCCTTGACGGGCGCGGCCAGCGACGCGCGGATGGCGTCGAGATCCGCCGCGCCTTCGAGCGCGATACCGGTGCCGCGCAGCGTCGCCACCATGCCCAGGAACGTGCCGAACATGCCCAGCAGTACCAGCAGGCCGACGAGATACGGGGTCAGCGCCGGGCCGGCAGCGCGGTGCGCTCGCCCTCGATGCGCAGGCGCGCGGCATTGCGCAGGCTAGGGTGCAGCGGCTCCAGCCACGCGGCAAGGCTGGCGGGCGAGCCGGACAGCCCGGCGACGGCCAGCGCCAGTGTGGAGGTGGCCTGTCGATAGCGCTTCAGTTCGACCGCCCCTGTCAGGTAGACACCGCCGATCAGCAGCGTGACGGCCAGCGCCAGCGCATTGGTGCCCGCGTAGCCGACGCCGACCCAGCCCACGACGGCCAGGCCTGCCAGGAAAACGACAATATGGATAAGGATTCTGGTCATGTTGGATTGGATTAGCTGTCACGCAGCGCTGCGAGCAGTCCTTCGACCGGCTGGAAGCGGATGTCCAGCTCGGCGCGCAGCACGCTCTGCATATCGTTCTGGAATACGGCAAGCCATGCACCGGGCGTCACCCTGGCTGCGAGTCCCGCCGCTGGGGCGCTGGCCAGCGCTGCTTCCTCGCCCTGGCGCAGGCGCTTGAAGTGCGCTTCGAGCATCCCGGGCACGGTGGCCAGCAGCGCCTGTTCGCGCGCTCCGAGCACGCGTTCCATGACGGTATCGACCATGGCCAGCCGCGCCATGCCGGAGGCGCGGGCTGCCAGCGCCGCCCGCAAACGGCCGCGCAGGCTGCCGATTTCCGTTTCCATGGCCTGCTGCAGCGTACCGTAGCGCTGGCGGAATGCCGCATAGTCCACGCCGGCCTCCACCGGATCCGGTGCGGCGGGGCGGGGCCGTCCGCGCGACCGGCCGCCGGATCCCTTGTCGTCGGCAATGGCCGATGCCAGCGCGGCCTTCACGCGGGCGCACTCGGCTTCCAGAGGCTCGAGCGCCGCGCGCGCCCGCCGCCGGCGGATTGCCGTTCAGCGCGGCGGACAAGGCGATTGCGTCCGTCCAGCCGAGCCACTGGCTGAGCTGGGCGGAAAGCGATTGTCCGGATTCGGGGGCATCGTCGCCGGTCAGGCGAACCAGCAGGCGGATCAGCGTGGGACCGCTGAACCCTGCGCGCCGTGGTGCTTGGAGCATGTCGCCATAGCGAAAAATCCAGCAGTTTACACTTCCGCGCGTGCGATTCCTCCGCATTTGTGGCCAAACCAGTGCGGGCCGGCCACAAAGCCATGGTTTAAGACCGATTGTTGCGTGGACTTCACTATTCAGGGGCCCCGAAATGGGCGCCGCGGACCGCCGGCTAGCCGAATGTGAAGGCAAAAGCCTGCGCGCCGGGATCGAGGAAACGGATCTCGAACGTATGGTCGCCGACCTCGCCCGCCTGCCGCACCAGTTGGTAGAGCCGGGTCTGCGTGACGGCGCCATTCCCGCCCGCGTCGGTGTCGGCGCCGTGGCTCTGGCCTGGCGGCTTGCCGTCGATGGTCACCACGAAGCGGATGGCCCGGCCGTTGGCCGCAGGCCCCAGCACCAGATGCAGGTCACGCGCGTGGAAGCGGTAGCGGATAGTGCCATCGGCGCGATCCAGCGTTGCCTGCTCGGCGCCGACGGTCCATTGGCCGGACAGCCCCCACTCGTTGAGAAGCAGCTTGCCAACGGTGTACTGGCGCGGGGCGTCCTGGAGCATGCCGCCCGGCGAGGCGAAGCTGGCCGCCTGGCTGTAGCCGATATAGGTTTCGTCCGAGCGGATGTTGCGCAGATCTGGCGCCGCCTGCGCACCGTCCGCGCGAGGGCTGACGACATCGGCCGCGACCGCGCGGTTGCCGGCTTCGGCCAGCAGCGTCTGGATGACGCGCTCGGAATTCGCGTAGTCGCCCTCGCCGAACTGGTGGTGCCGGATGTTGCCGCGCGCATCGACGAAGTAGGCGGCCGGCCAGTAGCTGTTATGGAACGCGCGCCAGATGCGGTAGTCGCTGTCCACGGCGACCGGGAAGCCGATGCGGAAGTCCGCGACGGCGCGGCGCACGTTGTCCGGCGATTTTTCGAACGCGAACTCCGGCGTATGCACGCCGACCACGGTCAGGCCCTGGTCCTTGTACTTGTCCGCCCATGCGCGCAGGTAGGGCAGGGTGCGGATGCAGTTGATGCAGGAATAGGTCCAGAAGTAGACCAGCGTGACCTTGCCCTGTAACTGCTCGCGCGACAGCGGCGGTGAATTGAGCCATTGCACGGCACCGTCCAGCGGGGGCAGCCGGCCTTCGACGGGCAGGCTTCCGGAGAAGCCCGCGCTGGTGTCATTGGCGGCCAGCAGCAGGCCTTCGCCGTGGCGCGTGTCATTGGCCGCCTGCGGCGCCGGGCGCTCCGAAGCCGGTCGTTCCCGATGCAGCGCATCGACGAGCGCCTGTTCGATACGGGCCGGGCCGCCGACGGACCAGCGTGCCAGCAGGCCGGTATCGGCGCCGATCGCAATCGCCACGACGCTGCCGAGCACACCGGCGCCGAGCCCGCGGCGCAGCCATTCGCCGGCACCCATGGTCCGCTTCATTGCCGCAAACACCCGGTTGCCGAGACCGAGCGCCGCGGCCAGCGAAGTCGCGGCGCCGGCGGCATAGGCGGCCAGCGACAGCGATGCCGATACGCTCGCTCCGTTCAGGGCAGCCCCGGTCAGGACCAGCCCCAGGATCGGCCCGGCACATGGCGCCCACAACATGCCGGTGGCAATGCCGAGCAACAGCGAACGCCACGGCGAACCGTCGTCGGACGGCGCGCCGGTGCCGGCCAGACGGTTGCCGAGCGCTACCACAGGCCGTGTGAGGGCGTCTGCGAGCCGTGGAACGAGCAGCGTCAGCCCGAACACCGCCAGCATTGCCAGTGCGGCAACGCGGCCGTAGGTGTTGGCACGCACGGCCCACGCACCGCCGGCCGACGCCAGCGTGGCCACGGCGGCGAAGGTCAGTGCCATGCCGGCCAGCATCGGCAGCCGGCCGCGCAGGAACGGCTGCCCGGCGCGGCTCAGGACAAAGGGCAGCACGGGCAGGATGCATGGGCTCAGGATGGTGAGTACGCCACCCACGTAAGCGAGGATCAGCAGGGTCATGATCGGGCTCCTTTTGGATTGCCCTCATCAGACACCGCCGGTATCTACGGCATGTGTCGCCGCCGGCGGCTTTGTACCGCTTTGTGCAGCGGCGGAGGCCAGATACATGGCGATACACGGACTCGCGGGACGCCCATACAATGCTGGCACAGCAGGCTGCCCGCTCACTTTCACCTCGCCGAGGCTACAACCATGGACACACACGTCGACCACATCCTGATCGTCGATGACGACCGCGAAATCCGCGAGCTGGTCTCCGCCTATCTCACCAAGAACGGGCTGCGCGTGACCGTGGCGCCCGATGGTCGGCATATGCGCGCGTTCCTGGACGCGAACACGGTGGACCTGATCGTGCTGGACCTGATGCTGCCCGGCGACGACGGGCTGGTGCTGTGCCGTGAACTGCGGGCGGGCAAGCACAAGGCCACGCCGGTCCTGATGCTGACCGCGCGCGACGACGAGACCGACCGCATCATCGGGCTCGAGATGGGAGCCGACGACTACCTCGCCAAGCCGTTCGCCGCGCGGGAGCTGCTCGCGCGCATCAAGGCCGTGCTGCGCCGCACGCGCATGCTGCCGCCCAACCTGCAGATCACCGAGGCCGCGCAGATGCTGGCGTTCGGCGACTGGCAGCTCGACACCACCGCGCGCCACCTGATCGACCGTGAGGGCACCATCGTCGCGCTGAGCGGCGCGGAGTACCGGTTGCTGCGCGTATTCGTCGACCATCCCCAGCGCGTGCTGAACCGCGACCAGCTGCTCAACCTGACGCAGGGCCGCGAGGCCGAAATGTTCGAGCGCTCGATCGACCTGCTGGTCAGCCGCCTGCGCCAGCGCCTCAATGACGACGCGCGCGAACCGCGGCATATCAAGACCGTGCGCAACGAGGGTTATGTATTCTCGATGCCGGTCGAGATACTGGAGGCGCGCCAGTGATGTCGACATTGCGCCGATGGGGCTGGCCACGAACGATGGGGGCGCGGCTCTTCCTGATCCTGCTCGGGGGGCTCGTGGTCGCGCACGGCTTGTCGTTCGGCGTGCTGTTCTCCGAGCGCTACATCTCCGCGCGCCAGGTGATGCTGGGCACGCTGGAGACCGATGTCTCCACGTCGATTGCCATCCTCGACCGGTTGCCGGCCAATGAGCGGCCGCAGTGGCTGCCGCGTGTGAACCGCGGCAACTATCAATACATCCTCGGGCCGGGCCAGCCTGGTGTTCCGGAGATGTCGCAGCGGGGCCAGGACATTGCCGACCGGATCATGGGGGCGAGCGGAGGCCGCTTCGCGGTCCGCGTGGAAGCCATTCCCGGTGACGGCAAGCAATTGCAGGCGCACCTGACGCTCAGTGATGGCAGTCCGCTGACCATCGACGTGCATCCGCGCATGACGCCGATCGCACAGTGGCTGCCCTATGTGCTGGTGATCCAGCTGCTGCTGCTGGTGCTGTGCTGCTGGTTCGCCGTGCGGCTGTCAATCCGCCCGCTGGTAAAGCTCGCCGATGCGGCCGATGCGCTGGACCCGAACGCGAAGGCGGCGCCGCTTGATGAAAGCGGGCCCACCGAACTGGCGCGCGCGGCCCGCGCCTTCAACGCCATGCGCGAGCGCATCGCAAAGTTCGTGGAGGAGCGCGTGCAGATACTCGCCGCGATCTCGCATGACCTGCAGACGCCGATCACGCGCATGAAGCTGCGCGCCGAGATGGCGGAAGACTCCGAGGAGAAGCGCAAGATGGTGAGCGACCTGGCCGAGATCGAGACGCTGGTGCGGGAAGGGCTGGCGTACGCGCGCTCGGCCCACGGCGGTGGCGAGAAGATGTCGCGGATCGACCTGTGCTCCTTTATCGAAAGCCTCGCGTATGACTACCAGGACACCGGCAAGGAGGTCACGGTGCAACAGAGTGTTGGCTGCGCCATCGAGACGCGTCCGCAGGCGCTGCGCCGCATCCTGACGAACCTGATCGACAACGCTATCAAGTTTGGCGGCGCGGCCGAGCTGAACGTGCGCCGCGACCAGGACGCGGTTGTCATCGAAGTGCTGGACCGTGGCGCCGGTATTCCGGAAGACAAGCTGGAATCGGTGCTGCAGCCCTTTGTCCGGCTGGAGAACTCGCGCAGCCGCGAAACCGGCGGCACCGGGCTGGGCCTGGCGATTGCCCAGCAGCTCGCGCTGGCGATCGGCGGCTCGCTGAGGCTGCGCAATCGCGAAGGCGGCGGGCTGGCGGCGGAGGTCCGGCTGGGCTGAGCGCACGGTCGATACAGCAAGGACTTGTATGCGCCTGTATCAGGGATCGCCAACGATACGTGAGCATGCAAGGCTGGGCGCCATGCGCTAAACGCGCGATACACCAGGCGCCTTAAATGCAAAAGCGTGGCAGCGCGTTCGACGCGCCTGCCGCGCCCCTTGCCCAACGACCAGAGAGCGCGACCAACATCGCGTCCAGCCCGAATCATGCGTACTGCCTTTCGTGCCGCCGTGGCGGCGGCCCTTCTCCTTATCGCCCTCTATGTCTTTGGCACCAGCTTCGTTGCCTCTTCGAGTCCGACTGTCGGAGACCAGGGCAAGCGCCCGAGTTCACGGGCATCGACCACTGGCTGAATTCGCCGCCGCTGTCGATGAGCGCGCTGCGCGGCAAGGTCGTGCTGGTCGACTTCTGGACGTACTCGTGCATCAATTGCATCAATACGCTGCCCTACGTGAAGCAGTGGCACGAGAAGTACAAGGACCAGGGGCTGGTCGTGGTCGGCGTGCACACTCCCGAATTCCCGTTCGAGAAATCGACCGCCAATGTGCAGGAAGCGATCCGGCACTTCGATATCCGCTACCCGGTCGCGCAGGACAACGCCTATGGCACATGGTCGGCATTCCACAACCAGTATTGGCCGGCTACGTACCTGATCGATGCCGACGGCCATATCGTCTACCACCACTATGGCGAAGGACGCTATGCCGAGACCGAAGCGGCCATCCAGAAGCTGCTGGCGCAGCGAAAGTCGCCGGCGGAGGATGCAAAGACGAAATAGGTCGTTGGGTCCGGCGCGGAACCTTCATAGACTTCAGGCAGGGCCGGCGGATCGTCCGTCCGGCCCGGTTTGCAAGGAGTCTTCATGGCCGACCTGCTCGACTGGATTACCGCGATCGGCGCGGCGGTGGTCGTGTATGCGGCGTTGCGCTATCCGATCTACCCGCCCGGCTTCTACGACGACGCGCGGAAATAGTCCTGCGCCACCATCGCTAGTCTGCCGGGCGCCACTGGCCTGATTCCGGGCGCACATCGACCCTTTCCCCGTTCAGCCGCACTTGCCCGTCATTCACTGTCATCGATGCTGCTGAATTTACGTCGAAGGTGACGTTGAGCGCCTGAGCGACATGGACATCCTCGATGGGAAGCTCCCAGGTCAGAAATAGCTGCGTGCAATCCTGGCCGTCCGGAAAGTCGGCCGCGTCGAAGCCGTTGCGGCCGCGCCGGATCACTGCATGCGGCTGACACGGATCGAAAAGCAGGACCGTACCCCGACGCAGGGGAATTCGAAGGCCAAGCGACGGGAAATGGACGTCCTGCCCGTTGTCCTCGCTCAGGAAGAGATTGCAGAAGGCCGCACCGCCATACTGGTCGCCGTCATGGTGATACCTTGCGCCGCGGCAAGCCATGAGCGCTACATCGCTGGATGCAAGCACGCCAGGCAGGCCCAGCGTGGCGGTCCAGTCCGACACCGCCCGGACACAGCGCGAATAATCCGGCCAGCGAGCGCGGGCCCGTGCCAGAGGCATCACCTCGACATCCCCGGGCTCCAGGGCGATGTGCAGCGATATCTCCCTCGCCCAATCCGCGCGCAGGCGTGCCGGCGGCTCGGGCACGTCGACCACGCCTGACAACACGATGTCGCTCACGCGGCGGCTGCGAATGACGTCGCCACTGCAGAAGTAGGAGGTGAGCGCGTTGTGGGCGCGAGGTTGGCGGGAGTGATGACTCATGCGCAGCAGTGTAACGCGGCGCCCCGGCCGCCGCCTTGCCATGGAAATGTGCGGAAGCTGCTCTTATGGGCATGCTTTACACACGGTATGCGACTTTTTCCGGCCCTTTGATTCACTTCAGGTCCGTGGGTCTGGCGCAAGTTCGCCAGTGCGCAGGATCGTCGTCGCGGTATGAATCTTGCCTCGAGATGGAAGTGGCAAGTCGAGACCAGGAGACTCCAGTATGAGCAACCATTACACCGGGGGTTATCGCCAGGACCGGCCCTGGCAAGCTTACGAAAATGCACGCGACGAGGATTTCGAGGACGAATGGCAGCCGGAATCCTATGGCGAGGAATGGGATGAGGCGCGCCGCCGCCAGCGGCTTACGCCGGGACAACTGAGCGAAGGAGGGCCGGCTCGCAGCGGCTTCCAGCGCGGTTACAGAGAGGATTGGGGTGACGACCGTGGCGGCTATCGCGGGGGCTATCGCGGCGGCGACGATGAGCGCGCTGAAAGCCGCAGCCGCAGCAACTTGCGCTACGGCCTGAATGGCGGCTATGGCGCAGATGAACTTCCCGAGGAATCCGCGGACCAGCGCCGCTCACAGATGTACCGCAGCCGCCGCTACGAAAGCCGCCCGGAAGGCCGGCGCGAGAGCGGCGCCTATGGCTTCGGCAACTCTGACCAGGCATGGCTGCGCGAGGCCGATCGCCGCAGCCGCGAGCAGCATGGCGGCTATGGCCAACGCAGCGGCCATCAGCCGTACTTCAACGACCTGCGCAGCGACACACGCTACTGGGGCGAGTCGGAGCGCGGCTATGGCCGTGATGACCAGGGCGACCAAGGTGACCACGGCCACGGCACGCTGTACAACCTTGGCCACCGCATTGGCGAAGCCATCGGCGAATGGTTCGGCGGTTCCAGCGAGCGTGAGCGCGAGGAGGCCCGCCGCAACTTTCGCCGCGAGTACGGCGGCGGCTACCGCAGCGATTATCGCAGTGAATACGGCCGAAGCCTGCGCGAAGATTCCGGTCACCGTTCGGGGCCACGCGGATACACCCGTACCGACGCGCGCATTCGCGAGGACATCTGCGAGCGCCTGACATTCACGACCGGGCTGGACGTCAGCGACGTGAGCGTGGACGTAGAGAAGGGAAAGGTGACTTTGTCGGGCACGGTGCGAACCCGCAGCCAGAAGTACGACATCGAGGACCTTGCCGACAACACGCTGGGTGTGAACGAGGTCGAAAACAACATCCGGGTGCGCCGGCAGGCCCTCGACGACGGCAGCGCTGAGGCCGGCACCAGAGGCTGATCGCTCCCCGCGCGGACCGGGGGCCGAAGCGGGGCCCGAAGCGTGCGGGGGTTCCATGGAGTGGAGGGGGCGCGTCGGACTACCAGGCGAAGCGGTGGTCCGACGTGGCATCGAGATGCCAGTCGCCGTTACCACTGAGCTCGAGCACCTGGACGTGATACTTCAGCAGGGTCGGGCGGTGGCTGACGCTAACCAGCGTAGTGTGGCCGGTAGCAAGCTGGCTGTAGAGTCCGGCCTCATTCGCGACATCCAGCGCGCTGGTGGCCTCATCCAGCAGGGCGTAGCGCGGACGGGCCAGCAGCAGGCGGGCGAACGCCAGGCGTTGCTGCTCGCCGAGCGACAGGACCTTGCCCCAATCCAGTTCCGCATCCAGTCCCCCGAAACGCTCCGCAATGTCGGGCAGGTTGACCATATCGAGCAGCTTCATCAGCTCGCCATCGGACACCAGGCGTTCCTGTTGATTGGGATATAGCAACTGGCAGCGCAGGTTGCCGACCGCCATATAGGGATGCTGCGGCAGGATCAGCATCTGGTCTGCATCGGGGCTTACGATGCGGCCGCTGCCGCAAGTCCACAGGCCGCTGATGGCCCGCATCAGCGAACTCTTGCCCCCACCGCTGGGCCCGACGATCAGCAGGTTCTCGCGTTGCCCCACTGTCAAGGTGAGGTCCTTCAGCAGGGTACGGTCATAGTTTGGCGTATGCAGGGTCAGATGTTCCACTGACAGGGTGTCGCCCCTGCGGTGCTCGATCTGCCTGCCGGGTTTGCGCCGAACCATGTGCGTGCGCGCCAGCGAAGCAGCGAACGTGTTGAGCCGGTCCACGCCGGCCACAAAGCGGCTCAGGCTCTCAAAGTTATCGACGATCACCGTCAGCGCCGCCAGTACGGCGGCGAACGCGCCCGCGGCCTGGATCGCGCTGCCGACTTCGAGTTCGCCATCCAGCACGCGGTCGGCGACGATGACGCTGGGCAACATCAGGGTCAGGAATGCATAGGCGTACTGGAACAGATAGAGGTTCAACTGCCAGCGGATCAAGCGGTTGAAGTTGACGAACACATGCTGGAACCTGCCGCGTACATGATCCGATTCATGTTGCTCGCCGCGATGGAAGGTAATCGACTCGGCATGCTCGCGCACCCGGATCAGGCTGAAGCGGAAATCGGCCTCGCGCTTGAGTTGATAGAAGTTCAGTCCGATCAGCACCTTGCCGAAGCACAGCACTGAGACCACCGTGCCAAAGATGGCGTAGAGGACCAGGAAGACCACCAGTTCCCGCGAGATCGACCATAGCACCTCGCTGAAGGCAATCAGCTGCAGCACGGAGCCCAGCATCAGCAGCAGGAAGTACAGCGACTGCTGCGTGAAGGTGCTGATGTCCTCCGAAATGCGCTGGTCCGGATTGTCGATGGCTGTGTTGGCATTCAGCGCGTAGAAAGCGCAGCCGCCGAAATATTTGTCCAGATAGTGGTGCGTCATCCAGGACCGCCACTGGATGAAGAGCCTGTTGCGCGTGTAGTAGTAGAAGGCGTAGATGGGTACGGCCGCGATCAGGACGTAGATGAAGATCTCGATGGCATACCAGAACCGGTCGGCATCCTTGGCCGCGAGCGCAGAGGCGAATTCACCCGTCTGCTCATTGAAGAGCACATTGGTCCAGGTCTGGCCAAGCAGCAGGCACACCAGTACTGACAGCAGCGCCCACGCCTTCCACTTCTCCCGTGACAGCCAGTATGGCTTGGCGATGTCCAGGAAACGCTTCCAAAGTTTGCCAGCGCGCGTCGCATGATCGGTTCTTTTGGCAAGGCCGGTGGCGGGCAAGTGGTGGATCTGCCCGAGCACAGGCCTCTCACAACGCGACGATATGCATTTCGCATGCCAGCAAACATGGATTCGCAGGCTCGGGCCGGAGCGGGTTTGCCTGGCGGCGGCAATTCATTCGCCGCCAGGCCAAGGGGCGATAAGCCTTTGTCCAGTATATCAACGCACCTTGCCCAGGATGCCCTGCATTTCAGTCGTTTTCGACCTCGCCGGTGCCGGCGTCCAGTGCCCGCATATTGTCCAGCAGCTTGAGCAGGTAGTGCAGCGTGTGCGTCACGTCGTTCGTGGAGAAGCCTTCCAGCGCGCGCTCATAGTAGTCGCGGATCTTCGGCTGTGCCTCGTGCAGCCATACGTCCCGTCCCGTTTCGCTCATGCGCACCAGCCGCGAGCGCCGGTCCCGGCCGTCCGGCGCCAGACTTACGTGGCCATCCCGTTCCATGCGGCTGACCAGCCCCGACAGGTTCTGGCGGCTCACCATCAGGTAGCGCGCAAGGTCTCCGACGCTCATGCCGTTGGCGGCCTCGGGCCGCGACAGTGCGCCCAGTACCGCCCACTGCTGCGTGGTCAGGCCCTCCGCCTCCACCGCGCGTGAACCAGTCTTGTGCAACATATTTGCGCATTGATAAAGGCGGAAGAACAACCGATTGGCCAGTTCCATCCGTGCGCCAGGGGCGATTTCGTCGCTAAATTCCGGGTTAACCATGATCTCATCCGCTGAGTAATTGCCTTGCGTGGCAGCGCTACAGAGCCTAGTATAGGTCAATATATTTACCTAATTCGGTGTTGGCGCGTGACGCAATGGCGGCACGATAGCACTGGAGACCTACTGGGAGATAGCGATGCAAGGGCTCAAGGGCAAGACGGTCATTGTGACCGGAGGTGGTGGCGGTATCGGTGGCGCAACGTGTTTGCGCTTTGCGCAGGAAGGCGCGGCGGTCGCTGTGCTGGATCTCAGCGCCGACGCGGCGCGCCGGGTGGCCGACCGCATCACCGAGGCCGGCGGCCGGGCGCTGGCAATACCTTGCGACATCACCGACCGGGCCAGTGTCGATGTCGCCATCGCCGCGGTGCAGGAAGCGCTCGGCCCGGTGGACGTGCTGGTCAACAACGCCGGCTGGGATGTGTTCCGGCCTTTTACGAAGACCGAGCCCGCGCAATGGGAGCGCCTGATCGCCATCAACCTCACCGGCGCGCTGCATATGCACCACGCGGTGCTGCCCGGCATGGTGGAGCGCAAGCGGGGGCGCATCGTCAACATCGCGTCGGATGCGGCGCGCGTGGGGTCGTCCGGCGAAGCGGTCTATGCCGCATGCAAGGGCGGGCTGGTGTCGTTCTCCAAGACCATCGCACGCGAACATGCGCGCCACGGCATCACGGTCAACGTGGTGTGCCCGGGGCCGACGCAGACCGCGCTGTTCGAAGACTACAAGCAGGGCGCCGGCAATCCGGAGAAGCTCATGGAAGCCTTCACGCGTTCGATCCCGCTCGGCCGCATCGGCCAGCCCGA
This sequence comes from Cupriavidus sp. UYMMa02A, assembly GCA_001725945.1. GTDB lineage: Bacteria > Pseudomonadota > Gammaproteobacteria > Burkholderiales > Burkholderiaceae > Cupriavidus. The sequence goes on along the minus strand of LRMT01000087.1, from coordinate 12,810 downwards.
CGACCTGCCCGGCGCCATTGCGTTCTTTGCCAGCGACGACGCCGCATTCATCACCGGACAGGTGCTAAGCGTGTCCGGCGGACTGACCATGAACGGCTGATGCCGGCACTCACCAGACAGGAGACAGACCACCATGCAATACGAAGACATCCTCTATGAAGTCCGCAACGGCGCGGCGTGGATCACCATCAACCGCGCCGAGAAGATGAATGCGTTCCGCGGCCGCACCTGCGACGAGCTGATCCACGCGATCAACCGTGCGGGCTATGACCGCGAGATCGGCGCGATCGTGCTGGCCGGCGCCGGCGAGAAGGCGTTCTGCACCGGCGGCGACCAGTCCGCCCATGAAGGCCAGTACGACGGGCGCGGCACCATCGGCCTGCCGATGGAGGAACTGCACAACGCGATCCGCGACGTGCCCAAGCCCGTCATTGCGCGCGTGCAGGGCTACGCCATTGGCGGCGGCAATGTGCTGTGCACGATCTGCGATTTCACGATCGCTTCCGAGAAAGCCGTGTTCGGTCAGGTCGGACCGAAAGTGGGTTCGGTCGATCCCGGCTATGGCACGGCCTACCTGGCCCGCGTCGTCGGCGAAAACGAGATCTGGTACCTGTGCCGCCGCTATCCCGCCGCCGAAGCGTTGGCGATGGGCCTCGTCAACGGCGTGGTGCCGCACGAACAGCTCGCGCGAGGTGCAGAAGTGGTGCGACGAGATCCTTGAAAAGAGCCCGACCGCGGTTGCCATCGCCAAGCGCTCGTTCAACATGGACACCGCCCACCAGAGCGGTATCGCCGGCATGGGCATGTATGCGCTCAAGCTGTATTACGACACCGAGGAATCGCGCGAGGGCGTCAAGGCCTTCCAGGAAAAGCGCAAGCCCGATTTCCGCAAGTACGCGAAGTAAGGCGCCGCCAGGCAGACCGAGGAGACACCATGAATCCCTACCTCAACGAAGACCTGCAGGCGCTGGCCGAACATGCGCGCCGCTTTGCCGATGCCTGCATCGCGCCCGGCTTCCTGGAGCGCGACAAGACGCGCGTGCTCGACCGCGGGCTGATGCGGCAGATGGGCGAGATGGGCTTCATCGGCCCCGAGTTGCCGGAAGCGTGCGGCGGACAGGGCATGGGCTGCCTGGCTGCCGGCGTGATCCATGAAGCCGTGGCGCGCGCGGACCTGAGCATGTCATACGTCAACCTGCTGGCCTCGCTCAACGGGCAGATCCTCGCGCAGCATGCGTTGCCGGAAGTGGGGCGGCCGTGGCTGCAGCGGCTGACCCGGGGCGAGGCGCTGCTGGCCATCGCCCTGACCGAGCCGCGCGGCGGGTCGGACGCGGGCAGCCTGCGCCTGCGCATGGAGCGCGTCGGCGACAGCTATGTGCTCAACGGCGAGAAGACGTCGATCTCCGCGGCCGACCAGGCCGATGCCGCGGTCGTGTTTGCGCGCACGGGCAGCATTGAAGACGGTGCGCGCGGCATCTCGGCTGTACTGGTGCCGATGGATCTTCCCGGCATCACCCGCAGCCGTTTCGACTGCCATGGCCAGCGCGCGATCGGGCGCGGCTCGATCTTCTTCGAGAACGTGCGCGTGCCGGCGGATCACCTACTCGGCAGAGAGGGCGAGGGCTTTGTGCAGGTCATGCAGGGCTTCGACTTCTCGCGCGCGCTGATTGGCCTGCAGGTGATGGCCGTGGCGCAGGCGGCGCTGGACGAAACCTGGGACTACGTGGCCGAGCGACAGGCCTTCGGCAAGCCGCTGTCGGCGTTCCAGGGCGTGTCGCATCCGCTCGCGGATTTCGAGACGCAGGTCACGGCCGCGCGCCTGCTGTGCCTGCAGACGCTCTGGCTCAAGGACCACGGCCTGCCGCACACGGCCGAGGCGGCCATGTGCAAGTGGTGGGCGCCGAAACTGGCTTATGACGTGGTGCACCAGTGCCTGCTGTCGTTCGGGCATGGCGGCTATGACCGCGGCGTGATGGAGCAGCGCCTGCGCGACGTGCTGGGCTTCCAGATCGGCGACGGCACGGCCCAGATCATGAAGACCATCATCGCGCGCAACCGTGCCGGGCGTGCCTCGGTGCCAGCCTGAGACGACACGCAGTACGGAACCCCACAAAAAACCAGGAGACAAGCCATGGATTTCGATGCGGTACTGATTGCGCCGCGCCGCGCGGCGAGCGTGGCAGCGGGGCTGTGGCATGACCGCACCATCAACGACTATTTCGAGGCCAGCGTGGCGCGCGCGCCGGACAAGCCTGCGATCACGTCGCTGCAGGTGGAAAGCGGCGCGGTGCGGCGCTTTACGTGGTGGCAGCTCGATGCGCTGGTGGCGCGTATCGCGGTCGGGCTGAGCCGGCTCGGCGTCGCGCGCAGCGACGTGGTGTCGTGCCAGCTTCCCAACGGCTGGGAGGTTACGGCGCTGTACCTGGCCTGCGCGCGCATCGGCGCGGTGCTCAATCCGCTGATGCCCATCTTCCGCGAGCGCGAGCTGTCGTTCATGCTGGCGCACGCGGGCAGCAAGGTGGCTGTCGTGCCGCAGCGCTTCCGTGGTTTCGACCATGCGGGGATGCTGGCGGGCCTGCGCTCGTCGTTGCCGGACCTGCGCCATATGGTGATCACGGGGAGCGACGGCCCCGACGGGTTCGAGGCTATGCTGTGCGGATCCGATCGGGAACATGATCCGGACGCGGCCGCCATCGTGACGCGCGATCGTCCCGGGCCGGACGACGTCACCCAGCTCATCTACACCTCCGGGACCACGGGCGAGCCCAAGGGCGTGATGCACACCGCCAACACGCTGCTGGCCAACATCATCCCGTATGCCGGACGGCTGCACCTCGGCGCTGACGATGTCGTGCTGATGGCCTCGCCGATGGCCCACCAGACCGGCTTCATGTACGGGCTGATGATGCCCGTGGTGCTCGGCGCGCATGCGGTGCTGCAGGACATCTGGGATCCGGTGCAGGCGGCCAGGCTGATTCGCGAAGCCGGTGTCACCTTCACCATGGGATCGACGCCGTTCCTGACTGACCTGGCCCGCACGGTGGCGGACTCGGGGCAACCCGTGCCGAGCTTGCGTACCTTCCTGTGCGCGGGCGCGCCGATTCCCGGGGCGCTGGTCGAACGGGCGCGCGCGGCGCTGGGCGCGAGCATTGTGTCGGCCTGGGGCATGAGCGAGAACGGCGCGGTGACGACCACGTTGCCGGACGACAGCGAAGAGCGTGCCTCGACGACGGACGGCGTGCCGCTGCCCGGCGTCGAGGTGAAGGTCGTGGACGGGCAGGATGCGTGCGTACCGGCCGGCGAGATCGGCCGCCTGCTTGTGCGCGCGTGCTCGAACTTCGGCGGATACCTGAAGCGGCCCCACCTGAATGCCACCGATGCCGAGGGCTGGTTCGACACCGGCGACCTGGCGAGACTCGATGCGCAGGGCTATCTGCGTATCGCCGGCCGCAGCAAGGACGTGATCATCCGCGGCGGCGAGAACATTCCGGTCGTGGAGATCGAAACGCTGCTGTACCGGCATCCCGCCGTGGCCCAGGTGGCCATCGTCGCGTATCCGGATGAACGGCTGGGTGAGCGTGCGTGCGCCGTGGTCGTGCCGCGGGAAGGGCAGGGCTTCGACAAGCCGACGATGGTGGATTTCCTGAAATCGCAGAAGGTGGCGCTGCAGTACATCCCCGAGCGGCTGATTGTGCAGGATGCCTTGCCGGCGACACCCTCGGGCAAGGTCCAGAAGTTCAGGCTGCGTGAAATGCTTCGGGAGCAGGCTGCCAAAGGCAATTTGAGCAATTAACCGACAGGCGACCACGCCCCACCGATGGAGCGGGGCGACGCTGCGCGTCGTGCCCCGCCACCAAAGCGGCGGCTAGCGCCCGAATTCAGAGGACCGGTCAGGCCGAGCATGCGTCTGAACCGGCCACGCCAACCTTTCGTGGCGGCGCTGCCGGACCGGCAGCGGGTAACGCGCAGCGTCGCCGCGGTGACAGCGTACAACTCCACGCGGCTGGCCTCGGGCAGCGTGAAGCTCTCGCTGGCGGCCAGCGAGGCGTCCTTCGGATCGCCGTCGCGGATCAGCCATAGCTCGCCATCGGTGCAGCGCAAGGCGACGCGTTCACCGGGATCGGCTACCACGCGCATCGAGGCGCGTGCCGGCAGCGTGGCTGTCATGTCGTTGCTGACCAGGAACATGTCGAATCTCCCGCATTCACTGCAAGGCCAGGTCTGGCTGCGCCAGCCCTGGCAAAGGCCGCGTGACAGCGGGCCCGATGAAACCGGCGATGCGCGCGATGACGCTGGCGTCCTGCAGGATGCGCCGGTGGCCGAGGCCTTCGGTGGTCAGCAACTGCGCTTGCGGCCACGCGCCGGCAATCGCGGCGCCATCTTCCCAGCGCACCTCGCGGTCGTGCCGGTCATGGATGACCAGCGTCGGCGGCACGGGCGCGTGCGGCCCACATCGGGCACATTGAACGCAGACCAGGGCATGCCCAGCCATTGCTCGCTGTCGCGCTGCATGCGGGCGAGCACGCGCGGACCGATGCCGAGTTGCCAGGCCATGCCTGCACACGCCTCGTGCATGTCGGCCGGCGGGCCGACCATCACGGCGGCACGCACGGGCAGGCCCTCGCGGATGGCCAGCGCGGCGGCGGCACTACCCAGCGAGTGCGACACCACCGCATGCACCGGTCCCGCGTGCCACGCCGCCGCCAGCAGCGAGCGCGACATCTCGAGCACCGAGGTCTGCGTGCTGCCGCGCACGCCGCATCCGACGCGCCATGCGACAGCGCGTCGAAGGCCACCACGCGCATCCCCGCCGCAAGCAGTCCGTCGACGACCGCGTGCCACTGGCCCGCGTGTCCGCCCCAGCCATGGGCCAGCAGCACCGCCGGGCCGCTGGTGCCCCAGCGGTACACGCGCACGCGCCGGCTCGGTCCATGGCCAACGACCAGCGCCCAGTCGGCACGCGCGCGTTCCAGCAGGCGCAGTGCCGCACTGTTCGGGGGGCCATTGGGCGGCCTGAACCACAGCCGCTCCAGCGCCCGAGCGGTACCCGCCGGATTGAGCAAGCTGCCGGCCTGCCAGCGCAAGCGTGCTATTGCGCCCAATGCTGCCTGCGACGGCGTGGTGCGCTTTGCGGCGGCACCGGGAGCCGATGATGAAAGTCCTTGCCTCACTACCAACACCTCCAACTGATTTGGCGCGCGGATCTGGTCGGCCGAAGGGTAAAGATCAGGCGATCCGTCCACGCTGTCATAAAGAACGACCAGTCGTGCTTTTTTTGAATAATAAGCCTGCCCCGCGGGCAGGATCATCGTGGCTGGGTTAGTCCGCTGCCGGCGCTGTTGGCGCGTCCGGGCGAGCAAGCCGGCAAAGGCGCGCCTTGCCATGGTTTCGGCGTCGGCGCGGCCCAGCAGCTTGAATGACTGCTGGAACGACATGCCAATGCCCACCATGTCGAAGGCGAACTGGCGAGCATCGACATCCGGTGCAAGCTGGCCTTCCTCGATGCCGTCCGCGACCACACGGGCGATGGTGCTGTGCCAGTCCTTCAGCGACAGCACCACCTGGTCCCGGATCGCGCCTGGCTTGTCGCGGTACTCCTGGCCCAGCGCCATGAACAGGCAGCGTCCTTGCGTCACCGTGCCGCCCAGCCATTCCAGGTAGCCCTCGAACAATGCCTCCAGTCGCGGCACGCCGCGCGGCTGCCGCATGGCGGGTCGCACGACCATCGCAGCAAAGCGTTCCACGGCCAGTTCCAGCACGGCCTGCTGCAGCGCCTCCTTCGACTTGAAGTGCGCGTACAGGCCGCTCTTGGACATATTCGTGTCCGCGGCCAGGCTCGCCAGCGAAAGCTGTTCGAAACCGACCCGGGCGGCTGTGTCGAGCGCCTGCTCGATGATGGCGTTGCGCGTGAGTTGGCCTTTTTGCATGAAATGCAGAATAGCACGACCGGTCGGTTTGTCAACGAAGTTATTACCCGCTGGGCCAGGGAGACAATGGATGTGCCTTTCGCGTCAACGCAATCGCCACATTTTCGTTACTGTCAGGGCGGTGCGACGATTCTGTGCAGTATCCGGCCCATAAATCGCCGGCTCAGGCCCCTCAAAACCTCGTTGCAAGAAATCTGCACAAAGTGTTTCGGCAGTTACATACGGAATGCTTTGCGTGCTCTATACTCGAATGCACGTCCGCGCACTTTTTTCACTGGTGACTGGAGACCGACATGAACAGTACAGCCGTGCCAAGAGGCGCTAGCGAACCGTTCCGGCAACTGCGGGCGTGCGTCGAGCGCGCAAGCTGAAGCAGGAAGACGTTGCCCGTAAGGCGGGAATCTCGCGAGAAGCGTACCTGCGGGCAGAGTCTGGCCAAGCCGATCCCCGCATGTCGACCTTTCTGGCCGCATGCGAAGCCCTGGGGCTTGAAGTCGTCTTGGCGCCGCAGCATCTTGCTGCCGACGTAAACGCATTCATCGCCAGCCGCAATGGCGGTGTCACGGCGGCCTCGATGGCCGGCCAGGCGGCCGCCCCGAGTGCGCCGGCGACAGCAGCCAGCCCGGCTACCGGGAGCTTCGGCTCCGGTACAGGCGAGGGCCACTAGCCAGCCTTCCCATGGCTACCTGACCGGCCACGTTCCAGACGGGCCGGCGCAGGCAGCCTACTGCCGGACAGTCTGGCGACAGCAACCGGCACGGTGCCAGCGCACTGTGCCGGTTGCTGTCGTCTGCAGCCTCCCCTCCGCCAGTCCGTTGCCGCGTACCCGGCACATTCTTTCGCGCTGAATCCTTTCGCGCGCCGGTTCCCGCGCTTTTGCGCGCTTTATTCCACCTCTTGGCCGTTTCCGGCCTACAACGTCAGTGATGTGCGTTTTCGCGCGCGCACCTGGCAACGGTTTGACACGTCCGTGCCGGATGATTACGATATGGTAAATGAATTACGTATTCCGTAATTTATCCGAGCACCCAACCCCGACCCCCCCGACGCTGATCCGACCATGAACCTCACGCACACCCAGCTGGCCGAACAAGGCTATATGTCCGGCTTTGCCAACGAGTTCGCCACGGAGGCGCTGCCCGGCGCACTGCCGGTGGGCCAGAACTCGCCGCAGCGCGCACCGTATGGCCTGTATGCCGAGCAGTTGTCCGGCACGGCCTTCACGGCGCCGCGTGCGCATAATCGCCGTTCCTGGCTGTATCGCATCCGTCCCGGTGCCGTGCACAAGCCGTTCACGCTGGTCGAGCAGTCGCGCTTCCTGAGCCGCTTCGACGAAGTGCCGCCGTCGCGAACCAGATGCGCTGGAGCCCGCCGGCCATGCCCACCACGCCGACGGATTTTGTCGACGGCATCGTCACCATGGCCGGCAACGGCGGTCCGGAAGCCATGACGGGCTGCGGCATCCACCTGTACCTGGCCAACCAGTCGATGCAGGACCGCTTCTTCTATAACGCCGACGGCGAAATGCTGGTGGTGCCGCAGGAAGGCCGTGTGCGCTTCGTGACGGAAATGGGCCGGCTCGATGTGGAGCCGCAGGAAATCGTGGTGATCCCGCGTGGCGTCCGCTTCCGCGTGGAACTGCCCGATGGCGAGGCGCGCGGCTATATCTGCGAGAACTACGGCGCGCTGTTCAAGCTGCCCGATCTGGGCGTGATCGGCTCCAACGGCCTGGCCAATCCGCGCGATTTCATGTCGCCGGTGGCCGCCTATGAGGACCGCGAAGGCGATTTCGAGCTCGTGGCCAAGTTCCAGGGCAACCTGTGGCGCGCCGATATCGGCCATTCGCCGCTGGACGTGGTCGCCTGGCACGGCAACTACGCGCCGTACAAGTACGACCTGCGCCGCTTCAACACCATCGGCTCGATCAGCTTCGACCATCCGGACCCGTCGATCTTCCTGGTGCTGCAGTCGCCGTCGGACACGCCGGGCGTGGATACCATCGATTTCGTCATCTTCGGGCCGCGCTGGCTGGCGATGGAGAACTCGTTCCGCCCGCCCTGGTTCCACCGCAATATCGCGAGCGAGTTCATGGGCCTGATCACCGGCGTGTACGACGCCAAGGCCGACGGCTTCGCACCGGGCGGTGCCAGCCTGCACAACTGCATGAGCGGCCACGGCCCCGATGCGGAAACCTTTGCCAAGGCCACCGCGGCCGACACTTCCGCGCCGCACCACATCACCGACACCATGGCGTTCATGTTCGAAACGCCTGGCGTGATCCGGCCGACGCCGTACGCGGCGCGCTCGGCGTCGCTGCAGCAGGAGTACTACACCTGCTGGCAAGGGCTGAAGAAGCATTTCAACCCGAACGTGCGCTGAGCACGGCAGTCGTCAATCGTCACACGCAGCCATACAAAACAATCAAACGGCACGCGGCAAGTTCCGCGTGCCACAGACATTCTCCGGAGTCCCTCATGACCGCCCCGACCACCAGCTGGATTGAATCCGCCAACGACGGCAAGACCCATTTCCCCCTGCAGAACCTGCCGTACGGCATCTTCTCCGTGAAGGGCCAGCCGGCGCGCGTCGGCGTGGCGATCGGCAATGCCGTGCTGGACCTCGCCGCACTGGATGAGGCCGGCCTGTTGCCGGCAGCCGCGAAGGGCACCTTTGCCGCCGGCAGCCTGAACCGCTTCATCGCGCTGGGCAAGCCGGTGTGGTCGGAAACACGCCAGCGCCTGACCGCCTTGCTGTCGGGTGCCGACGCCGCACTGCGCGACAACGCTGCGCTGCGCGACCGCGCACTGGTGCCGATGGACCAGGCCACGCTGCACCTGCCGGTCGAGATTCCGGGTTATACCGATTTCTATTCGTCGAAGGAGCACGCCACCAACGTCGGGCGCATGTTCCGCGATCCCGACAATGCGCTGCTGCCGAACTGGCTGGAAATCCCGATCGGCTACAACGGTCGGGCGAGCTCGGTGGTGGTGAGCGGTACCGACCTGCGCCGCCCGAACGGCCAGCTCAAGCTGCCGAACGAAGCGCGCCCGATTTTCGGCGCGTGCCGCAAGCTCGACTTCGAACTCGAAGTCGGCTTTATCGTCGGCAAGGAAACAGCGCTGGGCGAGCCGGTCAGCACGGCCGACGCGCCGGACCATATGTTCGGCATGGTGCTGCTCAACGACTGGAGCGCGCGCGACATCCAGCAGTGGGAATACGTGCCGCTCGGACCGTTCAATTCCAAGGGCTTCGGCACTTCGATCTCGCCGTGGGTGGTGACCATGGAAGCGCTGGAGCCGTTCCGCCGCGACAACCCCGAGCAGTCGCCGCAGCCGCTGCCGTACCTGCGGCAGCAGAGCAAGAATGCCTACGACATCGCGCTGGAAGTGGCGCTGCGCCCGCACGGTGCCGCCTCGGCCACCACGATCTGCCGCACCAACTTCAAGGCCATGTACTGGACCATGGCGCAGCAACTGGCGCACCACACGGTGTCCGGCTGCAATGTGCGCGTGGGCGACCTGATGGGCTCGGGCACCATCAGCGGCACGACGCCGGATTCCTACGGCAGCCTGCTCGAGCTGACCCGCAACGGCGCCGAGCCGCTGAAGCTCGAAGACGGCAGCAGCCGCGCGTTCCTCGAGGACGGCGACGAGGTTGTCATGACCGGGTTTGCAGTGGGCAACGGATACGTCGTCGGTTTCGGCGACGTGTCGGGCAAGATCCTGCCGGCACCAAAGGCGTAAGCCTGTTCACGCGGCGCCGGGCGGCGCCACATCCAGGATGACCGCTGCCGGCCGGAAAGCAGCCGCTTTCCGCCACCGCTGACTTCGAACGCATAAAGCACGTTGGCGCCTTCGCCGCTGATGCGGTGCGCCTCGATGGTCAGCGGCCCATCGATATCGTCAAGCCGCTCGATGCCCAGCACCAGCTTGCGCACGCTCGCCAGGTAGCCCATGCGCGGGCGCTGTCCGTCCTGCTGCAGCGTCGCTCCATGCACGGCCATCGCCTGCGCCGCGTATTCCACGCCGCACACGGCGGCCAGGCGACCGTGTGCACGCAGCGGGTTGTCCTTGCTGCGATGGCTCGTGGCCTGGCAGCGGATGAAATCGGTGCCCCAGTCAAGCACGCTGTCGAGCAGGCACATGCTGCCCTGGTGGGGAATGCGGGCCGCGATCCAGGCGTGGTCGAGCGGCGTGTACGGGGCTGGCACGCTATCCGCCAGTCAGGGACCGCGACAGCGGCTGCACGGCCACCTGCATCTGCAGGCCGTCCAGGTAGTCGAGCACCACCGTGCTGGCCGACTGCGTGGCGACGGCGCGCAGCAAGGGCAGGGCGCGTGCCGCCGGCACCGAGCGGCGCAGGTGCTCCAGCGCGGCGTCATCCATCTGCGTTGCTGAATCCCGCGTCAATCCGACCTCGATCCGTGCCAGGGACCGCTCCGAAGCTTGCGGTGACAACAGCAGCGCCACGCCGAGCGGCGCGGCGATGGGCCGCAGCGTGCGCAGCGGTTCCGGGTAGTCGGAGTCGTAGGCGATCAGCAGACAGGGTTCCCGGTCTGCCGAGACCTGCGCGGCTGCTTCGAGCAGGCCGGCGCCAAAACTCGCGTCCAGCGCGCTGAGCACATTGGCCGGCCGCATGGCCCGCGTGGCAATCGACCAGTAGCCAGCCGCGACGTTGTGCACCGAGTTGTGGAAGCGGGTCGGCGACATCAGCGGCTCGGGCTGCGCCAGTGCTTCACAGACCGCGTGGAAGTTGTGCCCGTCGGCGCTCGACGAGGTGAACACCGTGGGCAAGTCCGCCGCGTCGATGCCGCCGCAGCCACGGCCTGTTGCCCGATGCCGAGTGCAAGCCTTACGGCCGTACCGCTGCGGCGCCGCTCGGCCGGAGGCAGGATGGCGGGCGGCGCCAGTTCGGTCGGGGCAGGTTCGTAGGGCTGCCGTCCGGCCAGCACTTCACACGCCTGGTCCCAGCTGCCGAGCCCTGGACCCAGCACGCCAATACCCTGGATAAAAGCGAGAAGCGGTGCGGCCATGGTCATTGTCCGCCCGTTGCGCGGCCGAGCAGCAGGCTGCAGTTGGAACCGCCGAAGCCGAACGCGTTGCTGAGCACATGGCGCAGCGGCTGCTCGCTGCTGGCGAGGCGATAGTCGACCTCCAGCGCCGGATCGATCTGCGCGGTGTTGATACCGGCCGGCAGCAGCCCGTGGCGCAGCGCCAGCGCGCAGATCACGGCTTCCAGTGCGCCCGCGGCGCCGAGCGTGTGCCCGGTGGCGCCCTTGGTGGAGCTGCATGGCGTGCCGGGCAGCAGCGCCATGACGGCGCGCGCTTCGGTGCTGTCATTGGCTCGGGTGGCCGTGCCATGAAGGTTCACGTAGTCGACCGCTGCCGGCGAGACACCGGCGCTGGCCAGGGCCTGCTCCATGGCCGTGCGTGCGCCCAGGCCTTCCGGGTGGGGAGCGGACATGTGGTGCGCGTCGCTCGATTCGCCGATGCCAAGCAGCAGGATGGCGCCGTCCGGGGCCGGTTCCGGCACGCGCTCGAGCAGCACGAAGGCAGCGGCCTCGCCGATCGAGATGCCGTTGCGGTCCGCGTCGAACGGGCGGCACGGCCGGTCCGAGAGCAGTTCCAGCGAGTCGAAGCCATACAGCGTGGTGTGACACAGCGAGTCCACACCGCCCACCACGGCGGCGTCGATCAGCCCGGCTTCCATCAGGCGGCGCGCCGAAGCGAAAACCTTGGCGCCCGACGAGCAGGCCGATGACACCGCGCTTGCCGGGCCTTGCAGCCCGAAATACCCGCGCACGAACCCTGGCAGCGAATACGGACTGTGGGTGCCGGCATAGCTGAACCCCTGCGGCAGCGCACCCGTCTGCGGATCGCGCTGGCGGTAGGCCAGTTCGGTCTGCAGCACGCCTGCCGTACTGGTGCCTAGGAACACCCCGATGCGGTCCGCGCCATAGCGCGCCACGGCGTCCCGCACACGGTCCGCGAAACCGTCCTGTTCCAGCGCGAGCAACGCCAGGCGATTGTTGCGGCACTCGAAGTCCGCCAGCACGGGGGGAAGGGTGACGTCGTCGACGCCTGGTACCTCGCCGACCCACGTATTCAGACGGACATCGCCGAACCGGCACGGCGCCAGGCCGCCGCGCTGCTCGCGCAGCGCACTCAGCGTGTCGTCAAGCCCGATGCCGATGCAACTGGTGGCAGTGAAATGCGAGAGATGGAGCGGCGACACGAGGTGGGTAATGTGGGGTGCGCGGGATTGTGCTCATTGTATCAAGCCGTACGCAAGTCCCGTGCCGCCATACCGGCCCGGAGCGTCACGCAGCGCAGGCCCTCATCGGCAATTCTTGCAAGCAGTTCGGGCAGCACGGTCGTGCAGTGCGGCTTGCCGACCGCATCGACGCCGCTGTTGCCGTCATGCAGCAGCAGGACGTCGCCGGCGGACAGGTTGCGCATGAGGCGCTGTGCGACACGGCCGGCATGGTCGCCGTTGCGCGTGTCGAAGCCGCGCCGCGTCCACGCGGCAAGCTGCAATCCCTCCGTGCACAGGACCGGTTCGAGGAAGGGGTTACGCAGCCCGGCCGGCGCGCGGAAATAGCGCGGCGGCTGCCCCGTGAGCTCGGTCAGCAACTGCTGGGCCGCGCGGATTTCACGACGCATGCGCCATGGCCCGAACACCGAGAAATCGAGCCGTACGTACGTCTGAGCATCGATCGATGTACAGCTACGTACGTCTGAGCATCGATCGATGTACAGCTACGTACGTCTGAGCATCGATCGATGTACAGCTACGTACGTCGAGCATCGATCGATGTACAGCTACGTACGTCTGAGATCGACGATGTACAGCTACGTACTTGAGCGATTCGATGTCACTAACG
>LRMT01000086.1 GCA_001725945.1 Cupriavidus sp. UYMMa02A | reverse complement strand
CCACACCGTGAACCGCATGGGCTACGGCGCCATGCAGCTAGCCGGGCCGGCGTGTTCGGCCCGCCGAAGGATCGTGACGCAGCGATCGCCGTGCTGCGCGAAGCCGTCGCGTCCGGCGTCAACCACATCGATACGAGTGATTTCTACGGTCCGCACATCACCAACAGCTCATCCGCGAAGCCCTCCATCCTTACCCGGATGACCTGGTGGTCGTCACCAAGGTAGGCGCCCGCCGCGCGAAGACGCCTCGTGGCTGCCGGCGCTTGAGCCGGAGACCATCCGGCAAGCGGTCCATGACACCTGCGCAATCTGGGTGTGGAGGTGCTGGATGTCGTCAACCTGCGGCTCATGGGGGATATCCATGCGCCGACGGAGGGCTCGATCGAAAGGGAGGTCACTGCGCTGGCCGAGCTGCAAAGGCAGGGGCTGGTTCGCCATATCGGGCTGAGCAACGTGACGTCGGCACAGGTAGCGCAGGCGGAGAAGATTGCGCCGATTGTCTGTGTGCAGAACCAGTACAACCTGGTGCAGCGTGGCGATGATGCGCTGGTGGATGAACTGGCGGAGCAGGGGATTGCGTACGTCCCGTTCTTTCCGCTTGGCGGGTTCACGCCGATTCAGCGGCGGGCTTGTCAAAGGTAGCGGAACGGATCGGGGCGTGGCGATGCAGGTGGCGCTGGCCTGGTTGCTGCATCGGTCGCCGAATGTGTTGCTGATTCCGGGGACTTCGTCGGTGGGGCATTTG
>LRMT01000085.1 GCA_001725945.1 Cupriavidus sp. UYMMa02A | reverse complement strand
CCGTGGTGGCCGCGCCCGTGGCCATGGCGCCCCGCCGGTCGCCTATGCGCCGCCGGCGCCGCGTGAGCTATGGCGAGCCCGCCGTGCCGCCGGGCTACTGCTATCGCGGTGATGTCGGCGGCTATGTACCATGCGGCCCGCAGCCGCGCGGCTACTACGAGGCACCCGTCAGCTACGGCTACTGAGTTCAGGCGATGGCGAAGCCGGCATCGAACGTGGCGCGCGCGTCGAGCCGCTGTTTGAGCAGGCCCGACTTCAGGTAGAAGTCCGCGGTGCGCTGCTGCTCGGCGATCACGGTTTCGTCGATCTTCTGCCACTGCGTGTGCCGGCGCTCGAACTGCAGGCGCGCCGCTTCCGGCGAAATGCCGATGATGCGCGCCAGCGTCGCCGAGAACTCCGGCACGTGCTGGTAGGACCAGGCCTGCGCACGCACCACGCGCTGCAGGAAATCGGCCAGCACGGCGCGCCTGGCCGCCAGCGCGTTGTCGGTCGCGGCCAGGTAGCTCAGGCCCGACCATAGCCCGCGCCCACTGACCAGCACACGCGCATGCCCGCTGGTCTCCGCCATGGCGGTATAGGTTCCCAGGTTGCCCAGGCATCGACCGAACCGCTGGTCAGCGCGAGCTTGGCATCGGCCGGCGGCAGGAAACGGATGCTGGCATCCTCCGGCCGCAGCCCGGCCGATTCCAGTGCCTTGAGCGCGACGAAATGGCCGATGGAGCCGCGATTGGTGCCGATGCTCATGCCCTTCAGGTCGGCCGCACGCTTCAACGGCGAATCGGGCCGCACCAGGACGGCAGTGCCGAAAGGATCGGAACGGTTGACGCCGATCAGGCGGATGCGCGAGCCGGCGGCAAGCGCAAAGATCGCGGGCGCATCGCCGATGGGGCCGCAGTCGACCGCACCCGCGTTCAGCGCTTCAGCAAGCGGCGCGGCCGCGGGGAACTCCGTCCATTGGATATCGTAGGTCAGTCGGCGCAATGCATCGGCGGACTCGAGCAGTGCGCGCAGGCCGCCTTTCTGGTCGCCGGCTTTCAGCAGCGGGCGGCCCTGTGCGCGGGCTGCGCCGGCAGCGGGGGATGCGGCAAGACGGAGTGTGTCGGTGGAGATAGCGGCGGTGGCCGCCGCGCCGTAGCGCAGGAATTGTCGTCGGGATGCAGTCATCGGTCATGGGTGCCATGTGGATCATGGGGGCTGCTACCGGCACAAGCAGCCCCGTCAGCACGCAACCGTAACCCGATCGCTACTTTGCGCTAACGAATATATCCGCTCTTTCTTATGCGGGTTCCTGCCGGAGTGGCATCCCCGTCAGGCGCTGAAGCCGCCGTCGATGTTCAGGTTGGCGCCAGTGACGAAGCCTGCTTCCGGTCCGGCGAGATACGCCACCATGCCGGCGATTTCATCCGGCCGCGCGTGGCGTTGCAACGCCATCAGGCCATGCAGAGAAGTCGCGAAGTCGCTGTGCTCGGGGTTCATGTCGGTATTGGTCGGCCCCGGCTGCACGTTGTTCACGGTAATGCCCCTGGGTCCGAGATCGCGCGCCATGCCCTGCACCAGGCCCTTCAGGGCTGCCTTGCTCATGGCATAGGCGCTGCCGCCCGCAAACGGGATGCGATCCGCATTCACGCTGCCAATGTTGATGATGCGGCCGCCTTCGCCCATGTAGGGCAATGCTGCCCTGGCTGCCACGAACACCGCGCGCACGTTCACCGCCAACGTCTTGTCGAAGTCTTCCAGCGAAAAGCTGTCGACCGGGCCCAGCAGCAGCACGCCGGCATTGTTGACGAGGATGTCGATCTTGCCAAATTGACGGGCCGCATCGTCGACGGCGCGCGTGAGCGAGGCGGCATCCGCCGCATCGGCCTGGATGGCCTGGACACGGCCGCCGGCGGCGTTGATCGTTTCGGCCAGCGCCTGTGCGCCGCGCCCGAGCTTTGATAGGTGAAGACCACGGCGGCGCCTTCGCGCGCCAGCCGGCGAACGACCGCCGCGCCGATGCACGCGCGCGCCGGTGATGAATGCGACCTTGCCGGAAAGAGGGGTGCCCATGATGCCTATGCTCCTGAAAGCGTGAAGGGGTTGGTGCATCGAAGTATGGCCAGCGCATTCCCCTACCGGTAGGCATCGTTGCGGATCATGTTTTTCAACCACTGGTATAAGCTGTGGGCATGGAAGCCCTCAACCTGCTCGAATCCTTCGTTCTGAGCGCCGAAACCGGCAGCTTCTCGGCCGCGGCACGCCGGCTCGGGTTGACACCGGCGGCGATCAGCAAGAATGTGGCGCGCCTGGAGCGGCATCTGGGCCTGCGACTGTTCCATCGCAGCACGCGGCGGCTGACACTGACGACGGGCGGCGAGCAGTTCCTCACGCAGGTGTCCAACCCGTACTCGGCACTGCGCGACGCATTCGCCGGCGCGGCACAGGATGCCGGCAAGCCGGCCGGCGTGCTCAAGGTCAGCATGGCGCTGGCGTTCGGGCGCGAATACCTGGTGCCGCTGCTGGGCGAGTTCCTGGCGCTCTACCCCGGCATCGTGCCCGACTGGCACTTCGAGAACCGTCCAACGGATTTGATCCGCGACGGCTTCGATGCCGCCATTGGCGGCGGCATCGAGCTGACCGAGGGTGTCGTCGCGCGCGAGCTTGCCCGCACCCATGTCGTCGCGGTGGCATCGCGGCGTATATGAAGGGACGCCCGCTGCCCCGGCACCCGTCCGAGCTGGCGGCGCTCGACGGCATCGTGCGGCGTTCCGGCGCCACCGGCCGACTGCGCGCATGGACCATGCGCAACCAGGTGGGCGAGCAGGCGCCGGCCGAACACCGCACGCGGCTGATCTTCGACGATCCAGAGGCCATGGCCCACGCCGCCGTGCACGGGCTGGGCATAGCGCTGCTGCCGATGCCGCACGCCGCACCGCGGCTCGAAAGCGGCGCGCTGATGCGCCTGCTGCCCGGCTGGTATGCCGACTCCGGCCCGATCTCGCTTTACTACCCGAGTCGCACGCTGCTGCCGCCGCGCACGCGCGTGTTCATCGAGTTTGTGGTCGACGCATTTCGGGGCGAGGGGCTGGCGCGGCGCTTTGATGGGCGGTGAGGGCGGTTCTGCGGCGACTGCCTCGACGGGTTGCCTGCCGCCGCAATCGCTCCTAGCCTGTAGCCGTGCGCGCGCGCCGCGCCACAGCCACGAAAGTGGCCCCTGAAACACTGTGCGGCAGATCCATTCCCGGTGGCCGCGCACCCACGGAGGCATGACAATGCGTGTGATGGTGATCGTGAAGGCAACCAAGCAGTCGGAAGCGGGCGAGATGCCCGGCACCGAAATGCTGGCGGCCATGGGCCAGTTCAATGAGGAACTCGTCAAGGCGGGCGTGATGCTCGGCGGTGAGGGCCTGCATCCGAGTTCCCGCGGCAAGCGGGTGCGTTTCTCGGGTAGTCAGCGGACCGTGGTCGATGGCCCGTTTGCGGCAACCAATGAACTGATCGCCGGCTTCTGGCTGTGGCAGGTCAAGTCCATGGACGAAGCGGTCGAGTGGGTCAGGCGCTGTCCCAACCCGATGGACGGCGACTCCGAGATCGAAATCCGCCAGGTGTTCGAAGCCGAAGATTTCGGTGAGGCGTTCACGCCCGAACTGCGCGAGCAGGAAGAGCGCCTGCGCGCGGAAGTCGACAGCAAGTCGGGCAGGACCGATTGAGCGGCGAGCGCACCGAGCGCGTTTGCGTGAGGGCCGGATTGCCCGGCCTAACGGAAAGGAAAGGAATGGACATGGCACAGACCGGATCCGCCACCGCCGTGGACGAGATTGCCGATGGCATCTACCGCATCTCCACGCCCGTCCCGCCGCAGGATATGCCGGGCGGGTTCTCCTTCAATCAGTACCTCGTAGTGGACGACAGGCCTTTGCTCTACCACACGGGTCCGCGCAAGCTGTTTGCGCAGATCCGCGCTGCGATCGAGCGCGTAATGCCGGTGTCGCGGCTGGCCTATGTCGGGTTCTCCCACGTGGAGTCCGACGAATGCGGCACGCTCAACGAGTTCCTCGAACTCGCCCCGGATGCCGTGCCGCTGTGCGGGCAGATCGCCGCGATGGTGTCGGTCAATGACATGGCCCTGCGCCCGGCCCGTGCCATGGCCGATGGCGAGGTCATCAGCCTGGGCACGCACCGCATTCGCTGGCTGGCCACGCCGCACGTGCCGCATGGCTGGGAATGCTCGATGGCATTCGAAGAGACCACGCGCACGCTGCTCTGCGGTGACCTGTTCACGCAGCCCGGCGATGTCAATCCGCCGGTGACAGAAGCCGACATCCTTGAATCGAGCGAAGCCTTCCGCTTGCAGATGGACTACTACGCGCACAGCCCGGACACCGGCATGCATCTGCAGCGCCTGGCCGACCTGCATCCCACCACGCTGGCGTGCATGCATGGCAGCGCGTGGCGCGGTGATGGCGCGGCGCTGCTGGGCCGTTTGTCGCAGCGTCTGGCGCAACGGTAGCCGGCGCGCACGCGCATGCTACAGTCGCCGCGGAATTTGCGAGCATGAGCGTGCACGAATGAAGACCCTGCTGATCGTCTACCACACCATGACCGGCGGCACCGCGCAGATGGCCCGCGCCGCCGCCGACGCCGCGAGCCAGC
Organism: Cupriavidus sp. UYMMa02A; assembly: GCA_001725945.1. Taxonomy (GTDB): domain Bacteria; phylum Pseudomonadota; class Gammaproteobacteria; order Burkholderiales; family Burkholderiaceae; genus Cupriavidus. Next base: position 8,114 of record LRMT01000085.1, on the reverse strand, counting down.
AAGCGGACGTTACGGTCAGGCTGCTGCGGGCAGTCGAGGCCGGACCGGCCGACGTGCTGGCCGCCGATGGCTACCTGTTCGCGACGCCGGAGAACCTGGCGGCGATGTCGGGGTTGATGAAGGATTTCTTCGACCGCTGTTACTACGCCGCGCTGGATCGCGTGAACGGACGTCCTTACGCGGCCATGATCTGCGCGGGCAGCGATGGGCAGAACGCCTTGCGCCAGATCGACCGCATCGCGACCGGCTGGCGGCTGAAGAGCGTGGCACCAGGCCTGATCGTCTGCACGCACGCGCAGACGCCAGAACGCATCCTGGCGCCCAAGGAAATCGGCGCCGAGGATCTCGAACGCTGCGCCGAGATCGGAGCCGGCCTGGCGGCCGGCCTTGCGCTGGGGGTGTTCTGACATCGCTGCTCTTGTTGATGGCAGGCGACTGCGTTGCGAGGCCGACGATGGCGTAAGCTGCAACTTCGGCCAGCTACCTCACCCCGGAGGCAACCATGCTGTTGTATGCGCACCCGTTTTCCTCGTACTGCCAGAAGGTCCTGATCGCACTCTATGAAAACGGCATACCGTTCGAATGGCGGATGCTGTCGTCCGAGCATGCCGACGCGCTAGCGGAACATGCCGCGTTATGGCCCCTGAAGCGCATGCCGGTACTGCTCGACGCGGGACGCACCGTGGTCGAATCGAGCATCATCATCGAGTACCTGGACACATACCACCGCGGCCCCGTGCGCTGGATTCCGCCGGGCGCGGACGAGGCGCTCGAAGTCCGCATGATGGATCGCTTCTTCGACAACTACGTCATGACGCCGATGCAGCGCATCGTGTTCGACTACATCCGCGCGCCTGAAGCGCGCGATCCCGCAGGTGTGGCCGATGCCAGGCAACTGCTCGACCGGTCATACCAGTGGCTGGACCGGACCATGGCCAGCCGCGAATGGGCTGCGGCCGGCGCCTTCAGCCTTGCGGATTGCGCGGCGGCACCGTCGCTGTTCTATGCCGACTGGGTCCAACCGATCGACCCGGCGCTGACCCACGTGTGGGCCTACCGCAGCCGCCTGCTGGCACGGCCATCGTTCGCGCGCGCAGTGGACGACGCCAGGCCGTACCGCAAGCTGTTCCCGCCAGGCGCGCCGGACCGCGACTGACGAGGGAGGACGGACCGCACCGCGCACGCTACTGCTGCGCGAAGCGATCGGTTGCCCTGATCAACTGGTCCAGGATGCCGGGCTCGGTCCACGCGTGCCCGGCGCCTTCAATCAAATGGAAGTCGGCGTCGGGCCAGGCCTGGTGCAGCGCAAATGCGTAGCGCGCGGGGCAGGGCATGTCGTAGCGGCCATGCACGATGACGCCGGGAATCCCCGCCAGGCGGTGCGCGTCGCGCAATAGCTGCCCGTCTTCGAGCCATGCGCGGTGCGTGAAGTAGTGGTTCTCCAGCCGCGCGAACGCCAGCGCGAAATGCGGATCGTCGTGCTTGGCGCTGTTGCCGGCGTCGGGCAGCAGCGTGATGGTCTCGCCTTCCCATACGCTCCACGCGCGTGCGGCTTCCAGTTGCTTTGCCTTGTCGCCACCGGTCAGCAGCTTGCGATAGGCGGCCATCATGTTGCCGCGCTCCGCCTCGGGGACAGGCGCCTGGAAACGCGCCCACTTCTCCGGGAACATCTCCGACACGCCGAACTGGTAGTACCAGTCCAGCTCCGCCTGTGACACCGTATAGACGCCGCGCAGCACGAGTTCACTGGTGTGCTGCGGATACTTCTGCGCATAGGCCAGCGCCAGCGTGGAGCCCCAGGACCCGCCGAATACCAGCCAGCGCTCCACGCCGGCAAGCTCGCGCAGACGCTCGATGTCCTCCACAAGATGCCACGTAGTGTTCGCCTCGAGCCCCGCATGCGGCGTGGAGCGGCCGCAGCCGCGCTGGTCGAACAGCAGCACGTCGTAGCGCGCGGGATCGAACAGCCGCCGATGGTCGGCGCTGATGCCGCCGCCCGGCCCGCCATGCAGGAACACCGCCGGCTTGGCGCCGGGCGTGCCGACGCGCTCATAGTGGATGACGTGGCCGTCGCCGACATCGAGCGTGCCGGTGGCATACGGTTCGATGGCGGGGTAGAGCGTGCGAAGGGTGGTCATGGGTGCGGACTCCTGATGCGTAGTGGCAGAGTTTAGCGCTGTGTGGGCCGTCACGATGTGGGTCGCGACGGCAGGCATGGGCCAGCAATGGACGACGCGGGAGCAGCGAAGATTTCAAAAAATCCTCGGCCAGCGCTTGACACACTGCCAAGCAATCGTTGTACAATCCGGCCTCCTCTTGATGAGGGAACGTTGTTCCTCGATAGCTCAGTCGGTAGAGCGCCGGACTGTTAATCCGTAGGTCCCTGGTTCGAGCCCAGGTCGAGGAGCCAGCAACGCGGGAGTAGCTCAGTTGGTAGAGCGCAACCTTGCCAAGGTTGAGGTCGCGAGTTCGAGACTCGTCTCCCGCTCCAGTGCCCCGCACCGGACGTCGCCCATGTGGCTCAGTGGTAGAGCACTCCCTTGGTAAGGGAGAGGTCGGCAGTTCGATCCTGCCCATGGGCACCACTTCTGCTTTTCGTTTTTCCTTCCTGTCTTTCCGGTCGTCTTTCTTCTGCCGGTTTCCCGATTTTCTTTTGTCTTTGTTCTGACGTTTTGCGCTGATCGTTGTGGCTATCCTGCATTGTCCATGACGGTGGCGGCCGCGACGCCAGCGAGACTGCTGCAGCCTGCTGTATTTGGACCGCAGCTTGCTCGGGTGGCGCGATGAGCCGGCCGTGCCTGCAGCGGCGGCGGGGGCGGTTTATCATCGGACCTTTCGAAGCGGCGCCCGTGCGGCGCCGCCAGTCGCCAGGAGTTCAAGTGTCCGATCTGTCTGCTTTCCCGATCACCAGCAAATGGCCAGCGCAGCATCCTGACCGCATCCAGCTCTATTCGCTGCCCACGCCGAACGGCGTGAAGGTGTCGACCATGCTGGAAGAAACCGGGCTGCCCTACGAGCCGCACCTGGTGCGCTTCGACCACAACGACCAGTTGTCGCCGGAGTTCCTTTCGCTCAATCCCAACAACAAGATCCCGGCCATCATCGACCCCGACGGGCCCGGCGGAAAACCGCTGCCGCTGTGGGAATCGGGGGCCATCCTGCTGTACCTGGCCGACAAGTCCGGCAAGTTCATTCCCGCCGATGCCGCGGGCCGGTACGAGACCATCCAGTGGGTCATGTTCCAGATGGGCGGCATCGGTCCCATGTTCGGCCAGGTTGGCTTCTTCCACCGCTTCGCCGGCAAGGAATACGAGGACAAGCGTCCGCGCGACCGCTACGCGGCCGAAAGCCGCCGCCTGCTCAACGTGCTGAACCAGCGGCTGGCCGACCGGCCGTGGATCATGGGCGATGACTACACCATTGCAGATATCGCCACGTTCCCATGGGTGCGCAACCTGCTCGGCTTCTACGAGGCAGCCGACCTCGTGGGCATCGGCGACTTCCCGCATGTGACGCGCACGCTCGAAGCGTTCGTGGCCCGGCCCGCCGTGATCAAGGGCCTCGACACCCCGCATCGCGGCTGAAGCGCGCGGCGGCCGGCGCAGGTGTCGGGCAACGTCCTACAGTGCGCTTCGTCTGCGCTGACAGAGGCGGCCGGAGTGCGCACCTATAGTCAAGGCGAGACCGCTTTGACCGGAGGTGCCGCCATGCCGCAGCCACGCCATCCCGCACCGCGTCGCAGTGCGACCACCATTGCCGCGGTCGCGGTCGCCGTGGCCCTGTGCGCGTGCGGCGAATCGGCGAAGCTGCCTTCGGAGGCCGGCTACGGTCCCATGCCACAGTTGCCTCCACCCGACAAGACCGCCATTCCGACGGTCCATATCGCGCCCGCCAAAGGATGGGCCGAGGGCGCCAGGCCGACGGCCGCCGAAGGCATGTCCGTCGTCGCATTTGCCAACAAGCTCGACCATCCGCGCTGGGTCTACGTGCTGCCCAATGGCGACGTGCTGGTGGCAGAGACCAACGCGCCGCCCAAGCCCGATGACGGCAAGGGCATCCGCGGCTGGATCATGAAGAAGGTGCAGAAACGCGCGGGCGCGGGAACGCCCAGCGCCAACCGCATCACGTTGCTGCGCGACACCAATGGCGATGGCGTGGCCGACGCACGCTCGGTGTTCCTGAAGGACCTGAATTCACCGTTCGGCATGGCGCTCGTCGGCAATGACTTCTACGTGGCGGATACCGACGCCGTACTGCGCTTTCCGTACCAGCCGGGGCAGACCAGCATCACGGCACCCGCGCAGAAGGTGGTGGACCTGCGGCCGGACCGATCAACCATCACTGGACCAAGAACATCATCGCCAGTCCTGACGGCAGCAAGCTGTATGTGACGGTGGGTTCGAACAGCAATGTGGGCGAGAACGGCATCGACAAGGAGGTGGGGCGTGCGGCCATCTGGGAAGTGGATCGCAAGTCCGGGCAGCACAGGGTATTCGCGAGCGGCCTGCGCAATCCGAACGGCATGGCGTGGGAGCCTTCCAGCGGCGTGCTGTGGACCTCGGTCAATGAGCGCGACGAGATCGGCAGCGACCTGGTGCCGGACTACATTACCTCGGTCAGGGACGGCGGCTTCTACGGCTGGCCCTACAGCTACTACGGACAGCACGTCGACGACCGCGTCAAGCCGCCCGCGCCGGACATGGTGGCCAAGGCAATCGTGCCGGACTATGCGGTGGGCGCGCATACGGCCTCGCTCGGCATGGCCGCGGCCGGCGGCAACAGCCTGCCTGCGCGATTCCAGCATGGCATGTTCGTCAGCCAGCACGGTTCCTGGAACCGCAAGCCGCTTGCCGGCTACAAGGTGATCTTCGTACCGTTCGACAAGGGCCGCCCCAATGGCGCACCGTTCGACGTGCTGACGGGCTTCGTCAGCCAGAACGGCGACGCGCAGGGCGTCCGGTCGGCGTCGCCATCGACAAGCGCGGCGGACTGCTGGTTGCCGACGACGTCGGCAATACCGTGTGGCGGGTGAGCGGGGCGCACTGACGACCGCGGCAAAACGGAAAGCCGTCGAGGCGGCCTCGCCGGGGCGACTCGCGTGCCGTGGCTGACCATGCGGCCCGTGGTGACTATACTTCGCTTGTCTGGCAGAGGCGCGCCCGGGGGGCGTGCGTCCGGACAGGGCGGCAGGCAGCGCCCCGCAGCGATTTTCGCCAGGGAGGGTGCAAATGGATCACACGGGGGAGAGTTTCCGTGATTTCGAGCTGGCCGGCTGGGAAGATCCCGGCGTTGTCAGCCGCTACCACGAGCAGCTCACGGTCGTCACTACACAGTCGGTCGAGGCCTTGCTCGACAGCGCTCACGTCGCCAGCGGCCAGCGCGTGCTTGATGTGGCCAGTGGCGCCGGCTATGTCGCCGCGGCGGCGGCCCGGCGTGGCGCGGACACGCTCGGCATAGACTTCTCGGCCGCGCAGGTCGAGCTGGCACGCAAGACCCATCCGGGCGTGCGCTTCGAACAGGCCGACGCGCAGGACCTGCCGTTCGACGCGGGCAGCTTCGACGCCGTCGTCAACGGCTTCGGCATGTGCCACCTGACCGATCCCGAGCAGGCGCTGCGCGAGGCGTTTCGCGTGCTGCGTCCCGGCGGCCGTATCGGATTTACGGTCTGGGACGCGCCAGATCGCGCAATCGGCTTTGGCGCCGTGTATGCCGCGATCCGCGCCTATGGCTCGGTGGACGTGGGGTTGCCGGCCGGTCCCAATTTCTTCCAGTTCAGCGATCCCTCGCAATGCATCAGCGCGCTGCAGAAAGCAGGCTTTACGGGTGCTGGCTGCCGTCAGGTGCCGCAACTGTGGCGCTTTTCCGCGCCCGACCAGCTCTTTGACGCGCTCGCGCAAGGCACGGTGCGCGCCGCCGCTACGCTGCGCGCACAAAGCCCGAAGGCGCGCGACGAGATTCGCGCGGTACTGCGCGGTACGGTCGCGTCGTACATGAAGGGCAACGACTTTGTCGTGCCGATGCCGGCGGTGCTGGCGTGGGCGATGAAGCCGGCGTAGCGAGCGCCGCGGGCCCGCATCCTCATGCCGCTGCCCCTGCCGCCTTGCCGGCAGCGGGCGGCGCCCGGCGAAGTGTCTGATTGCGCCGCGACGCACATTTGCGGGCGCAAGCTGACGTTGCGCGGCGCGAAGAGCTGCCACAATCTATCGAATCCCGAGTCATCTTTAGGAGATGCGCATGCGACGTCACGCCGCTCTGTTGGCCGTCACGGTTGCCGCGCTGCTGTCGGCATGCGCCCATCAGCAGGAAGCCGCGCCACCGGCCAATACCGTGGCCGATCAGAACGTGGCAGACCAGGACGTGGCCGATGCCTATGTCTACCTGCTGGGGCGCCTGCTGGTGTTGCGGCAGGAGCAGACCGATTTCCACAAGGAGCGCTTTCGCTGGAACGAGATGCTGCACCGTGACGTCGGCGGCGTGAGCTGGGCCAACCCGAACCTGGACGTGGTGTACAGCGAGGCGTGGATCGGCGTGGACGAGCGCACGTGCATGGTATTCAGCGTGCCGCTGATCCAGGGCCGCTACTACACCGTGCAGTTCCTCAATGGTTGGGGCGAGACGGTCGTCAACATCAACGAGCGCACCTACCCGCAGCGGGCGGCCAGCCGCTACGGCCTGTGCCTGAAAGGCGCCAGCGTGCAGTTGCAGCCCGATGTCCGCCGCATCGATCTGCCCGGCAAGACCGCGCGGGTGCTCGCGCGGGTGGAGATCGGCAAGAACCGCAAGCAGGCCGTGCAGCTGCAGCGCCAGATCCAGATCCGCATGACGGGCACGCCGCGCATCGATCCGGTGCCGGTCACGCCGGCTTTTGCCAATACGCGGCTACCCGGTGTGGAAGCGTTCGCTTCGGCTGCAGTGGCGCTCAATTCGGAGCCTGATATCAATCCGGGCATGGAGCCGTTGCAGGCGCGCGTGCGCCAGATCGCGGCTGAGGTGGCGGCCAGTCCCGACCAGCGCGAGCGCATTGACCGCGTGATCCGGGACAAGGCGATCCCGCAATTCATGCAGTCGTTGACGACGGACATTGGCGTCGTCCGCAATGGCTGGGCCCGGCCTGGCGTCATCGGCCAGTACGGCAGCGACTACAAGGCCCGCACGCGGGCGAACTTTGCCGGCATCTGGGCGAATACGGCTGAAGAGGTTGTGTACTTCCAGGGTGCTGCGGGCAGCGACGGGGCGAGGCTCAATGGGGCCAACAGTTACACCATGACGTTTCAGAAGGCCGATCTCCCGTCCGCCCATGTGCGGTACTTCTGGTCTGTCATCGCGGTCGATGCCGTCAATTTCCGCGTGATGGAGAACCCCAAGAAACGATACCTGCTCAACAAGGAGTCGCATCTGCAGTACGGCGGAGACGGCTCGCTGACGCTGTATTTCGCGCCGAAGAAACCTGCCGGCGCGCCCGACGGCAACTGGCTGCCCACGCCGGGCGGGCAGGACTACCACCTGACGTTTCGCACCTATGGGCCCGATGCCGCCGTGACGGGCGGCAACTGGTATCCCCCGCCAATGGTGCCGGCCCGGTAGCGCCGTCCCGCTTCCCATCTCGCGATCCGGTTGTTGGCGCACGGCCAACACCGCAGACGGCGCCTGTTGGCGCCGTCCGTTCTCCTGGTCCTCGGAAAGTGGCGCAATGCGCGCCATACAGCCTTTTCAGTGCGTGGCACGGTCATTGCGGAATCAGCGTCGAGCGCGGCGCCAACGCTCGATGTCCCAACCGGAGCGATGGCTCCTCCTGGAGAACCGAGATGACTACCCATTCCGAATCCCGAGCCGGGCTGCCGCGCGCCGTACCGTACTGCGCCGCGCCGGCGCGTCGTGATCCTGCTGCGGGTGCTGGGCCTGTGTGCCAACAGCGTCGCGCTGGCGCAAGGCAACTTGCCTGCACCACCCGCCGTCACACCGGAACAGAAGTTTCCGCCGGGCTACCTGGAGTCCGTGGCTACCGGCTACGAAAACGGGCAGCAGCCCATGCTTCCCGCCGAGGGTGTCGCGCCGTTGCGCCCGCGTGCCGCCACGACGCGGGTCGATCTGCGGCGTGCCGCCGCCGATGGGCC